>CAZOHI010000056.1:0-17619 GCA_964579695.1 uncultured Caulobacter sp. | reverse complement strand
ACGCCCATCACCGACGCCTTCCTGAACTCGGACGACACGGCGCTGACCACCAACGTCTTCACGCTGGACCCGCGGCTGATCGGCTTCTCGATCCGCAAGGACTTCTAACGACGCTTCCGGTCCCCGACCAATCGGAAGCCTGGGGCGGCGGAGCGATCCGCCGCCCCTTCTTTATTCCTTCAGCGCCGCGCGCCGCAGCAGCGCCACGTGGGCGGCGATCAGGCCCTCGCGCTCCACCCACGGGAAGGTCGGGCGGGCGATCAGCAGGGAGACGAGGCCGTGCGACATGGCCCACAGGTTCTGGGTCAGGCGCTGGGGATCGTCGTCGGTGGCGCGGCCCTTGGCGTGCAGGCGCTGGACCGCCTCCACGTACGCACCGAACGCCTCCAGCCCCGCCGCCAGCGAGCGGTCGGCGATGGACGAGACGCCCTTGTCGTGCTCGATCATGAAGGCGACGCGGTAGGCGTCCGGGTTCTCGAGCCCGAAGTCGATGTAGACCCGCGTCAGGACGTCCAGCAGGTCGCCCTCGTCCAGCGTCGCGGCGGCCGCCGCCATCGTCCGCTCGCGCAGTTGGGCGAAGGCGCGGACGGCCAGTTCCACCGCGATGTCGTCGCGCGTGGCGAAATAGGCGTAGAGGGTCGGCTGCGAGATGCCCGCCGCCGCCGCGATCTGCCGGGTGGAGACCGAGTGCACGCCCCGCTCGCCGAACAGGCGAAGCGCCGCCGCCAGGATCTCTTCCCGGCGTTCGGCGCCGAAGCCCTTGGCCTTGCGTGGCGAACGGTGGACGGGCGGCTTCATCGATTTCCTGTGTAATCCCCGTTTGCGGCGGCGCAAGACTGAGCTATCTATCAGTGATAGGTGATCGGCGATAGGCGATCCTGCGGGGGTTACGATGTTGCGTCATTCGGCGGCGATCCTGGCGGTGCTGGCCCTGACCGGCTGTGGCGCGGACGAGGCGGTCGAGGAGAAGGCGCCGCCCCCGGCCGTCGAGATCGCCCGTGTGGCGGCGGGCGCGGCCGCCGACATCGTGACCGCCACCGGCTCGCTGGAACGCGAGCGGGAAATGACGCTTTCCTTCCGCATCCCCGGCGTGATCCGCACCCTGACTGTCGATGACGGCGACCCGGTCGCGGCGGGCAGGGTGGTCGCGTCCATCGATCCCACCACCGTGGACGCCGGCGCCCGGCGCGCCGCCGCCGACCTGGACCGGGCTCGCCGCGACCTCGCCCGCGACCAGCAGCTTGCCGACAAGGGCTATGTCAGCCGCCAGCGGCTGGACGACCGCAAGAGCGCGCTGGACGCCGCCCAGGCAGGCTACGACGCCGCCGCCTTCGACCGGCGCTGGGCGAGCCTGGTGTCGCCCGTCTCGGGCGTCGTGCTGGCGCGCCGCGCCCAGGCGGGGGAGGTGGTCCAGCCCGGCCAGCCGGTCGTGGTGGTCGCCGACGAAGGGAGCCCGCTGGTCCTGCGTGTCTCCGTCCCCGACCGTGATGCGCCGCGCGTCGTGCAAGGGGCGCCCGCCACCGTGCGGATCGGCGCCGACAGCCTCCCCGGCGTGGTCAGCCGCATCGGCCGCCAGGTGGCGGCGGGGACCGGCGTCGTGGAGGTGGAGATACGCATCCCCGCCCGCGCCGACCTGCGCAGCGGCCTGATCGCCACCGCCGAGATCTCAGCGACGCCTGCGGGCGGGGCGGCCTCCGCCTTCGCCCGCGTGCCCGCCGAGGCGATCCTGGAGGCGTCGAACGGCAAGGCCTTCGTCTTCCGGCTGGACGAGCGGGCGAAGGCGGCGCGGCGCACGCCGGTCGGCTTCGGCGGCTTTTCCGGTGACGACGCGCTGGTGTCGGGCCTGCCCGCCGGTTCGGCGGTGATCACGGCCGGGGCGGGATATCTCGCCGACGGTCAGGCGGTGAGCGTGGTCGATCCCGCCATCCTCGTGGCCGGGGCCCGCGAGTGAACTTCAACCCCGCCGCCTTCGCCGTCCGCCGCTGGCAGTTCACGCTGGTCGCCTTCGCGCTGCTGGCGCTGCTGGGCCTGAACGCCTTCATCAGCATCCCGAGGTCGGAGGACCCGCACTTCCCCATCCCCTTCGTCGTCGTCCGCGCCGTGCTGCCGGGGGCCGAGCCGGCGGAGATGGAGCAGCTCGTCGCCGACCCTATCGAGGACGTGCTGGACGGGCTGGACGAGGTGACGGACATCGTCTCGACCAGTCAGGATGGCGTGGCCGTCGTGCGCGTGGAGTTCGACTGGTCCGTCGATCCCGAGCGCAAGTACGACGAGGCCGTGCGCGAGGTGAACGCCATCCGCGGGACCTTGCCCCAGGGCGCGATGCTGGAGATCGAGCGGCCGCGCACGACCGAGGTCGCCGTCGTGCAGGTCGCCCTGGTCAGCGACATCCTGCCGATGCGGCGCCTGGAAAAGACCGCCGACCGCCTGCGCGAACGGCTGGACAGGGTGCCAGGTGTGCGGGAGTCCGAATACTGGGGCGCGCCGCCGTCGGAGCTGCGGGTTGCGCTCGACCTCGGGAGGCTGGCCGAGCTGAAGCTGCCCGCGACCGCCGTGGCCGACGCCCTGCGCGGAGCGGGGGCCGAAACGCCCGTGGGCGCGGTGCATGCGGGCGACCGCCGCTTCAACGTCAAGTCCGGCGGCGCCTTCCGCGATGTGGAGGCGGTGGGCGAGGTCCCCGTCGCCTCGCGGGCCGGGCAGGTCGTGCGGGTTCGCGACGTGGCCGTGGTGTCATGGGAGACGGCCGAGCCGCGCCACCTGACCCGCTTCGACGGCCGCCGGGCGGTGTTCGTCACGGTCAAGCAGAAGGACGGCGTCGACGTCGGCCGTCTGACCGAACGGCTGGAGGGGGCGCTCGACGAGTTCGAGAAGACCCTGCCTGCCAGCGTGAAGCTGGAGCGCGGCTTCTTCCAGGCCAGGAACGTCGAGCACCGGCTGTCGAACCTCTATCGCGACTTCGGGCTGGCGCTGGTGCTGGTGCTGATCACCCTGCTGCCGCTGGGCCTGCGGGCGGGGATGGTGGTGATGCTGTCGATCCCGCTGTCGCTGCTGATCGGCCTGGCGATCCTGCAACGGCTGGGGTTCACCCTGAACCAGCTTTCCATCGCCGGCTTCGTGCTGTCGCTGGGCCTGCTGGTCGATGACAGCATCGTCGTCACCGAGAACATCGCCCGCCGGATGCGCGAGGGGCTGGACCGGGTGACGGCGGCGGTCGAGGGCACGAAGCAGATCACCCTGGCCGTCATCGGCTGCACCGCCACCCTGATGCTGGCCTTCGTGCCGCTGATGGCGCTGCCGGGCGGATCGGGGGCTTTCGTCCGGTCGCTGCCGGTGGCGGTGCTGGCGACGGTGGGCGCTTCGCTGCTGGTCGCCCTGACCATCATCCCATTCCTGGCCAGCCGGATGCTGTCCAGGCACGACGACCCGGAAGGCAACCGCCTGCTGCGGGCCGTCAACCGAGTGATCCACGGCGTCTACCGGCCCGTGCTGCACCGGGCGCTGGCCCGGCCGTGGGCGACGCTGGCCATCGTCCTGGTCCTGTGCGCCACGGCGATCCCGATGCTGGGCGCCATCGGCACCAGCCTTTTCCCGCCGGCCGAGACGCCGCAATTCCTGGTCAAGATCGACACGCCGGACGGCACGGCCATGGCCCGCACCGACAAGGCCTTGCGTTTTGTCGAGAGCGAGCTGGCGAAGACCGAGGCGGTGGACTGGTACGCCTCCAACCTCGGGCGCGGAAATCCGCAGATCTTCTACAACGTCCTCCAGCGCGAGGGGCAGGCCAACTACGGCGAGGTGTTCGTCTCGCTGCACAGGTGGGAGCCGGGCAAGAGCGAGGCGCTGCTCGACGACATGCGCGCCCGCTTCGCCCGCTATCCCGGCGCCAAGATCAGCGTCGTGACCTTCGAGAACGGCCCGCCGATCGAGGCGCCCATCGCCGTGCGGATCGCGGGCGAGGACCTGGCCGTGCTGAAGGCGCTGGCCGCCCGCGCCGAGGCGATCCTGACCGCCACGCCCGGAGCCCGTGACGTCGACAACCCCCTGCGGCTCGACCGGACCGACCTGAACCTCGGCGTGGACGAGGCCAAGGCCGCCGCCATGGGCGTGCAGGCCGGGACCGTGCGCCGCATCGCCCGGCTGGCCCTGTCCGGCGAGGACGCCGCCCGCTTCCGCGACCCGAACGGCGACGACTATCCGGTGCGGGTGCGCCTGCCGATGGGCGAACGCAACGAGCTGTCGGCGCTGGCCGAGGTCTATGTCCCGACGGCGGCGGGGGAGGCGGCGCCGCTCGCCTCGCTGGCCTCGCCGACGCTGGAATCCAGCCCGGCCCGCATCGACCGCCACGCCCGCGAGCGAACCGTCACCGTCACCGCCAACGTGCGTACCGGCTACCTGACCTCCGCGGTCACGGCCGACGCCCTGGCTCGGCTGGAGAAGGGGGTGACCATGCCGCCGGGCTACCGTCTCGCCCTGGGGGGCCAAGCCGAGGCGCAGGCCGAGAGCTTCGCCGGGCTGGGGGCGGCCATCATGGTCGCGGTGCTGGGCATCCTGGCCGTGCTGGTGCTGGAATTCGGCCGCTTCCGCACCGCCGCCGTGGTGGCCGGCATCATCCCGCTCGGCCTGTTCGGGGCGGTCGGGGCGCTGTGGATCACCGGCAACTCGATGTCCTTCACTGCCACCATCGGCCTGATCGCCCTGATCGGGATCGAGATCAAGAACTCCATTCTGCTGGTTGATTTCACGGAGCAATTGCGCCGTGAAGGTATCGCGCTGATGGACGCTATCGAGCGCGCGGGCGAGGTGCGGTTCCTGCCCGTCCTGTTGACCTCGGTCACGGCGATCGGCGGGCTCCTGCCCCTGGCTTTCGAACGGTCGGGCCTCTACTCGCCGCTGGCCATCGCGATCATCGGCGGGCTGGTCACGTCGACCTTGCTGTCGAGGATCGCCACGCCGGTGATGTACCTGCTGCTGGCGAGGTCCGACCGGAGTTAGCCCTTCCCCACGTGCGTGGGGCGGGCTCATTCAGTCGATCAGGGTTCGCAGCGAGAAGACCATCCGCCACTCGTCGTCGCGGCCCGGCGGGCTGTCGACGGCGCGGGCGCCTTCGACGCCGATCACCGCCTTCTGCGCCACCGCCAGCCGCACGCCGCCGCCCGCCGAGGCGAGCGCGGCGTCCGCGCCGGGCATGCCGAGACGGCCCCTGGCCCATACCCGGCCGCCATCGACGAAGCCGTACAGCTCCGATCCCGCGACCGTCTTCGGCAGGCTCGCCGGCGTCCAGGCCAACTCGCCCGAGGCCGCATAGCCGTAGTCGCCGACCAGGGCCGAGGACTCGAACGCCCGGCCGTACTCGTCGCCGCCGAGCGAGAACTGCTCCGAGGCGGGCAGCCTGTCGTCCGTCGCCTGCCCGGCGGCGCGCAGGCGCAGGGCGAGCGTCGGGGTCAGCACCCGGTCCTGCGAGGCGGCCACACCCAGCTTGCGGAAGTCGGCGTCGGCCAGGCGCGGGTCGCGGGTCCGCGCGCCCAGGCCGTCGATACCCAGGCCCAGCGCGCCGCGCGCGCCCGTCACGGTCCGCTTGCCGGTCTTCGACCACGCCGCGGCCAGCCGCACGGCGCGGGTGCGCTCGTCGCTGAAGGCGCGGCCGAACAGGGCGTTCTCGCTGTTCAGCATGTCCAGGCCGCCGGAGACGTACAGGTCCTGCCTGTAGCTTCGGATCACCGGGTGGCTGACCTGCACGCCCGCCAGCTTGGCCTCGCCGTCGATGGGCGAGCCCTTGGGGCGGGTCTTGAGGTAGGCCGCGCTGACGGCCGCGCGTGCGCCGTTGGTCCCCAGCGGGCGCTCATAGGACCCCGCATAGTATTGGAAGCGCCGCAGGTCGGTCGGTGCGGCCAGGGTGATATGGGCCTGGTCGCCCTGGGCCAGCATCCCGTTCCAATAGCCGTCGAAGGCGACCTGCGTGCGGCCGAGCAGGGCCGTGCCGCGCGTGTTCAGCGAAAAGCCGCCATCGAATCTCTTCTGCCGTAGTTCGAGGCCCAGGCGCACGGCGCCGGGAACGTCGGTCTGCAGCAGGTCCATGCCCACCGTCAGGCCGGGGATGTCGCGGATCAGCGAGATGTAGCGCTCCAGCGTCGGCTTGAGCAGCGGTCGTTCGGCGGTCAGGCGCTGGCCGTAGCCCTTGACCAGCGACAGGTCCTGGCCTTCCGGGAGGGCGTGGATCACCACCTCGGCGATGTGGCCCTCCAGAACCACCAGGCGAACCTCGCCGCCCGCGAAATCCTGGCTGGGCGCGGCCACGGTGTAGAGCGCCACGTCGCTGTCGTCGTAGAGGCGGGCCACCGCGTCGGTGATCTGCTTCAGCCCGCCCTCACGCAACGTCTGGCCGACGAAGGGCCGCATGGCGGCGTCCAGCATGCCGGGCGGCGCGGAGGAGCCCTTGACCGTCACCTTCGTCACCGTGAAGGGCGCGAAGGGCTGCTCGGGCGCGGCGTGCGTACGGCGCAACGGCGTTGGAGCCAGGGCGGGGGACTCAGGCCTGGGCAGGGGCTTGACCCGGGTCTCGCCGACGCCGGTGCGGGGCTGGGCGTCGGCCAGGAGGGGGAAAAGCCCCAGCGCGGCGGCCGAGAGGAAGAGGGCTGCTGTCTTCATGTCTGCGAGAGCCGCGGCGGCGCGGGGACATCCGCGCCGCCGCGCGCTCAGTTGCCGCCGAGAAGGTTGCCGAGGCCGCCGAGCAGGTTGCCGGACCCGGTCGCGCCGCCGGCGCCGTTGACGCCCACGTTCACCACCTGGCCGCCGGTCAGGACGCCGACGCTGCCCAGCGCGCCGGTCGCCTGGGTCTGGCTGCCGACGCTGACGCCCAGCAGGGGGCTGGCGCCGCCGTTCAGCACCGAGCCGTTGCCGGCGGTGACGGTCGCCACGCCGTTGGTCGCGCCGCCCAGCAGGCCGCCGGAGCCGCCGCCGAGCGGGTCGCCCAGCGCGCCGCCGGTCAAGCCGTCCAGTCCATTGCTGTCCAGGCCGACCGAGAGCGCGCCGTCGTGATTCAGCAGGCCGACCGTGGCCAGGTCGCCTTGCGCGGTGGCGCCCGACAGGGCGCTGACGCCCAGCGCCGACGAGTTGGCCCCCGCGCCGCTGAGGACCGGCTGGTTGGCCACCGTCACCTTGCCCAGGGCGCCGCTCTCGGACGTGCCGTTCAGGGTTGAGCCGACGCCGTCGAGGGTGTTCCCCAGCGCCGCCGTCGCGCCGCCGACCACCGGAAGGCCGCCACCCAGATCGCGGACCACGCCGGAGCCCGTCAGCACCGCGTTGCCGCTGGTTTCCAGCACGCCGTCGAGCAGGCCGCTGGCTCCGGCCGAGCCGCCGCCGGAACCCGAACCGCCGCCGCCGCCGCCGCCGCCGCCGCCGCCAGAGCCGGAGCCGCCGGCCCCACCGCCGCCCGAGCCGCCGGCCCCACCGCCGCCCGAGCCGCCGGACCCAGAGCCGCCGGACCCGCCGCCGCCGTGGAAGCCGTCGCCGGCCGCCAGCGAGAAGCCGCGGCCGCTCGAGCTGCACGCCGCCAGGAGGGAAGCAATGGCCAGGACCGCAACGCCGCGAGTCAGGGCCGGTTTTAATGAGTTGAGAGTCGCCATCGTGGAATCTCCATGCGATGGAAACAGAATATTCAACCGTCGATATTGGTTCCGAAAGTCAAATCTTCAAATTCCTATACACAGTTAACGGCAAGTGAATTCATCTCTATTGTTCGTGGAACACTGACTTCAGGCCGCATGGGCGCGTCCCCGATCCAGTACGGCGCGCAGCGCCTCGAACAGGGCGCTGGCGTCTATCGGCTTGCCGACGCATCCGTCCATCCCGGCGTCGATATACTCGGCGGTCTGGAAGCTCATCACATTGGCCGACAGGGCCAGGATCGGGGTGCGCGGACGGCCGGTCTCGGCCTCGAAGGCGCGGATGGCGCCGGTGGCCTCGACGCCGTCCATGACCGGCATCTGCACGTCCATGAGGATCAGGTCGAAGAAGCCGGTCCTGACCGCTTCGACGGCCTCGCGTCCGTCGGAGGCCATGGTCAGGTGCGCCCCCAGCGGTTCCAGCAGCGCGCGCAGGACGATCTGGTTGGTGGGGTTGTCCTCGGCCGCCAGGATGCGCAACGTCACCGGGGCGCCGTCGTCCTCGGCCGGGGCGCGGGCCGCCGCCTCGCCGTCGCCGACCCTGGGGAGCGGGAGGATAAAGGTGAATACCGAGCCGTCGCCTTCCACGGACTCCACCGACAGCTCCCCGCCCATGATCGTCACGAACTCGCGGCAGATGGCCAGTCCAAGGCCCGTGCCGCCATAGCGGCGGGTGGTGGAGCTGTCGGCCTGGGCGAACTTCTCGAACAGCTGGGGCAGGCGGTCGGCGGCGATGCCGATGCCGCTGTCGCGGACGGAGAAGGACAGGCCGTCGGCCGTGCGCCGCACCTTCACGCCGACCTTGCCATGCTCGGTGAACTTCACGGCGTTGGACATCAGGTTGGACAGGATTTGGCGGATGCGCATGGCGTCGCCGCGCCAGGTCCCCAGGGCCTCCGGCGCGATGTCGATCTCCAGGCTCACACCCTTATGCGCCGCCAGGTTGGCGAGGGGGCGGCAGACGGCGTCCACCGTCTGGCGCAGGTCGAACTCGCCGATGTCCAGCTCCACGCGCCCGGCCTCGATCTTCGACAGGTCGAGGATGTCGTTGAGCACGGCCAGCAGGGTCTCGCCGGAATCGCGCACCACCTCCAGCCGCTCCTGGTTGGGGGAGCCCAGGCCGCTGCGCTCCATCGCCTGCACCATGCCGATGATGCCGTTCAGCGGCGTGCGGATCTCATGGCTCATATGGGCCAGGAAGTTGGACTTGGCGCGGTTGGCGGCCTGGGCTTCGTCGCGGGCGCGCAGCAGGTCGCGCATGGCGTCGCGGTGGCCCTTCTCGTGCGCCTCCAGCTTCAGGGCGATGGAGCGGATGTGGACCGCCAGCGCCACGCCCACGGCGGCCAGGATGACAAGCACCACCATGAACACCGGCGTCGCATCGCGCAGGGTCGCGCCGCCCGGCTGGGCCGAGGTCCAGGCGATGGCGCCGATCGGGTGGCCGTTGATCTCGACCACCGGCATGGCGTTGGCGCCCTGCGGTGCGATGGGCGCGATAGCCGCGTTCTTCACCTCCAGTTCCTGGTTCAGCAGTTCGAGGAAGTCCTCCATCCGCCGGCCGGAGATCACCACCACGGCGGGGCCGGGACGGCGAGCCGCCTCCTCGGTCTCGGGGCTGACGGTCGAGGCGCCGACGACGTAGTAGCGGCCTTCGGAATGGACCACGGTCCAGGCGGTGCGGGCGAAGCGCGGATCGCTCGCCTCCAGCCGCGAGGGCGCCGGGTCCGGCTCCAGCTCGGCGGCGCGGATGGCGCGCAGCAGGGGGGCGGAATCGCGCAGCAGCCGGGCCAGGGCCACCGGATCGGTCCGCGCCTCGCCCCGCCAGGCATAGAAGGGCTTGTCCTGCTCATCGACCACGACGGTCCAGTCGTGGCCGCGGTTGCGGGCGAAATAGCTGCCGATCTCGGCGTCGGCCCAGGCGACGTCGCCGCCGGGCCGCAGGATGTCGTAGGCTTGGTCCCAGACCGTGACGGTGGTCAGGTCGCGGACCTGCCGCTCCTCGAACCGCGCCAGCGCACGGGTGACGAGCACCCGTTCCTGCCGGGCCTGGAGCTGGTCCACCTCATTGGCCGCGAAGGCCAGCAGGGCGCCGCTGCTGCACAGCACAATGAGAATGAGCAGCAGCCCGAGGGCGACGACGCGGCGAACCGCCTTTCGTCCTTCCAGTGGGGGCTGGGTCGGAGCATCGGCCATGCCCGCAATTGAGTCCCATCTGTGCTGACGAAAGGTGAATTGCATCAGGGCGGTGACGGGACCCCGCCAGTTTTCCCCGCGACGGATGTGGGGTGTCGGGCGCAATCTGTCTCTACCCGGTTAGGGAGGGCCGATGGCGCCGAACAATCCCCTGGGAGAAGACCCCGACGACCGCGCCGGCGACATGCGGGCGTGGCGGGCCCAGTACGGCCCGGCGCTCAGGCGCTATTTCCTCAAGAAGGTCGGTCCCAACGACGCCGACGACCTGGTGCAGGAGGTGTTCCTGAGCCTTCAGGTGCGGGGCGGGGCGGGCGACATCGACAACATCGAGGGCTACCTCTTCCGCACCGCCGCCAACGCCATCGTGCGCGGGCGGCTGCGCCAGACGTGGGACTGGGCCGGGCACGATGTGCTGGGCGACCTGGACGACCTGTCCGACGACGTCTCGCCCGAGCGCATCCTGATGGGCAAGGAGCAGTTGAACCGCGTGCTGGCCGCCATGCGCGCCCTGCCGCCCCGGTGCAGCGAAGCCTTCTTCCTCCACAGGTTCGAGGAACTGACCTATCCGGCCATCGCCCAGCGGATGCGCATCTCGACCAAGGCGGTCGAGCGGCTGATCCACCGGGCGCTGCGGCGCATATCCCAGACCGTGGACCCGCAGCTATGACCGGCCCGGCTTCCGACATCGACGAAGTGGTCGGCGACGCCCGCGACATCGCCGCCGGCTGGTTCGCCCGCCAGCGGTCGGGCGAGATGACGCCGGGCGAACGGGCCGAGCTTCGCGCCTGGCTGGAGGCCGACCCGCAGGCCCGCGCCGCCTACGCCTCCGTGCGCCGGGCCTGGGGCGGGGCGGCGAGCCTGCGGGCCGATCCCAACGTGATGCAGATTCGCCAGCATTGGGCCGAGCACCGCCGCCGCACGACGGCGATGCGGGCCGTGGCCGCCTGTGCGGCGGTGGTTGTGCTGGCAGGCGCGGGCGCGCTGGGCTGGCAGGTCTTCTCCGGGCCGAAGCCGCTGAAGGACGCGGCCTTCCGCACGGCGGTGGGCGAACGCTCGACGGTGGAGCTGCCGGACGGCTCGGAACTGATCCTCAACACCGACACGGTGGTCAGGACGCGGGCGGACGACGACCGCCGCCTCGTCTTCCTCGAACGCGGCCAGGCTTATTTCCGCGTGGCCAAGGACCCGGATCGCCCGTTCGTCGTCCATGCGGGCGGGCGGACGGTCACGGCGCTGGGCACCGCCTTCGACGTGCGGGTGGACGCCGGGAAATTCGAGGTGACGCTGGTCGAGGGCCGCGTCCGCGTGGAGGCGCCGGTCGCTTCCGCGGCCGGCGGCAAGGCGGTCAGCCTCCAGGCCACGGAGATGACGGCAGGCGCCCAGCTTGTCGCGGCTCCGCAAGCGCCATGGCGCGTGGCCGCCGCCAACGTGGTGGTCGAGACGAGCTGGACGAAGGACATCCTGATCTTCGACAACGAACCGCTCAGCGCCGTGGCGGCCGAACTGAACCGATATTCCAACAAGAAGATCGTCCTGGCCGATCCGCGGATAAAGGCCATTCCCGTCAGCGGAACCTTCCGCACCGGCGACGTGGACAGCTTTGTCCGCACGGTCGAGGCATACCAGCTCGCACGCGGCGGAGAGGATACTGCCGAGGCCGTGCATCTGCGGGGATACTGAAAAATTTCTGAAGCCGATGTAGGGCGCCGGTCCATCCCTGTCTCCCTGGAAGTAGGGGGAGCAAATCGCGGCTCCTCGGAAAAGGGGGGATTTGCAAATGACGTCATCTCGTACTCGCTTGATGGTCGCGGCCGCCGCCGCGGTGCTGATCGCGGCAGGCGCCGCGCACGCCGAAAGCAAGCCGATAAACATCGAGCCCCAGTCGCTCTCCACCGCTCTCTACGAGCTTGGCGTGCAGACGGGCCAGCAGATCATCTTCTCGCCGGGCCTTGCCTCGGCCAAGACGACCGGCGGCGTGCGCAATGTCGAGACCACGCGGCTCGCCCTCGACCAGATGCTGGCGGGCACGGGCCTGAGCTACCGCGAAACCGCCGACGCGTTCCTGATCGTCCAGGCCGGGGAGGGCGGCTCCAGCCCCCAGTCCGCAAGCGCCGGGGGGGACGTTGATGCGCTCATCGTCACGGCGCAGAAGCGTGAAGAGAATATCCAGGACGTGCCGATCGCGATTTCCGCGTTCAGCCAGAGGGCGCTGGACGAGCAGAAGATAGAGGGCGGCTTCGACCTGCTGAAGGCGATCCCGAACGTCACCTTCTCGAAGAACAACTTCTCCAGCTACAATTTCAGTATCCGGGGCATCGGCACCAAGGCCATCTCCGTGACCACCGACCCCGGCGTGGCCGTGGCCTTCAACTCCACCACCCTGATCCGCAACCGCCTGTTCGAACAGGAATACTTCGACATCGAGCGGGTCGAGGTGCTGCGTGGGCCGCAGGGCACGCTGTACGGCCGCAACGCCACGGCGGGCGTCATCAACGTCATCTCGGCCCAGCCGCAGCTCGGCGAATTCGAAGGCTCGGTGAAGGTGGAGGTCGGCAACTACGACAGCCGCCGGGGATCGGGCTTCGTCAACATTCCGCTGGGCGATGCCCTGGCCGTGCGCGTGGCCGGAGCCTTCACCGACCGCGACGGCTATGACTACAACGCCACCACCAAGAACCGCATCAACGGGCGGGAGCTGTACTCCACACGCCTGACCGTCGGCTTCGAGCCCTCGGAGCGCTTCAACGCCAATCTGATCTGGGAACACTTCAGCGAGGACGACAACCGCTCGCGCACCGGCAAGCAACTCTGCCACCGTGACGCGGGGCCGCAGACGCTGAACCACCCGGACGCGGGAAGCTGGACGCCGCCGACCGATTGGCATCAGAGCTTCTTCAGCCAGGGATGCAAGGCCGGCTCGCTTTATGACCCAGCCGCCTTCGGCACGCCCAACGGCCTCAGCATGCCCTTCCTTCTGGGCGCCGCCGATCCGGTATATGGCGCGCTTGGGAATGACGCCGAAGGCAACCCGGTCGTTATGATCAAGGCTGTTGATCCCTATGGGGGCATGATGCAGTCCCCGGACCTCCGGGTGATTGACTCGATCAAGGATCCCCGTTACCGCGCGAAGACTGATGTCTTCGAACTCAATGCCGATTTCGAGTTGACGCCGTCGCTAACCCTGACCTCACAGACCGCCTATGTGGCCGACAAAATATATTCGTTCCAAGATTTTAATAGATTCAATACAATTCCGGCGTTTGGCGACAGTTCTGTAATTCCTTACGGTAGTGAGCCGTTGTTGAATTATAGCCAAGACATTCTTAAGGGCGGGATATTTTGCGACCCGCAGATCGGATGCTCCAACTCCATCGCGGGCTTTGATATATCGCGGGCTGAAAGCACGCAGTTCAGCCAAGAATTTCGCCTGCAATCGTCGTTCGGCGGGCCGTTGAATTTCAGCGCGGGCGTGAACTATACAAAATACGAAACGGTGGAAGATTACTTCGTCTTCTTCAACGCCATCACCTTGCTCGCGCAGGCAGGCTCCACCCTTTCAAACCATAGCGCTGACCCCACCACATGCCTGCGGGGCGCAGTCGCTGGCGAGTACGAGATGATTCCCGTAGGCGATCCGGGTTCGGAAGGCTGTTTTTATATTGATCCAAATCCGATCGAAAGCATCAACGGCGAAGGTCACAATTACTTTCGCAGCAAGAATCCGTATAACCTTGAGGCCTATGGCGTTTTTGGTGAAGTAAACTGGAAAGCGACGGAGGCCCTGAACGTCACGGCTGGTCTTCGCTACAACGACGACCGGAAGATTTTCACGCCCGTTCCCAGTCAGACGCTGTTGTCGAGCAACCCTCTGCTGATCGGAACTGTCGATCGCGGCTATCCCGCGAAGCCGAATATCGAGCAGCATTGGGGCGAGGTCACTGGTCGCCTTGGCATTGATTGGAAGCCGGCCCTCAGCTTCACCGACGACACCATGTTCTATGCGTTCTATTCCCACGGCTACAAGGCAGGCGGCGCCAACCCACCAGGGATCGGCTTTGTAGACGAAATTGGTCTGGGCGGCGATCCAGTTCCGATTGATATAGCGCTTCCCTACCCTGAGATTTTCGAGCCGGAGTTCATCGACGCCTTCGAGGTCGGCGCCAAGAACACCTTGCTGGGCGGGGCGATGATTTTGAACCTCGCGGCTTTCTACTATGACTATAAGGATTATCAGGTTTCGCAGATCAAGGAGCGCACAGCGGTCAACGAGAACTTCGACGCCACCGTGTGGGGTCTGGAGCTCGAAACCCTTTTCCAGCCGACACGCAGTCTGCGGTTCAATGCGGCGATCGGCTACCAGGACACCAAGATTGCCGATGGCGAGCAGTCCATCGACCTGATGAACCGGACCCAGGGCGATCCCGACCTCCTGCTAGTCAGGCCCTACTTCCAGTATGCATCGAGCTGCGTGATCCCCAAGGCGACAGGGGTGGGTATGGCGTCCACAGGGTTCCCCCTGTCGGTGCTGTGCGGCCTCCCGCATGGCGGTCTGCCGCTCAACTGGCTGAACGGTCCCAACAACGGCATGGGCCTCTACGATGAGCTCGGCGGCAACGAGCTGCCGAACGCGCCGCACTGGACCGTCTCGCTCGGCGGCCAGCATACCTGGGACTTCGCGGAGGGCTGGCGGGCCACGGTCCGCGCCGACGCCTACTGGCAGTCGCAGTCCTGGGCGCGGGTCTACAACGCGGTGAACGACAAGCTGCACGGCTGGTACAACACCAACCTGTCGCTGTGGATCGAGCGGCCAGAGGACAATCTCAAGATCGAGATCTACGCCAAGAACCTGCTCGACAAGACGCCGATCACCGACGCCTTCATGAACTCGGACGACACCTCGCTCACGACCAACGTCTTCGTCCTCGACCCGCGCCTGATCGGCCTGTCCATCCGCAAGGGCTTCTAAACCTCGACCCTCAACCAGCCTGGAGCGGCCGCCGAACGGCGCGCCGCTCCTTTTCTTGCCCGCCGCCTTACGGGTTCCCTCGTCGCTCGCGTTCCTGGATAGTGGGAGAGTCCGGGGAGGCGGGATGGCCAAGGCCAGCTCATTGCTGGGGCGGGAGGCGGACCACGCGGCTGTGGCGGCATTGTCGCGCGAGCTGCGGCCCGCGCTGCTGCGCTATTTCGAGCGGCGCGGCGTGGCCGCTTCCGACGTCGAGGACGCCGCGCAGGAGGTGTTCGCCCACCTGGCCCGCCGCGACGGCGTGGCGGCCATCGAGCGGCTGGACGCCTACCTGTTCGAGACCGCCGCCAACGTCGCCATCGACTATCACCGCCGGGGCGCGACGCGGCGGGTGGGCGCGCACGACGCCTATGACGAGGCCGTCCACGCGCTGGAGGACTTCTCGCCAGAGCGTGTCTATTGCGGGCGCGAGGAACTGAGCGGTCTGTTGCGGGGCCTGCGCGAACTGCCCGAGCGCACGCGCAACGTCTTCATCCTGGCGCGCCTGGAGAACCTGAAGCAGGCCGAGATCGCCCGGCGGCTGGGCGTGTCGCTCAGCGGCGTGGAGAAGCACCTGGCCCGCGCCGTCGCCCACCTGTCGGACCGGCTGGAGCGCAAGCCATGAAGCCGGGCGCGCACGAGGAGGCGACCGACTGGCGCCTGCGCGAGGAGGCGGGCCTGGACGGTCCCGGCCGCGTGGCGCTGGAGCAATGGCTGGCGGCCGATCCGCAGCACCGGGCGGCCTATGCCGATGCGCTGCGGGTGTTCGACGCGGCCGCGCGCCACGCCGCCCACCCGGAGATGCTGGCGTTTCGCCAGGCCGCGCTGGCTGCCGGCCCGGCGGCGGGGCGCTGGGCGGGCCTGCGCATCGCGGCGGCGGTCGTGGCGGGGGTGCTGGTCGTCGGCATGGGCGGGGCGACCTTGACGGCGATCCAGGCCCCGGCGGCGTCGCGGGCGGGCGGACTGGCGGCGGCGTTGGCGCCGCGCCTGCCGGCGAACGCGGCGCTCTACCGTACGGCGGTGGGCGAACGCTCGACCGTGGCCCTGCCGGACGGCTCCATCGCCACGCTGAACACCGACAGCGTGCTGAAGATCGCCTATTCCGGCGATGAGAGGGGCGTGAGGCTGCTGCGCGGCCAGGCCTTCTTCGAGGTGGCCAAGAACAAGACGCGGCCGTTCCAGGTCTATGCGGGCGACCGGCGGATCACGGCGGTCGGCACCGCCTTCGACGTGCGGCTGGACGGCGAGGCGGTGAAGGTCGCACTGGTCGAGGGCGTGGTGCGCGTGGCCCCCGTGCGCCGCCGACCGGCCGCGCCTGCGCCGGTGACGATGAAGCCGGGCGAGGTGCTGGCCTCGCTGCCTCAGGCGCCTGCCAGGGTCGGCGCCATCGACATCCGCCGCGAGACGAGCTGGCGCCAGGGAGTGGTGGTCTTCGACGACGCGCCGCTGTCCGAGGCGGTGGCCGAGATCAACCGCTATACTTCGCGCCCCGTGAAGCTGGCCGAGCCGGATATCGGCGGCTTCCGGGTCAGCGGCGTGTTCCGCACGGGCGATCCCGATCACTTCGCGATGACCATGGCCGAGGTCTTCCCCCTGCGCGCCGAGCGCGGCTGGGACGGCTCGCCCGAGCTTCGCCGCGTGCAACCGTAATTATTTTGGGCCGGCCTTGAGGATGTGCATCCCGCTTCCGTTCCTGGTGGAGAGGGGGGCTGCGAAAGCTTCCCGATACATTAAGGGGGAGATTTCGATGACACGTCCAAGGATCAAGGGACTGCGGCTACTGCTGCTTGCCGGTTGCGCGAGCCTTTCGATGACGGCGGGCGGGGCGTTGGCGCAGGCGCAGACCGTCTACGACATACCCGCGCAGGACCTGGGCCCGGCGCTGACCCAGTTCGGCCAGCAGAGCGAGCGCGAGATCGTCTTCTCCGCCGACCTGACCCGCAACCGCAAGGCTCCGCAGGTGAGGGGGCAGCTTTCGTCCGAGGACGCGCTGGCGATGCTGCTGGCGGACTCCGGCCTGTCGTATCGCGTGACTGGCAGCGGTTCGATCATCGTCCAGCAGGAGGGGGGCTCCAGCCCCCAGTCTTCAGGCGCCGGGGGGGACGTTGATGCGCTCATCGTCACGGCGCAGAAGCGGGAAGAGAACATCCAGGACGTGCCGATCGCGATTTCCGCGTTCTCGCAGAAGGCGCTGGACGAACAGAAGATCGAAGGTGGTTTCGACCTCTTGAAGGCGATCCCGAACGTCACCTTCTCGAAGAACAACTTCTCCAGCTACAACTTTTCCATCCGGGGCATCGGAACGAAGGCCATTTCCGTAACGACCGACCCGGGCGTGGCGGTGGCCTTCAACTCCACGGCCCTGATCCGCAACCGGCTGTTCGAGCAGGAATATTTCGACGTGGAGCGGGTGGAGGTGCTGCGTGGTCCGCAGGGTACGCTGTACGGGCGCAACGCCACGGCGGGGGTGATCAATGTCATCAGCGCCAAGCCGACGGACGAGTTCGAGGGCTCGGTGAAGGCCGAGGTCGGCAATTACAACGCTCGCCGCGGCTCGGCCTTCGTCAATATCCCGCTTGCGGAAGGGCTGGCGGTTCGCGTGGCGGGCGCCTTCACCGAACGCGACGGCTACGACTACAACGCCACCACCCAGAACCGCATCAATGGCCGCGAGCTTTATTCGACGCGCGTGACGGTCGGTTACGAGCCCAGCGAGCGGCTGAACGCCAACTTCATCTGGGAACACTTCGCCGAGGACGACAA
>CAZOHI010000055.1:0-18151 GCA_964579695.1 uncultured Caulobacter sp. | reverse complement strand
GCCGACCGCACCATCGACGGTCCCTACCTGAAGGTCTCCGTCGGCTTCGGCGGCTGACCGTCCTTCCGGCTTCGGTCCCCGATGTCGGATAGACCCGGGCGGCGGCTCCAGACGGGGCCGCCGCCTTTCTTCCCCGCAGCGAACCCCCTTGGCCGGCCCCAGTCGGCCGAGAGGCCGCCAGAGAACGTAATACGTTATTGATCGCTATGGCGTCTTGTCGACATGGCGGGAGCGTGGCCGTAATAAAGTAAAGCTTAGACGCAATA
Organism: uncultured Caulobacter sp.; assembly: GCA_964579695.1. Classification (GTDB taxonomy): domain Bacteria; phylum Pseudomonadota; class Alphaproteobacteria; order Caulobacterales; family Caulobacteraceae; genus Caulobacter. Next base: position 17,885 of record CAZOHI010000055.1, on the reverse strand, counting down.
ATGTAAGCGTCTGTGGAATATGACGGAACAATCTGGTAGCCGGCCTGTTGTAGTGCGCACAATCCAGTGAAAGTTCCAATAATGTTCATGCATAACAAGCGGCTGCAATACACGGTGCGCGTGGCGGAGCCTAACCCGGTTCTGGCCAGCCTTCTTCTCGAGCAATTTGGCGGTGCGGACGGTGAGCTGGCCGCGGCCATGCGGTATTTTACCCAGGGCTTGGCCGAGGAAGACGCCGGCCGGAAGGACCTGCTGCTGGACATCGCTACCGAAGAACTCAGCCACCTGGAGGTGATCGGTTCAATCGTCGCGATGCTCAACAAGGGTGCGAAGGGCCAGTTGGCGGAAGCCGCCATGTCGGAAGCCGACCTCTATATTTCCCTTACACAGGGCGGTGACAGCCATACGCAGGCGATCCTGTACGGCGGCGGCCCCGCGCTCACCAACTCGTCGGGCGTGCCGTGGACGGCGGCCTATGTGGATAGCCGGGGCGATCCCGGCTGCGATCTGCGATCGAACATCGCCGCCGAAAGCCGCGCCAAGATCATCTACGAGCGGCTGATCAACATCACTGACGATCCCGGCATCAAGGAAGCCCTCGGCTTCCTAATGACTCGGGAAATCGCTCACCAGAAATCCTTCGAGAAGGCGCTTTATTCGATCGAGCCGAATTTCCCGCCGGGGAAACTGCCGGGCGTGCCCGAGTTCACGGACGTCTACTACGACATGTCCCAGGGCGAAGAGCCCAAGACCGAGGGCCCGTGGAACTCCGGCGAAAACTGGCAGGTGGTGAGCGATCGCGACGCCCAGGCGGCGGTGGACGGCGGTGACGGGAGCGCGAGCGTCAAGCTGAGCGCGGCGGAGAAGAAGGTCGTCGAGAAGCTGGCCATGCGAACCCTGTCGGACCCGGAATCCGATCCGGTCACCGGCGCGGAACTGGGCGCGGGCCCCGGGGCCGGGGCGATCACTCCGGCTGGCGAATAGCGAGAGATGAGCGGCGATGCCGAGGACCCTGCTGAAGACGTGCACCTACTGCATGATGCATTTCACCGTGGCGATCATCGTCGCATACGCCCTGACGCGCAGTTGGACGCTGGCCCTGGCGGTCGGCATCGTCGAGCCGCTGGTGCAGACAGGCTTCTTCGCCCTGCATGAAAAGCTCTGGTCACGCGCGCCGGACAGGATCGGGCTATCGCTGCGGTCCCAGGGACGCCTATGGCCCACGCGGACCGAAGTTGCGTGACGGACGCGTTGCTTGCCCGCCCGGAGCTCTACCGCGGGCAGCCCCTGAGCGGGTTGGGTCGTCAACGTCGCGGCGGCGGAATGGATCGTCCGGAGCAGCAGGCCTGCTGATCTATGTCGCCCTTGAAGGAGGAGAAATCATGTCGCGGATTCTCAGCGCCAGCGCATCGAGCGTGAACGGCTTCGTGACCATCGCCATTCCCGGCTCCAGGAATCTGGAAGCGCCGGTCGCGTGTTCGGCATAGCCCGTCACGAATAGGACCTTCAGGTCGGGCCGGTGCTGGCGCGCGATTTCGGCGACCTGCCTGCCGTTCATGCCAGGCAACCCGACGTCGGTGATCATCAGGTCGATACGGGCGTTGGAAGCCAGGATCGGCAGCGCCGTCTGGCCGTCAATCGCCTCGATGCACGCATAGCCGAGTTCGCGGAGAACCTCCCCGATCAAGAGGCGTACGGATGAGTCGTCTTCGATCAGCAGGACCGTCTCGCCTTGGCCGCTTGGGGCGGCTTCCACCGGGAGCAGGTCGTCGCCGAGGACCTCGCCCCGGTATTGCGGCAGATAGAGACTGACCGTGGTGCCTCGTCCAACGACGCTCTCGATCCGCACATGTCCGCGCATCTGCTTGGCGAACCCATAGATCATCGAAAGGCCAAGGCCCGTCCCCTGGCCGATCGGCTTGGTCGTGAAGAACGGCTCGAACACCTTCGCGGCGATCTCGGGCGGCATGCCCACGCCGGTGTCACGCACGGCCACCACCACATACTCTCCGGGAACGATCTGTTCGCCGTCGAGGGCGACGGAGGTTTCGACGGTCTCAGCGTATGTCGCGATGGTCAGGCTTCCTCCATCCGGCATGGCGTCCCGGGCGTTGATGGCGAGATTGAGGATCGCGCTTTCGAGCTGATTGGGATCGGACAGCGCCGGCCAGAGATCATCCTGCAGATCGGTCGTGAGGGTGATCCGCTCTCCGAGCGTGCGGCTGAGGAGTTCCTCGGCGCCGCCGACCAGGCGGTTCACATCGACGGACTTGGGATCCAGCGGCTGTCTTCTGGCGAACGCCAGCAGGCGGTGGGTCAACGCCGCGGCGCGATTGGCGCTGGTGATCGCCGCATCCATGAACCGGGTCGTGTCCTCATAGCGGCCGGCGGAGACCCGGCGCTTGAGGATGTCCATGCCGCCGATGATGCCGGTGAGCAGGTTGTTGAAGTCGTGCGCGATGCCGCCGGTCAACTGGCCGATCGCCTCCATCTTCTGGGCTTGGCGCAGCGCCTCCTGGGTCTCGACCAACTGGCGTTCTCGCGCCACACGGTCGGTGACGTCGTAGGCGAACTGGAAGGCGGCGACCCTTTGCCCGCGGTCGTTATGCAGGATGTCGAACTTGATCTCGTAGCAGCGGGGTTCGTCCTCGGGACCAAACCATTGGATCTCGGTAAAGCTCTCCCCTCCTAACGCACGGTCCCAGAGGGCGCGCGCCTTGGCCGCGTCGACGGGATGGTCGGCAAACAGGTCGGGGAAGTAATCGCCCACCTTGGGACGCTTGCCGAAGAGGGCCTCGATCTCGTTCGCCATCGCCTTGTTCACGGCGACCAGGCGGTAATCCAGATCGACGGCCTGAATCAGGGCGTCCGTCGCCTCGACCATGTCGGCCAGACGTTTCCGCTCGGCGAGCGCCGAGGCCACGCGCTCCTCCAGGGTTTCGTTGAGCCTGCGCAAGGCCTGCTCGGCTGCGTGACGCTCGTTCACATCCCTGAGAATGGCGGTGATGTAGGTGCGACCGTCGCTGGCCCAGCGCGATGCGGAGATTTCCACGTAACTGGGGGAGCCGTCCTTGCGCCGTGCGGCGAGTTGGAGGGCGCGTCGCTGTGCGTCGCCACGAAGCGACGCCGACCAGGTTTCAAGCCATTCCGCCTGCTCCCCGAAAAGCAGGTCGGCGGACTGGCCGACAAGCTCTTCCTGGGTAAAGCCGAACTCCCGCAACGCTGCGGGATTGGCAAACTGGATCAGTCCTGTTGCGTCCAGCGTCAGGATGGCGTCGGGCGCACTCTCGACAACGGCGTCGTAGCGCGCGTTCTGTCGGTCGCGGAGGACGCGCTCACGCTTGGTCGCCGCGGTCACGTCGAATATCTGGATAGCGCAGAACGTGGATTCGCCCTGACCGAGGGCGCGCACGGAGATGTTGTGCAGCAGCTCCCGGCCGGCGCGGGTGCGCAGCGGGAATATGCCGGGATGAAGCGCGTGGCTGATCAGGCTGGTGGCGCCTGAATCCAGCGCATCCCCCACCGCTCTCTGTAGCCGCCCGGCGCGCGCGTTTGGGAACAGGTCGCCCAGCAGTCTCGCGCGAGCTGCTTCGGCATCGATCCCGCTGGCCGAGGTCATCCAGGCGTTCCACGTGACGACGCGGCCGCCACGGTCGAGGACGATCAGGCCCGTATCCAGCGTGTCGAGGAGACCGCCTTCTGGGATGACGTCATTTTGCGCCATCGGATTCCGTGGTTCCGACCCCGGTCGCCCGCTCGATGAATTCCCGCAGAAGAAGCTTGAGCTGCTGGAGCGACGGCATGTCCATCAACATGGCGATGTGGCCGGTGATATCCCGCTGGCGCACCGCGAAGTGGATGTAGATCAAAAGAACGACATTGCCTGCGGCCGGCGGCGGCGCGAGGTTGAAGAATACCGCGCACTCCCCGCGCAGGATCTCGGGCAGGGACATGCGCAGACTGCGTTGCAGCATGTTCGCCATGGTCGATAGGCAGCCGTTGAGGATGATGTTGCCTGTCTCGGCCAGCGCCTCCTGCTCCAGCTCGATGATGTCTTCCAGGGGGAGATCGCCGCCTGTGACCGCTCGTACAAGTTCCAGGCTCTTGGCTTCCGGGAAGATCAGGAGGGCCCGCCCGGTGACCTCGCCTTCAAAGACCTGATGGACGGCCACCAACTGGCGATTTTCGCCTCCGTTGAGGACGGCGATCGCTGCGTCCCTGGAGACGAGGCCGACGCTCGGCACCGAAAGATGCACCTGCTCGCCGACCATTTCCCGCAGGCTCGCCGCGGCCCTGCTCACGCCGATGTTCACGAGCTCGGTCAACGCATCGAGTTCGAGCTCATCCAGGACGCTGGTGTCGGAGCCACTCATTTGGCTGTCAGTCGGCGCGCTGCGTGATCGAGGAAGTCCCTCAGCGATTGTTCTGTGATGGGCTTGGCCAGGAAGGCTGCTCCCACGGCGCGTGCACGCGCCACGACCTCGTCCTGGTGATTGGCGGAAACGACGGCCAGGGGCATATCGGCGTCGATCTCGCGCAGCTCGGACGCCAACGTCAGGCCGTCGCGCCCAGGCATGTTGAAGTCGAGCAAGGCGATATCGGCGCCTTCGCGCCGGACCATCGCCAGAGCTTCATCGGCATTGACCGCTTCGAGCTTGGTCCAACCCGGGCGAACCGTGGCCAGGGCCTTGGCGACCGACATTCGAGCCAGTTTGCTGTCGTCGACAATCAGGACTTTGAAGGACACCGCCAACCCTCGTGACAAACTTCCACGCCCAGCGTTGTCGCATCTACTAGCCGTATGTGGAAGGCTCGGCTCGGTCAGTCGCCTTGCCGACACAGCAAAGGCTCGATCAGCGTTTCGAGGAACCGATTGTCGGGCGGACCAAGCAGGGTGCGTCCGGACGCCATGATGAGCTGCACGATGGCCGTGTGGGCTTGCCGACAGCCGCGCCAGTCGATGGCGGCGTCGGGCGCTTCCAGCAACAGCCTCATGAAGGGCTCCGCATCGTCCAGGCCGCAGTCCCCCTTCAAAGAGACGGCGCCGGTCTGCGATCGCTCGACGGTCATGCCAGCAGTTCCTCGACATCCAGCACGATCAGCACGCGTCCGTCCCCCAGGAGCGTGGTCCCCGCGGCCGCGAAGGCGCCTGACAATAGCCCCTCCATCGGCTTGAGCATGACATCCATCCGCTCACCCACCCTGTCGACTTCGAGTCCGGCCGGCTGACCTGCCGCCGACACCACGACGACGGTGGCTTCGCCCTCCGCTCGCGCCGGATCCGTTCCTTGCAGCGTCCCGCCCAGGTGGAAAAGCGGGATGGTGCGGTCGCGCAGCACGAAGGCGTGGGCCGCGCCGATCCGTGCGATCGCCTCCCGCGGAATCCGGACAGTCTCGAGCACCGCATCCAGCGGGATGCCGAAAGCCTGGCCGCCAGCGAGCACGGTCATGACCCGGGTCATCATCACGCTGAACGGCAGCATGAACCGTATGCTCGTTCCGCGCTCGGGACGGCTCTGGACCGTCACCTGCCCGCCAAGGCGTTCCACAGCCACGCGAACGGCGTCCATCCCCACGCCCCGCCCTGAAATCTCCGTGACCGTCGCGGTAGTCGAAAAGCCCGGCGCGAAGATGAGCTGGATGACCTCATCGTCGGACATCGCGGTCAAGGTCTGCGGGTCCCGCAAGCCCTGGGCGAGGACGGCCTCTCGGACCCTCGCGAGGTCCACGCCATGGCCATCGTCGGTGATTTCGATCTCGACGTTTTCGCCGCGGCGGGCGGCAGCGAGCCGGATCACCGCCGTCTCGCTCTTTCCGAGGCGCCGACGTTCAGCGGGGACCTCCACGCCATGATCGACCGCATTGCGCAGGACATGCAGCAGCGGTTCGAACAGGGTTTCGACGACCGTCTTGTCGGCCTCGGTATCCTCGCCCTCGACCACCAGCCGAACTTGCTTGCCTGTGCTCTGGCCGATCTCCCGCACCAGCCGGGGGAAACGCTGGAAGACGTGGCGCAGCGGAAGGACACGGATAGCGACGACAGACCGTTGCAGGTCCGCCACCAGACGCTCCAGTATGCCCTGCTGCTCCTTAAGCCCTTCCGCCAGGGCGACGATGTTCCGGCCCTCCTGCGCGAGCGTGGAGAGATGGGAAAAGGCGTTCTTCGAAACTTGCAGTTCGCCCGCCAGTCGCACCAGAGCGTCGATGCGCTCGACATCCACCCTGAGAGACCGGCTCTCCAATCCGCCCGCGCCGGGACCGGCGGCGGCGCGGGGTTGAGAGACCTCGCCCCGTAGAACGCCTTGGAGCGCCTCCACGAGCGGTCTCGGATCGTTCGTGTTCCCCGCGCGCGAAGTCGCGGCCTCGACGCTGTCGGCGCTGGCGGCGAGGCCCGTCTGCCGCAGCGCCGCCACCGCGGTGCGGCCGGCGGAAGAGAGCCTGCCGCCAAGACCTGTCGGATCGGCATCGGCCAGCATGGCGATCTGCGCCTCGACAAGGGCGCGAGCCGCGCCGCCAAGCGCGTTCGTCGCGCCCAGGTCCACGAGCTCCAGGCATGGGAGGGCGCCGAGGGCCGCCTCGACTTCCGAGGAAGAGGCCGTGGACAGGCCGGAGATCGTGATCGCGCAGGTGAAGGGATCGAACTCCGCCAGAGGCGGCCAGGGTCCCGTGGGCGATATGTCCACGGCCAGGAGGCCTGGCGCGGCCGTTATTGCCGCCAGTGGGTCTTCGCCCTCAAAGAAGGCGCCGGGCGCGGGCGCGTAGTGAAAGGCCGTCTGGGGCTGTCCGTCCCCCAGCTCTCGCGCCAGCAGGCCGGGGAGCCACTCGCGCGACGGCGCCCGGGTGTCGGGGCGAGGGCGAGACGCGTCATCGTGCGCGGCAAATCGAGAGATCAACACATCGGCCGCATGCGCGGCGTCGCCGGGCGCTTCGCCAGTCGCCTGGATCATCTCCAGCCAGTCGAGCACCTGATCGAGGGCCGACAGGCAGTCGCCGACGAGCTGCGGGTTCATCGCCGCGCGGCCGGAGCGCACGGCGGCCAGGGCTTCCTCGACCACATGCAGGCCCCGGCTCATGTCCTCGAACTCGATGATACCGGCCGCGCCCTTCAAGGTGTGGAAGGCGCGAAAGGCGCCGTCGAGACGCGGTGCGTCCGCGGGGTTCGCCTCGAGAGCCAGAAGATCGGCAGTGGCCGCCTCTATGAGTTCGTGGGCCTCGATCAGGAACTGTTCGATGAAGTCGTTCATGCCGCCCCGCTCATCAGGGTGACGTACTCGACCAGCGCATCCTGGGAGACGGGTTTGACGAGGTAGAAGTTGGCGCCGGCCCGGCGGGCCGCATGTTTGTCCTGGTCGTTCGCCTCCGTGGTGATCACCAGGGCCGGAATGCCTCCGACGGGCAGCGCCTGCCGCCGGAGGGTGCGCAGGAAGGTGAGGCCGTCCATCTGCGGCATGTTCACATCGACGATCAGGAGATCCGCCGGCTCCGTCAGCAGCTTCTCAAGCGCTTCCAGGCCGTTCAGCGCCTCAAGCACCTCGAAGCCGGCTCTTTCGAGCGCGTCGCGGTAATAGAGACGCACGAGGCTTGCGTCCTCCACCACCATCACCCGGCTCTTTTCCCGCTCAGACACGCCTTCCCCCCGGGGGTCGTTGGTAGACGATAGCATCCGAAAAGCGCCGCACGTCGAACAAGGGCGAGATGCGGCTCATGGACTCGGTATGTCCAAGACAGATGAAGCCGCCCGGAAGGAGATTCTCGTAGAGGTTCTCGGCCGCAACCCGGCGCGAGGCGTCATCGAAGTAGATCAGCACGTTGCGGCAGAAGATGACATCGAACTGTCCGAATCCCCGGGTGTCGGCGCTGTCCACCAGGTTGACGGGCGAGAAACTCACCGAGTCCCGCAACTCCTCGACCACCTGCCAACGCTCCTCGCCGGTCGAATGGAAGTAGCGGGCCACGAGCTCGGGCGGCAAGCGCATGAAGGCCCGTTTGCCGTAGGCGCCGCCCCGCGCCGCCTCGAGGGCCTTCGTGTCGATGTCGGACCCGACGATCTCGACATCCCAGCTATCGACCTGGGGCCAATTCTCCAGCAGCCAGATGGCGATAGAGTACGGCTCCTCGCCCGTGGAGCAGGGGACCGACCAGATGCGCAGGGCGCCGCCGGGCCGCCTCGCGGCGATGCGCTCGGACAACATGTCGGCGGTGAGGCATCGGAGCTGGTGCTCCTCGCGGTAGAAGTAGGTCTCATTGACCGTGAAGGCGTTCACGAACTGCTCGATCTCGCCGTCTGCGTCGCTGCGCAGTCGGGCGAAATAGTCCGCGAACGTCTTGGCGCCGGTCGCCTTCATCCGCTCGTCAACGCGCCGCTGGACATAGTACCGCTTCGGCTCGGCGAAGATCATGCCTGTCCGACGGTAGAGGAAGTCCGTCAGCCGGCTGAACTCCTCGGCGCTGATGGGCTCGGGCTCAACCACGAGGCTCGCTTATGCGCTGAGCGGCGATACGAGCCGAGAAGACGAGAAAGGCCTCGCCGCCAAAACGCCTTGCGCAGCGATCGAGCGCCGGCAATGCGCTCGGTTCTCCCACCTCGGCCAGCACCTCGATGGCGGCGGCGCAGACATTGACTGCGTCTTCCCTGTCGAGCAGTTCGATCATCAGCCGTGTCGCCGCCAGTGAGGGAAGACCCCGCACGACATCGCAGATCAGCAGGCGCACGTCCGGATCGGGATCACTCAGATATCCGGCCAACAGGTCATCGGCCTTCTCAAGGGAGGCCCTGAGCGCGTCCAGGGCCCCCGTCCGGACCGCCGCCTCCTCCGATCGCACATAGGGCAGGATGACGGCGACGCCTTCGGGCGTGCGGCTGAGACTCGTGAATATCGCCTCCCGCACCCGCCCGTCGCTTTCCCGCGCCAAGACGTCCGCCAGCAGCGCCGTTCCGTTCGGCATTCGCGACACGTCGCGGACGGCCCGCCACCGGACGTCGGCCTCCTGGCTATCCAGGGCTGCGACAGGGTCGGTGGATGGAGGTTCGACAGACGGCTGGCCTTGGCGGATCAGGGGCATGGGACGACGCTCCTGAGGCGCGCCGCGATCTGCGGAAGCGGCTCGATCCAGTCCGCGCCCCCAGCCTTCACGAGTTCTCCGGGCATGCCCCAGACAACCGCGGTTTCCTCCGCTTCAGCGATGGTCCGTCCGCCCTGGGCGCTCAACTCGGTCATGGCTTGCGCCCCGTCGTAGCCCATCCCGGTCATCAGAACGCCCACGAGCTGATTTGGAGCCATGCAGGCCATGGCGCTGCGCACGAGGCGGTCGGTGCTGGGATGCCAGGGATAGTCCGGCTGGGCCGGCGCCGGCATCGCCACCAACCCGGCGGGCCGGCTGGCGACGAGGAGGTCGGCGTCCCCGCGCCCGATATAGGCGCAGCCGGGCTGCAGCACCGTGGGCCTGACGACTTCCACGACTGCGATCGAGCAGAGACCGTCCAAACGGCGCGCCAGCGGGCCGGTGAAGGTCGCCGGCATGTGCTGGGCGATCAGGATCGGCCAGGGAAATTCCGGGGGCAGGGCGGTCAGCAAGGCTTCCAGCGCCGGCGGACCTCCGGTCGATGCGCCCACCAGCACCAGGCCTTCTCCAATCGCCGACGGCTTGTCGCTTGGGCTTCGGCGCTCCTGCGCTCGGGGGGCGGTCCCGATGCGGTGACGTACCCGTTCCTTCAGACGATGAGTTCGCCTGATCCTGGCGCCGGCGGCGCCCCGAACCTTCGCGACAAGCTCGGGGCCCCACTCCTCCATATGCAGGGACACTGCGCCCGACGGCTTGGGGACAAAGTCGACCGCGCCCAGACGCAGGGCCTCAAGCGTAGCCTCCGCCCCTTCCTCGGTCAGCGAGGAGACCATGACGACCGGGCACGGCCGCTCGATCATGATCCGGTCAAGACAGGCTAGCCCGTCCATCTGCGGCATATGCACGTCCAGGGTGACGACATCGGGCGCAAAGGCGGCGAGCGCATCCAGCGCCTCGACCCCGTTCCGGGCGAACCTCACCTCGAAGTCAGGTTCGCTTGCGAACACCTGGCCGAGCAGTTTGCGAACCAGCGCGGAGTCATCGACCGCAAGAAGCTTGATCACCGCTTGGCCTGGCCGTCCTGCTTGGCCTTGAAGGCGTCGAGCAGGCTCCGCTCGGCGCGGCTCAGCAACTCGGATGGGTCGAGCACCAGGATCATGCGCCCCGTGGATTCCAGGTTCAGCACGCCCTCCACCAGGCGCTTGCTTTCTCCCGCGAGGTCCGGCGCCGGCTCCAGGCCGGCCGCATCCGCCGCGAGCACCTCCGAGACGCTGTCGACGATCAGGCCGGCGCGATGACGCTCCGTACGAATGACGACCAGGCGCCGCTTCTCGGGCGTGCTCGACGGCGGCAGGTCGAACCGTTTGCGCTGATCGACCACGGGCAGGACGTCCCCGCGCAGATTGACTACGCCTTCGAGAAACCTCGGGGCCTTGGGCAGCCGGGTCAGCTTGGCCGGGATGGGAGCCACCTCGTCCACCGCCTCGATCGGCACGCCGTACTCCTCATCGGCGAGACGGAAGACAAGGTAGCGGCGCTCATCGGCAATGCGCACGTTCGTCCCGACCTGCCGCGGCTGCGCCTCGCCGGTCTTGCCCAATCGCTGCATGACGTCCTCCCGAAAGAGCCGCTCGGGCGACAGGATCGACACCAGTCGCCCGCCTTCCCCGCGATAGATGGCGGTCACCTGCGCCTCGCCCCCCATGCGGGCGGCGAGCACGGCCGGCGTCGGTTCGAGGAAGCGGGCATCGGCGGGAAGGATGTCGCGCATGCGGTCGACCACCAGCCCCACGAGCACGCCGCCCACCGGAGTCACCACCACCTTCTCGCGGCCGTCGAACGGCGCATGCGGCAAGCCAAGCAGCCCACGCAGCGACAGCAGCGGCAACAGTCCGTCCCGGTATTCGCCGACCCCCAGGACCAGCGCCTCGCTCTTGGGCAACACCGCAAGACCGTCGGGAGCCGGCGTGATCTCCTGCACGAGATCGAGGCCCAGCGCGTATTCCTGCCCGGCGACCTCGAAGGTGACGAGCTTGCCCGCATCGTCCTCTCGCGAGAGCGATCGGGCGTCGTCGACGCCCGCCGTTCCAACCGCCCGCCTGGCTTTCGGACGAGCCACGAATGCGTTCGCAAGCAAGGCCCTGATGTCGAGGATCCGCGCGGTCTCCCGGCCCTGGCCAGGCTGGAAGGCTCCCGTGAGCCGTTCTCCGGTCTCAGCTACAAACCCGGCCTGGTCCGTCTCCACCGCGTCCTGGTCGACGGAGACCAGGGCCTCCACCCCGTCCACCGCCAAAGCGACGGGCGCTTCCCCCTGCAGGACGATCGCTCGCGAAGCAGCCCCGGCCGTGCTGAGTTCCCGTCCCATCAGACCGGCAAGGCTGGCGACCGGCAGCACCGAACCCCGGAGGTTGGCGACGCCCAGCAGACTCGGCGGCGCCTGCGGCACCTTTGCCACGACGGGCATGCGGATGACCTCCGCCACCTCATCGGCGGGCAAGGCGTAGAGCCGCCGGTCGCTGCGGAAGGTCAGGAATCGGACGGCATCAGCCATTCCGCGACTTCAATTCATCGGCCAGGAGGGCGATCTCTTCGATGGCGGCGGCAAGATCCTCCGCCCCCTGGGCCTGCTGCGAAGCCGCAGCCGCCGCCTCGCGCGAGGCGGCGCCGGCTTCTTCCGCCGCCGCCGCGATCTGGCGCGCCGCCGCGGTGGACTGGGTCGCGCCTGAAAGGATGGACTCGGAGCCGTCGAGGATCGCCTTGTTGGCGGCGCTCAGGGCGGCGACGTCACCTTCGAGCTTTTCCAGGGCGACGGTGATCGACCGATTGCTCTGCACCTCCACCTCGCCGGTGAGGATTCTCTGCTCGAGGTCCCGCCGCAGCGTGGCGATCTGATCGATGATGCTCCTGACGCTGTCCTTGATGCTCTCCACGCTCTCGGAGGCTTCGCGGGCGAGATTGCGGATGTCGCTGGAGACGACGGCAAAGCCCCGCCCGGCGTCGCCGGCGCGGGCTGCTTCGACCGAGCCGCTGACCGCCAGCATCGTGGTCTGCACCGCGACCAGCGCGATGCCGTCGACGATCTTCTCGATACGCCGGCCGACCGTCTCGAGGCGCATGATGGTGGCGAGGCTGGCCTGGGTGGCTTCGACAGCCGTGACGACGCCGCCCACCAGCCGCTCCACGCTGGCGCGGCTTTCCTTCAATGACGCCCGGAGCGTCACGGCCTTCTCGCTCGCCGAGCCGGCATTCCGTTGCGCCTCCCTGGCGCTGCTCTCGATCTGAGCCAGTGCGGCGGAGGTCTGCTGGGTGGCCGCCGCCTGCTGTTGCGAGCCTCGGCTGATCTGCTCGACGGCGGCCATGATCTGGTTGGCGGCGCTGGAAAGCTCCTGGATCGTGGCGGACAGTTCCTCGGCCTTGGCCGCAGCCTGGTCGGCGGCCTCGACGCTCAGGGCTCCGTCGTTGAGCTCGTCTATCAGCCCAGACAAGGTTTGGGCGGCCACCTGACCCTGGTCCAGGGACCGGGCCTGCTGCTGGATGGCGCTCTGGGCTTCGGACGCGGCCGCGGACTGCTCCTCCGCTGCGCTCGCGACCTGCTCGGCCCCGCGCTGGGCTTCGGACGCCGAGCGTTCGGCTTCCATCGCCGCCGTCATGATCTCTTCGCTGCCCTGGGAGATGCTTGCCATCTCGACCTGGAGAGCGGCCAGGGCCGTCGCCGCCTCCGTGCCCGCATTGGCTTCGACGACCGCGGCCTGTGCTGCGTCGCGGACCGCCCCGGCAGCCTCCCGCACATCCGTCTGGATGCCTTCGGCGAGGCCTTGAACCTCCTGGGCGCTCCTGTCGGAGACCTCCGCCAACGCCCGCACTTCCTCGGCCACGACCGCGAAGCCGCGGCCGTGCTCGCCAGCCCGCGCGGCCTCGATCGCGGCGTTGAGCGCCAGGAGGTTCGTCTGATCGGAAATCCGGCTGACCGTCTGGGTGATCGCGCCGATGTCCTGCGCACGACGCTCCAATTCATCGATTATGGCCACCGAAGCGGACTGGCGTTCTGCGTTGCGTTCGATCGAACGCACCGAACCCGTGATCTGGGCGACAGTCTCGCTCAGCGCGCCGAGCACCGCCTCGGCCCGACGCCGCGACGTCTCGGCCTGCGCCCGCGCCGCGTCCAGGGCGCCCACCGAACTCCTGATGGCCGCAAGTTGCTCCTGGGCGCCGCCGGCGGCTTCCTCGGCGCCGCTGGCGATCTGCTCCATGGACCGGCGAAGCTCTTCCGCCGCCGCCGACGCCTCCGCCATGCCGCTCGCGAGTTCTTCCGTGGCGGCGGCCAAGCGTTCGGAGATCTTGTCTCGACCGCTCCGCCGAGCCGGGCTCGCGCGTTTGACGGGAGATGACGGCTGTCCCGCCTTTGGACCAGGCGCCGGGGGCGTGGAGGCGCCGATCTTGGTGGTTTTGACAAGGGCCATTCAAGGGTCTCGCAGACTGAGCAGGCGTCATCCTTTCGTTCGACGGTGCTCTTGTCCAATGATCTTCTCAAATTCCAGATGCTTGCGTCGGCATGTAGCGCCAGCCACGCGGCGCGGAGTGACGACCGAAGAGGTCAGCCATGAAGTTGCTGAGCGCCTGACAGGGTGGCGTCATGGGCCGCTCGCCCGGGCTTGACATCGATTTCAGGTGGTCCAGCCTTCTACGCGTGCCCGCGCAGGAGGCGGGAAGCGCGTGGAAAAGACCGGATCCATCAACATCGCGACTGACGACGCAGCCCGGTTGGTGGCGCGCTTCCGCAGCCCCTTGATGAGCTTCTTCCTGCGTCGCGCTCACAATCGCGAGGATGCTGAAGACCTCACCCAAGAGGTTTTCATGCGCATCCTGCGGCGCGACGAGACCGTGCCGGTGCATAACCCGGAAATCTACATCTTCCGGATCGCCGCCAACCTGCTGCGGGACCGGGCCCGCAAGGCGACGACCCATCGCGCTACCGACCACGCCAGCCTGGACGCCCCCCGCGCAGAGCTCGCCGACGATGACAAGCACGATCCCAATCTCGTGGAGGATCGTGGGCCCGAGCGCGTCCTTCTCAGTCAGGAGGCCCTGATCAAGGCGGTGCACGCGCTGGGCGAACTGGGTGATCGTACGCGCGACATCTTCCTGCTGTTCCGGCTGGAGAATATGCGCCATCGCGAGATCGCCGCCCTGTACGGAATATCGGTCAGCACCGTGGAAAAGCATATCGCCAAGGCCGGCGTGCACCTGTCCCGAAAGTTCGGTCCGCTATGAGCGCGCCCCCGCCCGCTGCTTCCGAGGTCACCGACACCATGCTGGAGACCGCCATGGTATGGCGCCAGCGCATGGTGGATCTCTCCTGGAGCGCTGACGACGAGGCCGAGCTCGAAGCCTGGGTGCAATCGGACGAGCGCCACGAACGCGCCTTCAACCGGACCAGCGATGTCTGGGACAGCTTCGGCGTCCATGCCGCCTCTCCCGAGATGATCGCCGTACGCAAGGAACTGCTGGGCCGGGTGCAGCGCGAAGGGCGGGGGCGCTGGGGCCGTGGCGACCCCGTGCGGCAGCTGCCGAGGCGCCGGCTTATCGCGGCTGCGGTCGCCGCGGCCGCGGTAGCGGGAGTCGTCCTGCCGCTGGCGGCGCAGGGCGACGTCTACCAGACGGGTCTCGCGGAACGCCGGGTGGTGATCTTGCGGGATGGCTCGGTGCTGTCGCTCGACGCTATGTCCCGTGTTTCGGTGCGCTACTCGCGCGACGCCCGCCGGCTGGCGCTGACACGCGGGCAGGCCCGCTTCGACGTCGCTCACGACCCCACGCGTCCATTCAGCGTCACGGCGCGAGATCGCACGGTCGTCGCCACCGGCACGGCCTTCAACATCGACATTGTCAGGCCTGAGGTGAAGGTGACGCTGATCGAGGGCAAGGTGCTGGTGGTGCCGCGTCGGTCCGCGCCGATCCCGTTCATTGAGACGCCTCCGCGCCGGACCAGGCCCATCGAACTGCAGGCCGGCCAGGCTTTGGTCACCGAAGGCGTCCGGCATGAGGTGGTGAACAAGGTCGATGTCGATCGCGAGACAGCTTGGCAGCGCGGCAAGCTGATGTTCGACAAGGAGCCGTTGGCGGAAGCCGTCGATCGGATGAACCGCTATTCCGAACGGAAGATCACTGTCGGCGATCCGCAAGCGGCCGCCATGCCGATCAGCGGCGTCTTCAACATGGGCGACGTCGACGCCTTTCTGGATTCGGCGGCGAGCTTCATGCCGCTCACGGTCGGAGACGCGCCGGATGGGTTCGTTCTGCGTTCGGCAAATCACGCCGGCTGAGAGCGTTCCAGGAAAAATCGCCGACCCGTTGGAGGAATCCAAAAACCGCCACGTCCATCTCCACAAGGGCCGCAAACGCGGCATCGAGGAAATCTTGGGGAGGGGAAACGATGTCACCGCATCGAAAGAATACGCGCAGCATGCTGCTGGGAGCGACCGCGCTCGCGGGCGCGCTGATACTGTCGACCGGGCCTGCAGCCGCCCAAGAAGCACGACAGTACGAGTTCAACCTTCCGACGCAATCGCTGAGCTCTGCATTACAAGTTTATGGAGCGACAGCTGACCAGCAGTTGATGTTCGCCGATGCGGATGTCCAGGGTCGGACCGCGCCTGCCCTCAAGGGCAGTTACACCGCCGAGGATGCGCTGCGGCAGCTCTTGGCCGGGACCGGCCTGCAGGTTCGTCGAACCGACTTCGGCGTGCTTCAGATCTCGAGGGCCTCCGCCCCCCAGGCCGGAAGCGCCGTGGAGAGCAGCGCTGACGTCGATGCGCTGATCGTCACGGCGCAGAAGCGCGAAGAAAATATCCAGGACGTGCCGATCGCGATGTCGGCCTTCAGCCAGGAAGACCTGACGACGCGTCAGGTGGCCGGCGGCCCGGACCTGATCACCCAGGTCCCGAACATGACGTTCACCAAGACCAACTTCGCCAGCTATTCGATCCAGATCCGCGGCATCGGCACCCAGGCGATCTCGGCCACGACGGACGCGGCGGTGGCCGTGGCGATGAACAACACGCCCTTCATCCGCAACCGCTTCTTCGAGCAGGAATTCTACGACCTCGAACGGGTCGAGATCCTGCGCGGTCCGCAGGGCACGCTGTACGGCCGCAACGCCACGGCGGGCGTCGTCAACATCATCAGCGCCAAGCCGAAGTTCCGCTACGAAGCCAAGGCTTCGGGGGATGTGGCCAACTACAATTCCACGCGCGTCGAGGGGATGATCAACATCCCGCTGGTCGAGGACGCGGTGGCCTTGCGCCTGGCCGGCGCCTGGACCAAGCGCGAAGGCTTCGTCGACAACCAGATCACCGGCAATCCCATCGACGGCCGCGACCTGTGGTCGACCCGGGCCTCGCTGCGGTTCGAGCCCAACGACCGGCTCAGCGCCAACCTGATCTGGGAGCATTTCGAGGAGGACGACGACCGCCTGCGTTCCGGCAAGCAGGTCTGCAAGCGCGACGACCGCGCGGAGATCGGTGGTCATGCGACGCCCGACGGCACCGGGTCGAAATATGCCAACATGTTCAACCAGAGCTGCCTGCCGGCCTCGATGTACGCGCCGGAGTCGTTCCAGGCGCCGAACGGCTTCTCGCTGCCCTACTACCACCCTCTCGGCCAGCTTTGGCTGCCGACCGTCAACGGGCTGGACCCCTACGCCAGCACGACCCAGTCGCGCGACCTGCGGGTTATCGAGTCCACCGTCGATCCGATCTACCGCGCCAAGGCGGACGTTGCGGAACTGCAGATCGATTTCGACCTGACCGACACCCTGACCCTGACGTCGGAAACCGCCTATAGCGCCGACACCCTGTTCTCGATGCAGGACTTCAACCGCTTCAACACGGCGTCCGGCGCCTTCGCCAATATCCGCAGCACCTTCGTCAAGACGAACCTGCTTCAGCCCGGCCCCAACGGCAACGTGTTCTGCGACCCGCAGATCGGGTGCGCCGACCGTCTGGTGGGCATGGATTTGTCGACCGCAGAGTCCCGCCAGTTCAGCCAGGAATTCCGCCTGGGGTCCGACTTCGACGGCCCGTTCAACTTCAGCGTCGGCGGCAACTTCCTGCGCTACGACACCGAGGACAAGTACTACGTCTTCATCAATACCCTTACTCTGTATTCGCTGGTCGCCAACGACCCCAAGGGGTTGCTTTGGCCCAATGATTCTGCGCCGCCATATCAAGTGAATGTGACCGACAATCTTCCATGCCTTTTGGATGGCCCAATATATCCCGATGTGAATACGTCACAATCGGTGACCGGATGTATTTACATTGATCCGAACCCGATCGACAGCCTCAACGACCAGGGCCACAACTACTTCCTCAGCAGGAACCCCTACAAGCTGATCTCCTACGCGGCGTTCGGCGAAGCCTATTACGACATCACCGACACCCTGAAGCTCACCGCCGGCCTGCGCCTGACAGTGGACAAGAAGTCGGCGCCGCGCATCCCGAGCTGGCTTCTGGCGGCGCATTCTGTCGGCCACCCCGTTGCGGAAGTCGTCGAGCAGGAGTGGACCGAGCCGACGGGGCGCCTGGCGCTGGACTGGAAGCCCAACCGCGACACCCTGCTCTACGCCTCCTACGCCCATGGCTACAAGGCCGGCGGCGCCAACCCTCCGGCCGCCGGGGTAGTCAGGTACACCACCTCGGGCGGGGTCGCCGACGCGCTGGTCGCCAAGTCGGCAGCCCATCCCAAGACCTTCGCGCCCGAATTCGTCGATGCGTTCGAAGTCGGGATGAAGAATACGCTGCTGGACGGCAAGCTCACGCTGAACA
>CAZOHI010000054.1:0-18222 GCA_964579695.1 uncultured Caulobacter sp. | reverse complement strand
TGATGACGTTGATGACGCCCGAGGTGGCGTTGCGGCCGTAAAGCGTTCCCTGCGGCCCGCGCAGCACTTCCACGCGCTCGACGTCGAAGTATTCCTGCTCGAACAGGCGGTTCTGGATGATGCTGGTGTTGTTGAAGGCGACCGCCACGCCCGCGTCGGTGGTCGCGGAAACCGCCTTGGTGCCCACCCCGCGGATCGAGAAGTTGTAGCTGGTGAAGTTCGACTTGGAGAAGGTGACGTTCGGGATCGCCTTCAGCAGGTCGAAGCCGCCTTCGATCTTCTGTTCGTCCAGCGCCTTCTGGTTGAACGCGCTGATGGCGATCGGCACGTCCTGGATGTTCTCTTCCCGCTTCTGCGCCGTGACGATCAGCGCATCAACGTCGCCGGCGCTTCCCCCCTGGGGGGCCTGGACGATCCTCACGGCGCCCGTACCCTGAAACTCCGCGCGCAGGCCCGTGCCTATCAGCAGGCGTTGCAGCGCCTCGTCGGCGGAATATTCGCCTTGCAGCTCCACCGCGCGGTGGCCGCGCACCGCCGCCCCGTCGAAGACGATCTGCTGCTTGGCCGCGCGGCCGTAGGCGAGCAGGGCCGTGTTCAGCTCCTGGGCCGGGATGTCGAAGGCGTAGGTGGCTTCCTGCGCATAGGTCACGGCCGGCGCGGCGAACGCCGTCAGCGCGGCGACGGCCACGGACGCGCGCAGCAAGGCGCGATGGGTCCTGCGGTCCTTCATAAGTATTTCCCCCCTTAGGTCAGCGCCCGCTTAGTCGGACGTTCATGGGGTTAGACGCACCACTTGCGAAATCATTCAGCGCCGGGCGTCAAACGACAATACTGTCTGTCCGTCTTCGCTGCGGGCGCGCACCGGGAAGACGCCCGCCACGCCGTCGACGAAGGCGTCGGTGTCACCGGCGGTGAAGACGCCGCTGACCAGCACGCGGCCGGCGGCGGAATCGGCGACGGCGAGCTTCTCGTCCGAATAGCGGTTCACGCGCTCGATGGCGCTGGCCAGCGGCTCGTCGTCGAAGATGAGCTGGCCCGCCTCCCACGACAGGGAGCGGACGGGATCGATGCTGGCCAGCTTGGCGGGCGAGGCGTCGGCCATGACGAGTTCGGAGCCGGGCTTGAGCACGGCGTCGGCGGGCTGCCTGCCTGCGCCCACCGGCACGGGAGCGGCGCGGTCGAGGACCGAGACCTTGCCCTCATAGAGGACCACCCTCACCTGCCCGCCCAGCCGCTCGACGCTGAACTCCGTGCCCAGCGCCACCACCGTCCGGCCGCCGGATTTCACGGCGAAGGGCTTGAGCGGGTCCTTGGCGACGGCGAAGCGGGCTCGGCCGCGCAGCAGGCTCAGTTCGCGCCGGTGGCTGCTGAACCGGGCGAGGACGAAGGTGTCGGCGTCCAGCGACAGGCGCGAGCCGTCGGACAGGACCACCAGTTCCCGCTCTCCCACGCCGGTGCGATAGACCTTCGGCACGCCAAACAGCGACGCGGCGGCGAAGGTCGCGACCACCAGCACCGCCGCGATGGCCGCCAGCCGGGGCGCGACACCGCGCCGCCAGCGGGTCGCCGCGGCCCGGCGGGCGCTCTCGATGGCCGCGCCGCGCAGGACGACCATCTCCGGCGCCTGGGCCTCGTCGCCCGCCGCGTCCCAGACGCAGACGGCGGCGTCGAAGGCGGCGGGGTGGCGCGGGTCGGCGGCCAGCCATGCGGCCAGCGCCGCGTCCTCGGCCGGCGTGAGCGGGCCTTCCGCCATCCGCAGGCGCCATGCGGCGGCTTCGTGCGTCGCCGCCGCGCTCATGCCACGCCTCCCACGCGCGAAAGCAGGTGGGCCATGGCCTTCATCAGGTGCTTGTCCACCGCGCTGGTCGAGATGCCGTAGGCGTTGGCGATGTCGCGCTTCTTCATCTGCTCCAGCCGGTAGAGGATGAAGATGGAGCGGGTGCGCTCGGGAACCTCCTTCAGCGCCGCCGCCACCTGCCCGAGGGATTCGCGCGCCGCCAGCACCCGGCCGGGGTCCAGCGGCTCGATGCGGTATTCGGGCTGCGACAGCACCCCGTCGCGGTACTCGTGCCGCACCTTCTCGCGCCGTCCCCGGTCGCGCAGCAGGTTGGCGGCGGTCTGGAAGACATAGGCTTCGGCGTGGGCCATCTGGCCGGCGGGCATGCTCATCACCCGGGCGAAGACCTCCTGCGTCAGGTCCTCGGCCTCGGCGTGGTTGCCGATGCGGCGCATGAAGAAGGCCATCAGCGCCGGACGGAAGCGGCGCTCCAGCTGGACCAGATGCTCGTTCGACGCCGCCTGCATGCCCCTCGGCCCACTCGCGACACACGTCGCCTGTGAGTATGACGCACGAGGCGCGAAATCATTCATTCAGGGAATGAGAAGTTTCGCCGCAGCCCGTATCGCCTCGGCCGCCGGGCTGTCCGCCCCCTGCGCCGCCAGCGGACGGCCGGTGTCGCCGCCCTCGCGCACGGCCATGTCGATGGGAACCTCGGCCAGCAGGGGAACGCCCAGCCGCCTCGCCTCCGCCGCCCCGCCGCCCCGGCCGAAGATCGGGATCGGGGCGCCGGTCGCCGGGTCCGGGAAATAGGCCATGTTCTCGATCACGCCCAGGACCCGCGTGCCGGTCTTGGCGAACATGGCGGCGGCCCGGCGCAGGTCCACCAGCGCGATCTCCGACGGCGTGGAGACCAGCACCGCCCCGTCCACCGCCAGCTTCTGCACCAGGGTCAGGTGGATGTCGCCCGTGCCCGGCGGCAGGTCCACGACCAGCACGTCCAGCGGCTCGGCCTCGCTGCCCCAGGCCACGTCCACGATCATCTGCCGCACGGCGGACGAGGCCATCGGCCCGCGCCAGATCATCGCCGAGCCCTCGTCCACCAGGAAACCGATGGACATCACCTTCACGCCCCAGCCCTCCAGCGGCTGGAGCTTGCCGTCGACGAACACCGGGTCGCCGTCGACGCCCAGCATGGTCGGCGCCGAGGGGCCGTAGACGTCGGCGTCGAGCAGGCCCGTGCGCAGCCCCATCCCCGCGAAGGCGCAGGCGAGGTTCACGGCGATGGTCGACTTGCCCACCCCGCCCTTGCCGCTGGCCACCGCGATGACGCGGCGCACGTGGGGGGGCTTGACCGCCTCGGACGGCGGGCGCGGCTGGGCTTTCGGGTCCTCGGTCAGGCGCGCGCCCTTGCGCACACGGGTGACCTGCGGGTCTTCGGCGGCGGTGGTCAGGACGACCTGCGCCTTCTCCACACCCGGCAGGGCGGCGAGCACACGCTCGGCCGCCTCGCGCACGGGACCGTAAGACGCGGCGGCGGAAGCGGGGACCTCCAGCATGAAGCCCGCGCGGCCGTCGCGGACCACCAGCCCCTGCACCAGACCGGCCGCCGCCAGCCCCTTGCCGGAGCGCGGATCGGTCACTCCGTCCAACGCCCTGAGGGCGGCTTCGCGGGCGGCGGCGGGGGATTCCATGTCCGGTTCGGCTTGCTTTGGCTGGCGAGGGGTCTCATATCCGGCTGACTGCGCCGCTTTACAAGCTCCCTCGCGGCCGCGCCGACAACAGAAAGACGACGCGACCTATATGCCTTGGAACGACAACGCCAACCCCGGACCCTGGGGCTCGCCCCCTCCCTCTGACGGAGGACGCGGCGATGGCGGCGGTCCGAAAGGACCCGGAGGCGGCGGCCCGCGCGGCCCCCGCCGTCCGCGCGGCCCCACGCCCCCGACCCCGCCGGACCTGGGCGACCTCCAGCGCCGCCTGAACGAGCGCTTCCAGCAGTGGTTCCGGGGGCCGGACGGCCAGCCCCGCGCCGCCGCCATCGCGGCGCTGGCCGGGGGCGCGGTGCTGCTGTGGGCCATCTCGGGCTTCTATCTGGTGCAGCCGAACGAGCAGTCCGTCGTGACGACCTTCGGCGCCTATTCCCGCTCGGCGGGGCCGGGCCTGCGCTACCACCTGCCGATCGTCGAGCGCGCCCAGAAGGTGCCCGTCACCACGCTCCAGCGGACCGACGTCGGCGGCGTGCCGGGCGCCCAGGAAAGCGACGAGAGCCTGATGCTGACGGGCGACGAGAACATCGTGAACCTCAGCTTCTCGGTGACGTGGCGGATTTCCGACGCCGCCGACTACATCTTCAACATCAAGGACCCCGACGCGGCGGTTAAGGCCGTGGGCGAGAGCGCCATGCGCGAGGTCGTCGGCCGCACCTCGCTGCAGCCGATCATCTCGACCGGCCGGGGCCAGGTGCAGGCCCAGGCCGTGGCGCTGATGCAGTCCATCCTCGACAGCTACGACGCGGGCATCCACGTCGACGAGGTGCAGATCCGCAACGCCGGCCCGCCGAACGAGGTGATCGAGGCGTTCCGCGACGTGGCGACCGCCAGCCAGAACGCCGAATCCTTCGCCAACCAGGCGCGGGGCGAATCCTCGCGCATCGTGCAGGCGGCGCGCGGCTACCGCGCCCAGGTCGTGCGCGAGGCCGAGGGCGAGGCCGCCCGCTTCAACCAGGTCTACGAGCAGTACAGGCTGGCGCCGGGCGTCACCCGCGACCGCCTCTACCTGGAGACGATGCAGCGGGTGCTGGCCAAGTCGAACAAGGTCATCGTGCAGGGCAACAACACCACCGCCCCCATCATCCTGCCGCCGGACGTCTTCCGGCCGCGCGTCGCACAGCCCCAGGCCCAGGGCCAGGCAACGGGGGCCGCCCAATGAACCGCTTCGCCGTCAACCGCCAGAGCCTCGTCGTCCTCGGTATCGCCGCCTTCGCGATCCTGGTGACGCTGGGCCAGACCTTCTACGTCCTCGACCAGCGCCAGCAGGCCATCGTCCTGCGCCTGGGCGACCCCGTGCGCGTGGTCAACGCCGTGGGCCAGGAGAGCGCGGGCCTGAAGGCCAAGGTCCCCTTCCTCGAAAACGTCGTGAAGTTCGACAAGCGCAACCAGGCGTTCGAGTCCCGCGAGGAGGAGATCATCGCCGGCAACCAGGAGCGCCTGGTGGTCGACGCCTTCGTCCGCTACCGGATCAGCAACCCCTTGCGCTTCTACACGACCCTGCGCGACCAGCAGACGGCCGAGGACCGGCTGGAGCGGCTGGTGATCTCGTCCCTGCGCCAGGTGCTGGGCACGGCCTCTTCGGAGGACATCGTGTCGAAGCGCCGCAGCGCCCTGACCCGCCAGATCCGCGACGACATGGCCAGCCGCGTCTCGGCCTCGCGCATGGGGGTGCAGATCATCGACGTGCGCATCAAGCGCGCCGACCTGCCCGCCGCCAACCAGGCCGCCGTGTTCGAGCGCATGAAGACCGCCCGCCAGCAGGAAGCCGCGCAGATCCGCGCCGTCGGCGAGCAGCAGCGCCGCGAGATCGTCGCCACCGCGACGAAGGAGGCCGAGGAGACCCGAGGCGAAGGCGACGCCGAACGGGCGCGCATCTTCGCGTCCAGCTTCGGGCGCGATCCGAGCTTCGCCAGCTTCTACCGCTCGATGCAGGCGTACGAGGCGTCGATGGGCCAGGGCGACACGACGATGGTGCTCTCGCCGGACAGCGACTTCTTCAAGTACTTCGAGAAGGGCGGCGGGGCGCGGTAGCTGCGTCCTTCGAGACGGCCGCTGCGCGGCCTCCTCAGGATGACGGACTCGGCATTCGTCATGGTGAGGAGCGCGTAGCGCGTCTCGAACCCCGCACCGCCTAACCGGCGAAGTCTTCGAACCTGTACCCCTGGAAATACAGCACCGCCGTCAGGTCGGCATGGTCGATGCGGGCGTCGGCCCGCGCCGCCACCACCGGCTTGGCGCGGTAGGCGATCCCCAGCCCCGACGCCTCGATCATCGCCAGGTCGTTGGCGCCGTCGCCGATGGCCAGCGTCTGGGCCGGGTCGATCCCCAGCCCCGCTGCTTCTTCCCGCAGCGCCGCCAGCTTGGCCTCACGTCCGAGGATGGGCTCGCCCACCGTCCCGGCCAGGGTCTCGCCCGCCTCGGTCAGGGTGTTGGCGCGCTGGAGGTGGAAACCGGCCGCCTCCGCCACCCGGCTGGTGAAGAAACTAAATCCTCCCGAAACGAGCACGCAGCGCGTCCCGTTCGCGGCCATCGTCGCCACCGCCGTCTTCGCGCCGGGATTCAGCCGCACGCGCTCGTCGTAAGCCTGCTGCAAGGCGGACAACCCGAGCCCCTTGAGCATCGCCACCCGCTCGCGCAGGGCGCCCTCGAACTCGAGCTCGCCGCGCATGGCCCGCTCGGTGATGGCGGCGACCTCGGCCTTGACGCCCGCGAAGTCGGCCAGCTCGTCCAGGCACTCGACGTTGATGATG
Organism: uncultured Caulobacter sp.; assembly: GCA_964579695.1. Classification (GTDB taxonomy): domain Bacteria; phylum Pseudomonadota; class Alphaproteobacteria; order Caulobacterales; family Caulobacteraceae; genus Caulobacter. The sequence continues at coordinate 11,923 of CAZOHI010000054.1, read as the reverse complement.
GTCGAATCCATGTCGGCGACGAACAAGCGCTTCCTGCGCCCCTCCCACCGCTGGACGCAGACGTCGACGGGCAGGCCCTCGAGCGCCTTTTCGGCCGCCGCGCGGACGGGGGCGGTCTCGGCCGCCTCGGTCACGAGGTCCAGAGCGCCGGGGCCGAGCGCCTTCGGCTCCTTGACGCGGCCGCCCACGGCTGCGACCGCTGCGGGAATACGGGCCGTGGCCTCCTGGGCGGCGGCGGGATCGGGGCTGACGAGGGTGAGCGCGAGAAGCATGGGCCGCATCTGGCTGATCGCGGGACCGACGGCAAGCGGCAAGTCGGCCCTGGCCCTGCGGCTGGCGCGCCGGGTTGGCGGCGAGATCGTCAATGCCGACGCGCTCCAGCTCTACCGCGACCTGCGCGTCCTGACCGCCCGGCCGTCCGAGGAGGAAGAAGTCCAGGCCCCTCACCATCTGTTCGGCGTGGCGGACGCGGCGGACGGCTGGTCGGCGGGCCGGTGGCTGACGGCGGCGCAGGGGATCGTCGCCGCCACGACCGCGCCGCTGATCTTCGTCGGCGGCACGGGGCTCTACTTCCGGGCGCTCACCCACGGCCTCGCCGAGATACCGCCGATCCCGCCCGACACCCGCGCCGCCGTCTCGGCCCGCTACGGCGCGCTCGGGGAAGCGGCCTTCCGCGAGGGCCTCGATCCCGCCTCCGCCGCCCGTATCGCCCCTGGCGACCGCCAGCGGCTGGTCCGCGCGGGCGAGGTTCTGGAGGCGACGGGGCGCTCGATCACCGACTGGCAGGCGGACACCACCCCCGCGCTGGACGACTGGACCGCCGTCGCGCTGGAGCCGCCGCGCGAGGCCCTCTACCGCCGCTGCGACGAGCGGCTGGGGGCGATGGTCGAGCAAGGCGCCCTCGATGAAGTCGCCGCCCTCGTCGCCCGCAATCTCGACCCCGCCCTGCCCGCCATGAAGGCCGTCGGCGTGCGGGAGTTCGCCTCGCACCTGGCCGGAGAGCGCGCGCTGGAGGACGCCCTCACGGCCGCCCGCCAGGAGACCCGCCGCTACGCCAAGCGCCAGCTCACCTGGCAGCGCAACCAGACCCCCGGCTGGCCGCGCATCGACGCCACGGACGCCGAGGCGCAGTGGAGGCAGTTTCTTGCGCTCCACCCCGCCTTGACGCCCCCGGCATAGCGTGGCATTTCCTTCCCACTCGATTTGGAGCAATCATCGTGCGCGCAAGCGTCCTCGTACTTCTGGAGCGGCCGACCTCGGCGTGACACCCGTCACCGCCGCAGCCGGTCGCGCGCACCAAGGCCCCTAGCGGGCCTTTTTTATTGCCCCCGAACCTATCGCCCTCGCATCTGGACCACCGCCATGACCGCCAAGACCCTGGACAAGACCGCCGCCGCCGCTTCCCGCGAGATGACCGGCGCGCAGATCGTCGTGCAGGCCCTGATCGACCAGGGCGTGGACACCATCTTCGGCTATCCCGGCGGGGCGGTGCTGCCGATCTACGACGCCCTCTTCCAGGACGACGAGGCGTCGGGCGGCCGCCTGCGTCACATCCTGGTCCGCCACGAGCAGGGCGCGACCCATGCGGCCGAGGGCTATGCCCGCTCGACCGGCAAGCCGGGCGTGGTGCTGGTCACCTCCGGCCCCGGCGCCACCAACGCCATCACCGGCATCGTCGACGCGCTGATGGACTCCATCCCGATGGTCGTCTTCACCGGCCAGGTCCCCACGCACCTGATCGGCACCGACGCCTTCCAGGAGGCCGACACCGTCGGCATCACCCGCGCCTGCACCAAGCACAACTACCTGGTGAAGGACGCCGCCGACCTGCCGCGCATCATCCACGAGGCGTTCCACATCGCCACGACGGGGCGTCCCGGCCCGGTGCTGATCGACATCCCCAAGGACGTGCAGTTCTCCAGGGCCGACTACTACGGCAAGGACGAGGTCCAGTTCGGCCACGCCTACGCCCCGCGCACCAAGGGCGATGCGTCCAAGATCGCCGAGGCGGTGCGGATGATCGCGAACGCCCGGCGGCCGATCCTCTACACCGGCGGCGGCGTCATCAACGCAGGTCCCCGCGCGGCGGCCCTGCTGCGCGAGTTCGCGGCCCTGACCGGCGCGCCCGTCACCTCGACCCTGATGGGCCTGGGCGCCTTCCCCGCCGCCGATCCGGCCTGGCTGGGCATGGTCGGGATGCACGGGACGTTCGAGTCCAACAACGCCATGCACGGCTGCGACGTGATGGTGGCGCTGGGCTCGCGCTTCGACGACCGGGTGACGGGGCGCCTCGACGCCTTCTCGCCGAACTCGAAGAAGATCCACGTCGACATCGACGCCTCGTCCATCAACAAGAACGTCCGCGTCGACGTCGGCATCGTCGGCGACTGCGCCAGCGTGCTCGAAGACATGATCGCGGCCTGGAAGGCGGCCGGCTACCAGGCCAACCGCCAGGCGCTGGATGGCTGGTGGCGCCAGATCGACGAATGGCGGGCGCGCCAGTGCCTGCGCTACAAGCCGTCGGACACCGTCATCAAGCCGCAGTACGCCATCGAGCGGCTGTACGCCCTGGCCAAGGACCGCGACCACTACATCACGACGGAAGTCGGCCAGCACCAGATGTGGGCGGCGCAGTTCTTCCGCTTCCAGGAGCCGAACCGCTGGATGACCTCCGGGGGCCTGGGCACCATGGGCTACGGCCTGCCCGCCGCCGTCGGCGTGCAGATCGCCCACCCCGGCGCCCTGGTCGTGGACATCGCGGGCGAAGCCTCGGTCCAGATGACCATGCAGGAGATCTCGACGGCCGTTCAGTACGACCTGCCGATCAAGATCTTCATCCTGAACAACGAATGGATGGGCATGGTCCGCCAGTGGCAGCAGCTTCTGCACGGCGAGCGCTACAGCCACTCCTACTCGGAAAGCCTGCCGGACTTCGTGAAGCTGGCCGAAGCCTACGGCGCCGTCGGCATCCGCGCCGAGACGCCGGACGAACTGGACGCCAAGATCATGCAGATGATCGACACGCCCCGCCCGGTCATCTTCGACTGCCGCGTCGAGAAGGCCGAGAACTGCCTGCCGATGATCCCCTCCGGCAAGGCCCACAACGAGATGATCCTGCCCGACGACGACGCCGACCTGGGCTCGGTCATCGACGCGGCGGGAAGGAAGCTGGTCTAGAGGACCGCCGGGTGGCGCACTTCGAATGGGACCCTCAGAAGGCAAGGACGAACCTCGCCAAGCATGGGGTCTCCTTCGAAGAGGCGCGGCGCGTGTGGGCCGATCCCGACTACGTTGTCTACCCGGAGCAGGTGGTGGACCGCGAGCAGCGCTGGCACGCCATCGGCCGGGTCGGCCTTGCGACACTGTTGCTGGTGGTTCACATCTACCGTGATCCTCCAGGCGACGAGCATGTTAGGATCATCAGCGCGAGAAGAGCGACTCCCAGGGAGCGCAGGATTTATGAAGACGAGACCTATTGAGCCTTCCGAGCCGAACGGCGCCGCCTCCAGGAGGATCGACACGGTGGATATTCCCGAGGCGTCCGCAGAACAGCTTCGCTACGCCCGCCGCCCCGGTCGAGGCCAAGCGCGCGTGCTGCCCGTCGCCATCGACGCGGATATTGTCGAGTGGCTCAGGAAGAAGCACGGCGACGACGCCGAGGCCGTCATGACCCAGGTCCTTCGCGATCACATAGCCGCCGCAACCAACGCCAGCACGAAGCCTTCCTGAATGTCCGCCATCGCCCAACCCGCCTCCGCCTACGACATCCCCGGCGACCGCGAGGTCGAGAACGTAGCCACCTTCACCCTGCTCGTGGACAACGAGCCGGGGGTGCTGCACCGCGTGGTCGGGCTGTTCGCCGGGCGCGGCTACAACATCGAGAGCCTGACCGTCGCCGAGACCGACCGCCGGGCCCACACCAGCCGCATCACCATCGTCACGCGCGGCGCGCCCCACGTCCTCGAACAGATCGAGCAGCAACTCCGCAAGGTGGTCAGCGTCCGCCGCGTGCAGGACGTCACCCGCGACCCCAACGGCGTCGAGCGCGAGCTGGCCCTGGTCAAGGTGCGCGGCACGGGAACCGAGCGGGTCGAGGCCCTGCGCGTCGCCGACATCTTCCGCGCCAAGGTGGTCGACACCACCTCGTCCAGCTTCGTCTTCGAGATCACCGGCGCGCCGACCAAGATCGACAGCTTCGTGGAACTGATGCGCCCCCTGGGCCTTGTGGAACTGTCGCGCACGGGCGTCCTCTCCATCGAACGGGGCGCCGAAGGGATGTGATCTTGGGATACGCCGCCGCCTTCCTCGTCTGCCTGGCGCTCACGCAGCAGCCGGAGCAGGTGACGGTGGCGCTGACGCCCGAGCCGATCCCCGCCCCCGATCCGCACGCCTGGTGGACCGACGAGTGGCCCGCCAAGGCCGAGGCTTCCAATCCCCTGCGCGAACGCAAGGCCCGCAAGGGCGAACGGCCGCCCGCCGTCGACAACGGCGTCGCCCCCCTCCTCTACCGCCTGTGGGGCCTGCCGCCGCTGCAGGAGCAGCTCCTGCGTGACGACGAGATGATCGTCGAGATATGGGCCCGCCCGGCCCAGACGGTGCGTCAGGCCGTGGCGCGGGTGACCCTGCGCGGCGATGGCCGGGCCTTCGTCTCCGGCCGCGCGGGGCTGGGCTGCTGCGAGCCTGAAATCTCCCGCCGGGTCGTCTTCGACGAGGAGATCGCCGCCGAGCGCGCCGCCGCCGTGAAGGCCCTGCGCGACCACCCCATGTGGTCCGCCCCCCCGATCGTGGAGATGGCCGAGGACGGCCAGACCGTCGATCCGCTGTGCGTGGACGGCGTGGCCTATGACGTGACGCTGGTCACGACCCAGGGCTCGCGCCACCTGCACCGCGAGTGCATCGGCGAGGAGATCGGCTCCGTCGCTCCCGCCCTGGGCGCGGTGCTGGCGGCGGCCCTCGGCTACGACCCGCGCTTCGACGTGGTCTTCCCGCGCGGGGCGGACTTCGCCGCCGACCGCAGGGCCTATGAGGACTTCGCGGCCCGCGGCGGCGAACTGCGGGCCCCGAGGAGCCCGCAGCCCTGACCTATTGCGCCGGCGCCTTCAGGACGTCGAAGCGATAAAGCACTCCGCCGATGGCCGCCCCGATGGCGGGAGCGACGAAGAACAGCCACAGCTGCGCCAGCGCCTCGCCGCCGACCAGCACGGCCGGGCCGAAGCTGCGGGCCGGGTTGACCGACACGCCCGTCACCTGGATGCCGACGATGTGGATGACGGCCAGCGCGATGCCGATGCCGATCCCGGCGAAGCCCGGCGCCGAGCCCGCCCCGGTCGAGCCCAGGATGACCACGACGAACAGGGCGGTCATCACCACCTCGAACAGGAAGGCCGCCTGCATCGTGTACTCGCCGAGGTAGCCCGGCCCCCAGCCGTTGCGGCCCAGGCCGCTCTCGGCCCCGGTCTTGGCCAGGGCGCAGAGGATGGCGGCCCCGGCCAGGGCGCCGGCGAACTGGGCGACCCAGTAGAGGGCCATATCCTTGGCCCCCATGCGCCCGGCGATGAAGGCCGCCAGGCTGACGGCGGGGTTCACGTGACAGCCCGAACAGGGGCCGATGCCGTAGGCCATCGCCACGATGGCGAAGCCGAACGCGAGCGCGATGCCGAGCTGGCCGACGTGATCGCCGCCCAGGACCGCCGCACCGCAACCGAACAGAACCAGAGCCAGCGTGCCGACGAACTCGGCTATGAGCTTAGACATTTCCTGCCCCATCGTTAGGTCCGCCATCATGCGGACAAGCTGGAGCGTGCGCCCTTTCGGCGAAGCAGGGAACCGGGTCCTTCCCCCGCCCCCCTTCCGTCCCTATATTAGGCGGGTCCGGGTTCGCCCGGACTATGGGCATAAACGAGCGTGTAATAAGCGGACTGGACCCGGGTGCGATTCCCGGCGGCTCCACCAATCTCCTTCCGGGTTATCGCCGGATCAGTGCGGGGCCGATCAGCATCGACAGACGTGTAAAGGCGTTTCTTTGTCCCGGCGTGACTCACCGTTTCGGGTCATTTTCTAAATGCGAACGATAACTTCGCTGAAGAGTACGCTCTCGCCGCGTAATGCGGCGCCAGTGAACTCGACCTAAAGTCCTGGGGGTTCAGATTCCCAGGCGGGGCTCGGAGGGGGCCTGGCAACAGAACCCCTCCACTTCCCTTCACTTCCCCCTGCATTGGCCGCTTGCGAACGCTTGCCGACCGGCTAGTTTCATGGCGTTCGCCGCAGGGGAAACCATGGCCCAGCAAAAGCCGCCCGAAGACCTGATGCACTACGAGGCCATGGCCCAGGACGCCCTGCGCGGCGTGGTCAAGGCCGCGCTGAAGCGCGCAGCCTCGCCCGAAGGCATCCCCGGCGACCACCACTTCTACATCAGCTTCAAGAGCAAGGCGCCCGGCGTGTCCGGCCCGGCCGAGCTGCTCGGCAAGTACCCGGACGAGATGACCATCGTCCTCCAGCACCAGTACTGGGACCTGGCGCCGGGCGAGACCTTCTTCGCCGTCACGCTGAAGTTCGGCGGCCAGCCCAAGCGGGTGTCGGTGCCGTATGCCGCCGTGACGCGCTTCTACGACCCCAGCGTGCAGTTCCTGCTCCAGTTCGAGTCGCAGGAAACCTTCGAGGAGCCGGTCCTCCAGGCCGAGGCCGAGCCGCAGGACGGCGAAGCCGCCCCCGCCGCCGAGGGCGAGCCGGGGCCCGAGGAGCCGAAGGTCGTCTCCCTCGACCATTTCCGCAAGAAGTGACCGTGTCCGACGTCGCGTCTCCCGAACCGCAAATCCTGAGCGACGAGGCCGTCCTCGCCCGCTTCCAGTCCTCGAAGAACCTGCCGCAGGGCTCGGAACTGGTGGGCTTTCGGATGCTGCGCGTCGACCAGGCCGCCCGCGAGGTGGAGGTCGCGTTCGAGGCCTCCGGGCGGTTCTGCAACCCGATGGGCCAGATCCAGGGCGGCTATCTCTGCGTCATGCTGGACGAGTGCATGTCGGTGGCCTGCCTCGTCTCGTCGGGGATGACGAGCGTGGCCCCGACGCTGGAGATGAAGACCAGCTTCCTGCGCCCCGCCTCCCCCGGCCCGCTGCGCGGGATCGGCCGGGTGGTGCGCTGGGGCCGGACCATCGCCTTCACCGAGGGCGAGCTTTTCGACGGCGAGGGGCGCCTGCTGGCCAAGGCCACCGGCACGGCCCTGCCGACGCCGTTCACGCGATACAAGAAGTAGGGGGAAGGCCATGCGCTGGGGGGCGATGCTCGCGACGGCCGCTGCGGCCCTGGTGCTGGGCCCGGGTCCGGCGAGCGCGGGCGCGGCCTTCTCCGACTGGGCGGCGGTGGTGGTGGCGGGCGACTGGCGCGCCCACGGCGGCGGCCACACCGAGGCTTTCGACAACGCCCGGCGCGACGTGGCGGCCATGCTGCCGGAACTCGGCTTCGACCGCGACCACATCCGCCAGTTCTCCACCCGCCCGGACCTCTATCCCGACACCCGGCCGGCGCGCACCGACCTCGGCCCGATCCACGACGCCCTGGTCGCCATGCGCGAGAACGGCGCCGGGGGCGGTTGCCTGGTCTACTACACCTCCCACGGCGGCCCGCCGGGCGTGGTGCTGGACATGGCGGGCGAGGAGATGCTCGTGCCGCCGCAGGTGATGGCCGACATGATCAACCACGCCTGCCCTGACCGCCCGACGGTGGTGGTGATCTCGGCCTGCTACTCCGGCGTCTTCGTGCCCGCGCTGGCCGACAGCCAGCGGATGATCCTGACGGCGGCCCGGCCCGACCGTTCGTCGTTCGGCTGCGGCGAGGCGGACAAGTACCCCTACTTCGACGACTGCTTCCTGCAATCGGCCCGCACGGCGCCGGACTTCCCGGCCCTGGGCGTGGCCGTGCAGGCGTGCGTGAAGGCCAAGGAGACCGAGACCGGCGCCCGACCGCCCTCCGAACCGCAACTGTGGATCGGCGCCGCGCTGAAGCCGATGCTGCCGCTGTACGCCTTCCAACCGAGCGCCACGCCATGACCCTCAGCCGCATCTTCTCCTCCCCCGTTCACGGGGGAGGGGGACCGCGAAGCGGTGGAGGGGGCGGCCGCTACCGCCGAGTCCTGTCCCCCGCCCCCTCCACCATGCTGCGCATGGTCCCCCTCCCCCGCTTTGCGGGGAAGGAGAGGGTTCTCGCGGCGCTGGCCGCCGTCTTCCTCGGCCTGACGCCGGCGGCGGCGCAGGAGGCGACGCCCACGCCGACCGCCGCCCTGCCCGCCGCGCCGATCCCCTACACGACGATCCGCCCGCCGCGCCCGAAGGCCGCCCGGCCCGCGCCGCGTCCGGCCGCCGCCGCAACGCCCGCGCCCGCGCCCGCTCCCGCCATCGCCCAGCCGCTGGCCGCCGCCGCGCCCCTGCCGCCCGCCGAGCTGGAAGCCTTCGTCGACGGCGTGGTGCGCCAGGCGATGGCGTCCGACCACATCGCCGGGGCCACCGTCGCCGTCGTCCAGAACGGCCAGGTGGTGCTGAAGAAGGGCTACGGCTTCGCCGCCCCCTCGCGCCCGGTCGATCCCGACCGCACGCTGTTCCGCATCGGCTCCATCTCCAAGACCTTCACCTGGATCACCCTGCTGAACGAGATCGACGCGGGCAGGATGCGCCTCGACGCGCCGGTGAACCTCTACCTGCCGCTGAAGGTCCAGGTCCGCGACCAGGGCTTCGACCAGCCGGTCACCCTGCGCCACCTGATGAGCCACACGCCGGGGTTCGAGGACCGGGCGCTGGGCCATCTGTTCGAGCGCGACTACGACCGCGTGCGTCCCCTGCTCACCTACCTGCGCCAGGAGCGGCCGCAGCGGGTGCGGGCGCCGGGGACGCTGCCGTCCTATTCCAACTACGGCGCGGCGCTTGCGGGGGCGGCGGTGTCGAACGTCACCGGCAAGACCTTCGAGGCGCTGGCGGAACAGGAGATCATCAACCCGCTGGGCCTGACCCGCACCACCTTCCGCGAGCCCCATCCCGTGCGCGAGGGGACGCCCGCGCCGATGTCGCCCGCCCTGGCCCGCAACCTGTCCGAGGGCTTCCGCTGGACGCCGGAGGGCTACCGCGAGCGGCCGTTCGAATACATCGGCCAGATCGCCCCGGCGGGCGCGGCCTCGTCCACGGCGGCGGACATGGCCCGCTACATGAACCTGCTGCTGGCGGGCGGGACGCTGGACGGGACCACGGTCTTCAGCCCGCGCGTCGCCGAGTGGATGCGGACCAGCCTCTATCGCCCAGCCCCCGGCGCGGCGGGCGCGACGCAGGGCCTGCAGGACCTGACGATGCCGGGCGGACGCCGCGCCCTGGGCCATGCGGGCGAGACGCTGTCCTTCCACTCCAACATGATCCTCGTGCCCGACCTGGGCCTTGGGGTCTTCGTCTCGACCAACACCGACACCGGCCACCTGCTGGCGCGGGACCTGCCGGCGGCCGTCGTGGAGCGCTTCTACGCCCCCGCGGCCCGCGTCCCCCCGGCGGGCTCGAAGGCGCTGCTGGCCAATCGGGGCGCCTATGAGGGCATGTACCTCGACGCCCGCCGCGCCCACGGCGGCCTGGAGGCGTTCGTCGGGGCGCTGCGCGGCTTCGTGCGGGTGTCGGTGACGCCGGACGGCTACCTGAGCATCGGCGACGCGCGCGGGCCGCGCCTGTGGGCCGCCACCGCCGATCCGGCCGTCTTCCGCCGCGTCGACGGGCCGGAGACCCTCGTCTTCCAGGTCGAGGGCGGCCGCGCCGTGCGGTTCTTCTCGCCCTGGGGCTATTCGGCCTTCGAGCGGCGGGGCGACTTCGCGGGGCCGGGCCTTCTGTCGCTGCTGGCGGCGCTGACGGCCATCGCCTCCATCGCCACGCTGATCGGCCTGGCCATGCGCGACCGGCGCGACTTCCGCGAGACCAATATCCAGGGCCGGGCGAGCCTGCTCCAGACCACCCAGTCGATCCTGTGGCTGCTGGGCCTGTTCGGGTTCGCCGTATGGGCCAGCGGCACGGGCGACGCGGCCAATGTCGTCTTCAACTGGCCCGGCGGCTGGATGGTGCTGGCGTCCGCCTGCTGCCTCGTGGCGGCGGTGCTGACGCTGATCACGGTGATGATGCTGCCCGTCATCTGGCGCGGCGGGCGGCGGGTCGACAGCTGGACCATCGGGCGCAAGCTGCGGTTCACGGCCACGGCGGCGATCTTCGTGCTGTTCGCCGTCGACCTCGGCTACTGGGGGGCGCTGTTCCCCTGGAGCGGCTGACTGGCGCCATTCCCGCAGCCTGCCGTCCGAACCGGCGGCTTGGGAGGCTCATCGTGTCAAAAGGGGACGCAGCGGCGTTCGGGATCGCGGGGCTGGCCGTATGGGCCGCCGCCACCCTGTTCTATGCCGCATTCGGCGGGGGCCTGCTGGAGACCGCCTTCTGGTTCTACGCCCTCAACGCCTTCCTGGTCGCGGCGGCGTTCACGGCGGCCTTCCACGCGGCCGTACGCCTGACCCGCACCCCGCGACGGCGACGTCCCGCCGCCGCCCTGGCCTTCGCCGCGCCGGGCGTGATGGGCGCCGTCCTGGCCCTGGCCGCCTTCGAGGCCCTGTTCCCCCACCTGGGACCGGCCAGCGCGGGCCGCTACGGGGCCTTCCTCGTCGTCGGCTACCTCGTGGTCCTCGGCTGGTCGCTAGAACCCCGCGCGGCCCAGAAAGCCTGACCCGGCCGTCTTCCATACCTTCACGACGATCCGCTCGCGCTCGCCCGCCCGCCGCTCGACCAGCAGGCGCGAGACCTGGGCGTCGTCATGGAAGGCGTAGCCCTTGATGGCGTCGAGGATGGCCTTGGCCAGGTTGTCGAGGTCCAGCCACGGCGGATCGCCGGTGTACTCCATCCCGATCTCGACCGAGAACTCGCCCCACGCGGGTCGCCCGCCGCGCCACTCCTTGCGGAAGAACTCGTAGATCAGCGGCTTGTAGTATTTCGCCTGGGTGGTGAGCCCGTCGACCACCACCTCCAGCACGCCGCCGACCTCCCGCGCGCGCACCTTCCCCCGGCCTGTCCATTCGGCGTCCATCGCGGTATTCAATGGCGGGGGCAAATCGCCGTGTCCATTGAAGTCGCCACGATCCAGCAACTGACCACCACCCTGCCCTCGCAATGGGAAGGAAGGTTGGTGGACGGACGGCCCCTGGGTCCCGGATCGTCCCTTCGGGCCGTCCGGGATGACGGTAGGTTATTTCGCTGATCTGGTCCCGGCGCCCTGCGTCGAGTCCACGCCGTAGGATATCCGAGGACGCATAGCCCCCTTGGCATTGTCGGCGTCTGTTGGCTAAACGAACCGCCCAGTCGCTAGGAAGCCCCATGACCGCCACCCGCACCGAGACCGACACCTTCGGCCCGATCGAAGTCCCCTCCGACCGCTACTGGGGCGCGCAGACGCAGCGCTCGCTCGGCAACTTCAAGATCGGCTGGGAGAAGCAGCCCCAGCCGGTCATCAAGGCCCTGGGCGTGGTCAAGCGCGCCGCCGCCGAGGCCAACATGGCGCTGGGCCGCCTCGACCCCAAGGTCGGCGAGGCCATCGTCGCCGCGGCCCAGGAAGTGATCGACGGCAAGCTCGACGACCACTTCCCGCTGGTGGTCTGGCAGACCGGCTCGGGCACCCAGTCCAACATGAACGCCAACGAGGTGATCTCGAACCGCGCCATCGAGATGCTGGGCGGGGTGATGGGCTCTAAGAGCCCCGTCCACCCCAACGACCACGTCAACATGAGCCAGTCGTCGAACGACACCTATCCGACGGCCATGCACATCGCCTGCGCCGAGGAAGTGGCCCGCTCGCTGATGCCGGCGCTGGAGCACCTGCACGCGGCGCTGAAGGCCAAGAGCGACGAATTCGCCCACATCATCAAGATCGGCCGCAC
>CAZOHI010000053.1:0-18450 GCA_964579695.1 uncultured Caulobacter sp. | reverse complement strand
CCGACATGGCCCACGAAGCCCCCATACACATGCAGGTCTCCCGCACGGCGGCCGCGCCCGTCCCGGCCGCCGCCAAGATCGCGGTGAACGGCGTCGACGTCTTCTACGGCGACAAGCAGGCGCTGTTCGACGTGGCGCTCGACATCCCCGACCGGGCGGTGACCGCCTTCATCGGCCCGTCGGGCTGCGGCAAGTCCACCTTCCTGCGTTGCATCAACCGGATGAACGACACCATCCCGGGCGCCAAGGTGACCGGCTCCATCGTGATGGACGGCCGCGACGTCAACGACCGCGACATCGACCCCGTGGTGCTGCGCGCCAAGGTCGGGATGGTGTTCCAAAAGCCCAACCCCTTCCCGAAGTCGATCTTCGAGAACGTCGCCTACGGCCCGCGCATCCATGGCCTGGCCTCGAAGAAGTCCGACCTCGAAGGCGTCGTCGAGGCGTCGCTGAAGAAGGCGGGCCTGTGGAACGAGGTCGCCGACCGGCTCCAGGCCCCCGGCACCAGCCTGTCCGGCGGCCAGCAGCAGCGGCTGGTGATCGCCCGGGCCATCGCCGTCAGCCCGGAAGTGATCCTGATGGACGAGCCCTGCTCGGCTCTCGACCCCATCGCCACGGCGCGGATCGAGGAGCTGATCGACGACCTGCGCGAGCAGTTCTGCATCGTCATCGTCACCCACTCGATGGCCCAGGCCGCGCGCGTCTCGCAGAAGACGGCCTTCTTCCACCTCGGCAAGCTGGTCGAGTACGGCGCGACGGAGCAGATCTTCCAGAACCCGCACGACAAGCGGACCCAGGACTACATCACCGGCCGGTTCGGCTAGGGGACAGGCGCGCCATGAACGACCACATCGTCAAATCCTTCGGCGAGGAGCTGGGCCAGCTCACGGCCGAGGTCGCGCGGATGGGCGGGCTGGCCGAGGCCCAGGTCATCGACGCCCTGGACTGCGTCACCCGCCGCGACGTCCGCATGGCCGAGCAGGTCGCCTCGCGCGACGTCAAGCTCGACGTGCTGGAGCAGGAGATCGAGCGCTCGGTCCTGCGCCTGATCGCCCTGCGCCAGCCGATGGCCAACGACCTGCGCCACGCGGTGGCGGCGATGAAGATCGCCTCCAACCTCGAACGCTGCGGGGACCTCGCCAAGAACATCGCCAAGCGCTCGCTGGTGCTGGCCGAATCCGAGCCCGCCACCCCGCTGGCCCGCTCCATCGACCGGCTGGGCCGGCTGGTGGCCGCGCGGCTCAAGGAAGTGCTGGACGCCTACACCGCCTCCGACGTGGAGCGCGCCGTCGCCGTCTGGAACCGCGACGACGAGATCGACAGCCACTACGAGAGCCTGTTCCGCGAGCTGCTCACCTATATGATGGGCGATCCGCGCACGATCACGCCGGGGGCGCACCTGTTGTTCATCGCCAAGAACCTGGAACGCATCGGCGACCACGCCACCAACATCGCCGAGATCATCCACTACGAGATGCTCGGCGAGAGCATCGGCGACGAACGGCCGAAAGTGGACGCCCTGCAGCCATGAACCCGTATGTGCTGGTGGTCGAGGACGAGGACGCCCTATCCACCCTTCTCGAATACAACCTCGCCAAGGAGGGCTACCGCGTGGCGGTCGCCGCCGACGGCGAGGAGGCGCTGATCCGCGCCGACGAGAAGCTGCCGGACCTGGTCATCCTCGACTGGATGCTGCCGAAGGTGTCCGGCATCGAGGTCTGCCGCCGCCTGCGCCAGCGGCCGGAGACGCGCAACGTCCCCATCATCATGCTGACCGCGCGCGGCGAGGAGAGCGACCGCATCCGGGGCCTGGACACCGGCGCCGACGACTATGTGGTCAAGCCGTTCTCGATGAGCGAGCTGACCGCCCGCGTGCGCGCCGTGCTGCGCCGCATCCGCCCGGGCCTGGCCGAGGACGTGGTCCGCTACGGCGACATCGTCGTCGATCGTGTGGCCCACCGCGTGAAGCGCGACGGCAAGGAGGTCCACCTGGGCCCGACCGAGTTCCGCCTGCTCGACTACCTGATGCAGCACCCGGGGCGGGTGTTCAGCCGAGAACAACTGCTGGACGCCGTCTGGGGCTCGGACGTCTACGTCGAGGCGCGGACGGTGGACGTCCACATCGGCCGCCTGCGCAAGGCGCTCGGCGGCGAGGCGGTGGACCCGATCCGCACGGTGCGTTCGGCGGGCTATTCCCTCGATATCGGCTGAAAGCAGAGGCCCCGCCGTTTCTCAACGACGGGGCCTACCGATCTTCATGGCGGAATGGATACCGCTAACGGCTTTCATATAGTCCAAAAGCCCTGAAATTGCAATTCAGAGGTGCTTGGCGACCTCCGACAGGCCGAGCCCGCCAAGGGCCGCCCGCCGGACCTCCCGGAGATCATCCTTCGACAGCCGGGCCCGGCGATAGGCGCCGTCGTACCGCAGCCGATCGAGGCGCTGGCGACTGACGGCCATCAGCATGTCGCCCTTGAGCCAGCTATCTGCGTCCTGATCGAAGAAGGGGTAGCGCCTCGCCTCAATGCGCAGGTGGCAGGCGCGAGCGGGCCGAGGTTCCTTGGTCGAGAACGGCGCCACGACCATAAGCTCCGTGTGGCTCGCCAGGACCACGACGTGCCTTCGCTTGATCATTTCCGGCGGAACGGAAATAGGGCCGCGCGAGGCGGGAAAGCAGTCCGCAGCCCGTGGGTCCGGGCCGAACTCGCACAGCAGCACGTCCCCAGCCGATGGAATGAAACTTATAGGCATGTCGCTCCCCCGAACGCCTCAAGGTAGAGTTTGGCCATGGGGAAGGCCAGCCTTGACCCCGCCGCCTCCTCACGCCAAAGCCGCCGCATGAACATCCTCCTCGTCGGCTCCGGCGGGCGCGAGCACGCGCTGGCCTGGAAGATCAAGCAGTCGCCGCTGGTCAAGCGGCTCGTCGCCGCGCCGGGCAATCCGGGCATCGCGGGGCTGTGCGAGGTGCGGCCGAACAAGGTCACCGACGTGGACGGCCTCGTGGCCCTCGCGCAGGAGATCGCCGCCGACCTCGTGGTCGTGGGGCCGGAGGTCGCGCTTGAGGCCGGGCTGGCCGACCGGCTGGCGGAACTCGCCATTCCCTGTTTCGGGCCGAGCGCGCTGGCGGCGCGGCTGGAGACCTCCAAGGCCTTCACCAAGGACTTCTGCGCCCGCCACAACCTGCCGACCGCCGCCTATGGCGTGTTCGAGGACGCGGACGCGGCCGGCGCCTTCCTCGACACGCTCACCGCCCCCTTCGTGATCAAGGCCGACGGCCTCGCGGCCGGCAAGGGCGTGGTGATCGCCGCCACGCGCGCCGAGGCCGAGGCCGCCGTGACCGACATGCTCGGCGGCCGCTTCGGCTCGGCGGGCGCTCGGGTGGTCATCGAGGAGTTCATGGAGGGGGAGGAAGCCTCCCTCTTCGCCCTCAGCGACGGCGAGACGGCGGTGCTGTTCGGCGCGGCCCAGGACCACAAGCGCGCCTACGACGGCGACCTCGGCCCCAACACCGGCGGCATGGGGACCTACTCCCCCGCGCCGGTGTTGACCGCCGAGCTGGCCGAGCGCGCCTATCGCGAGATCATCGAGCCGACCGTGCGCGGCATGGCGGCCGAGGGCTACCCCTACAAGGGCGTGCTCTACGCCGGGCTGATGCTGACGGCGCAGGGGCCGAAGCTGGTCGAGTACAACGCCCGCTTCGGCGACCCGGAGTGCCAGGTGCTGATGCTGCGGCTGGCCGACGACATCGTCCCGTGGCTGCTGGATGCGGCGAAGGGCGGCCTGTCGGGCGAGCCGCAGTGGCGCGAGGAGGCGGCGATCTGCGTCGTCCTCGCCGCCGACGGGTATCCGGAGAGCCCCGTCAGCGGCGGGCAGATCCGCGGCGCCGAGGCCGACTTCGGCGAGGCGGTCGTCTTCCACGCCGGGACCTCCCGCGACGCCGACGGGGCCCTGCGTGCGGCGGGCGGCCGGGTGCTGAACGTCTGCGCGCGCGGGGCGACCCTGCACGAGGCCCGCGACATCGCCTACGCGGCGGTCGGCGTCATCGACTTCCCCGGCGGCTTCCACCGCTCCGACATAGGCTGGCGGGCGCTCTAGAAAAGCGAGACAGGTGTTCGCGAGACATCGGGCGCCTTCCGGCCCCGGTTGTCCGCGCCCTCGTCATTTGCCGTAGACTCTCCTCAACCCCGTCATCCCGGAAGGTGCGCAGCGCCTATCCGGGACCCAGGGGCGGTGCGCACGGCCCCTGGGTCCCGGCTCTCCGCTCCGCTCCGGCCGGGATGGCGGGCATTGAAGACACTGGAGACATTCCCCGCGTCTCGCTAAGGTAATTCAAACAAGTGTACGAGGGAGCGCGATGTCCGAAGCCACCGCCCAGGAACTCAATTCCGGCACCAAGCCGGTCGACGAGCGCCACCGCATCGACGAGACCGCGCTCGACGCCTGGATGAAGGCCAACGTCGAGGGCTACGCCGGACCGCTCGAAGTGCGCCAGTTCAAGGGCGGCCAGTCGAACCCGACCTACCAGCTCGTCACGCCGGGCAAGCGCTACGTCCTGCGCCGCAAGCCGCCCGGCAAGCTGCTGCCCTCGGCCCACGCGGTCGACCGCGAGTTCAAGGTGATCTCGGCGCTCGGCAAGACCGGATTTCCCGTCGCCCGCGCCTACGCGCTGTGCGCCGACGACAGCGTCATCGGCACGATGTTCTACGTCATGGACAACGTCGAGGGCCGCATCCTGTGGGACGGCACCCTGCCTGATAGCCAACCCGCCGAGCGCCACGCCATCTACATGGCCAAGCTGAAGACCCTCGCCGACCTGCACAACACCGACTACGCGGCCATCGGGCTGGCCGACTACGGCAAGCCGGGCAACTACTTCACCCGCCAGATCGACCGCTGGACCAAGCAGTACAAGGCGTCGGAGACGACGCAGCTCGACGCCATGGACAAGCTGATCGAGTGGCTCCCGGCGACCGCGCCCGCCGACGACCAGACCTCGATCGTCCACGGCGACTATCGCCTGGACAACATGATCCTGCACCCGACCGAGCCGCGCGTGATCGCGGTGCTGGACTGGGAGCTGTCGACGCTGGGCAACCCTTTGGCCGACTTCACCTACCTCTTGATGAACTGGGTCATGCCCGCCGACCAACGCGGGGGCCTGGGCGGCGTGCCGGACCTGAAGGCCCACGGCATCCCGACCATCGAGGAATACGTCGCCGAGTATTGCCGCCTGACGGGCCGCGAGGGCCTGCCGCAGCTCGACTGGTACTTCTCCTACAACCTCTTCCGGCTGGCGGGCATCTGCCAGGGGATCGTCGGCCGCATCCGCGACGGCACGGCCGCCAGCGCCCACGCCTCGCTGATGGAGGCCCGCGTGCCGCTGCTGGCCAACGCCTCGCTGGCCTTCGCCCAGAAGGCGGGGGCCTAAGGGAGCAGGGCGGCCAGCGCCGCTTCGTCCTCGAAGCGCGCGCGCACGGGCCAGGGCGTGACCTTCGCCCGCCACTCGGGGGGCAGGCGCGCCCAGTCCTTCTCGGTGGTGACGAGGCCCGCCTGCAAGCTGTCCGCCTGCCGCTTCAGCGCCCGTAAGGTCCCCTCGTCGTAGGCCCCATGGTCGGGGAAGGGGGCGAAGTCCACGAGGTCGCAGCCGGCGGCCTTCAGGGCCCGCTCGACCTTCCACGGCTTGCCTATCCCTGCGAACCCGAACTGCCGCCCGCCCGGCGGCGGCTCGGCGGGCTCCAGCCGGGCGATGAGGACGGGGGTGGAGCCGAACAGGGCCAGCAGCTCCGGGTCCGGCTGATCGAGCCCCGGCGGCATCAGCAGGACCACCGCGTCCGCCCGCGCCAGCCCGGCGGCCAGCGGCTCGCGCATCGGCCCCGCCGGGAAGACCGCGCCGTCGCCGAAGGGCCACTCGCCGTCGCGGGTCTCGCCGTCGACGACGACGAGGGAGAGGGTTTTGCGGACGGCCGGGTTCTGGTGGCCGTCGTCCAGGACCACGGCCTTCGCCCCGGCTTCGGCGGCGGCTCGCGCCCCGGCGGCCCGGTCGCGGGATATCCACATCGGCGCCTGCTGGGCGATCATCAGCGGCTCGTCGCCCACGTCGGCGGCGGTGTGGTGGGCGGGATCGACCCGCACCGGCCCCCCCAGCCGCCCGCCATAGCCCCGCGCCAGCCCGTGCGAGCCGGGCGCCAGACGGAGGATCTCTCGCACGACCGGCGTCTTGCCCGCGCCGCCGGCGGTGAGGTTGCCGACGCAGACGACCGGAACCCCCGGATCGGCCTGGACGGTCCTGGCGATGCGGCGGGCCGTCACCGCCGCCCATATCCACGACAGGGGCGTGAGAAGCGCGCGCGTCACCCGCATCGGCGGCTTGCGCATGTACCACCAGCGGGGGGTCGAGAGCTTCATCGCGGCAACAGCGGCTGGAGCCTGGCCCAGGCCTCGCCCATGGCGACGCTGCGCGAGGCGGCGTAGTCGGCGGCCGCGGCGCCGAGGCTGACCCAGTCGTCCTGGGCCTGCGGGAGCAGCCGGGCGAGGTCGGCGCCGTCCTCGGCCAAGAGGACGCAGCGGTGGCCTTCCATCTCGCCGTAGACCTCGGCGAAGTTGAAGGTGTGGGGGCCGGTCACCACCGCGATCCCGGCGCGGGCGGGCTCCAGCGGGTTGTGGCCGCCGATCCCCTCCACGAAGCTGCCGCCCATCACGGCGACCTGGGCGACCTCGTAGAGCAGGCCCATCTCGCCCAGGGTGTCGGCGACGTAGATGTCGGTCTCTGCGGTCGGCGGCTCGCCGAACGCGCGGCGGGCGGTCTTGTAGCCGAGGCCCCGCAGGGCGGCGGTGACGGCCTCGCCGCGTTCCGGGTGCCGGGGGGCGACGATGAGCAGGGTCTCCTCGGGGATGGCGGCGGCGATCAGCGCCTCCTCGCCGGGGTGGGTGCTGGCGGCCAGGATCACCGGGCGGTCTCCGATCCCTTCCTCCAGCGCCGCGCGGGCGTCGGGATCGTAGGGCAGGGCGCCCGCGAGGAACTTGAGGTTCAGCAGGCCCTGAGGATCAGCCCCCAGGTCCCGCAGCCGGTCGGCGCTGGCCCCGTCCTGCGGCATGACGAGGTCGAAGGCGCCAAGGATTGCCCGCGCGGCGGCGGGGGCCTTCATCCAGCCGCCCGCGCTCTCCTCGGTGATGCGGGCGGACAGGAGGGCGAGGCGCGCGCCCTGCGCCTTCGCCTGGAGGAGCAGGTTCGGCCACAGCTCGCTCTCGATGAAGATGGCGAGCTGCGGCTTCCAGTGGGCGAGGAAGCGGGCGGCGGCCTTGGGGCCGTCGACCGGCAGGTACTGGTGGAAGACGCCGGGCGGCAGGCGCGCGGCGAGGAGGCTGGCGGAGGTGACGGTGCCCGAGGTGACGAGCAGCGACAGGTCCGGCCGCTCGGTCCTGATCCGCTCGATCAGCGGCAGGACCGACAGGCTCTCGCCGACGCTGGCGCCGTGAATCCACACCAGCGATCCGGTCGGGCGGCCCCTGGAGGCATGGCCCAGGCGTTCGGAAAGCCGCGCGGGGTCCTCCTTCCCGCGCCCGGCCCGCCCGCGCAGGATGCGGGGGGCGAGCGGCTCGGCGATCCCCGTCGCCAGCCGGTAGAGGGCAAGGGCGAGGCTCACACCGCGTCCGGGTGGGCGAGGCGGCAGTCGCCGCCGCCCTCGACCTGGAGGGTGGCGTGGCCGATGCCGAACCGCTCGGCCAGCCCGGCGCCGGCCTCGTGCAGGAAGGTGTCGGGGTCGGTGTTGTCCGGCCGGATCAGGTGGGCGGTCAGGGCCGTCTCCGTGGTCGAAAGACCCCAGACGTGCAGGTCGTGGATCTCGGTCACGCCGGGCAGTTCCTCCAGCCAGCGGCGCACGGCCTCCGGGTCTATGCCGCGCGGCGCGGCGTCGAGAGCGAGGTCCAGGCTGTCGCGCAGCAGGCCCCAGGTGCCGACGACGATGATGGCGCCGATCACCAGGCTGACCAGCGGGTCGATCCAGGCCGCCCCCGTCAGCGCGATGGCCAGGGCCGCGACCACAACCCCCGCCGATATGGCGGCGTCGGCGGCCATGTGCAGGAAGGCGCCCCGGACGTTGAGGTCCTCCTTCTGGCGGCGCATGAACATCATGGCGGTGGCGGTGTTGATGACCACGCCGACGGCCGCGACGATCATCACCGTCCCGGTCGCCACCGGCTGCGGGTCCCCGAAGCGGCGCACCGCCTCCCAGGCGATGGCCCCGACCGCCAGCAGCAGCAGCCCGGCGTTGGCCAGCGAGGCCAGGATGGTGCCCTTGCGCAGGCCGTACGTCCGCCGCCCGGTCGGCGCGCGCCGGGCCAGCACCGCCGCGCCCCAGGCCAGCAGCAGGCCCAGCACGTCGGACAGGTTGTGGCCCGCGTCTGCCAGCAGGGCGAGCGAGCCGGTGATGAATCCCGCCGCCGCCTCGACCGCCACGAAGCCGACGTTCAGCGCCGCCCCGATGGCGAAGGCGCGGTCCATGTTCCCGGGCGCGGGGTGGTGGTGATGCCCGTGGCCGTGGTGATGGTGATGGTCGTGGGCCATGGCTCAGGCGTCCCGCGCGAGGGCTTCGGCCCGGTCGGTCACCGCGTTCAGCCGCCGCGCCCAGGCGGCGGCGAGGGCGGCGTTGTCCTCGTCTTCATCGGCGCCGAACGGCCCGTCCCAGACGATGAACCCCTTGCCGAACGGCAGGGGGAAGACGGTGCGGTCCCAGGTGTCGATGCGGAAGGAGCGGGTGGAGGCGACGCCGACCATGACGACGGGCGCCTTGGTGAATCGGGCCAGCACCGGCGCGCCGTCCGCCATCACGCGGGCCGGGCCGCGGGGGCCGTCCGGGGTGATGGCGATGGAGCCGCCGCCGCGCACCCACTTGGCCATCTCGCGAAAGGCCGCCATGCCGCCCTTGGCCTTGGCCGGGTCGTTCCGCTTCTGGGACGAGCCGCGGATGGCGCCGAGCCCGATGCCCGCCATGGTCCGGGCGATCAGTTCGCCGTCCGCCGATTGCGAGATCAGGATGCGCAGCTTCTCGCGCTGCTCCTTCGGCCAGCTCACCGGCCCGATGGGCACGAGGCAATGCCACAGGCACAGGATCACCGGCCCGCCGTCGAACAGCAGCCGCGCCTTCTCCCGGTCCACGTGCGTCCAGCGGGTGGTGGCATAGGCGAAGCGCAGGTAGGCGGCGACGAGCCCCGCCGCCAGCGCGATCAGCCAGTCCGCCCGCAGCAGCTTCTTCACTCCGCCGCCTCCTCCGGCAGGGTGTCGAGGTCCTGGGCCTTGGCGAGGCGCGCGTACAGCCCCTTGCGGCGGACGAGCTGGGCATGAGAGCCCGTCTCCACCACGCGGCCCCGGTCGATGACATAGATGCGATCGGCGTGGCGCACGGTCGACAGGCGGTGGGCGATCAGGATGGTCGTGCGCCCGGCCATCAGCCGCTCCAGCGCCGCCTGCACCTGGGCCTCGCTCTCGGTGTCGAGGGCGCTGGTCGCCTCGTCGAGCAGCAGGATGGGGGCGTCCTTCAGGAAGGCGCGGGCGATGGCGATCCGCTGGCGCTGGCCGCCGGACAGCCGCGCGCCCGCCTCACCGACCTCGGTGTCGTAGCCGTCGGGGAGTTCGCCGATGAAGTCGTGGGCGGCGGCCTGCCGGGCAGCCTCCTCGATCTCGGCCAGGGGGGCGTCGGGGCGGGCGTAGGCGATGTTGGCGCGGATGGTGTCGTCGAACAGGAAGGGCTCCTGCGTCACCAGCGCGATGCGGTCGCGCAGCGACGCCAGCGTCACTTCGCGCACATCCACGCCGTCGATGCTGAGCGTCCCCCCGGACACGTCGTAGAAGCGGGGGATCAGGCTGAGGATGGTGCTCTTGCCGCCGCCGGACGGGCCGACCAGCGCGACCGTCTCGCCGCGCCCGGCCTCCAGCGTCACGGCGTCGAGGGCGGGGGCGGCCTCGCCATAGGCGAAGGACACCGCCTCGAAGCGGATCTCGCCGTTCCCCGCCGCGATGGGCTTGGCTCCCGGCGCGTCGCGGACCTCGGGCTCGACGTCGAGGGCGCCGAACAGCCGCCGGGCCGCGAC
Organism: uncultured Caulobacter sp.; assembly: GCA_964579695.1. GTDB lineage: Bacteria > Pseudomonadota > Alphaproteobacteria > Caulobacterales > Caulobacteraceae > Caulobacter. The sequence continues at coordinate 8,364 of CAZOHI010000053.1, read as the reverse complement.
CAGTCCCTCGGCGATCACCGTCTGGAGGTTGGCCAGCTGGCGCATCGACTGCGAGGCCATGCCCAACGCCGCCAGGAAGGCGACGAAGGCCCCGACGTTCATGGCCCCCGTCTGCGAGCGCCACCCGGCGTAGGCCAGCACCCCGGCGATCACCAGGGTCATCACGGTCTCGGTCGCGGGGGCGGCGGCGGCGCGGGCGTTGGCGCCCTTGATCAGGAACTTCTGGCGGCGGTCGACCACGGCCCCGACGCGGGCCTCCTCGTGGGCCTCGCGGTTCTCGATCTTGACGATGCGGATGCCGTCCAGGCTCTCCATGATGGCGGTGGACAGGGCCGAGGTCTCGGCCATCGCCCCCTTCGCCGCCTTGGTCGTGCGGCGGGAAAAGCGCCGCATGATCCAGCCGACCAGCGGCGCCACGACCAGCACGCCGATCGACAGCATCATGTCGTTGGAGACCATCACCGTGATCGCGCCGATCACGATCAGGAAATGCTGGGTGTAGTTGACGATCCCCGCCGTCGCCGCCTCGCGGATCAGGCCCGCGTCGTAGAGGACGGAGGAGACGTACTGGCCCGAGTGGGCGGTGCGCAGGCGGGCGAGGTCGGCGCGCACGAGGTTGCCGAAAAGCTGCACCTGCACCTGGCCGACGATGCCGTTGCCGATGCCGTTGACGAGGTAGGACTGCGCCACCTGCGCGATCCCCCGCCCGACGGCGAAGGCGGCGATGGTCAGCGGGATGGTGACCAGCGTGCCGGGCTTGTGGTTGACCAGCAGGTCGTTGATCGCCGGCTCCAGGATCTGGATCAGCTTGGCGCTCAGCACCGCGACGATGACGGCGCAGACCACCGACGCTGTCAGCCCCCTCCAGCGCGGCGCCAGGTAGGTGCGCAGCACGCGCAGGGCGAGGGCGCGGTTGGTCTGCTCCGGCGGGGCTTCGGCGGTCATGGAGGGAGGCGTCGGCTGGTTGGCGGCGGGTGTCAAGCGCGCCGCACTGGCATAAGAGGCCCGCTGGCCCTAGTTAGGCCCTGCGCTGAAGGATCGCCACATTGTCCGGCTTCGACCTTTCCACTCCCGGCGGGCGTTTGCGCGCCTATCTGGACTACCTGTGGAACGACCACGCCTACCTGCGCCTGGGCTTCCAGAATGCGCACTGGATCGGGCCGGACCTGGTGCGCACCAACCAGCCGTGGCCGTTCCAGCTCAAGTGGTGGGCCAAGAACGGGATCAGGACCGTCATCAACCTGCGCGGCGGATTCGACGGCAGCTTCTATGCGCTGGAGGGGGACGCCTGCGAGCGCTACGGGCTTAAGATGGTCGACTTCGTGATCACCTCGCGCGAGGTTCCGATCCGCGAGCGGGTGCTGGGGGCGCGGGACCTCTTCCAGTCCATCGAGTACCCGGCGCTGATGCACTGCAAGTCCGGGGCGGACCGGGCCGGGATCATGAGCGTCTTCTACCGCCACTTCCACCTGGGACACCCGATCCGCGAGGCGATGGGCGAGTTGGGCCTGCGCACCCTGCACGTGAAGGCGGGCAAGACCGGCGTGCTGGACTACGTGTTCGAGCGCTACCTGCAGGAGGGCGAGGCGCGGGGCCTGAGCTTCACCGAATGGGTCGAGAGCGACGCCTACGACCCCGTCGCCATGAAGGCCGATTTCCGCGCCGAATGGTGGGGCACGCTGCTGACCGAGAAGCTGGCGCGCCGGGAATAGGGGTCAGTGCTCGTCCGTCGACGGGTCGAGCAGGCGGTGGGCGTGGATGACGAAGTAACGGGCGTGGGCGTTGTCCACCGTCGCCTGGGCCTTGGCCTTCCAGGCGGCCTTGGCTTCCTCGTAGCTGGGATAGGCGCCAACGAACTCGACCTTCGACAGGTCCCTGAACTCCGTGCCGCCGACGTGGGTCAGCTCGCCGCCTATGACGATGTGGAGAAGCTGGCTCATCAAGATCCCTCCGAAAGCTATGGCAACTCGATATGCCCGACCCGCCCCAGGATCAAAGGATGCAGGGCGGGGGCCGCGCAGACCAGGCTCGGCGCCCGCGGATCGGGCCGGTTGTAGGTGAAGCTGCGCCCCCGGTGGTCGGTGGTCAGCGCGCCCGCCTCCGAACAGATCAGGTCGGCGGCGGCCAGGTCCCATTCGTTCTTCGCCGACAGGGCGACGGCGGCGTCGAAGGCCCCGCTGGCCACCAGGCACATGCGGTAGGCGATGGAGTTGCGCGTCTCGACCCGCATGGCCGGCCAGGGCGTCGGCCAGCGCGGGTCGAGGAACATCTTGGCGTCGCCCAGCATGGCGCAGTCGTCGAGGGCCGCCGTCCGGCCGGTGCGGATCGGCGCGCCGTTGAGTTGTGCGCCCCCGCCCCTGACGGCGGTATAGGTCTCGCCCGCCGCCGGGGCGTGGACGATGCCCGCCACGGGCCGTCCGTCCTCGACCACGGCGATGGACACCGCCCACCAAGGGCGGCCCTTCATGTAGGCGACCGTGCCGTCGATGGGATCGACCACGAACAGGCGCTGTCTGGTCAGGCGCGAGGGATCGTCCGCCGTCTCCTCCGACAGCCAGCCGTAGTCGGGGCGGGCGGCGGTCAGGCGGTCCTTTAGCAGGGCGTCCACCTTCAGGTCGGCGTCGGTGACGGGCGACCCGCCTTCCTTCGACCAGATCCGCAGCTTGCCGGCCCGCATCGCCTCGGCCACGTCCCCGGCGGCGCGGGCGGCGTCCTCGATGAGGGCCAGGTCGCTCATCGGCCGGCGATGGCCAGGGCGTCGACCAGCAGCGACGGGGCGTTGGTGGAGCCCCTGATCTCCAGGTCGGCGCCGGGGACGAGGCGGCCGTAGATGTCGATCAGGTTGCCCGCCACGGTGATCTCCGTGACCGGCCAGGCGATCTCGCCTCCCGCGAACCAGAAGCCCGAGCAGCCCACCGACCAGTCGCCGGTGTTGCCGTTCAGCGAGGGGCCGAACATCGAGGTCACCAGCAGCCCCTCGCCCGCCTGCGCCATCAGGGCGACGAGGTCGTCGGTTCCGGGCGTCAAGGTCAGGTTGGTGGTCGAGACCCCCGGCGGCCCGGCGAGCCCGCGCGAGGCGTGGCCGGTCGTCTCCATGCCGAGCTGCCGGGCCGAGGCGCTGTTCAGCAGCCAGGTGGTCAAGACGCCGTCGTCGACGATGGCCCGCCGCTCGCTCGCCACGCCCTCGTCATCGAAGGGGCTGGAGCCGAGGCCGCGCGGCCGATGCGGGTCGTCCACGATGCTGACGCCCCTGGCGAACACCGGCTGGCCGAGCCTGTCCTTCAGGAAGGAGGTCCCGCGCGCCACCGCCGGACCGGAGATGGCCCCGACCAGCGGTCCTATCAGCGAGGCCGCCAGCCGGTTCTCGAAGATCACCGGGGCGGTGGTCGAGGCGATCTTGCGGGCGTTCAGCCGCTGCACCGCGCGCTTGCCCGCCTCGGCCCCGATGGCCTCCGCGCCCGGCAGGTCGGCCAGCCAGCGGGTGGAGCGGCCCTCGCCGCCGCGCTCCATGCTGGAGCCCTCGCCCGCGATGGCCGAGGCCGACAGGGAGAAGCTGGAGCCCTTGTGCGGGCCTGCGAAGCCGTCGCTGGTGACCAGCCGCCATTCGCCCGCCGACCAGGAGGCCGAGCCCCCGTCGCTGTTGGTGACGCCCTCTACCGCCCGCGCGGCGCCCTCGGTCCGTCGGGCGACCTCTTCCAGCGCCTCGGCGGAGGGCTCGGCCGGGTCGAACAGTTCGAGGTCGGGGAAGCGGCTCGCCAGCCGATCGCGCGGCGCGAATCCGGCATAGGGATCGTCGGGCGCCAGCCGGGCCATGGCCACGGCCCGCTCGATCAGCTTGCCCCGCGCCTGCGAGGAGATGTCGGAGCCCGAGACGCTGGCCTGCTTCCTGCCCACGAAGACGCGCAGGCCCAGGTCGCGGCTCTCCTCGCGCTCGACCTCCTCCAGCGCCCCCAGCCGCACGGTGACGGACAGCGAGCGGCGCTCGGCGAAGACGGCCTCGGCCGCGTCGGCGCCCGCCTTCAGGGCCGCGCCGACGACGTCATGCAACAGGTTTTCGTCCATGCGGCCTTATGAACGCGCGAGCGGGCCGGAAGCAACCGCTCAGGCGACGGCGTAGAACAGCAGGGCCGCGCCCGCGAAGATGTAGGCCAGCCACGTCAGCACGATCCCGACCGCGCGCGGGATCGACGCCCCGCCGCTGTTGCTGAGGCCGACGGCATGGGCCACGCGGCCCGAGAACAGCAGGATGCCGACGATATGGACCGCCAGCGGTGGCGCGCCGACCACGGCCAGCACGGCGACGGCGCCCAGGGCGGCGGGCACGTACTCGGCCGCGTTGCCGAACGCGCGGATGGCGCGGGCCAGCTCCGGGATGCCTTCGTCGCCCAGCGCCACGCGGTGCTTGCGGCGCAGGCGCACCACCATCACCGACAGCACCAGCATCAGGAAGATGTGCAGGCTGACCCAGAGCGCTGCGGCGTGACCCGACCCGACCGTGTCCATGGCGTCCCCCATTTATGGCAGGCGCGATTAGCCACCGCTTCGGAGCGGAGGGCAAGTCACCGCCAGATCGGCCGTCCCTCGCCGGGCAGGCCCAGCCGCGCCCACTTCTCCGTGACCGCCTCGACCACCTTGGCGTCCATGCGGATCTCGGCGCCCCATTCGCGCTTCGTCTCGGGCGGCAGCTTGTCGGTGGCGTCCAGCCCGATCTTCGAGCCCAGCCCCGATTCCGGCGAGGCGAAGTCGAGGTAGTCGATGGGGGTGTGCTCGATGACGGTGATGTCGCGGGCCGGGTCCATCTTGGTGGAGATGGCCCACATCACGTCCTTCCAGTCGCGGGCGTCGATGGCGTCGTCCACGACGATGACCCACTTGGTGTACATGAACTGGCGCAGGAAGGACCACACGCCCATCATCACGCGCTTGGCGTGGCCGGGATAAGCCTTCTTCATCGACACCACGGCGATGCGGTAGCTGCATCCCTCGGGCGGCAGCCAGAAATCGGTGATCTCGGGGAACTGCTGGCGCAGCAGGGGGATGAAGACCTCGTTCAGGGCCTCGCCCAGCACCGAGGGCTCGTCCGGCGGGCGGCCGGTGAAGGTGGTGAGATAGATCGGGTCGCGCCGCATGGTGATGGCGCTGACCTTGAAGACCGGGAACTTCTCGACGGAATTGTAGTAGCCGGTGTGGTCGCCGTAGGGGCCTTCGTCCTCGTACTCGTCCAGCAGGACGTGCCCCTCGATGACGATCTCGGCCTGGGCCGGGACCATCAGCGGCACGGTCTTGGCCGGGACCAGCTCGGCTTTGGCTCCGCGCAGCAGGCCGGCGAACTGGTACTCCGACAGGGTTTCCGGCACGGGCGTAACGGCGGCCAGTATCGTCCCCGGATCGGCCCCGATGACGGCGCAGGCGGGCAGGGGCTCGCGCTTCCCCGCCTTCTTGTGCCGGGCGTAGTGCTGGGCGCCGCCCCGGTGCGCCAGCCAGCGCATGATCGCCCGGTCCTTGCCCAGCACCTGCATCCGGTAGATGCCGAGGTTGAAGTCGTCCTCGCGGTCGGCCGACGGCCCCTTCGTCACCACCAGCGGCCAGGTGATCAGCGGCGCGGGCTCGCCGGGCCAGCAGGTCTGGACAGGCAGGGCGGTGAGGTCGATGTCGTCGCCCTTCAGCACGACCTCCTGCACCGGGGCCTTCTTCACCACCGCCGGGCGCATGGCCATCACCTGCCGGGCGACGGGCAGCATGCCGATGGCGTCCTTCAGGCCGCGCGGCGGCTGGGGGCTTTTCAGGAAGGCCAGCAGCTCGCCGACCTCGCGCAGTTCCGCCGCCGTGGTGCGGGCCTCGCCGCCCAGCGTCACGCCCATCGCCACCCGCTTCACCGTGCCGAACAGGTTGGTGAGGCAGGGGATGGGCGACGGCTGGCCATCCGCCCCGATGGGGCTTTCGAACAGCACCGCCGGACCGCCGGTCGCGAGCAGGCGCGTGCCGATCTCGGTCATCTCCAGCACGGTGGAAACGGGCTCGCGGACGCGGACGAGTTCGCCCTGCGCCTCCAGCATCGCCATGAAGTCCCGGAGCGATCGATAGGCCATGCCTTTGCCTCTAGGACCGCGCTGCGGCGCTGTCACGCCTTCAAAAAAATCTCAGGGGCGATGTAGGGTGGCGGGGATTTCGGTGGTTTTCGTCATTGAGCACCTTTGTCCGGGGTCCGATGGAACCGCCCGCCGCATTGCCGTCCCGGAACGCCGCCGACCAGCGGCGCGAGAGCGTGCAGTCCTACATGGTCGAGTACGGCCCGGCGCTGCGCCGCTATTTCCAGAAGAAGGCCGCCCCCGGCGAGGTCGAGGACCTCGTGCAGGAGGTGTTCCTGAAGATGCAGGCGCGCGGCGCCGGGGCGAAGGAGCAGCCGGAGAACATCGAGGGCTACCTCTTCAAGACCGCCGCCAACGTGCTGGTCACCCATCACCGGCGCCGGGTCTCGCAAGGGTGGACGAAGTTCGATCCGCTCGACGAGCACCCCGACCCCCTGGACGACCTGTCGCCGGAGCGGGTGCTGATCGGGCGCCAGGCCGTGGGCCATGTGACGACGGCGTTGCAGGCCTTGCCGCCGCGCGCGCGGCAGGCCTTCCTGCTGCACCGCTTCGAGGAGCTGACCTATCCGGTGATCGCCGCGCGGATGGGCGTGAGCGTCAAGGCCGTCGAGGCGCTGATCGCCCGCGCCATCCAGCGGCTGGGCGAGCTGGTGGAGGAGCGCCGATGAGCGCTGTCCACGAAGCCGCCGCCGACTGGTTCGCCCGCCGCCGCCGGGGCCTGACCGACACGGAGGCTGCCGGGCTGGCCGCCTGGCTGGACGCCGACCCCGCCAACGGCCGCGCGCTCCAGGACCAGCAGACCGCCTGGCGCGACGTCGAGGCCATGCGCGACGATCCGGCCATCATGGCCATGCGGCAGGAGGCGATGCGGCCCAGGTTCACGCCCCCCCGGAGGCTGATCGCCGCTTCGCTGGCGCTCGCCGTGCTGGGGACCGCGGCGCTGTGGGGCGCGGACGCCTTCTGGCCAGGCAAGCATTTCTCGAACCAGGTCTACCGCACGGGGATCGGCCAGCGGGCGACCGTGACCCTGCCGGACGGTTCGCAGGTGATCCTGAACACAGACAGTGTGGTGCGCACGCGGGCCGCGAACGGACGGCGGCTGATCTACCTCGACCGGGGGCAGGCCTATTTCAAGGTCGCCAGGGACGCCCAGCGGCCGTTCGTGGTGACGGCGGGGGGGCGGACGATCACGGCGCTCGGCACCGCCTTCGACGTGCGGGTGGACGACGGACGAACCTTCAAGGTCACGCTGGTCGAGGGCAAGGTGCGCGTCGAGGCCAAGGCTCCCGCGCCCGTCAGCGACAATGACGCCCCGGCCCCCATGCAGGCCATCGAGATGACGGCCGGCGCCCAGCTTCGCGCCGCCCCCGATGACGCCGGGCGGTGGAACCTGACGCCGGCCGACGTGCAGCGCGAGACGAGCTGGACCACCGGCAAGCTGGTCTTCTACAGCGCGCCCCTGACCGAGGTGGTGGCCGAGTTGAACCGCTATTCGGAGAAGAAGATCGTGCTCGAAGGCGGCGGCTGGACCGGCCGTCCGATCAGCGGCGCCTTCCGGGCGGGCGACGTAGACGCCTTCGCCGAAGGCCTCGAGACCTATCGCATGGCGAAGGTTGAGGAAGACGGCTCGGACCTCATCCGCCTGGGTCCGCCTTGAGCGCGGAAAAAAATGCGCGGGGCGATATAGGGCGCCGCGAGAAATCCGCGTTGTTCGAAGTGAGGGCCCAGCGCCCTTCCAAGAACAGGGGGGATCAAGTGATGTATCAAGCTCGCCGGTCGCGGCGTCCGCATCTGCTTTGCGGGGCCGCCATTTCCGCCGTCATAGCTTTCGGCGGCATCGCCCAGGCCGAAGACGCCGGCGAATTCAATATTCCCGCCCAGTCCCTGGAAACCGCGCTCAACACCTTCGGCGTGCAGAGCCGCCACACGGTGATGTTCAAGCCCGAGATGGCCCTCGGCAAGGTGAGCGGCGGCGTGACTAGCGCCACCGACCCGGAGGCCGCCCTGCGCGAGCTGCTCGCGGGCACGGGCCTGTCCTTCCGCCGCCAGGGCGACATGTTCCTGATCATGCAGGAGGGCGGCGGCGGCCCCCAGTCCGCAGGCGCCGGGGGGGACGTTGACGCGCTCATCGTCACGGCGCAGAAGCGGGAAGAGAACATCCAGGACGTGCCGATCGCCATCAGCGCGTTCACCCAGGAAGACCTGACCAACCGGCAAGTGGCCGGCGGCCCGGACCTGATCACCCAGGTCCCGAACATGACCTTCACCAAGACGA
>CAZOHI010000052.1:0-18639 GCA_964579695.1 uncultured Caulobacter sp. | reverse complement strand
CGTGGGCGATGAAGTTCACCGCGTCGTACCGCGTCATGTCCTGCTCCTGCAGGAAGTAGGCGGCGTGGCTTTCGCGCTCGGAGAAGACGGCGACCAGCACGTTGGCGCCCGTCACCTCGTCGCGGCCGGACGACTGCACGTGGATGACCGCGCGCTGGATCACGCGCTGGAACCCGGCGGTCGGCTTGGCGTCGTCGCCGTCGTCAACGATCAGCGAGCGCAGCTCGGTGTCGAGGTAGCCCACGAGGCTCTTCTTCAGCGCCGCGAGGTCGACGTCGCAGGCGCGCATCACCCCGGCGGCGTCCTCATCGTCGATGAGGGACAGCAGCAGGTGCTCCAGCGTGGCGTACTCGTGCTTGCGCTGGTTGGCGTAAGCGACGGCCCGGTGGAGGGATTCTTCGAGGTTGCGCGAAAACGAGGGCATTTGCCGCTCAATCCTTTTCCATGGTGCACTGAAGGGGATGTTGGTGCCGATGGGCGGAATCCGTCACCTGGGCCACCTTGGTTTCGGCAACCTCGTAGGTGAAGACTCCGCAGACCCCCACGCCGTTCTGGTGCACGTGCAGCATGATCCGAGTCGCGTCTTCGCGTGACTTGTTGAAGAACCGCTCAAGCACGTACACGACGAACTCCATCGGCGTGTAATCGTCGTTCAAAATCAGAACGCGATACAGTGAAGGCTTCTGGGTCTTGGGCTTCGTCTGCGTGACGATCGCCGCTCCAGGACCTGCGCCTGCTCCGTTCTGTCGCCTTTCGGGCATTGTCTCCCACGCTCCCCGGCGGGGCCGCATGAGTCCCGCCGACACCTGATTAGATATGGAAACGCGGCCGGTTTGGAAGGGTTGTCGGCCGCGGTGCGCCCGATTGGCGCGGTGAAGTCACGTTTTGCGGCGCAGGGAACGCCCCGAGACCACCGATTCAGCGCCGAATCTGGCCCGGAGCGCGTCGACGGCCTTCTCGCCGCTGAGCGCCCGCCGCTCGTCCCCGGCGAAGAAGTCGCTGGCGGCGTCCTCCGCCGGGACGAAGTCAGATAGGCCCGCGCCGATCAGACGGTAAGAGGTCCCGTCGATTTCCGGGGCCAGAAGTTCGCGCGCGACGGTGAAAAGGGTGCGCGCCGTCTGGGTCGGGACGGGCAGGGTGCGCCTGCGGGTGACGATCTGGAAATCGGCCCGGCGCAGCTTCAGGCTGGCCACCCGGCCTGCGATCCCCTCGGCGCGGAGCTGGCGGGCGACCTTCTCGCACAGGGGCCAGAGCTGGTCCTCCAGTTCGGTCAGGGTGGCGATGTCGTCGAAGAAGGTGGTCTCGCTGCTGATCGTCTTGCGCCGCCCGTCGGGGTCGACGGCGCGCGTGTCCCGGCCGTGGGCGAGCTGGTGCAGCTTGAGCCCATAGGCCCCGAAGCGGTCGGCGAGGTCTCGGGGCTCGGCCCTGGCGATGTCGCCGACCGTGCGCAGGCCCGCCTTCTCCAGCGAGGCGACCATGGCCGGGCCGACGCCGGGCATGATCGAGACCGGCCGCGCGGCGAGGAACGCCTGCGCCTCGGCCGCCCCGATGACCGAGAAGCCGCGCGGCTTGTCGAGGTCGGAAGCGATCTTGGCCAGGAACTTGTTGGGGGCCAGGCCGATGGAGACCGTGATGCCGACGTCGGCCTCGATCCCGGCCTGGAGGTGGGCGAGCGTCATGGCCGGCGCCATGCCGTGCAGCCGCTCGGTGCCCGACAGGTCCATCCACGCCTCGTCCAGCGACAGCGGCTGGACCAGCGGCGTCAGGTCACGGACCTTCTCCATGATCCGCCTGCTCTCGGTGCGGTACTTGCGGAAGTCGGGTGACAGGATGGTCGCCTCGGGGCAAAGCCGCCGCGCCTTGAACATCGGCATGGCCGAGCGCACGCCGCTCATGCGGGCGATGTAGCAGCAGGTCGTCACCACGCCCCGCTTGCCCCCGCCGACGATCAGCGGAACGTCGCGCAGCTCCGGCCGGTCGCGCTTCTCCACCGAGGCATAGAAGGCGTCGCAGTCCATGTGGGCGATGGAGAGGCTGGCCAGTTCCTCGTGCGCCGCGATGCGGGGCGAGGCGCAGGAGGGGCAGCGGCGCGGGTGGGCTTCGCCGGCCCAGAAGCAGTCGCGGCAGAGGGCCTTCACGGGGCGCGTCCTTCGACACGCCCGCTTCGCGGGCTGCTCAGGATGACTAAGTCATGGTGAGCAGCGGCCAGCGGCCGCGTGTCGAACCACGCAATCAGGCTGGCCACAACCACGCCGCCCCCCGCACGCCGGAGGAGTCGCCGTGGACCGCCTTGACGATCCTTGTCTCGAACACGTCGGAGAAGACGTATCGCTTCACCGCTTCGGGGATGCGCGGATAGATCTCGTCCACGTTCGACATGCCGCCGCCCAGCACGACGACATGGGGGTCGATGATGTCGCACAGCACCGCCAGCGCCCGGCCCAGCCGGTCGACGTAGCGGTCGAAGGCGGCGGCGGCCTCGGCCTCTCCGGCCCGCATGGCGGCGACGATCTCCGCGCCCTTCATCGTCCGACCCGTGGCGCGCTCGTAGTCCTCGACAAAGCCCGTGCCCGAGACCCAGGTCTCCAGGCAGCTTCCCCGTCCGCACCAGCACTGGTTGCCGGGGTATTCCTCGGGGCGGGGCCAGGGCAGGGGGATATGGCCCCACTCGCCTCCGATGCCGTTGGCCCCGTCCACGACCCTTCCGCGCACCACCACGCCGCCGCCGCAGCCGGTGCCGAGGATGGCGCCGAACACCGCCTCCTCGCCCGCCCCCGCGCCGTCGGAGGCTTCCGACAGGGCGAAGCAGTTGGCGTCGTTCTCGATCCGCACCGGGCGGCCGAGGACCTTCTCCAGGTCCTGCTGGAAGGGCTTGCCGTTCAGCCAGGTGGAGTTGGCGTTGCGGATCATTCCGGTCCTGGGGGAGATCGACCCCGGCACGCCCATCCCGACGCTGGCCCCGTCTGAGCCCGCCTCGGCCTCGATGGCGGCGACGAGGTCGCGGACCGTTTCGACGGCGGCCTCGTAGGAGCCGGGGTTGGGCTTGCGCAGCCGGGCGGTGATCTGTCCGTCCGCCCCCAGCGCCGCCGCCTCGATCTTCGTGCCCCCAAAGTCGATGCCGATGCGTGTCATCCGTTCAGGATCGCCGCCTCGATGGCCATCTTCAAGGCCGGCCACTCGTCGATCCGCGCATGGCGGTCGGGAAGGCTGGGGGCGAACGGCCGCAGGCGTTCGTCCGCGACCATCTGGAAGCGCGCGACCGCCGGGGCCGATTCGGCGACCGATTCGAGGTTGGGCAGCAGGTCGTCGACGAAAACCGCGCGCCTGCTGGTCCGCGCCGCCAGATTCGCCGCCGCCGGACCCTTCAGCCCCGAGTTGATCACCAGCGGATAGTCGAAGCCGTGGGTCTTCAGCCACCCGGCGCGGGCCTGTCGCCCATGCTCCGGCGCATTGGTCAGGATAACCACCTCGGCCCGCGTCGAGAGGTCTGCCAGGGCGTCGGCGGCGCCGTCGGCGGGCAGCAGGTCGCCCGCGCCCTCCAGGAAGAATTTGTTGAACAACTCCAACCCCGTGGCGCTGTCGACGCAGTCGGCCTCCCCCACCGGGAAGATGCTCTGGAAAAGGGCGAACCTGGTGATCCGCATCTCGTAGCCGTGGCGGCCGACGTAGGTCTCCAGCCCTGCCATGAACCTGGCCAGCACCTCGTCCACGTCGACGATGACGAGGGAGCGGCGCGGATCGACGGTCACGTGGTCGAGGTCGGTGAGGCGGGCTTCCATGGGGTCCGGGGGGCAACCTGGGATTAGCGCCAGTTTAAGGATATTCGTGTGAAGACGGATCGGAATTGACGAGGACAGACGGGTCCTTTCGCGCTTTTTCGGTTTGGTCGGGGACGGGATGACGAAGAAGGTCCTCATCGTCGAAGATAACGAGCTCAACATGAAGCTCTTCCACGACCTGCTCGACGCACAGGGGTACGAGACGTTGCAGACCCGCGAAGGGCTGCAGGCGCTCGCCCTGGCCCGCGAGCACCGGCCGGACCTGATCCTCATGGACATCCAGCTCCCGGAGATCTCCGGGCTGGAGGTCACCAAGTGGCTTAAGGAAGACGACGACCTCTCCCACATCCCGGTGGTGGCGGTGACCGCCTTCGCCATGAAGGGCGACGAGGAGCGCATACGCGAGGGCGGCTGCGAGGCCTACATCTCCAAGCCCATCTCCGTGTCGCACTTCCTCGACACCATCCGGCGTTTCCTGGGGTAGGGCGATGAGTGCGCGTATCCTCGTCGTCGACGACATCGAGGCGAACGTCCGGCTGCTCGAGGCCAAGCTCTCGGCCGAGTACTACACCGTGCTCACCGCTTCGGACGGCGCGACCGCATTGGCGGTGGCCGCCGCCGAGAAGCCCGACATCATCCTGCTCGACGTGATGATGCCCGGCATGGACGGCTTCCAGGTCTGCCGCCGGCTGAAGGACGACCCGCTGACCCGCCACATTCCCGTCGTGCTGGTCACGGCGCTGGACGGGCGGGGCGACCGCATCACGGGCCTCGACGCCGGGGCCGACGAGTTCCTGACCAAGCCCATCGACGACGTGCTGCTGTTCGCCCGGGTGAAAAGCCTGACGCGGCTGAAGCTGGTCATCGACGAACTTCGCCAGCGGGAGGCTTCGGGCCGCCGCATGGGCATCATCGCCGGGGCCGCCGCGCGGCTGGGCGGCACGGGCGGCCGGGTGCTGGTCGTGGACGACAACGAGCGCCAGGCCCAGCGCATCATGACGGAGCTGTCCACCGAGCACCGCCCGGTGCTGGAGACGGACCCCGAGAAGGCCCACATGACCGCCAAGGGGCCGGTGGACCTGGTGCTGGTCAACGTGGCGGCCAAGGCTTTCGACGGCCTGCGCTTCGCCTCGATGATCCGCTCGGACGAGGCCACGCGCCATCTGCCGATCCTGGCCGTCATCGACACCGACGAGCGGCCCCGCATGGTCAAGGCGCTGGAGGTGGGGGTCAACGACCTGCTCGCCCGGCCCATCGACCCGCAGGAGCTGGCCGCCCGGGTGCGGACGCAGATCAAGCGCAAGCGCTACACCGACTTCCTGCGTCACAACCTCGACCACTCGCTCGAACTGGCCGTCACCGACCAGCTCACCGGCCTGCACAACCGCCGCTACATGGAGGGCCAGCTCGGCCCGCTGGTCGGCCGGGCGGTGCGGGGCGGCGATCCGGTCGCGGCGCTGATGATCGACATCGACCACTTCAAGAAGATCAACGACAGCTTCGGCCACGACGTCGGCGACGAGGTGCTGCGCGAGTTCGCCGTGCGGCTGGCCTCGAACGTGCGGGCCATCGACCTGCCGTGCCGCTATGGCGGCGAGGAGTTCACGGTCATCATGCCCGGCGCCAAGCTCGGCGACGCCCAGAAGGTGGCCGAACGCATCCGGCTGCACGTCGCGGGTTCGCCCTTCCGGGTGGCTGGCGGGACGGAGCTGCTCAGCGTGACCATCTCCATCGGGGTGGCCGCGACCCTGTTCGACGACGACACGCCCGAGGCCCTGCTCAAGCGGGCCGACGGGGCGGTCTACGAGGCCAAGGCCGCCGGTCGCAATCGCGTGATCGCCCGCGCCGCCTAGAAATTCCTATTTTACTTTTGGCGCCGACACCCTACTCATATTGAGTACAGGGGAGGAGCGGCATGACTCTGCGGAAGTACTCCGCATGGCTGGCGCTGTGTTTCGGGCCGTTGCTGCTCTTGCAGTCGGCGCTGCGCCATTGGGGCGAGGATTTCAGCGGCTGGGTCCTGGCGGACGCGGCGGCGGCGATCCTGCTCATGGTGGCGGGCGTCAGGGTGCTCAAGGAGCGGCGGGACGGCGGGCGGTGGCTGGCGGGCGCCTGGGGTTTCGCCTGCGCGACGCTGTGGCTGTCCTTCTTCACGCTGATTCCCGGCTTCGACGCCGAGGTCGACCCGCACGAGGGGCAGGGCGGCTATCTGGTCATGGCCGGATGGCTGCTGATCACCGCCGTGATCGGCTTCGTGGCCAGCCTGATGCCGAATCAAAACGCCCGGCCGTAGGGACCGGGCGTTCGAAAGCGCGGGCTTGAAGCAGCCTACTTGATCTTGCCTTCCTTGAACTCGACGTGCTTGCGCACGATCGGGTCGTACTTCTTCAGCACCATCTTGTCGGTCTTGGTGCGGGCGTTCTTCTTGGTCACGTAGAAGAAGCCGGTGTCCGCCGTCGAGTTCAGGCGGATCTTGATAGAAGCCGGTTTGGCCATCGGAAGCGTCCTTCGGTCGGCCAGGGGCCGCAAATCTGAGAGCGGCGGAACATACTCATCGTCCGCCCGAAGTCAATTCAGAGATAGCTGAGTTGGCGTCCGTTCCGCGCCATCCGCAGGAACGGCACGGGGCCGCCGCCTTCGTTCAGCCGCCGAGCCGCCTCCCGTACGACGAAACGGGTGATGTTCGGCAGGTCGAAGTTAGCCGTCTCCTCGAACTCCAGCCAGGCGATCTCGTCCAGTTCCCCGCAGTCCGGCCGCCGCTCCAGGCTGACGAGCGATTCGGCGTCGGCCATGAAGAACCGGGCGTCGAAGCGCTTGGGCCGGTAGGGCGGGGTGATGGCGCGGGCCACGAACGTCAGGGCCGACAGGTCGGGCAGGGCGCCCGCCTCCAGGAACTCGCGCCAGGGGCCCGCGCCGGGGCGGGAGGGGGCCTGCCTGCCCAGCAGCAGCCCGGCCTCCTCGAAGGTTTCGCGGATGGCCGCCAGTCCCAGGGCGCGGGGCAGGCGGGGGCTGGCGTGGCGCAGGGTCTTGTCCAGCGTGGCGGCCGTCTGCGGCGACAGCTCCGAGGCGCTGGGGGCGCCGAAGTCCGTCCGGTCCACCCGGCCGCCGGGGAAGACCCACTTGTCGGGCATGAAGCTGTGCCCCTTGTTGCGCCGCCCCATCAGGATGCGGGGCCTGGGGCCATCCCGCCGCACGATGATCAGGGTGGCGGCGTGGCGGGGCCGGGCGAGGGGCTGGCCCTCGCGCATGGCGCCGTCCTGGCGCGGGTCGTAGCCGGGCTCGTGCAGCGGATCGTCTTCGGACATGGTCTCAGCCTCTCCGCCGCCCGCGGCCCGGAGGCGGCCGCCGGTCCCCCCGTCCCCGCACGCCCAGTCGCGGCCTCTGCGCCTTCGGATCGGCGGGGGCGGCTTCGCTGAGCATCTCGAACAGCAGGCCGCCGGTGATCGGGGTGGCTTCGACCAGCCGCACCTCCACCGCCATGCCCAGCGGCCAGCGGCGGCCGGTGCGCTCGCCGACCAGGGCATGGGAGCGGTCGTCGTGGACGAAATACTCGCCGCCCAGCTTCGACACCGGCACGAGGCCGTCCGCCCCCGTCTCCTCCAGCCGCACGAAGAGGCCGAAGCGCGTCACGCCGGTGATCCTTCCCGCGAACTCCGCGCCCACCCGGTCCTCCAGGAAGGCGGCGATGTAGCGGTCGGTGGCGTCCCGCTCGGCCGCCATCGCCCGGCGCTCGGCGAAGGTGATGCGCTCGGCGGTGTCGCGGATCTTCGAGACGTCCTCGTCGGTCAGGCCGTCCTGGCCGAGCCCCAGCGCCCGGATCAGCGCCCGGTGGACGATCAGGTCGGCATAGCGGCGGATCGGGCTGGTGAAGTGGGCGTATTTCGCCAGGTTCAGCCCGAAGTGGCCGATGTTCTCCGACGAATAGACCGCCTGCATCTGGCTGCGCAGGACGACCTCGTTGACGATCTCGGCGTGGGGCGTCTCGCGCGTCTCGCCCAGCAGGCGGTTGAAGCGGTCCGTGCGCGGCGCCTCGCCCTTCGACCAGTTGATCCCCAGCGTCTGGAGGAAGTCGGCCAGCGACTGGACCTTCTCCTGGCTGGGCGTGTCGTGGATGCGATAGATCAGCGGCGTCCTCTTGGCCTCCAGCGTCTCGGCGGCGCAGACGTTGGCCTGGATCATCATCTCCTCGATCAGGCGGTGCGCCTCCAGCGATTCGCGCCGGGTGATGGAGACGACCTCGCCCTGGGGGCTGATCGTGACCTTGCGCTCGGGGCTCTCGATGGCGAGGGGAGAGCGCGCCTGCCGGCCCTTCAGCATGACGTGGTAGCCGCTCCACAGCGGCTTCAGCACGGCGTCCAGCAGGGGACCGGCCTTCTCGCCCGGATCGCCGTCGATGGCCGCCTGCGCCTCCTCGTAGGCCAGCTTGGCGGCCGAGCGCATCAGGCCGCGCACGAACTTGTGGCCGGTCTTGCGGCCGGATTTGTCGAAGACCATCCGCACGGCCAGGCAGGCCCGGTTCTCGCCTTCGCGGAGGGAGCACAGGCCGTTCGACAGCCGCTCGGGCAGCATCGGCTCGACCCGGTCGGGGAAGTAGACGCTGTTGCCCTTCTCCCGCGCCTCTCGGTCCAGGGCCGAGCCGGGGCGGACGTAGGCGGCCACGTCGGCGATGGCGACCCAGACGATCCAGCCGCCGGGGTTCTTCGGGTCCGGGTCGGGATGGGCGTGGACGGCGTCGTCGTGGTCGCGGGCGTCCATCGGGTCGATGGTCACGAACGGCAGGTCGCGCAGGTCCTCGCGGCCGGAAAGGGTCGGAGGCTCGGCGGCTTCCGCCTCGGCCTCGGCGGCGGCCGAGAAGCCCGTGGGGATGCCGTGGGTGTGGATGGCGATCAGCGAGGCGGCGCGCGGCTGGTCCTCGCGGCCGACGACTTCCAGCACCTTGCCCCGGTGACTGTCGCGGCTGAGGGGGCCAGCAACCTGGGCGATGACGAGGTCGCCGTCCTTCAGCTCGCCCGGTTCGAAGAGGACGATGGTCTCCTTGGTGCGGCGGTCGACGGGCTCGACCCGCACGCTGCCCCGGCTCTTGCGCACGACGCCGAGGATGCGGTGGGCGCTCTGGCCCAGCCGCTTGATCAGCTTGGCCTCGACCTCGCCGGTCTCCAGCCGCTCGAAGCGCACCAGCACGCGGTCGCCGACGCCGGGCGCGCCGCCCACGACCTCGCGCTTGTCGGGGGCGAGGCGGGCCAGGGGCGTGTCGTCGCCGCCCTTGGACAGCTTCACGAACAGGTCGCCGTCGGCGTCGCGCTCGACCACGTCCGCCACGCCGACGGGGGGCAGGGCGCCGGCCTCGGACAGGCCCCGCCGTCCGCGCTTGCCCAGCGCGCCGGAGGCTTCCAGTTCCCGCAGCATCTCGCGCAACGCCCGCCGGTCGGCGCCCTTCAGGCCGAAGACCTTGGCGATGTCGGCCTTGTTGGTCTCGCCCGCCTCGCGGATGTAGCGCAGCAGGGTGTCGCGGTCGGGCAGCCCGTGGGCGGGCTTGGACGTGCGGGGAGCGGAGGGCTTGGCCATGACCATCCCTTAACGCGGTTCGGGCGGAATTGGAGCATGAGCCTTCTTCCTTCTCCCACGGGGGAGAAGGGCGGTCAGGCCTTCTTCTTCGCCGGGGCTTTCTTCGGCTTCGCCGCAGCCTTCTTCGGCGCGGCCTTCTTCTTCGTCCCGCCGCCCTTGGCCGCGCGCTCGGCCAGCAGGCCCACGGCCTCTTCCAGCGTCACGTCCTGGGGGTCCTTGCCCCTCGGCACATTGGCGTTGGTCGAGCCGTGCTTGATGTACGGCCCGAAGCGGCCCGACAGGATCTTCACCGGCGCGCCGTCCTCGGGGTGGGCGCCGAGGTCCTTCAGCGCCGACGCCTCGCCGCGTCCGCCCTTCCGCCCGGCCTTCTTCTCGGCCAGCACGGCGACGGCGCGGTTGATGCCGACCTCGAACACCTCGTCCGGGCTCTCCAGGTTGGCGTAGGCGCCGTCGTGCTGGACGTAGGGGCCGTAGCGCCCGATGCCCGCCAGGATCGGTTTGCCGTCCTCCGGGTGCATCCCGACCTCGCGCGGCAGGTTCAGGAGGCGCAGGGCCTTGTCGAGGTCCATCGAGGCCGGCGGCCACAGCTTGGGCAGGCTGGCGCGCTTGGGCGCGCCGCCGTTCGCCTCTTCGACGTAGGGGCCGAAGCGCCCGGCCTTCAGCCAGATGGTGTGGCCGGTCTTGGGATCGGTCCCCAGTTCGCGGTCGCCCGCCTCGGCCTGCTCCTCGCCCTCGGACTGGGCGATGGGGCGGGTGAAGCGGCATTCGGGATAGTTGGAGCAGCCGATGAAAGCGCCGAACTTGCCGGTCTTCAGGCTGAGCCGCCCCGAGCCGCAGGTCGGGCAGGCGCGCGGGTCGGCGCCGTCGCCCTTGTCGGGGAAGATGTGCGGGCCCAGGGCCTCGTTCAGCGCGTCCAGCACGTTGGTGGTGCGCAGCTCGCCGATCTCGCCGACGGCGGCGTGGAAATCCTTCCAGAAGTCGCGCAGCAGCGTCTTCCAGTCCAGCTCGCCCGCCGACACGAGGTCGAGCCTCTCCTCCAGCGCGGCGGTGAAGTCGTACTCCACGTAACGGCGGAAGAACTGCTCCAGGAAGGCGGTGACCAGCCGGCCCTTGTCCTCCGGGATGAAGCGGTTCTTGTCCATGCGGACATAGGCGCGGTCGCGCAGCACCGTCAGGATCGAGGCGTAGGTCGAGGGCCGCCCGATGCCCAGCTCCTCCATCTTCTTGACGAGGCTGGCTTCGGAATAGCGCGGGGGCGGCTCGGTGAAGTGCTGGTCGGCGCGGGCGGCGATGACGCGGGCCGAGGCGCCCTCGTTCACGGCGGGCAGGCGGGCCGAGTCCTCGTCCTCGGCGTCGTCGCGGCCTTCCTCGTAGACGGCGAGGTAGCCGGGGAACTGCACCACCTGGCCCGTCGCGCGCAGGCCCGTGCGGCCGTCCTCGCTGTCGAGGTCGATGGTGGTGCGCTCGATCCGCGCCGCCTCCATCTGCGAGGCGATCATCCGCTTCCAGATCAGCTCGTAGAGGCGGCCCAGGTCGCCCTCCAGCTTCAGCTTGCCGGGGTTGCGGTTCAGGCTGGTGGGGCGGATGGCCTCGTGGGCCTCCTGGGCGTTCTTGGCCTTGGTCTTGTAGTGGCGGGCGGTCTCGGGGACGTACTCGCGGCCGTAGATGCCGGCGATGACGCCGCGCGCCTCGTCCAGCGCCTCGGGTGCGGCCTGCACGCCGTCGGTCCGCATATAGGTGATGAGACCGGTCGTCTCGCCGCCGATGTCGACGCCCTCGTACAGCTTCTGGGCCGCCTGCATGGTCCGCTGGGCCGAGAAGCCGAGCTTGCGGGCCGCTTCCTGCTGGAGCGTGGAGGTGGTGAAGGGCGGCGGCGGGGTGCGCTTGGTGGGCTTGCGCTCGACGGCGGCGACCTTGAACGTCGCGGCCTGCACGGCGGCGCGGGCCGCGTGGGCCGAGGTCTCGTCCGGCAGGTCGAACTTGGTGAGCTTCCTGCCCTCGTGCTTGACGAGGCGGGCCGCGAAGGGATCGGACCCGGCCGAGACGTCGGCGTCGACGGTCCAGTATTCCTGGGTCCGGAAAGCCTCGATCTCGATCTCGCGGTCGACGATCAGGCGCAGGGCCACCGACTGCACCCTTCCTGCCGAGCGCGAGCCCGGCAGCTTGCGCCACAGCACCGGCGAGAGGGTGAAGCCGACGAGGTAGTCCAGCGCCCGGCGGGCGAGGTAGGCCTCGACCAGCTCCATGTCGATGTCGCGCGGGCGGCCCATGGCCTCCTGCACGGCGTTCTTGGTGATGGCGTTGAAGGTGACCCGCTGGACGGTGGCGCCCTTCAGCGCCTTCTTGCGGTTCAGGACCTCCAGCACGTGCCAGGAGATGGCCTCGCCCTCGCGGTCCGGGTCGGTGGCCAGGATCAGGCGGTCGGCGCCCTTCAGGGCCTCGGCGATGTCCGACAGGCGCTTGGCGGACTTGGCGTCCACTTCCCAGCTCATGGCGAAGTCGTCGTCCGGCTGCACCGAGCCGTCCTTGGACGGCAGGTCCCGCACGTGGCCGTATGACGCGAGCACTTTGAAGCCCGGGCCAAGGTACTTGTTGATGGTCTTTGCCTTGGCGGGGCTCTCGACGACGACGACGTTCATGCGGTGGGGCTTGCGACCTTGGGGCGGCGGATGCCGGGAAGGGGCGGAAAGTGGGGGCGCACATGCCGCTCTGTCAACGCGGGTCCTTGTTATGAATGAATGCAACCGTTAGTAATGCGCTACTTATACGGGTGTAAATTCGAAGGGACCACTCATGCGGGCCGCTGCGCAGATCGAAGCCACGTCCGTGACCATCACCGCCTACATCGAGGAGATGACGGGCGAACTCGCCACGCTCGCCGAGCGGGCGGGCGAGCGCGACCTGGCCGCCGCCCTGCGCCTGATCGCCATTCAGGCCGCCCGCACCCTGCCCGTGGGCGAGGACCTAGGCGGCTGAGACCATTCCGCCGGGCAGCAGCTCGCAGCGCCCGGCCAGCGACAGTTCGACCAGGGCTGCGAAGACGGCGGGCGCCGGCGCCTGCGTGGCGCGCACGATCTCGTCCCGCGAGACGGGGGTGGGGGAGAGCAGGGCCTCGACCCTGTCCCGCAGCGCCTCGACCGCCGCGTCGAGGGCGGCCTGGTCGATGGGGGCGGCGTAGCCCTCGCGGTCGCGCTCGCGCAGGGTCGGCAGGCGCTCCAGCGCCCGCAGCACGTCCTCGGCGTTCTCGCAGATGGCCGCGCCCTGGCGCAGCAGGTCGTTGGTCCCCCGCGCCCTGGGGTCCAGCGGCGAGCCCGGCACGGCGAGGACCTCGCGGCCCTGCTCGGCGGCCAGGCGCGCGGTGATGAGGGAGCCGGACTTCAGCTCGGCCTCGACCACCACCACCCCCAGCGACAGGCCGGAGATGATGCGGTTGCGGCGGGGGAAGTCGCGCGCCTGCGCCCGGCGGCCCGGCGCGCTCTCGGACACCACGCAGCCATCGGCGATGAGCCGCTCGTAGAGGCCCGCGTGCTCGGGCGGATAGACGTCGTCCACCCCGCCGCCCAGCACCGCGACCGTCCCGGTGGGCAGGGCGCCCTCGTGCGCCGCCCCGTCGACGCCGCGCGCCATGCCGGAGACGACGACGTGCCCGGCCGCCCCGAGCTGCCCCGCCAGTCCCCGCGCGAACCGCTGGCCGCCCGCCGAGGCGATCCTCGCGCCGACGATGGCGATGCAGGGGCGGTGGAGCAGGGCGACATGGCCCCGCGCCCAGATCAGCGGCGGCGGCGGGTCGATGGCGGCCAGCAGGCGGGGAAAGTCCGGCTCTTTGGACAGGAGCAGGCGCGCGCCCAACCGCTCTCCCATCTCCAGTTCGCGCTCGGCGTCGGATTCGCTCGGGACGGCGAGGGGGGAAATCCGGCCTCCGCGCCGCGACAGCTCCGGGATGGCGGCCAGCGCCTTGCCCGCCGAGCCGTAGCGGCCGAGGAGGTGGCTGAAGGCGACCGGGCCGACGTTCTCCGTCCGCGCCAGCCGCAGCCAGGCCAGCCGTTCCGCGTCGGTCACTTCTTGCCGCCGATGCGCGGTTCCTCGTTCTTCAGCAGCCGGGCGATGTTCTCGCGATGGCGGACGTAGATCAGCAGCGCCATGAACAGCGCCAGCCACACCATCGGCAGCGGCTGGTCGGTGGCGAAGGCGAAGAGGGGCGCCAGCGCCGCCGCCGTCAGGGCCGCCAGCGAGGAGATGCGGAACAGGGCCGCCATCGCCAGCCATGTCGCCGCCGCCAGCAGGCCCACCGGCCACGCCGCGGCCAGCAGCACGCCGTAGAAGGTCGCCACCCCCTTGCCGCCCTTGAACCTGAGCCAGACGGGGAAGAGGTGCCCCAGGAAGGCCGCCCCGCCCGCCAGCGCCACGACGGCGGCGCTGTCGTGGGTCAGGGCGCGGGCGGCCAGCACGGCCACCACCCCCTTGCCCGCGTCGCCCAGCAGGGTGATGGCGGCCAGGTCCTTGCGGCCGGTGCGCAGCACGTTGGTCGCGCCGATGTTGCCCGAGCCGACCTGCCGGATGTCGCCCGCCCCGCCCAGCCGCGTGGCGATCAGGCCGAAGGGGATGGAGCCCAGCAGGTAGCCGCCTGCCACGGCCAAGGCGAGCGTCAGCCAGACGGCGCCGGCGAGTGATTCCATGATGCCTTCCCCCAGCCCCGGTTAGTCGGCGGCCCGGTGCACGATGCGGCCATCGACCAGCGTCATCAAGACCCGGCCCTGGAGCCGCCGCCCGTCGAAGGGCGAATTCTTGGATTTCGAGATCAGCTTGTCGGCGTCGATGACGACCGGCGCGCCGAGGTCGCACAGCACGAGGTCGGCCGGCGCGCCCTTGGCCAGCCGCCCGGCGGGCAGGCCGATCAGCTTGGCCGGGGCCAGCGTCACGGTGCGGATCAGGTCGATCAGCGGGATGCGGCCCTCGTGGCAAAGGGTCAGCAGGGCGGGCAGAAGCGTCTCCAGCCCCACGGCGCCCGGCGCGGCCTCGTCGAAGGGCAGGCGCTTGTCCTCGGCCGGGGCTGGGGCGTGGGCGGAGACGATCACCTCGACCAGCCCCTGCGCCACCGCCTCGATCAGCGCCTGGCGGTCGTCCTCGGCCCGGAGCGGCGGATCGAGCTTGGCGAAGGTGCGGTACTCGCCGATGTCCAGTTCGTTGAAGCTGAGGTGGTTGATCGAGGCGGTCGCCGACACCGGCAGGCCCCTGGCGCGGCCGCGCGCCAGGCTCTCCAGCGCGCAGGCGGTGGTGATCTGGTCCACCAGCAGCGGCGCGCCGGTCAGCTCGACCAGGGCGAGGTCCCGCTCCAGCATGATCCGCTCGGCCAGCGGTGGGACCGACGGCAGGCCCATCCGCGCGGCGAACTCGCCGGAGGTGGCGGCGGCGTTCTTCGCCAGCCAGGGATCGACCGGGCGGTGGGCGACCAGGGTGTCGAAGCCCTTGGCGTAGGCCAGGACCCGCTGCATCACCTTCGAATCGACGATGGGGCGGTCCACATCGGTGACGTAGACGCAGCCCGCCTCGCGCATCAGGCCGATCTCGGCCATCCGCTCGCCGCCCAGCCCCTTGGTGGCGGCCCCGGCGGGGTAGACGTGGACCAGTTCGATGTCCCGCGCCCGGCGCAGGATGAAGTCCACGACGGAGGGGTCGTCCACGGCCGGGTCGGTGTCCGGCTGCACGACGATGGAGGTCACGCCCCCGGCGGCGGCGGCGCGGGCGGCGGACTTCAGCGTCTCCTTCGGCTCGGCGCCGGGCTCGCCGGTCTTGACCCGCAGGTCCACGAGGCCGGGGGCCAGCATGGCGCCGCCGCAATCCACGACCTGAAGGCCGGAGGGGGCGTCCAGCGCGCCCCTGACCACGTCGGCGATCACGCCGTCCTTGACCAGCAGCGCGCCGGGACCGTCGTAGCCGGTTTCCGGGTCCACCAGCCGGGCGTTGAGGAAGGCGAGGGGCTGTTGCTGCGGCATCAGGCGTTGTCCAGCCGCGCGGCGAGGCAGGTCAGCACGGCCATGCGGGCGGCGACGCCCATCTCCACCTGGTCCTGGATCAGGCTGACGGCCGGATCGTCGGCCACGTCGCTGTCGATCTCCACGCCCCGGTTCATCGGGCCGGGGTGCATGACCTTGGCCCCCGGCGCGGCCAGGGCCAGCTTCTCGCGGTCGAGGCCGTAGAAGCGGAAATACTCTCGGGTCGAGGGGACCAGCGCCCCCTGCATCCGCTCCATTTGCAGGCGCAGCATCATCACCACGTCCACGCCCGCGATCCCGTCGCGCAAGCGGTTGTGGACCTCCGCGCCCCAGCGGTCGGCGCCGGACGGCATCAGGGTCGGCGGCCCGACCAGCCGCACATGGGCGCCCAGGGTGTTCAGCAGCGCCACGTTCGAGCGCGCCACGCGGCTGTGCAGGATGTCGCCGCAGATCGCCACAGTCAGCCCTTCGACCCGCCCGAAGGCCCGGCGGATCGACAGAGCGTCGAGCAGGGCCTGGGTCGGATGCTCGTGCTGCCCGTCCCCGGCGTTGACGACGCTGCCGCTCACCTTCTGGGCCAGCAGGTCCGCCGCGCCGGACGAGCCGTGGCGCACGACCAGCAGGTCCGGCTGCATGGCGTTGAGCGTCACCGCCGTGTCGATCAGCGTCTCGCCCTTCGACATGGAGGAGGAGCGGGGGCTCATGTTGACCACGTCCGCGCCCAGCCGCTTGCCCGCCAGCTCGAAGGAGCTTTGCGTGCGGGTCGAGTTCTCGAAGAACAGGTTCATCAGCGTGCGACCCTTGAGCAGGTCGAGCTTCTTCGAGGTGCGGCGGTTCAGGGCCACGAACCCGTCGGCCAGGTCCAGCAGGCGCATGGCGTCGGGCGCGTTCAGGTCGCCTGCGGAAAGGAAATGGCGGCGGGGGAAGGGAAAGGTCCGCGCACGGACTTCATCCAGGCCAGGGGCGGTCGCCGTCATAAGCTGGCGTTCTAGGTGGGATTCACCCGTTGCGCAAACGCTCCAGCGCGCCCTGGAGAATCCAGGCGGCGGCCATCTTGTCCACGACCTCGCCGCGCCGCTTGCGGTTGACGTCGTGCTCGTCGATCAGCACCCGGTTGACGGCGGCGCTGGACAGCCGCTCGTCCCAGAAGGCGATGGGCAGGTCGCGCAGCCGCAGCAGGTTGCGCCCGAACGCCCGGCTGGACTGGCAGCGCGGCCCCTCCGTCCCGTCCATGTTGACCGGCAGGCCGATGACGACGCCGCCCGCGCCCCGGCTCTCCATCAGCTTGAAGAGGGCGTTCGCGTCGTCCGTGAACTTGGTCTTGCGGATCAGGGAGAGGGGGCTGGCGATCGTCTGGGTGCCGTCGGACACCGCCACCCCGATGGTCTTCTCGCCCAGGTCGAGGCCCACCAGCGGGGTGAAGCGGGGCATTTCGGTGAGGTCGAGGACGGGCATGGACGCCTCAATACCTTGAATCGGCGCGGTTGCGCGGCTAACCCCTGCCGCGAACCCTAAGGAGGCCCCGATGGCCATCGACGCCGCGACCGTTCGCAAGGTCGCACGGCTCGCCCGTATCGCCGTACCCGAGGAGCGGATCGAACCGCTCGCGCAGGAGCTTTCGGGCATCCTGCAATGGATCGAGCAACTGGGCGAGGTGAACACCGACGGCGTCGAGCCGATGACCTCGGCCGTGGCCGCCGTCCTGCCGATGCGCGAGGATGTGGTCAGCGACGGGGGCGACAGCCGCCGGGTGCTGTCCAACGCGCCGAAGTCCGCCGACGGCTTCTACGTCGTGCCGAAGGTGGTGGAATAATGAGCGCGCTCACGTCCCTGACGCTGAAGGCCGCCGTCGACGGCCTGAAGGCCAAGGAATTCTCGTCCGCCGAACTGACGAAGGCCCATGTGGACGCCGTCGAGGCCGCGCGGGCGCTCAACGCCTATGTGCTGGAGACGCCCGAGAAGGCGATGGAGATGGCCAAGGCCTCCGACGCCCGCATCGCGGCGGGCGAGGCGGGGCCGCTGGAAGGCGTGCCGCTGGGGGTCAAGGACCTGTTCTGCACCGAGGGCGTGCGGTCCACGGCCTGCTCGAACATCCTCAAGCCCTTCGTGCCGACCTATGAGTCCACCGTCACGTCCAACCTGTGGCGCGATGGGGCGGTGATGCTGGGCAAGCTGAACCTGGATGAATTCGCCATGGGTTCATCCAATGAAACCAGCGCCTTCGGGCCGGTAATTAATCCCTGGCGGGCGGCCCATGGCAACCAGTCCCTGACCCCCGGCGGCTCGTCGGGCGGCTCGGCGGCGGCGGTGGCGGCGGACCTGTGCCTGGGGGCGACGGCGACCGACACCGGCGGTTCGATCCGCCAGCCCGCCGCCTTCACCGGAACGGTGGGGATCAAGCCGACCTATGGCCGCTGCTCGCGCTGGGGCATCGTGGCCTTCGCCTCGTCGCTGGACCAGGCCGGGCCGATCGCCAAGACGGTCGAGGACGCGGCGATCCTGCTCAACTCGATGGCCGGGCACGACCCGAAGGACTCCACCAGCCTGCCGGTCGAGACGCCGGACTTCGCCAGCTTCGTCGGCAAGTCGGTGAAGGGCCTGCGGATCGGGGTGCCCAAGGAGTACCGCGTCGACGGCATGCCCGCCGAGATCGAGGCCCTGTGGGCGCAGGGCGTCGAATGGCTGAAGGAGGCGGGCTGCGAGATCGTCGAGGTGTCGCTGCCGCATACGAAGTACGCGCTGCCGGCCTATTACATCGTGGCGCCCGCCGAGGCGTCCTCGAACCTCGCCCGCTACGACGGGATGCGGTTCGGGCTGCGGGCCGAGGGCGGCAACCTGACCGAGGTCTACGAGAACACGAGGGCGCAGGGCTTCGGCGAGGAGGTCAAGCGCCGGATCATGATCGGGACCTACGTCCTGAGCGCCGGCTACTACGACGCCTATTACCTGAAGGCCCAGAAGGTCCGCCGCCGCATCGCCGACGACTTCGAGGCGGCGTGGGAAAAGTGCGACGCCCTGCTGACGCCCACCGCCCCGAGCGCGGCGTTCGCGCTGGGGGAGCGGGCGGCCGATCCGATCGCGATGTACCTCAACGACGTGTTCACGGTGACGACGAACCTCGCGGGCCTGCCGGGCCTGAGCCTGCCGGCCGGGCTGGATGCGCAGGGTTTGCCGCTGGGCCTCCAGATCATCGGCCGTCCGCTGGACGAGGGCACGGTGTTCTCGGTCGCCGGGGCGGTCGAGAAGGCGGCGGGGTTCCGCGCCAAAGCTGAACGGTGGTGGTGATGACAATCCCTCTCCCT
>CAZOHI010000051.1:0-19643 GCA_964579695.1 uncultured Caulobacter sp. | reverse complement strand
TCGTTTACACCGAGAGGGTCGGGGGTTCGAACCCCTCGCCGCCCACCACTCCTCAAGCCGTTGTAGGGTAAGGGTCTGAAATGCCCCACAGGCGCAGTCCATGACCCACACGCCCAGCCGCGTGGCGACCTTGGCCGAACACCGTGGGGTGACGATGTAGCGCGGCGCGCCTGCCGCGTCGGTGACGGTAGCGGCCACGGTCTCGCCCGAAGTGTTCACCTGGAATCCTGAGGTCGCCGCGATGGCTCTCGACTACGACTACCTGATGGGCCTGCCGCCCATAGAATCGCCCCAGGCGCTGAGCGTGCGGGACACCATCCTCTACGCCCTCGGCGTCGGGGCGGGACTGGGCGCGCCGACCGACCCGGCCGAACTGCAGTTCGTCTACGAGGACGGGCTGAAGGCGCTGCCGACCATGGCGGTGGTGCTGGCCTATCCGGGCTTTTGGGCCAAGGAGCCGAAGTACGGCCTGACCTGGCGGAAAATCCTGCACAGCGAGCAGTCGATCGAGCTGCACCGCACCTTGCCGGTCGAGGGCCGGCTGCGCGGCGTCACCACCATCGACGAGATCTATGACAAGGGCGCCGAGAAGGGGGCGGTGCTGTTCTCCAGCCGGCGCATCTACGACGAGGCGACGGGCGACCTGATCGCCACCGTGCGCCAGTGCTCCTTCCTGCGGGGCGACGGCGGGTTCGGCGGCCGCTCCGACGGCGCGCCGCAGCCACATTCCATACCGGACCGCACCGCCGACCAGGTGGTCCGTATGTACACCCGGCCGGAGCAGGCGCTGATCTACCGGCTCTCCGGGGATTACAACCCGCTCCACGCCGATCCCGCCGTGGCGGCCCAGGCGGGCTTCGACCGTCCGATTCTGCATGGCCTGGCCACTTACGGCCTCGCCGGGCGGGCGGCGGTCAAGGCTCTGTGCGGCGACCGGCCAGAACGCCTGCGTCGCTTCGACGTACGCTTCTCCAGCCCCGTCTATCCGGGCGAGGCCCTGGACATCGCCATCTGGCGTGAAGGCCCTGGTCGCGCCTCGCTCCGGGCCCGCGCGATCGAGCGAGACATGGTGGTGCTGCAGAACGGCTACATCGAATTCGAGGAATAGCCATGGGCGCCGGCGCGCTCGATCAGCCGCTGTAGCGCGTTTCCAGCAGATCCAGCTCGCGGACGATCCTGCGGGCGGCTTCCTCGTCCAGGCTCCGGTCGCGCCCGAGGCGGAAAATCTCGTCCCGCTCCGCGCGCACCCCCGCCAGCCGCAGCCGGCGCTCGATCTGTTCCGCCCTGCGGCCGATCTCGGTCGCCTCGGGGCTTTGCGTCCGGCTTTCGATACGCTGGCGGTAGAGCTCCATGATCCGGGCCGCGACTTCGGTCGATAGATCCACGTCGACGCCGCCATCGGCCATGGCGTGCTGCGCCTGTTCGATGGCGCGGATCGCCGCTTCCGCCGCGGCGGCGCGGGCCTGGTCCTCCTGCGCCTGGCCGGACGGCTCGGGCGGCAGCTCCAGGCCTTTCAGCACGCGGGGCAGGCCGACGCTCGCGACCAGCAGCGACAGGACGATCACCCCGCCGGCCAGGAAGATGGCCAGGTCGCGGGCGGGGAAAGCCTCGCCGGTGGTGAGGGTCAGCGGCAGGGTCAGGACGCCGGCCAGGGTGATGGCGCCGCGGACGCCCGCGAACGACATGGCCAGGACCAGTCGCCAGCTCGTCTTCTGGGGGCGGTCTCCACGGCGCCGGGCCCGGAACAGGGTCAGCCGCAGCGAGGTCCACACCCAGGCGAACCGCAAGGTCGCCAGGGCGGCGCTGATGACCAGGACGTAGACCGCCAGCCACCAGGGCTCGTGGTGGCCGGTCAGCAGAACCGTCTGTGCGGCGCGTGACAGGATGCCGGGAAGCTGCTCGCCCAGCAGCACGAAGATCACGCCGTTGGCGGCGAACTGGACCGTGTCCCAGACGGCGGCGCGGCGTACGCGGGTGACGCCCAGCGCCTGTCCGGACTGTTCGATGAAGCCCATGGTGACGCCCGCGGCCACCGCCGCCAGGATGCCCGAGCAGTGGAAGTGCTCGGCCAGCAGGTAGGCGCCGAACGGCATGAGCAGGCTGATGAGGATCTGGGCGCTGGTGTCCTCTCCAAGCCGCGCTGTCACCCACTGCTTGCCCCAGCTCACGGCCCAGGTGACGCAGACTCCGATGGCGACGCCGCCCAGGGCCACCCACAGGAAGGTGACGAAGGCGTCCGAGAGCGAGAATGAACCCGTCAGCATCGCCGCCACGGCGAAACGCATGCAAACCAGGCCCGAGGCGTCGTTGAGCAGGGATTCGCCTTCCAGGATGTGCATCATCCGCTTGGGGATGGGCGCGCGGCTGGCGATGGCCGAGACGGCGATGGGGTCGGTCGGCGAGACCACCGCCGCAAGGGCGAAGGCGACCGGCAACGGCATGGCCGGGATCAGCCAGTTGATGAGGAAGCCGACCCCCACGACGGTCAGGACGACGAGGCCGAGCGCCAGTTCCAGGATGATCGCCCGGTCGCGGAACAGGCTGGCCTTGGGAATGCGCCAGCCGTCGAGGAACAGCAGCGGCGGCAGGAAGAGGAGGAAGAATATCTCGGGACGCAGCTCCACCGTCTTGACGATGGAAAGGGCGATCACGCCGCCGAGGGCGATCTGCACCAGCGGCAGGGGCAGGCGCGTGAACCGCGCCAGCGAACCGCTGACGATGACGGCGACCAGCAGGGTGAGAATGGTGAGGATCGAATCCAACGTCAGCTCCGCGCGATCATGGTGGCGGGACTATAGCGACAGGTCGGCGCATGTGGGCGCGAACGGAACCCGCTGGTGGCGTCATTTTCACGCGGCCGAGCGGGAACCGCCGCCAGTCCTCCGCCCTTATCTGGACAAGCGGCGCCGGAAGGACAGTCAGTGGCCCAGGACCAAGCCAAGCTGGTCGACACCACCATGCTCTATGCGCCCCGCAGCGGAGGGGTGAAGCGATACCTGAACGCCAAGCGCGCGTGGCTGGCCGCGCACAGGCCGCAGGTGCGCCACGTGCTGGTCGCGCCCGGCCCGCGCGACGCCTATGACGGCCACGGCGAGGTCTCGATCTACGCGGCGCCGCTGCCCTTCGGCGACGGCTATCGCTGGCCGATCAGCAAGACCGCGTGGATGGACCGGCTGGTGCGCCAGAGCCCGACGCTGATCGAGGCGGGCGACCTCTACACCCCCGGCCTTGCGGCGCTGAAGGCGGGCGAGAAGCTGGGGGTGCCGGTCGTCGGGTTCTGCCATACCGACCTCGGCGCCCTGGCCGCGCTGCACATCGGCGAATGGGCCGAAAAGCCGGTGCGCAGGCATTGGGCGACCATCTACCGCGAGTTCGAACAGGTCGTGGCCCCCAGCCGCTACATGGCCGAGCGGCTGGCCGAGGCCGGGGTCGAGCGGGTCGAGGCCCTGCCGCTTGGGGTCGACGTCGACGCCTTCAGCCCCGCACGCGCCGATCCGGCGGGCCTGCGGGCGCGGCTCGGCCTGACCGACAGGCACCGCCTGCTGGTCTTCGCCGGGCGACCGGCCAGGGAGAAGCGGCTGGATGTGATCGTGGAGGCCGTCGAAAGGCTCGGCGACCCCTATGTCCTGCTGCTGGTCGGGGCGGGCGCCGCCGCGCCGCCGTCGGACCGGGTGATCCACCTGCCGTACCAGCGCGACCCGGCGGCTCTCGCCCAGTTGCTGTCGAGCTGCGACGCTTTCGTCCACGCCAACGACGCCGAGCCCTTCGGCCTGATCGTGCTGGAGGCCCTGGCCAGCGGCCTGCCGGTCGTCGGGATCGCGTCGGGCGGGGTCGCGGAGTCGGTGGACGAGAGCGTCGGCCAGCTCGCGCCGCGCTCCACGCCGTCGGCCTTCGCCGGGGCCGTCGAGGCGCTGTTCCGCCGGGACCTTTCGGCGCTGCGCCGGGCGGCGCGGGAGCGGGCGGTGCTGCGTCACGGCTGGGACAGCGTCTTCACCCGGCTGTCGCAAATCTACGCCCGGCTATGCGGCCATACCGGGTTCAGCGCGGCGACCGCCCACTGAGGTTCACGCCCTGCGACTCCACCCTGCCGATCCCGAGCGGGACGGGGGCGGGCGGCTTGCGCTCCTTGGCGGCGAAGTAGCTGACGTAAAGCTCCGTCAGCTCGTCGATCAGGCTTTCGCGCGTCACGCCCTTGGGCCGCATGGTGAAGTATCGGGTGACGACCAGCATGGTGCCATTGGTCAGGATGAAGGAGACGGTCGGCACGTCCACCGGCTCGTAGCGCTCGTAGAGGTGGGCCAGGAACAGCCGCAGGGCGTCGAGCAGGTAGGTCTCCAACCCCTCGATGAAGCCGGAGCCGGTGGCCTGCCAGTGCTGGGCCAGCTCGGCGAACAGGGCCTCGTCGCGCTCGCACTCGTCGAAGGCCATCTCCAGGATGGTGCGGACGACCGTGCGCGGCCCCGCGTCCAGCAGGCGGGGAATGGCTTCGTCCAGGCGGCGGGTGAAGCGGGCGAACTCCCGGTCCATCAAGGCCGTCAGCAGGTCCTCGCGGCTGGAGAAGTACTGGTAGAGCGACCCCACCGACACGCCCGCCCGCGCGGCCACGTGGTTGGTGGTGCAGCCCGCCCAGCCGCGCTCGGCGATGGTCAGGGCGGTCGCCTCGACCAGGGCGTCCACCGTCTGCCGGGAGCGGCCTTGCGTGGGGATTTTCTTCATCGGCCATGAGCCTGTATGCGAGCGCCTACTCGCATTACGTCAGGCGGCGAGCAGAAGATAGGTCTCGCGCTCCGCGAAGGGGATCGCGTGGTAGGTCTCGGGCCGCCCGATGTTCAGCCGCTCACGGGCGGCGTCCAGCGGCTCGGCGAGCAGGGCGGCATAGTCCTCGCAGACGAGCGGCTTGGCTGCCTTTCCCAGCCGGTATCCCTCCATCACCGCCTTCATGTAGGGCGGACCCTTGTGGCGGCGGCGGAACTCCCGCGCGGCGCCCAGCGCGATGACGGCGACGCCGGGATTGGGGACCTGGGCATAGGTGAAGCCGAGGATGCAGGCTTCCCCCACCACGTCGGTGCCGTAGCCGGTCAGGGTGTGCCAGATGTCGTGGGTGTCGCGGATGCGGCGGGCGAACCAGGCGATGGGATGGTCGGCCTCGACGCGGGCGTCGACCTTCTGGGCCTCCAGCGCCAGGCCGTGGGCGGTCAGACCGCGCGTGGCGATGAAGTCGCGATAGGCCGCGCCGACCGTGCCGGGGGCGAACTGCGCCCGCCACGCCGGATCGTCCAGCAGGGGCGCAAGCTCCAGGCCCTGGTACGCCTGCCGCCCGCCTTCCTCATGGCGCAGCAGCCGGTCGTAGGCCCGCGAGATCGAATTGCCGGACAGGGCCCGGACGATCTCGAACACCTGGCTGGTGTCCTCCTTGTCGGCCTTCAGCCTGTTGAAGGCGCGAAGGGCGCGCAGCGGCTGGATGGGGAGAGAGACGAGGAGGCCGTCGGTCATGGGTCCGCTCCGTTGAGGACGCTCAAGGAATAATGTGAATACTTGCTCGCATTCAATTCGCATCCGTCCCGCCAACGCGAATTGAATGCGAGTAATTTTTCACATTATGGGCGAGGGATGGAAAACGCTCCCATTCCCGCCCGTCATGGCCGCGGCCTCGTCCAGGCCCGCCGCATCGGCCGCCTTCTTCGCATGATCGCCGGCGGCGCGGGCGCAGAACCCACGGAGCAGGAGTGGGAGAACCTCGGCCGCGCCCTGACCAGGGGTGATCCGGATATCGACCGGCTGATCGACTGGATGGGGCAGGTCGGCATCCGGGAAGGGAAGGGCGCCTTCGACCGTGCGCTGGAGCATGGCCTGGACGCGGACACGCCGCCGCCCGTCCGCGAGTTCTTCGCCAAGTACGAGGCCCGGCCGAACTGGCTGGACGAAGCCGTGATGGAACGGGGCGGGGAGTTCTGCCGCATGACCGGCGCCGCCACCGGCTGGGTGCTGCGCGACGGGGCGCTGATGGGCGGCTACCAGTCGCCGGACTTCAACCGTGTGCTGGTCATGACCGGGGCGCTGGAGAAGGGCTCGGCCCGGCGGCTGGCGGAGACGACCCACTGGTGGCTGTCCGTCACCGAGCCCGGCGGGATGGGCCGCTTCGGCGAGGGCTTCAAGACCACGCTGCGGGTGCGGCTGATCCACGGCATGGTCCGCCGCCATGTGGCCAAGCGGCCGGACTGGGACGTCGTGGCCGACGGCGTGCCGATCAACCAGCTCGACATGGCGGCGACCCAGCTCGCCTTCTCCATCGTCTACCTGAAGGGAATGCGGACGATGGGCTTCCCGGTCGGCGGCGAGGACGGCCGGGGGGTGCTGCACCTGATGCGCTATGTCGGCTGGCTGATGGGGGTGGAGATGGAGTTGCAGCCGGCGGATGAGAAGGCGGCGACGCGGCTGCTCTATCACACGCTGCTCAGCGTCGTGGCCCCGTCGGACACCTCGGGCCGGACGCTGGCCCTGGCGCTGGCCGACGAGCCGCTGACCCGCCACTACAAGGTGCTGCCGTGGCTGCGCCGCCGGTGGGAGCGGGAGAAGAACCTGTCGATCAACCTGTTCTTCATCGGACGGGCGGGGATGGACAACCTCGGCCTGCCGCGCCGCTACCTGCCGTGGTTCCCGGTCCTGATGATGCCGGTGAACGCGGTCGGCTTCGCCTGGGGCGCCCGCAGCCCGGCCTCGCGGCGCGCGACGGCCGCGCGCGGACGGCGCAGCCAACGGGCCCATATGGTCTCCATCACGGGCGAGGCTCACAACCCGGTCGGAGCCACGTTGAGCCCCGATCACCCGGTGGCCGCAAATGCCTAGGGTTGGGCGTTGACAGGTCGGGGCGCCGGACCTATCAGACGCCCCTCGCTTCGCAGCGAGCCGTTATGCGGATGTAGCTCAGTTGGTTAGAGCGCCGGCCTGTCACGCCGGAGGTCGCGGGTTCGAGCCCCGTCATTCGCGCCACTCTCCCCTTATCACCGATAGTGGAATGGCGCCCCCGGTCCGGTGGGCAGCTCCAGCACGGCCCACAGGCCCGTCAGCCCCAGCGCCACGCCCATGAAGGCGAAGGAGTAGGGCAGCACCGAACTCATCAGGCCGCCGACCCCCAGTCCCGGCTTCCAGCGGTGGCAGAAGCCCAGCACCAGCGCGAAATAGGGCATCAGCGGGGAGGACATGTTCACGGTCGAATCGCCCATGCGGTAGGCGGCGGTGGTCATCTCGGGCGACACGCCGACCAGCATCAGCATGGGGACCAGCACGGGGGCCAGCGCCGCCCACTTGGCCGAGGCCGAGCCGATGAACAGGTCGAGCACCGCCGTCATGCCGACGATGGCCAGCAGGAAGACCACCAGCGGCAGGCCGGTGGACTTCAGCCCCTCGGCCCCGTTGATGGCGATGATGACGCCCAGGTTCGACCAGGTGAACATGGCGATGAAGTGGGCGGCGGCGAAGGCCAGCACGATGTAGGGCGACATGGCCGCCATCGAATCGGCGGCCAGCCGGACGACGTCGCGATCCGACTTGATGGCCCCCGTCGCGAGTCCGTAGGCGCACCCCGTCGCCAGGAACAGCACGAAGAAGCCCGCGATCAGCGAGCGGAAGAAGGGCGTCCACTGGCGAAGGTCGCTGGCCGTCGCATCGCGCAGGGCGGCGTCGGGCGCGAGGCTCATCAGCGCCCATAGCGCCACGACGCCCAGCGCGGCGAGGCCCGCCCACAGCAGGCCCTTGCGCTCGTCCGGGGTCAGGGGCTCGTCCAGGGCGACGTGGCCCTCGGTCGGCGTCCAGGGACCGAGGCGCGGCTCGACCACCTTGACCGTCACCCACCAGCCGACCGGCACGAAGACGAGGCAGGCGGCGGCGGTGAAGTACCAGTTGCCGACGAGGTTCACCCGCCAGTCGGGGTCGATCAGGTGCACGGCCGGCTCGGTGAAGCCGAGGATCAGGGCGTCGAACTGACTGGGCGTCGGGTTGCCAGCGAAGGCGCCCACACAGGCCGCGAAGGCGCAGGCGATCCCCGCGACGGGATGTCGCCCCGCCGCCGCGAAGGCCGCCCCCGCCAGCGGCAGCAGGATGATGAAGCCCGAATCGGCGGCGTGGTTGGAGAACAGGCCGATCAGGATGATGACCGGCGGCAGCAGGGTGCGAGAGGTGCGCCGCACCAGCAGGCGGATGACGGTGGCCAGCAGCCCGACCCGTTCGGCCAGCCCGGCGCCCAGCATCACCAGCAGCACGTAGCCGAGGGGCGCGAACCCCGTCAGCGTCTTCGGCATCTCGACCAGCAGGCGGCGGACATTGTCGGGGGCGAGCAGGCTCTGGGCGACCAGCACCTCGCCCGATCCGGGGTGGACGGCCGAGACGCCGAGGCCCGCGCAGACCGCGCTGGCCGCCACCAGGGCGCCGATCAGCCAGGCGAAGATGAACACCGGATGGGGCAGGCGGTCGCCTATGCGCTCGACCGCGTCGAGGAACCTGATTGCGATAGCTGCGCCCTCCCGCTCAGCGGCTGCGCATTAGGCAGGGAGCGGGGGGAATCGTCCAGCTTTCAGCGTTCGGTGAAATCCCACATTCCGAGTGTTTGAATCCCTCGCGGCAAGGGTCTACAAGGCGCCACGAATCCAGACACGGGCCCGCAATGGACGCCTTTCTCCTTCAGTACCTGCCGATCGTGATTTTCCTGGCGATCGCGACCGTCATCGGCGTCCTGTTCGTCGCCCTGCCCCTCGTCCTCGCGCCCAAGGCGCCCGACCCCGAGAAGCTGTCGGCCTACGAGTGCGGCTTCAACGCCTTCGACGACGCGCGGATGAAGTTCGACGTGCGGTTCTACCTCGTGTCGATCCTGTTCATCATCTTCGACCTGGAAGTGGCCTTCCTGTTCCCGTGGGCGGTGTCGCTGATGAAGCTGCCGCCGGAGGCCAGCCAGTTCGCCTTCTGGTCGATGATGACCTTCCTGGGCGTCCTGACCGTCGGCTTCATATACGAGTGGAAGAAGGGAGCCCTGGAATGGGAGTGATCATCCCCGCGGGCGCCGCCGGCCGCACGACGACCCCCGGCTACGACCCCAAGCTCCACGACCCGTTCTTCGACACCGTCAACGACCAGCTCGCCGACAAGGGCTTCGTGACGGCTGCGACCGACGACCTCATCACCTGGGCCCGCACCGGCTCGCTGATGTGGATGACCTTCGGGCTGGCCTGTTGCGCCGTCGAGATGATGCAGGCGTCGATGCCGCGCTACGACCTGGAGCGGTACGGCTTCGCGCCGCGCGCCAGCCCGCGCCAGTCCGACGTGATGATCGTGGCGGGCACGCTCTGCAACAAGATGGCCCCGGCCCTGCGCAAGGTCTACGACCAGATGCCGGAGCCGCGCTACGTCATTTCCATGGGCTCGTGCGCCAACGGCGGCGGCTACTACTATTTCAGCTACAGCGTCGTGCGCGGCTGCGACCGGATCGTGCCGGTCGACGTCTACGTGCCCGGCTGCCCGCCGACCGCCGAGGCGCTGGTCTACGGCGTGCTCCAGCTCCAGAAGAAGATCCGCCGGACGGGGACCATCGAGCGATGAGCGCCCCGGCCCACATCTGGACGAACTCCGTCGAGGAACTGGAAGCGCTCGGCCAGGCCATCGTCGCCAACACCGGCGGGGCGGTGACGAGCTACAGCGTCGCCTTCAACGAATTGAACCTGACCGGCCCGGCCGGGCGGATCGTCGATGCGCTGACCCAGCTCCGTGACCATCCCGACTGGCGCTTCCGCCAGATGATCGACCTGGCCGGGGTGCATTACCCCCAGCGCGAGCTGCCGTTCGAGGTGGTCTATCACCTGCTGTCGCACACCAAGAACCAGCGCCTGCGCCTGAAGGTGTCCACCGACGAGGACACGCCGGTGCCGTCGGTCGTCTCCGTCCATCCCGCCGCCGACTGGTACGAGCGGGAAGCCTTCGACATGTACGGCATCTTCTTCGAGAACCATCCCGACCTGCGCCGCATCCTCACCGACTACGGCTTCCACGGCCACCCGCTGCGCAAGGACTTCCCGATGAGCGGCTACGTCGAGCTGCGCTACGACGACGAGCTGAAGCGGGTAGTCTACGAGCCGGTGAAGATCACCGAGTTCCGCAACTGGGACTTCCTGTCCCCGTGGGAAGGCGACGAGCGCGGCTATACCCTGCCGGGCGACGAGAAGGCGCCCAAGGCATGACCGGATCGAACGCTCCCGCCGAGGAAACCGGGTTCGTCTCGACCCTGGACGAAGCCGCCGCCGTGACGCCGGAGACGGCCGTCCGCAAGTTCAACATCAACTTCGGCCCGCAGCACCCGGCGGCGCACGGCGTGCTGCGCCTGGTGCTGGAGCTGGACGGCGAGGTCGTGGAGCGGGTGGACCCGCACATCGGCCTGCTGCACCGGGGCACCGAGAAGCTGATGGAGGCGCGGCCCTACGCGCAGACGATCCCCTACTTCGACCGCCTCGACTACGTGGCGCCGATGAACCAGGAGCACGCCTACTGCCTGGCGCTGGAGAAGCTGCTGGGCGTGGACGTGCCGATCCGGGGTTCGCTGATCCGCGTGCTGTATTCCGAAATCGGCCGCATCCTGAACCACCTCCTCAACGTGACGACCCAGGCGATGGACGTCGGCGCGCTGACCCCGCCGCTGTGGGGCTTCGAGGAGCGCGAGAAGCTGATGGTGTTCTACGAGCGCGCCTCGGGCGCCCGGATGCACGCCAACTACTTCCGCGTCGGCGGCGTGCGCCAGGACCTGCCCGAGGCGCTGATCGACGACATCTCGGACTGGTGCGACGCCTTCCCGGCGGTCTGCGACGACATCGAGGGCCTGATCACCGGCAACCGCATCTTCAAGCAGCGCAACGTCGACATCGGCGTGGTGACGAAGGAGCAGGCGTTCGACTGGGGCTTCTCGGGCGTGATGATCCGGGGCTCGGGCGTGCCGTGGGACCTGCGCCGCAACCAGCCGTACGAAGGCTACAACGAGTTCGAGTTCGACATTCCCCTCGGCGTGCATGGCGACTGCTACGACCGCTACCTCTGCCGGATGCAGGAGATGCGGGAGTCGACCAAGATCATGAAGCAGGCGTGCGAGCGCCTGAAGAAGACGCCGGGCCTGGTGCTCTCCGACGACCACAAGATCGCGCCGCCGCGCCGGGGCGAGATGAAGCGGTCGATGGAAGCCCTGATCCACCACTTCAAGCTCTACACCGAAGGCTACCGCCCGCCGGAAGGCGAGGTCTACGCCGCCGTCGAGGCGCCCAAGGGCGAGTTCGGCGTCTATCTGGTCAGCGACGGCACCAACCGTCCGTACCGCTGCCATATCCGCGCGCCCGGCTTCCCGCACCTGGAGGCGATGGACTGGATGAACCGCGGCCACATGCTGGCCGACGTCTCCGCCATCCTGGGTTCGCTCGACATCGTGTTCGGGGAGATCGACCGTTGAGCATTGCCGACATCGCCCAGGCGCAGCTCGACGCCTACAACGCCCAGGACCTGGACGCCTACTGCGGCTTCTTCACCGACGACATCGTCGTGGCCGACCTGAACGGCGCGGTGACGGGGGAGGGGATCGACGCCTACCGCACCCGCTATGCCGGCGCGTTCGCCCAGTTCCCGCAGAACAAGGCCGAGCTGCTCAGCCGCATGGTGGTCGGAAACACCGTCATCGACCACGAGAAGGTCATCCGCGGCCCCGAGGGCCCGGAGTTCGAGGTGGCGGCCATCTACACCTTCCGGGGCGACCAGATCGCCCGCGTGGATTTCGTCAAATGAGCGTGCGCCGTCTCGCCAAGGAACAGCCCGCGAGCTTCGCCTTCAGCCCCGATACGCTGAAGAAGGCCGAGTGGTGGATCGCCAAGTACCCCGACGTGCGCAAGCAGTCGGCGGTCATCCCGATCCTGTGGCTGGTGCAGAAGCAGGAAGGCTGGGTCAGCGAGCCCGCCATCCGCGCCATCGCCGACATGCTGGCCATGCCGGTCATCCGGGTGCTGGAGGTCGCGACCTTCTACACCATGTTCCAGCTCGAGCCGGTCGGGACCGTGGCCCACGTCCAGCTCTGCGGCACCACGCCCTGCTCGCTGTTGGGGGTGAACGACCTGAAGGCCGTGCTGGCCGCCCGCATCGGGCCGAAGAACCACCGCTCCGCCGACGGCAAGCTGTCGTGGGAAGAGGTCGAGTGCCTGGGCGCCTGCTGCAACGGGCCGATGGCGGCGATCAACGACTACTACTACGAGGACCTGACGCCGGAGAGCCTCGGGGCCATCCTCGACGGCTTCCTGGCGGGCAAGGCGCCGCAGCCGGGGTCCTACCTGGAAGGCCGCCGCGTGTCCGAACCGGCGGGCAGGATCCAGACGCTCACGGACCCCAAGCTCTATGACGGCTCGGCCGCCAAGACGCTGAAGCTTCCGAACCAGCCGGTCCCGGAGAACGCCTGATGGTCGGCATCCTCGAAGACAAGGACCGCATCTTCACCAACCTCTACGGCCTCCACGACTGGGGCCTGGAAGGCGCGAGGAAGCGCGGCTGCTGGAACGCCACCAAGGACATGCTGGACCTGGGGCCCGCGTGGATCATCGAGCAGGTCAAGAACTCCGGGCTGCGAGGGCGCGGCGGGGCGGGCTTCGGCACGGGCCTGAAGTGGTCGTTCATGCCCAAGGAGGTGAAGGACGGCCGTCCGCACTACCTCGTGGTCAACGCCGACGAGTCCGAGCCTGGCACCTGCAAGGACCGGGAGATCATGCGGCACGACCCGCACCTCCTGATCGAAGGCTGCCTGATCGCCTCCTTCGCGATGCAGGCCCACGCCTGCTACATCTACATCCGCGGCGAGTACGTGCGTGAGCGCGAGGTGCTGGAAGAGGCCATCGCGCAGGCTTACGCGGCGGGGCTGATCGGCAAGAACAACGTCCACGGCTGGGATTTCGACCTCTACGTCCACCACGGCGCGGGGGCCTACATCTGCGGCGAGGAGACGGCGCTGCTGGAGAGCCTGGAGGGCAAGAAGGGCCAACCACGCCTGAAGCCCCCGTTCCCGGCGGGCGCGGGCCTCTACGGCTGCCCGACGACGGTGAACAACGTCGAGAGCATCGCGGTCGTGGGGACCATCCTGCGGCGCGGGGCCGACTGGTTCTGCGGCTTCGGGCGCAAGAACAACGCGG
Organism: uncultured Caulobacter sp.; assembly: GCA_964579695.1. GTDB lineage: Bacteria > Pseudomonadota > Alphaproteobacteria > Caulobacterales > Caulobacteraceae > Caulobacter. The sequence goes on along the minus strand of CAZOHI010000051.1, from coordinate 6,456 downwards.
GCACCAAGCTGTTCTGCGTGTCCGGCCACGTGAACCTGCCGTGCAACGTGGAAGAGGCGATGAGTATCCCCTTCCGCCAGCTCATCGACGACCACTGCGGCGGCATCCGGGGCGGCTGGGGCAACCTCAAGGCCGTCATCCCCGGCGGCGCCTCGGTGCCGATGATCCCGGCCGAGCAGTGCGAAGACCTGCCTATGGACTTCGACGCCCTGCGCGAGCTGAAGTCGGGCCTGGGCACCGCCGCCGTCATCGTGATGGACAAGGACACCGATCTGGTCCGCGCCATCGCCCGGCTGAGCTACTTCTACAAGCACGAGAGCTGCGGCCAGTGCACGCCGTGCCGCGAGGGCACCGGCTGGATGTGGCGGGTGATGGAGCGCATGGCCACCGGCGAGGCGGACATGCGCGAGATCGATACGTTGCTCGACGTCACGACCCAGGTCGAGGGCCACACCATCTGCGCCCTGGGCGACGCGGCCGCCTGGCCGATCCAGGGCCTGTTCCGCCACTTCCGTCACGAAGTCGAGGACCGCATCAGCAGCTACCGCGCCGGCCGCCCGCACGTTCAGGGCGCGACGCTGGTGGCGGCGGAGTAACGCGATATGCCGATAGCCAAGGTCAACGGCGTCGAGGTCGAGTTCGAGCCCGGGATGAACGTCCTGCAGGTGGCGGAACTGGCCGGGGAGGAAATCCCGCGCTTCTGCTACCACGAGCGGCTGTCCATCGCGGGCAACTGCCGCATGTGCCTCGTCGAGGTGAAGCCCGGCCCGCCGAAGCCGCAGGCGTCCTGCGCGCTGCCCGCCGCCGAGGGGCAGGAGATCTTCACCGACACGCCGATGGTGAAGAAGGCCCGCCAGGGGGTGATGGAGTTCCTGCTCATCAACCACCCGCTGGACTGCCCGATCTGCGACCAGGGCGGCGAGTGCGACCTCCAGGACCAGGCCATGGGCTATGGCCGCGACGAGACCCGCTACGTCGAGAACAAGCGGGCCGTCGAAGACAAGCACATGGGTCCGCTGATCAAGACCCACATGACCCGCTGCATCCAGTGCACGCGCTGCGTCCGCTTCATCACGGAAGTGGCGGGCGTGCCGGAGATCGGTCTCATCTCTCGCGGCGAAGACGTTGAAATCACGACGTATCTGGAGACCGCCGTCACCAGCGAACTGTCGGGCAACGTCAACGACCTGTGCCCGGTCGGCGCCCTGACGCACCGGCCCTGGGCGTTCGAGTACCGCCCGTGGGAGCTGAAGAAGACCCACAGCGTCGACGTGATGGATGCGCTGGGCTCGGCGATCCGGGTCGACAGCCGCGGTCCCGCGGTGCTGCGCGTGCTGCCGCGCACCAACGACGACATCAACGAGGAATGGCTCAGCGACAAGAGCCGCTACGCCGTCGACGGCCTGGCCCGCCAGCGCCTCGACCGGCCCTACATCCGCGAGAACGGCCGCCTGCGCCCGGCAAGCTGGAACGAAGCGTTCGAGGCCGTGGCCGCCAAGGTGGGGGCGGCCAGCGGCGAGCGGATCGGCGTGATCGCCGGCGACGTGCAGGACGCGGAGTCCATGAAGGCCGCCCTCGACCTGTTCGGGCCGATGGGCGCGGCCCTGACCTGCAACCAGGACGGGGCGGCGCTGGGCCAGGGGCCGCGCGAGGGCTGGCTGTTCAATTCGACGCTCGCAGGGATAGAGGACGCCGACGTCGTGCTGCTGGTCGGGACCAACCCGCGCCTCGAGGCGCCGGTCCTGAACCAGCGCCTGCGCAAGAAGTGGCTGTCCGGCCAGATGCGCGTGGGCGTGATCGGCGAGCAGGCGGACCTCACCTATTCCTACGACTACCTCGGCGCGGGCGCGCAGACGCTGGCCGGGCTGGCCAAGGGCAAGTCGGACTTCGTCAAGGCGCTGAAGGGCGCCCAGCGTCCGGCCATCATCGTCGGCATGGGCGCGCTCGGCCGTCCCGACGGCGCCGCCGTGCTGAAGGCGGCCGCCGATATCGCCAAGGCTTTCAAGGTGGTGCGCGAGGGCTGGAACGGCTGGAACGTGCTGCACACCGGCGCCGCGCGCGTCGGCGGGCTGGACCTGGGCCTCAACGCCGACGTGGCGCAGGCCGCGCAGGCCGACGTGCTGTTCCTGCTGGGCGCGGACGAGGTCGACCTGTCGAAGTCCAAGGGCTTCGTCGTCTACATCGGCACCCACGGCGACAACGGCGCCCACCGGGCGGACGTGATCCTGCCGGGCGCGGCCTACACCGAAAAGAGCGGCCTCTACGTCAACACCGAGGGCCGGGCGCAGATAGGCGAGCGGGCCGTGTTCCCGAAGGGCGAGGCCCGTGAGGACTGGGCCATCCTGCGGGCGCTGTCCGAGCGGCTGGGGGCGACGCTGCCCTACGACAGCCTGGAGCAACTGCGGGCCAAGCTGTTCGCCGACCATCCGACCTTCGGCCAGATCGACTATGCGCCGGGCTCGTCGCCTGTGGCCTTCGACCTCGCCGCGCTGGGCGGGGCAGGGGACCTGACCGAGGTTCCCTTCCAGAGCCCGGTGAAGGTCTTCCACCTGACCAATCCCATCGCGCGCGCCAGCGTGACCATGGCCGAATGCTCGGCCCTGGCGTCGGGCGCCGCCAAGATCGCGGCGGAGTAGCCGATGGACCCGACCTCCTTCTGGGCCACGCCGGGCGGCTGGAGCCTCATCACGCTGGGCAAGATCCTGCTGGTGCTGGTGCCGGTGCTTCTGGCGCTCGCCGTGCTGATCTGGGCCGACCGGAAGATCTGGGCGGGCGTGCAGATGCGCAAGGGGCCTAACGTCGTCGGTCCCTTCGGCCTGCTCCAGTCGTTCGCCGACTTCGGCAAGTTCATCGTCAAGGAGTTCGTCGTCCCGGCGGGCGCCGACAAGACCGTGTTCCTGCTGGCGCCGATCGTCTCCACGACCCTGGCGCTGGGCGCCTGGGCCGTGATCCCTTTCGCGCCCGGCTGGCACGTGACGGAGATCAACGTCGCCATCCTCTACCTGTTCGCCATCTCCTCGCTGGGGGTCTACGGCATCATCATGGGCGGCTGGGCTTCGAACTCGAAGTATCCGTTCCTCGGGGCGCTGCGGTCGGCGGCCCAGATGGTGTCCTACGAGGTCTCGCTGGGCTTCGTCATCATCACCGTGATCCTGCTGGCCGGCACCATGAGCCTGCCCGCCATCGTCGAGCAGCAGTCGGGCTGGATCTGGAACTGGAACGCCTTCGGGGGCGGGCTGGAGAACCTGCCGCTCATCGTCGTCATGTTCCCGATGAGCGTGATCTTCTTCATCTCCTTCCTGGCCGAGACCAACCGCCCGCCCTTCGACCTGCCCGAGGCCGAGAGCGAGCTGGTGGCGGGCTATCAGGTCGAATACTCCTCGACCGGCTTCCTGCTGTTCATGCTGGCCGAGTACTCGAACATCGTCCTGATGTGCGCGCTCATCACGGTGCTGTTCTTCGGCGGCTGGAACCCGGGCTTCCCCATCGACTTCGCCGCTTCCTGGCCGCCGGTCCTGGTCAACCTGCTGCTGACCGGCGTGTTCGTGGCCAAAGTGGTGTTCTGGTTCTTCATGGTGGCGATGGCCAAGGCCATCGTGCCCCGCTACCGCTACGACCAGCTCATGCGGCTGGGCTGGAAGGTCTTCCTGCCGATCTCGCTGGTGGCCGTCGCCGTCGTCGCCGGCTGGAGGGTCTACACATGATCCGCCTCATCCTTCCCTGCCTGCTGCTGGCCGCCTGCGCCACGCCCGAGACGGACAGCTATTCGCTGGGCCGGGGCATCGCCAACTACGACGAGCTGCGCCGCGAGACCGAGACCTGCAACCAGCGCGGCGGGACCATCCAGGCCAAGCAGCAGGGGGGCGATCCCGCCCAACTCGCCAACTACACCTGCGTCATTCCGAAGGGTCGGTGAGCGCGATGATCGAACGCCTCGGACAAGCCATCAAAGGCGCGGCCCTGCTGGACTTCGCGGGCGCCTTCGGCCTGGCCATGAAGCACATGATGCGGCCGAAGAAGACCGTGCAGTACCCGCACGAGCGCAACCCGCAGAGCCCGCGCTTCCGGGGCGAGCACGCCCTGCGCCGCTACCCCAGCGGCGAGGAGCGCTGCATCGCCTGCAAGCTGTGCGAGGCCATCTGCCCCGCCCAGGCCATCACCATCGAGGCCGAGCCGCGCGCCGACGGATCGCGCCGCACGACCCGCTACGACATCGACATGGTCAAGTGCATCTACTGCGGCCTGTGCCAGGAGGCATGCCCGGTGGACGCCATCGTCGAGGGACCGAACCTGGAGTTCGCAGTCGAGACCCGCGAGGAACTCTACTACGACAAGGAGCGGCTGCTCGATAACGGCGACCGCTGGGAGCGGCAGATCGCGAAGAATCTGGAACTGGACGCGCCCTATCGCTAAGAGACGGGCGCGATTCACCACAGGGACTAGTAAGAGGGGCTGAGCGCCGCCGATGGCCTTGCAGGCAATCGTTTTCTATGTGCTGGCGGCGGTGACGCTGGGGGCGGGCATGGCCGTCGTCTCCGCGCGCAACCCCGTGCACTCCGTGCTGTTCCTGATCACCGCCTTCTTCTCGGCGGCGGGGCTGTTCGTGCTCCTGGGAGCCGAGTTCCTGGCGATGCTGCTGATCGTCGTCTACGTCGGCGCGGTCGCGGTGCTGTTCCTGTTCGTCGTGATGATGCTCGACGTCGACTTCGCCGCGCTGCGGGAGGGCTTCACCAAGTACCTGCCGGTGGGCCTGCTGGTGGCGGGCGTGCTGGCGGTCGAGATGGTGATGGTGGCGGTGAGCGTCGGCCTGAACGGGGCGGCGTCGAAGAACGCCCTGCCGATGGCCTCGACGGCGGACGTGACCAACGCCGAAGCCATCGGGCGGGTGCTCTACACCGACTACGTCTACTTCTTCCAGGCGGCCGGGATCGTGCTGCTGATCGCCATGATCGGGGCCATCGTCCTGACCCTGCGCCACAAGCCGGGCGTCAAGCGCCAGGTCATCGCCGACCAGGTGGCCCGCACGCCGAAGAAGGGCATGCGCATCGTACAGATCGAACCGGGGAAGGGCCTCGAGGAATGATCGGCCTTCCGCACTACCTCGCCGTCGCGGCGATCCTGTTCACGATCGGCGTGTTCGGCATCTTCGTGAACCGCAAGAACATCATCGTCATCCTGATGTCGATCGAGCTGATCCTGCTGGCCGTGAACATCAACCTGGTGGCCTTCTCGGTCTACCTGCACGACGTGGTGGGGCAGATCTTCGCCATGTTCGTGCTGACCGTCGCCGCCGCCGAGGCCGCCGTGGGCCTGGCCATCCTCGTCACCTTCTTCCGCAACCGCGGCGACATCGCGGTTGACGATGCGTCGATGATGAGGGGCTGACGTTGGAAACGCTCGTCACCGTACTCGTCTTCGCCCCGCTGCTGGGCGCGATCGTCGCGGGCCTGTTCGGCCGCCGTATCGGCGACATCCCTTCGCAGGCCGTGACCACGGGCCTGCTGCTGCTGGCCTGCGGCCTGTCGTGGACCGTGTTCGGCCAGTGGACCTGGGGCCACATGGAGCCCTTCACCGTCACGCTGGCGCCCTTCATCAACGTCGGGGACTTCCAGTCGAACTGGTCGATCCGCATCGACGGGCTGTCGGCGGTGATGCTGGTGGTGGTGACGACCGTCTCGGCGCTCGTCCACATCTACTCGTGGGGCTACATGGCCGAGGACGACAGCCGTCCGCGGTTCTTCGCCTACCTGTCGCTCTTCACCTTCGCCATGCTGGCGCTGGTGACGGCCGCCGACTTCATGCAGCTGTTCTTCGGCTGGGAAGGCGTGGGCCTGGCCAGCTACCTGCTGATCGGATTCTGGTTCAAGAAGCCGACCGCCAACGCCGCCTCCATCAAGGCCTTCGTGGTCAACCGGGTGGGCGACTTCGGCTTCGCGCTCGGCATCATGACCGTCTTCTGGATGTTCGGCTCCATCCAGTTCGCCGAGGTCTTCCCGCAGATCGCCGCCCGCGCCAATGACTCGTGGTGGTTCGCCGGGACCTACTGGCACGCCATCGACCTGGCCGCCGCCCTGCTGTTCGTCGGCGCGATGGGCAAGTCGGCGCAGTTCTTCCTGCACACCTGGCTGCCGGACGCCATGGAAGGCCCGACGCCGGTGTCGGCCCTGATCCACGCCGCGACGATGGTGACGGCGGGCGTCTACATGGTCTGCCTGCTGTCGCCGATGTTCGAGCATGCGCCGGTCGCCAAGACCATCGTCACCCTGGTCGGCGCGGTCACGGCCCTGTTCGCCGCGACCGTCGGTCTGGCCCAGAACGACATCAAGCGGGTGATCGCCTATTCGACCTGCTCGCAGCTCGGCTACATGTTCTTCGCCGCCGGCGTCGGGGCCTACGAGGCGGCGATGTTCCACCTCTTCACCCACGCCTTCTTCAAGGCGCTGCTGTTCCTGGGCG
>CAZOHI010000050.1:0-19817 GCA_964579695.1 uncultured Caulobacter sp. | reverse complement strand
CTCCTCGATCTTCCACTCGATCGGCAGGCCGTGGCAGTCCCAGCCCGGCACGTAGTCGACGTCGTAGCCCAGCGCGAACCGAGAGCGGACGACGAAGTCCTTGAGGATCTTGTTCAGCGAGTGGCCGATGTGGATGGCGCCGTTCGCATAGGGCGGGCCGTCGTGCAGCACGAACAGCGGCGCGCCCGCGTCCTGCCGGGCCTTACGCATGGCGTGGTAGAGCTGCTGCTCCTCCCAGCCTTCGAGGATCATTGGCTCCTTCTGCGGCAGCCCCGCGCGCATCGGGAAGGGCGTGTCGGGAAGGAAGACGGTCTCGCGGTAATCGCGGCTAGCGGCGTCGTCGGCCATGGAGCTTTCTCAGGTGCGAAGGATCGGGCTGTCGCGGACCCGGCGTGCGCTCGACCTGCCGTCGGCGTCACGCCGGGCGGATAATTCGCGCAAAGCTCCGAACCGAAGTCATGGGCGCGGTGGATAGCAGACGGGGCGGCGAGGGCAAAGCGTCCTTCGACACGCGCCTTCGGCGCTGCTGAGGATGACTAAAGCCGAGTTCGTCATCCTGAGCGGGCGCGCAGCGCCGTGTCGAAGGACGCAACGCCTCAGAACTCCGGCAGCAGCATCGCCCTCGCCACCGCCTCGTCGCGCCTGATCTGGTCGACCAGGGCCTCTATGCTGTCGAACTTCTCCTCGGGCCGCAGGAAGGCCAGCAGGTCGGTCTCGATGACCTGGCCGTAAAGGTCCTCGTCGATGTCGAACAGCCAGACCTCCAGGCGCGGCTCCTCGATGCCCGTGGTCGGGTTGACCCCGAGGTTGGCGACCCCCGCCAGCTCGCGCCCGTCCGGCAGGCGGGTGCGGGTGGCGTAGACGCCGAACCTCGGGACCACATAGTCGTCCAGCAGCACGTTGGCGGTCGGGAAACCCAGCTCGCGGCCAAGCTGCTTGCCGCGCCGCACCACCCCCTCGATGGCGAAGGGACGGCCGAGGATGGCGGCGGCGGCCTCGGGCTTTCCATCGCGCAGAGCCTCGCGCACGGCGGTGGAGGAGAACTTGTCGCCCTCCGCGCCCACGGCCTCGGCGACCGAGACGGTGAAGCCCAGTTCCTGCCCGTAGGCCCGCATCGCCTCCGGGCTGCCGGTGCGGCCCTTGCCGAAGGAGATGTCGAAGCCGACGGCGACGTGGCGCACGCCAAGGCCGCCGACCAGCACCTGCTCGACGAACTCGCGGTCCGTCAGGCTGGCCATGCCGTAGTCGAAGGGCAGCAGGTAGAAGCGGTCGACCCCCAGCCCCTCCAGCGCCCTCGCCTGCTGATGATGGGTCATCAGGCGGAAGGTCGGCTCGTCCGGGTGGAAGACGCGCCGGGGGTGCGGGTCGAAGCTGACCACGCCCAGCGGACAGCCGTGGGCCGCCGCCCCCCGCGCCGCGTCCGCGATCACCCGCTGGTGGCCCCGGTGCACGCCGTCGAAGTTGCCCAGCGCCACGGCGGCGCCCCGGTCGGCCTGCGCCAACCCCTTCCAGCCGTGGAGGACCTTGAGCGTCAATTCAGCCCTCGCGGCGCGGAACCATGATCGTGGCCTCGCCCTCGACCACCGGCTTGCCGTCGACGGTGCAGACGGTCTCCAGCGTGATGCGGGCCTTTTCCGCGTCGATGGCCGTGATGGTGGCGATGGCGGTCACGGCGTCGCCGATCTTCACCGGCCGCTTGAAGCGCAGCGCCTGCGACAGGTAGATCGCCCCCGGCCCCGGAAGCTGGGTGCCGATGACGGCCGAGATGTAGCCCGCCGACAGCATGCCGTGGGCGATGCGGGTCTTGAACGGCGTCGCCGCCGCATAGTCCTCGTCCAGGTGGACGGGGTTGTTGTCGCCGGTCACCTCCGCGAAGGATTCGATGCCCTTGGCGTCCACCGTGCGGGTCAGCGAGGACGACTGCCCGACGCTGAGGTCTTCCAGATAAAGGCCCTTCATGGGTTCTCCCCCTTGTTGCTCGTCACCATAGCAGGTCCGCCGTCGCATAGCGGGCCGTCACGTCCTCGTCGGCCAGCAGGCCGTCCACCGACGCCGCGTCCAGCCTGCCGTCCCTGATCGCCGCGTCGCCGTGGATGCCGGTGGCGATGAACAGGCAGTCCAGCCCTTGTTGGGCGGCGCCCTTCACGTCGGTGATCACGCCGTCGCCGATGCACAGCACCCGGCTGGTGTCGAGGCCCGGCTTCAGCCGCGCGGCCTCGGACAGCGCCAGGTCGTAGATGGGCTTGAAGGGTTTGCCCGCCATCAGCACCTCGCCGCCCAGGTCGGCGTAGAGGTCGGCCAGCGCGCCGCCGCAGTAGATCAGCGTGTCGCCCCGCTGCACCACCCGGTCGGGGTTGGCGCAGATCATGGGAAGCCGGCGGGCGACGGCGACCTCGAACCGTTCGCGGTAATCCTCGGGCGTCTCGACCGTGTCGTCGTAGGGGCCGGTGCAGGCGATGAAGGCGGCGGCCTCGGGGCCTGCGTCCTCCAGCCCCAGCCCCTCGAACAGCGGCCGGTCGCGATCCGGGCCGAGCAGCCAGGCGGCGGCGGGGGCGCGCTCGGCCAGCAGGGCGCGGGTGGCGTCGCCGGAGGTGACGAAGGCGCTCCACGCCTCGCGCGGCACCTTGAAGTGGTCGAGCTGGGCGTGCAGCACCCCCGACGGGCGCGGGGCGTTGGAGATCAGCACCACCGGCCCGACCTCCGCCCGCCAGCGGGCCAGCGCGGCGCAGGCGGCGGGGAAGCTCTCGCGGCCGTTGTGGATCACGCCCCAGACGTCGCACAGCAGGACGTCGTAGCGGTCGGCGACTTCGGACAGGCCGTTGAGCAGCGTGGTCATGGCGCCGGGCGGTAAAGGGCGCGGGCGGCGGGGTCAATGCGTGGTTCGAGACGCGACGCTTCGCATCGCTCCTCACCATGACGATTCCACAGCCTTCGTCATGGTGAGGAGGCCGCAAGGCCGTCTCGAACCACGCACTCAAGCCGCATCGTGGAAGATGATCCCCATCGTCCGCCGCCGCCCGCTCAGCACCGTGCTGACCCCATGGCGCAGGATGCGGCGGTGGACGCCGCGCGAGCCTTCGGCGGGCCGTTCGCGGACGGCGAAGATGACGCCCTGGCCCTGCGTCAGCGGCACGACCTGGGGCCGGGACTGCTGGCGCGGGCGCTGCTCGACCAGCACGAACTCGCCGCCGGTGAAGTCCCGCCCCGGCGCGTCCAGCAAGAAGGCGGCCTGGAGCGGGAAGACGTGTTCGCCATAGAGGTCCTGGTGCAGGCAGTTGTAGTCGCCCTCGCCGTAGGTCAGCAGCAGCGGCGTCGGCCGCACCTGCCCCGCCGCGTGGCAGCGGTCCAGCATCTGCGCCAGGGTCGGCGGAAAGCGCCGCGCCTCCCCCAGCCGCTCGGCCCAGCGGTTGGCGACCTCGGCCAGCGGCGGATAGAGCCCCTCGCGCAGGGCCTGCACCGGCTGCGGCAGCGGATAGGCGAAATACTTGTACGCCCCGCGCCCATAGCCGTGCCGGGCCATGATCACCTGCTTCCTGAACCGTGCCTCGTCGTCGTAGAGCCCGGCCAGCGCCGCGCACTCGGCGGGCGACAGCAGCGGCCCGGTCAGGGCCCAGCCCTGCGCGTCGAGGTCGGCGGCGATCCGCTCCCAGTCCGGTTTCACGCCGCCTCCCGCGCCAGCAGCGCCCGCTTGCGCTCCACGCCCCAGCGATAGCCGGAGATGGCCCCGCTCGCCGCCACCACCCGGTGGCAGGGCGTGATGACCGCCAGCGGGTTGGCCCCGCACGCCTGCGCCACCGCCCGGAAGGCCGTGGGCCGCCCGATGGCGCGGGCGACCTCGGCATAGGTGGCCGTGCGCCCGGCGGGGATGTCGCGCAGGGCCTTCCAGACGGCGCGCTGGAGGTCGCTGCCCTGCTCGTCGATCGGCAGGTCGAGGTGCGTGCCGCCGACCAGCGCCTTCACGGCGTCCAGGTGCGGGACCGCTCCCTTCACCAGCCGCGCCTTCGGGAAACGCCGGGCGAGGTCGGCGGCCAGCGCCGCCTCGTCGTCGCCCAACGTGACCAGCCGCACGCCCGCCTCCGACACGGCGACGAGGGCCAGGCCCAGGTCGGTGTCGGTCGTCGCCCAGCGCAGGGTGTCGATCGGCGCGTCCGGCCTGCACCGCTTGCAGGCGCGGTAGCCCGCGGCGCGGGCCGCCTGGCGGGTGTCGAAGAAGCTGACGTTCTTCCTCAGCGGCCGCCCGGCGCAGCTCGGCAGGCAATAGACGCCCGTCGTCTTCACGGCGCAGAAGAAGGCGCCCTCGGCGGCGCGGTCGCGGGCCTCGATGGCGGCCCAGCGTTGGTCGTCGGTGTCGTAGGTCATGGGATGGCTCCTCATCTGGGAGCGATGATGACCCGGAGCGCGGCGGGCCGCATTCCGATGCTTGCTACCAGGCCACGGCCTTGCGGCGCAGGTTGGCGCGCATGAAGTCGGCGGGCGGGTCGGCCTCGGCCAGCACGGCGTCGCGGATGGCGCGCGGCTCGCCGAACAGGTGGCCCTGGCCATAGCCGATGTCGAGTTCGAGGATGTCGACGATCTGCCGCTCGCTCTCGACCTTCTCGGCGATGACCTCGACGCCGTAGCGGCGGGTCAGCTTGGCGAAGTCGCCCGCGTGCAGGTCCGGCAGGGTGCGCAGGACCAGGCGGCCCTCGGACTCCTCGAGCTGCTCCAGCATCATCTGGGCGCCGACCTTGATGAACTTCACGTCGGCCCGGGACAGGTCCTGGAAGTCGAGGTCGAGGTCGACGACCTTGTCCAGGCTGAACCGGAAGCCGAGGTCGGCGAGGCGGGCCATGTGCCGCGCCTCCACCGCCCCGCGCCGGTCGAACGCCGACTGGCCAAGCTCGAAGATCAGCGACCCGGCCAAGTCCTTGTTGGCCGACAGGAACTCCAGGAACTGCGGGAAGAAGCTCTCGTCAGCGAGGCTGGCCAGAGAGATGTTGCAGAAGATGCCGACCTTGCGGTCCTGCCGCGCCAGCCGCCGCACGATCTGCACGCAGCGGAACAGCAGCAGGTTGTCGATGGCCGCGACCAGTCCCTCGGGCTCGGCGACGGCGAGGTACTCGGCGGGCATCATAACCCGGCCCGTCTCGTCGCGCAGGCGCGAGAAGCTCTCGTAGAACACCGTCCGCCGCTGTGGCAGCGACACCACCGGCTGGAGGTAGAGGTCCACCCGGTTCTCGGCCAGCGCGTCCCGCACCGTGTCGAGCAGGGCGATGGACTGCGGCGAACGGCGGGCGTCCGGCTTGTGGGTGGCGACCTCGTGCGAGAGCTGGTTCTCCAGCCGCTCGCTCATGCGCTGGACGACGTCCTCCAGCATGTGGACCTCGCTGGACAGTTCCTCCGAGCGGCGCAGGGCGTCGTCGGTGACGGTCTCCACCACCTCGGTCAGGCGGGCGTCGATCTTGCGGAGCTGTTCGCCGAGGATGACGTGCGCCTGGCGGATGGCGTCGATCTCGCCCCGGATGCCGACGGTCTCCAGCGCCCGCTCGATCAGCCCGTGAAAGGCGAAGGCGAGGCCCAGGCCGCCGATGAGGGCCGCCACGCCCGCGCCCCAGCCGCCGCCGTTGCGCCAAAGGCTCAAGGCGACGATCAGGGCCAGGCAAAGGTAGGCGCCGGAAAGCAGCGCCAAGGTCAGCTTGCGCATCGGGTCCCGCTCGCACGAATCGTCTGATTATCCGGCGAATGGGACGAAAGCGCGAGGCCCCTTACGAAAGAGCCAGTTCCACCCGCGAAGCCTGGGCCGAAACCTGGCCGGCGGGGGCCGGGGTTTCCGGGGCGACCGGAGCGGGCCACAGGCCGACCAGCTTGTCGACGTCGGCCTGGACGGCCTTGACCTTGTCGCTGGCGGATCTGGAGGCGACCTGCTGGGCCGCCAGCGCCGCGCCCAGCGAGTGCTGGTACTCGATGGGGTCCACCGCGCCGTCGACGTTGACCTCGGCGTAGAGGCCCTGGGCGATGCCGACCATGCCGCGAACCACGGCCGCGTCGTCGCCCTTGGCCTTGGCCTGGGCCGTGTCGACGGCGGCGAGCGCGGCGGTCACGTCGGCGGGGGCGCCCGTCTCGGCGGCCTTGCGCACGGCGGCGATGTCGAGGCCCGCGCTCTCGAAGGCGCCGGGGGCCGCGTCATAGACCTCGGCGACTCCCTGGCCGATCAGGGCGGCGGCGGCGTCGGGGCCGTCCGGCTGCTTCTGGGCGATCAGCAGGAAACCCTTCAGGTGGGCCAGGCGCAGGGCCACGCGGCTCTCGGCCGGAACGGAGGCGTAGGCGTCCTGGGCGCCGGCCTCGCCGCCCGCGCCGCCTTCGGCCCCGCCCTCGCCGCCTTCGCCAACGGCGGCGGCGGGCGCGGCCTCGGTCTTCTGGTCGCCGGCCTCGCCGGAACAGGCCGCGGCGGCGGACAGCATGATGGCGACGGACACGCCGGTCCACAGTTTCGGTCGGAAGGTGGTCATGTCAAAAAGGCTCCCCGGGAAGGCGGCGACCTAATCACGGCGCCCCTGTTGTTGCAAGTCATTCTCAGATACGAGGCGTCCATGCTGTCGATCGCCGATATCCTGGAAGCCGAGGACGTGGCGCGGGTCCGCCAGGGCCTGGGCGGGATCGCCTTCCGCGACGGGCGCGAGACGGCGGAGGGGGCGGCCCGCAAGGTCAAGGCCAACCGCCAGTCCTCCGGCGAGGACGACAGGACCCGCGCCCTGGCCGCCTTCGTGCGGCAGGCGCTGGAGCGCAACCCGACCTTCATGGCCTATGTCCGCCCGGCGCGGTGGTCCAAGCCGATGTTCAACGCCTATGGGGTCGGCGAGACCTACGGCGACCACGTCGACAAGGCGATGATGGGGACGGTGGACGAGCGGCTGCTGCGCACGGACCTGTCCTACACCGTCTTCCTGTCGGACCCGGACACGTACGACGGCGGCGAACTCATCATGGACGGCGTGGACGGCCAGCGGGCGGTGAAGCTGCCGGCGGGCGCGGTGGTGGTCTATCCGACCACCGACATCCACCGCGTCGATCCCGTGACCCGCGGCGAGCGCCTGGCCTGCGTCGGCTGGGTCCAGAGCCTCATCCGCCGCGCCGACGAACGCGCCATCCTGTTCGACCTGTCGCGGGTCCGCTCGGTTCTCCCGGACGGCGAGGCGCGGCTTACGATGGACAAGGCGATGGCCAACCTGACCCGGCTGTGGGGCGAACCGTAGTTGGTCCAAGGAGTTGGACCAACTCATCGTCCGTGGTACGGTGCCGTCATGACGATCCAGGTGAACATCGCCCAGGCCAAGGCGCGGCTTTCAGAACTGGTGGCCCTTGCGGAAGACGGCGAAGAGGTCGTGCTCGCGCGCAACGGTGAACCCGTCGTCATCCTGAACGCGGTGAAGGTGCGTCCAAAGGTCCGCAAGCTCGGCATCTGGGAACACCTGAACCTAGATATTCCGGCCGACCTCTTCATCGGGCCGGATGAGGACACCCTGGCGGCGATGGAAGCGCCGATCTTCCCGCCCGGCCATGAAGCTGCTGATTGATACCCACGTCCTGATATGGGCGCTCCAGAACACGGCCCAGCTGCCGAGCCGGGTCATCACCCTGCTCGCCGACGGGACCAATGAGGTTCTGGTGAGCGCCGGCAGCGCCTACGAAATCGAGTTCAAGCGAGCACGGAGCCAGGAACTGACCGGGTTGCCGGCGGACCTGGAAGCCGCGGCGGAGGCGATGGGCTTCGACTGGCTGCCGGTATCGCCGGCCCATGCCGTGATGGCGGGCAGGTTGCCGCGGATACACGGCGACCCCTTCGACCGGATCATCGTCGCTCAGGCGCTGACGGAGAACGCGACCATCGTCAGCCGCGACCCTTTCATCGAGCCCTACGGCGTCCCCGTCCTCTGGTAGCTACCGCGTCGGGATCGGCGTCTCGCCGCGGTAGTCGTAGAAGCCGCGCCCGGCCTTGCGGCCCAGCCAGCCGGCCTCGACGTACTTCACCAGCAGCGGGCAGGGGCGGTACTTCGAATCCGCCAGCCCTTCGTAGAGCACGTTCATGATGCTCAGCACCGTGTCCAGGCCGATGAAGTCGCCCAGCTCCAGCGGGCCCATCGGGTGGTTGGCGCCCAGCTTCATCGCCGTGTCGATGGCCTCCACCGTGCCCACGCCCTCGTACAGGGTGTAGACGGCCTCGTTGATCATCGGCGCCAGCACGCGGTTGACGATGAAGGCGGGGAAGTCCTCGGCGTTGGTGGTGGTCTTGCCCAGCGAGCGGGCGAACTCCACGGCGGCGTCGTAGGTCTGGGCGTCGGTCGCGATGCCCCGGATCACCTCCACGAGGTTCATCCGCGGCACGGGGTTCATGAAGTGCAGGCCGATGAAGCGCTCCGGCCGGTCGGTGACCGAGGCCAGCCGCGTGATCGAGATCGAGGAGGTGTTGGACGCCAGCAGCGTCTTCTCGCCCAGATGGTCGTGGAGGGCGCGGAAGATGGTCTTCTTGGTTTCCTCGTCCTCGGTCGCCGCCTCGATGGCGATGTCGGCGGCGCCGATGGGGCCCAGCCCCTCGGTGGGCTTGATGCGGCCCAGCGCCTGCGCCATGGCCGCGTCGTCGATCATGCCGCGCGCGACCTGGCGGGCCAGGTTGTGCTCGATCGCCGACAGCGCGGCGTCGATCCGCTCGCGCGTGAGGTCGTTCAGAAGGACGTCGTAGCCCGCCAGCGCGGCGACGTGGGCGATGCCCTGCCCCATCTGGCCGGCGCCGATGACGCCGACCGACTTGATATCCACCATTCGAACCAGGCCCTGTGACCGGGCGCGGGCGTCCGCGAGGGAGGCCGCGTCCGAGAGAGCCCGTGTTCTAGCACGAGGAACCGCGACCGCGCCAAGGCTTTGCTGCGATGCAGCGAGGAGCCCGTCTCCCAAATGCAGATCGCCGGCGAGGTCTCCCCCGCCGGCGATCCGCGAATTCGGCTTGTCGAAAGCCCGGCCTACTTACCGGCGGCCTTCAGGGCTTCCATCATTTCCGGGACCGCCGCCTTGTAGTCGGCGACGAGGCCGTAGTCGGCGACCTGGAAGATCGGCGCGTCGGCGTCCTTGTTGATGGCGACGATGACCTTGGAGTCCTTCATGCCCGCCAGGTGCTGGATGGCGCCGGAGATGCCCACCGCGACGTAGAGGTCGGGGGCCACCACCTTGCCGGTCTGGCCGACCTGGTAGTCGTTGGGGGCGTAGCCCGCATCCACGGCGGCGCGCGAGGCGCCGACAGCCGCGCCGAGCAGGTCGGCGAGGGGCTCGATGACCTTCTGGAACTCTTCGGCCGAACCCATCGCCCGGCCGCCGGACACGACGATCTTGGCCGCGGCCAGTTCCGGGCGGTCGGACTTGACCATCTCCTCGGAGACGAAGCGGGTCTTGGCGGCGCCCGCGCCCGCGTCGATCTTCTCGACGGAGGCCGAACCGCCTTCGCCGGCCGCCTTGAAGACGGTCGGGCGGACGGTGACGACCTTCTTGGCTTCCGACGACTGGATCGTCTCCAGCGCGTTGCCCGCGTAGATCGGGCGCACGAAGGTCGAGCCGTCGACGATCTCGACCGCGTCGGAAATCTGGGAGACGTCGAGCTTGGCGGCGATGCGCGGCGCGATGTTCTTGCCCTGCGAGGTCGAGGGGATCAGCACGGCGTCGTAATTCGCCATCAGCGGCACGACGAGCGCCTGGAAGGCTTCGGCCAGGCCCTGGCCCAGCGCGGCGCTGTCGGCGGCCAGGACCTTGCGGACCCCGGCGATCTTGGCGGCGGCCGCAGCGGCGGCGTCGACGCCGGCGCCCGCGACCAGCACGTCGATGTCGCCCGAGATCTTCTGGGCGGCGGTGACGGTCTTATGCGTGGTGTCGCGAACCTGGCCGTCGTGGTGATCGGCGATGACGAGAACGGCCATTAGAGGACACCCGCTTCATTCTTGAGCTTCATGACGAGGTCGGACGCGGTCTCGACCTTGATGCCGGCCTGGCGCTTGGCGGGCTCGGACACCTTGACGACCTTCAGGCGCGGCGAGACGTCGACGCCGTAGTCGGCGACGGCCTTGACCGCGATTTCCTTCTTCTTCGCCTTCATGATGTTGGGCAGCGAAGCGTAGCGCGGCTCGTTCAGGCGCAGGTCGACGGTGACGACGGCGGGAAGGTCGGCTTCCAGCGTCTGCAGGCCGCCGTCGACTTCGCGGGTCACGGTGGCCTTGGGCCCGGCGAGCTCCAGCTTCGAGGCGAAGGTCGCCTGCGGCCAGTCGAGCAGGGCCGACAGCATCTGGCCCGTGGCGTTGTTGTCGCCGTCGATGGCCTGCTTGCCCATCAGGACGAGGTCGGGCTTCTCCTCGGCGACCACGGCGGCCAGCAGCTTGGCGATGCCGAGGGGTTCGATGTCCTGGTCGGTCTGGATCAGGACGCCGCGGTCGGCGCCCATGGCCAGGGCCGTGCGGATGGTTTCCTGGGCCTGCGTCGGGCCGACGGAGACGACGACGACCTCGGTCGCGGTCCCCTTCTCCTTCAGGCGCACGGCCTCCTCGACCGCGATCTCGCAGAACGGGTTCATGGACATCTTCACGTTCGCGAGGTCCACACCCGACTGGTCCGGCTTGACCCGGGCCTTGACGTTGTAGTCGATCACACGTTTGACCGTGACCAGAACCTTCATAGCGTCTCTCACCGACGGTGTTGCATTGCGAAAGAAATTGCGCGGAGAGGCTGATAACGGCTTATGCGCGCAATGCAAGCATGACCCACGTCAGGGCCGGCCGCATTTTTGTCCGAACCCGCCTCTAAGGCCCCGAGAATGAACCGGACCATCGACCGTCTGAAGCTGATCTTCCTGGGCGTCTTCGCGCTGCTGTGCGCGGGCTCGTGGGCCTACCAGGTCATGTGGGTCTGGCCGCAGAAGCGGTGCGAGGCCAACGGCCAGTGGTGGGACAAGGACACCCGCATCTGCGCCGCGCCGATCTACATCCCCAGCCTCACCGGCCGCCCCGAAGGCATGAGCCGCAAGGAGTGGTCGGAGAAACAGGCCGGCAAGCTGGTGACGGCCGAGCAGTACTAGCTAGCGCGTCGCGCCCGGCTTCCAGAGCACGTCGGCCCCGCCCCTGCCGTTGGCGTGGCGCGCGGCGACGAACAGGAAGTCCGAGAGGCGGTTGAGGTATTTCAGCGCCGCCCCGCTCACCTTTTCGTCCTCGTCGGCCATCAGGGCCACCACGAGCCGCTCGGCCCGGCGGCAGACCGTGCGCGACAGGTGCAGGTGGGCGGCGGCAGGGCTGCCCGCGGGCAGGATGAAGGACGTCAGCTCCGACAGCCCGCCGTTCAGGAGGTCGATCTCGCGCTCCAGCCGGTCGACCTGCGATTCCACGATGCGCAGCGGCTCCCAGCCCTTGGGATCGTCCGGCGTGGCGAGGTCGGCGCCCAGGTCGAAGAGGTCGTTCTGGATGCGCTCCAGCATCGCATCGAGGTCGCCGCCCGCCGTGTGCAGGCGCGCCAGCCCCAGGGTGGCGTTGGTCTCGTCCACCGCGCCGTAGGCCTCGACCCGCAGGGACGCCTTGCTGACCGGCTCGCCCGTCGCCAACCGGGTCAGGCCCTTGTCGCCGGTACGGGTGTAGATCTTGTTGAGCAGGACCATCCTCAGCCTCCCCGCGTGCGCCACCAGAAGGCGGCGACCAGGATGACCACCGCCACGAACTGCAGCACCACCCGCAGCCGCATCAGCCTGTTGGAATAGGACCGGCCGAAGTCCCCGCCCCGGAAAAGGGCGTAGATGCCGAAGGCCAGCGTGGTGGCGACGGCCGCCAGGGCCACGAAGATGAGGATGTCGAACACGTCCATGCGCGGACCCTAGCGCCATCCTGCCCGTTTCCGCCAGCAGACGCCGCTTGCCGCTTGTTCGTTGACCATGTTCGGCGACGCATATTGCCGTGCTTGCGCCCCAGAACGGGGTATTCGGCTTGCAAACACGGCACGATGGGCCATTTTCAGCCTTCGTGACGGGGTCGAAGGCATGTCCACCGTCGAAATCGTTTCATATGCACGAGCGGTGATTCCAGTTCGTTGAACGCGCTCAGTCCCATCCATCCCCCCGAGGATCAGGACCAATGAACCATATCCCGATGAAGGTGACGGCCTCGTCAGTCGCCACCAAGCCGACCCGTCGCGCGCTGGCCAAGCAGCGCACCCGCGAGTCCATCCTGGCCGCCGCCCGCGCCCTGTTCGCAGAGCGCGGCTATGAAGGCGCCACGATCCGAGACATCGCCCGCGCCGCCGGGATGTCCACCGGCGCGGTGTTCGCCAACTTCGCCGACAAGGCCGAGCTGTTCGACGAGATCGTCACCGCCGACTACCGCGCGGTGGAAGACCAGATGGGCCGCGCCGCCCAGGCCGCCCGCACGGTGGACGCGGCGCTGGAGGGGATGTTCGGCGCCGCCTACCGCTTCCACCTCGACCAGCTCCAGCTCACCCGCGCCAGCCTGTCGGTGTCCTGGACGCGCGACGAGGAGACGGAGCGCCGCAACCGGCTGGCCCTGCGCCCGATCTTCGAACTGCTGCAAGGCGTGCTCGACAGCGGCGTCAGGCGCGGGGAACTGAAGGCGGGCGGCGACCTCGACCTCGTCTCGGCGATGCTTTGGGAGGCCTATGTCGCCGGCTACCGGGGCGCGGTGTTCGACGCTCGTCCGGCCGAAGAGCTGACGGCCCGTTTTGGAGAGCGCGCCCAGGTGATACTGGCGGGCGTTCGGGCCTAGGATCGCGCGGACCGAAGCCGGGAGGGGCGCTTGGCGGGACTACGCGAGCAGCAGAAGCAGGCGACGCGCGGAAAGGTGCTGCGCGCCGCGCGCGACCTTTTCGACGAGATCGGCTACGAGCCGGCCACCATCCGCGCCATCGCGCAGCGGGCGGGGGTTTCCGTCGGCAGCGTCTTCACCACCTTCACCTCCAAGGCCGACATCCTCTCGCAGGTGGTGCTGGAGCGCATGCAGACCCTGCATGCCGAGCTGGAGGGCGTGACCCCGCACCTGCGCGGCACGGTCGCCGACCGGCTGTCGTCGCTGATGTCGATCCACTACGGCTTCCAGATGAAGCGGGCGAACCTCTACCTCGCCTACATGGGCGCCTCGTTCAGCCCCGACCGCGAGCCCGGCTTCGTCGGCTTCGGCGACAATCCGGGCCTGCGGGCGCAGGTGCGGGCCATCCTGCAGGCCGGGGTGGAGCGGGGCGAGCTGCGCGCCGAAGCCGACCTAGACTTCGTGCTGGACACGGTCCTGGCGCTCTACGGCTTCAACTACCTGCGGGTGGCGGACAGGACCGACGCCGAGGCGCTGACGGCCGTGATCGACCGCCAGGTCAAGCTGCTGTTCGACGGCCTGACGCCGAGGGCGGGCGTGAACCCGTCCCTCTGAAGGGCTTCCCCGGAGGGGAGCATCAACCTGGAACTCAGTTCCCGTCTTCGAGCAGCCGCCGCGCGATGACCTGCGCCTGGATTTCCCCCGCGCCCTCGAAGATGTTGAGGATGCGGGCGTCGGCCAGCACGCGGCTGACGGCGTATTCCATCGCAAAGCCGTTGCCGCCGTGAATCTGCAGGGCGTTGTCGGCGGCGGCCCAGGCCACGCGGGCGGCGACCAGCTTGGCCATCCCGGCCTCCAGGTCGCAGCGCTTGTCCTCGTCCTTCTGGCGGGCGGCGAAGTAGGTGAGCTGGCGCACGCCCATGATCTCGGCCGCCATCATCGCCAGCTTGTTGGCCACGCGCGGGAAGTCGAAGATCGGCCCGCCGAACTGCTTGCGGTCGAGGGCGTAGTTCAGCCCGACCTCCATGGCGCACTGGGCCACGCCGATGGCCCTGGCCGCCGTCTGGATGCGGGCGCTCTCGAAGGTCGCCATGAGCTGCTTGAAGCCCTGGCCCTCGACCCCGCCCAGCAGGTTGGCGGCCGGGACCTTGAAGCCGTCGAAGCCGATCTCGTATTCCTTCATGCCGCGATAGCCGATGACGCCGATCTCGCCGCCGCTCATGCCGGGGGTCGGGAAGGCGTCGGCCTCATCCCCGCGCAGCTTCGGCGCCAGGAACATCGACAGGCCGCGATAGTCGGTGGTGTCCGGGTCGGTGCGGGTCAAGAGGGTCATCACGTCGGCGCGGGCCGCGTGGGTGATCCAGGTCTTGGCGCCCGTGACGACGTAGGTGTCGCCTTCCTTGACGGCGCGCGTACGGAGCGAACCCAGGTCCGAGCCCGTGTTCGGCTCGGTGAAGACGGCGGTCGGCAGGATCTCGGCCGAGGCGATCTTGGGCAGCCACTCGGCCTTCTGCTCGGGCGTGCCGCCCGTCAGGATCAGCTCGGCGGCGATCTCGGAGCGGGTGGCCAGCGAGCCGACGCCGATCCAGGCGCGCGACAGTTCTTCCGACACCACGCACATGGCGGTCTTGCCGAGACCGGCGCCGCCGTATTCCTCGGGGATGGTCAGGCCGAAGACGCCGAGGTCGCCCAGTTCCTTGACCAGGTCCATCGGGATCAGTTCGTCCTTCAGGTGCCACTCGTGGGCGAAGGGCGTGACCTTCTCGTCCGCGAAGGCGCGGAACTGGTCGCGGATCATCTCGAAGGTTTCGTCGAGGCCGGTGTTCTCGACCGTGGCCTTGCCGCGCGCCTGCGCCAGATGCTGGGCGATGCGGGTCTTCACCGCCTGGCCGCCCGCGCCGTTGATCAGCGGGGTGAGGGCCATCCACAGCTTGCGGATCGCGCCCTGGTCGTCGGTCAGCTCGAACGGGCGGATGGTCTCGCCCTGGTTCATCGGCACGCCGCTGACGAGCTGGGCGCCGTACTCGGCGAACAGGAGCTGGGCCAGCAGGGCCTCGACCTCGCCGAACTTGCCCTCGGCCTCCAGGCGCGCGGCCCAGCCGGCGACCTGGTTCAGCAGTTCGCCGTAGGAGGCGTACCAGCCGAATCCGTGGACGAGGTGCTGCTCGCGGTCGGCGGCCTTGCGGTCGATCCGGCCGTTCACGGTGATCCTGGCCTTCACCGCCGGGCGGACCTCGGCGACGAACGCCTGCACGGCGTTCGCGGCGTCCTGCAGCAGCGCGGTCAGGCCGGGAAGGACGAGTTGGGCGTCTTCGCGAGAGGCGACGGCGGTGGTCATGGCGGGTGCATCCTTCCCCTGGGAACGGCGGGCGGGCACTATATCATTTCGCGCCTGCACACAACGCACCGCACCATGGGAGCCCGACCGGCATGATCGTCGTCCATCACCTCAACATGTCCCGTTCGCAGCGCATCCTGTGGCTGCTGGAGGAGCTGGGCCTTCCCTACGAGATCGAGTTCTACAAGCGGGACGCGACGACCTTCCTCGCGCCGCCGGAGCTGAACGCCGTCCACCCGCTCGGCAAGAGCCCCGTCATCACCGACGGCGACCGCACCATCCACGAGAGCGGGGCCATCATCGACTACCTGATACGCCGCCACGCGAACGGCCGCCTGGCGCCCGCGCCCGAGACGGCGGACTACGACGCCTACCAGGGCTGGCTGCACTATGCTGAAGGCAGCGCCATGCTGCCGCTGATGCTGCTGCTCTACACCCTGCGCCTGGGCGAAGGCGGCGCGCCGCTGGCCCCCCGCATCGAGAGCGAGATCGCCAACCACCTGGGTTACGTCGAGGGCGCGCTCGAAGGCCGCGAGTTCCTGGTCGGCGACACGCTGACCGGGGCCGACGTCCAGATGAGCTTCGTCGGCGAGATGGCCCGCCGCTTCGGCAAGCTGGGCGCCTTTCCCAACCTCTCGGCCTGGCTCGACCGCCTGCAAGCCCGCCCAGCCTGGAAGGCGGCGCAGGAAAGGGGCGCGAGCTAGAACTCCTCCAGATAGCCGTCCAGGAAGTCGAAGACCGCCGCCTTCAGCAGGCCGTGGGGGATGGCGTTGAAGTGATCGCAGCCGGCCAGGCTCACGGCCTTGCCGCCCCGGAAACGCTCGGCCAGCCGGTGCGGGTCGCCCGCCAGCCCATCGCGGGCCCCGGCGGCGACCAGCACCGGGACGGAGACGGTGAAGAGGTCGTCCGGGTCGAACGGGGCCGATGGCGCGCGCAGGAAGGCGGCGATGGCCAGCCGGTCCTCGCCCTGCTCGTCGGCGAACTGGCGGAAGCTGCGCGCCAGGGGCTCGGCGATGGTGTCGGCGTCCTCCGCCTCCATGGCGGCGGCCAGGGCCGCGCCGCCGCCGGTGGACGGCTCCAGCATCCGGTCGCCGACGCCGCCGAGGATCAGGTTGGCGACCCGCCCCGGCGCGGCGAGAGTCACGGCCAGCGCCACCCGCGCGCCCATCGAGTAGCCGAAGAGGTCGACCTCGCTCAGGCCCAGGTGGTCCATAAGTTCCAGCACATCGCGCACCAGCCGCTCGCGGACGTAGGATGCGGGGTCGTGCGGCTTGCCGCTCTCGCCGTGGCCGCGCTGGTCGAGGGCCACGACCCTCTGCCCACGCCGCTCGACGGCCGCGTACCAGCCGGTGCGTTTCCAGCCCTCGTAGCGGTTGGAGGTGATGCCGTGGACCAGCAGCATGGCCCGGCCCTCGCGGGGGCCTGTGTCGTCGTAGGCGATGGATACGCCGTCTGAAGCTTCGAAAACGGGCATGGCGGTCTTGGTTAAATCAACCGCCGTCCCCGATCCACTCCCAATGCCACGGCTCGAACGGGTAGTTCACGAAGCCGTAGCGATGGGCGTTCAGGACCATCCAGCGGTAGGCAGGGGTCCTCGACAGGTGGAGCCGGTTCGGATCTGCCGTGGAGTCCGGGCCGTAGCCCGGCGCCTGGCCGACATAGAGGTCCAGCGCCCGGCCCGTGCGGTGCGGCGAGCAGGTCGCCCGCACCACCCCGTCGCAGTTGTTGTCCCGCGCGCAGCGGGCGGCGTCGTACTCCGGGCTGCGGTAGGACGAGAAGATGGTCAGGTAGCGCGGATCGGCGGCGATGGCCGGGACCTGCGCCCGAGCGTCCGCCGCCATCCGGCGATAGGCCGCGAAGGCGCCGGGCAGGAGTTGCGCCTGCTTGCCGCCGTAGCCCTCGCCCGGCAGGCCCGCCGACAGCGCGGATTCGTCCGGCGGATCGGGACAGGCGCCGCCGCGCCGCACGAAGGGCCGCCGCTCCTGCCACACGCCCTTCATGTAGGCGAAGACCTCGGGCGTGACCTCGCCGGTCGCGGGTTGGCCGCGCCGGCCCTGCCAGCGGGCGAGGGCGCCCGCGAAACCCTCGGAGTTCGGCGCGCAGCCCGTCCCGATCTCGCCCGCGATCAGGGGCGCGTAGGTCTCCCACCCCCGCTCCGGCCGCCGGAAGGGCGCCCAGTCCAGCGCGCGCAGCGTCAGGCCGTTGCGCAGGGCGGCGCCGGCGTAGCGGGCCTCGCGGCACTGCTGCGGGGCGACGGCGGGCGTCGGCTGCGGGGGCGGCGGGGCCACGGACGGTGCGCGGATGGAGGCGGGCGCGGGCGCGGGCGCCGAACCGTTCCAGTAGAGCCCGATCCCCACCCCGGCGGCGACGGCCGCCAGCGCGATCCATGTGGTCCTGATCCCGGTCATCGGCTCCCAAACGCGGCTCGGCGCTCAAGGGATGCGGGAACTGGCTGGGCCTTGAGGTCTTCACCCTATGACAGTCCAGGAGCTTTTCATGCGTCTATTCCTCGCCGCCGGCGCCGCCCTCTCGTTGGCCGCCTGCTACGACACCGCCGCCGAGCCCAAGGCGGCGACCGATGCGAAGCCCGCCGCCGAGGCGCCGCTGACCCCCAACTATGCCGTCCAGCCGCTGAAGGTCATGGCCTCCGACAACCCTGAGGGCCAGGCCATCGACAAGGCCGAGTTCATCGCGGGCGGCAAGCTGGACGCCGCCGCCCGGAAGCGGCTGACCATCAGGCTCCAGGTCCTGCTCGACCGTGCGCATTTCAGCCCCGGCGTCATCGACGGCGAGGCGGGCGAGAACATGCGCCAGGCCATCGCGGCGCTCGAGCGCGCCAACGCCCTGCCCGTCGACGGCCAGGTCGACGCGGCGGTCTGGGCGAAGCTGACCGCCGACGCACAGCCGGTGATGACCGACTACGTCATCACCGAGGAGGACGTGAAGGGACCGTTCGTCGCCAAGATCCCGACCGACTACAAGGCGATGGCAAAGCTGGAGCGGCTTTCCTACTCCGGCCCGCTGGAGGCCCTGGCCGAGAAATTCCACATGGACGAGGACCTGCTGAAGGCCCTCAACCCCGAGGCGGACTTCACCAAGGCCGGGACGACCATCCTCGTCGCCGCGCCGGGCAATGGCGACCTGGGCGCGGAGGTGGCGAAGGTCGAAGTCGACAAGGCCGAGCGGGAAACCCGCGCCTATGCCGCCGACGGCCGCCTGCTGGCCGTCTATCCCGCCACGGTCGGCAGCACCGACATGCCCACGCCCGAGGGCGAGTGGGAGGTGCTGTCGGTCACCGAGGACCCGGTGTGGAACTACGACCCGGCCAAGCTGAACTTCGGCGACAAGTCGGCGGGCAAGCTGACCATCCCGGCCGGGCCGAACAACCCGGTGGGCCTCGTCTGGATCGACCTGTCCAAGGACACCTACGGCATTCACGGCGCGCCGAACCCCGAGAAGGTCGGCAAGACCGACAGCCACGGCTGCGTGCGCCTGACCAACTGGGACGCCAAGGCGCTGGGCCGTCACGTCGCCAAGGGGACGAAGGTGGTGTTCGTGGGGTCGGAGACTAGCTCTTCCACCTGAGGACGCCGGCCTCGACCGGGTTCCTGAACGCCCGCCCCTCGCGCACGGCGGCCGCCCATTCGCGCTTGAGTTGCTGGTACCACTTGGCCTGCTTGTCGGCGTCGTCGATCCACAGCAGCGAGGGATCGTAGCGCAGGCCCTCGTTCTGCAGGTTCACCATGTCGCCGTCCTGGCGCAGGAAGGCCCGCGCGCCCGCCTTGATGAAAGGCTTGAGGAACAGGAAGGCCGGGTGGTCGGACCAGACGATCTGGGTGATCCGGGTCTTCGTATCGGCCAGCGGCGTCAGGCAGGTCAGCGACAGCACCTGCCGCGCGCCGACCGTCACATGCTCCCACCGCAGCCCCGGCAGGCGGAAGACGATCTCCGTCAGCGGCTCGCCGCCGAGGATGGCGTAGGCGCGGGAGTTCTTCGACGGCTCGTGGCGGACCATGGCGAAGCCCGCCTCGCGGGGCTCGAACCTCTTGGCCTTCTCGTGCTGGCTCTTGGACGAGCGCCACCACCATTGCTGGTGGACGTAAGGCCCATGCGCCGGGTCCATCAGGCCGACGACCGCGTGGTCGATGTGGGCCTCGAAGTCCATCCGGTCGACCAGCTTCGGCCCGCCGCCCACGACGCCGGGGAAGACGGGCGGCGGCTCGGGGGGCCCGCCCTCGAAGCGCGGGTCGGAGGATATCCAGACGAAGACCATCCCCTGGCTCTCGGCGGCCGGATAGCGGCGCACGCGGATGCGGCCGACCTCCATCGCCTGGTCGGCCACCAGCGAGGGGATGGCCGTGCAGGCCCCGTCCGTGCCGAAGCGCCAGCCGTGATAGGGGCATTCGACGCTCTCGCGCCCGTCGGCCTCGCGGGTCAGCTTGCCCGCCGACAGGGGCGCGGCGCGGTGCGGGCAGATGTCGCGCAGGGCGTAGACCTCGCCGTCGCGCCTGCGGCCGACCAGCACCGGCTCGCCCAGCAGCTCATAGCGTTGCAGCCTGCCGGGCTTCAGCTCCGACGACAGGGCGGCGAAGTACCAGATGTCGTGCAGGAAGCCGGTCCCGAACTTCTGGGCCGGAGTCTTCGCGGATTTGGTCTCGCCGTCGGGCATG
>CAZOHI010000049.1:0-19895 GCA_964579695.1 uncultured Caulobacter sp. | reverse complement strand
CCGCCGTCAGCATCATCACCGGGCCGCGCACGCCGTCATAAGGCGCGTTGGCGGTCAGGTCGGCGAGGAACTCGGTGTGGCCGGGAAAGCGGAAGCCCGCCTCGTAGAGCGGCGCCTTGGCGATGGGGGCGGTGACCAGCCCGCCGACCGCGCCCGACAGCGCCAGCCCCACGCCCGTCTCGATCCAGCGGATCACGGCGGAGGCGTTGGCGGGGTCGGGATGGCCCGCCACCACGCCGGCGGCCAGCGGCAGATCGAGGACGGGGATGGCGTCAGGGAAGACGGCGGCGGCTTCCTGGGGGCCGGTCACGCGCTGGACCGGGCCGAAGGGGGCCAGGGCCTCGGCGGCGCCGACGGCCATGAAGACCGGCCCGCCCGACGCCCAAGCCTTGGCGGTGATCTCCGGGCCGACGCCGGCCGGATCGCCGAGGCTGAGCGCGAGCGGCGCCGGGCTCACCGCGTCTCGATGGTGGCCGAGTTGCGCAGGTCGCGCAGGTAGCGGCGGGAGATCATCGAAAGCTGCTGGCCGAACAGGCGGTTCTCGATCTGCTGGCTGGAGGGAATCTGGGTCCCGCTCTGGCGCTTGCCGCAGACGGCGACGAGGTGCAGCCCGGCGGGCGTGCGGATGGGGGCCGAAAGCTGGCCGGGTTGCAGGCTCTCGGCCGCCTCGCGGAAGGCGGGGGCCAGGTCCTGGATCTCGGCCTCGCCCAGGTCGCCGGCGAGCACGCCCTCGACCCCGGCGGCGGCGGCCTCGATGGTCTCGCAACTCGTGGCGGCGGGACGGATGGCTTCCAGCTTGGCGGTGGCGTCTGCGATCTGCTGTTCCGACGCGTCGCCGGGCAGGGCGACGGCGGCCTGCTTCAGGCTGACCAGGGTCGCGGCGGCGCCGGAACGCTTCTCGCGCAGGTAGACGATGTAGACCCCGTCCTTCACCGGGATGGGCGCCGAAAGCTGGCCGGGGCGCAGTTGTTCGAGCACGGCGTCGACCTCGGCGGGCATCTCGCCGGGGCTGACCCAGCCGGCGTCGCCGCCCTTGGCCGCCGTCGAGGCGCCGGAGAACTGCCGGGCGACGGCCGGGAAAGGCGCGCCCTGCTGCATCTGGGCGATAAGCTGGCTCGCGCCGCCCATCGCCTGGTCCATGCCGCCGATGCGGGCGGCGTCGAGGAATATCTCGCCGATCTGGTACTGGGGCTTGGAGGCCGCCAGTTCCATGCGCTCCTGCACGGCCTTGATCTGGTCCTGGCCGATCCGCAGGCGCGAGCCGTACCGGCCTTGAATCCACCGCTGCCAGCTGATCTCGGCGCGGATCTGCGCGCGCAGGGTCTCGTCGCCGACGCCCTGCGAGGCCAGGGCCTCCAGCAGTTGCGGGCCGGTCATGTTGTTGCCCTTGGCGATCTCGCCGATTTCCTCGTCGATATCCTGCTTGGTGGCGATGATCTCGATCTTCTGTTCCTTCTCGACCCGCCGCAGCTCCTGCATCTGCAGCCGCTCGTCGACGAGGCCGCGCAGGGATTCGCGCTGGATCTGCGGGATGCTTTCCTCGGTCGGCTGCACGCCGGAGGTCACCATCAGCAGGCGCATCCGCTGCATCAGGTCGTAGGTCGAGATGATGTCGTCGTTGACGATGGCCGCCACCGCCTCGGCGATGCCCGAGGGCGCGACCGGAGGGGGAGGAGGAGCCTCGACCACGGTCGTGGCGTCTTGCGCCATCGCCGCCGGTCCGATGCCGAAAGCCGCCATGGAGAGCGCGGACGTCGCCGCGATCGCCAGGCCCGTAACGCTACGCGCCAGCCGCATGGAAGGTCTCGTTCCTCTCGTTTCGCACGCCAGGGCGCGCGAAAGATCGCGTTCCACCCCGTTCGTCATGGCTACTAGCCTTTATCGCCAAGTGTGGCGAGCGTTAGGCGCACCTGGAGCGAGTCCGAGGGGCCCAGGGTGCGGTTGAAGGTCTCTTCGTGCACCCAGACAACCGCCATCTCCAGGCAGTCGTCGCGGTAGATGGCGCCCAGTTCCTGGCGTCGCCACACGTCCTGCTCGATGTCGCGCACGCCCCGGACCGTGACGCCCCAGGTCTTGGTGAAGAAGAAGTCCCCGGCGAAGTCGATGTCCTCGCGCTGGACGCCGCTGAAGTCCTCGTTTTCGCGCAGGTAGCGGACGAAGCCGCGCCCCCGCGACATCTCGACGTCGGCCCCCGCCTCCAGCCGCCGCAGCGACCCGGAATCGGAATCGAAGCGGGCGCGGGAGAAGAAGGACACGCCCTCCAGCGGCCGGGATTCCGCCGCCACGATCCAGTCGGAGGAGGTTTCCTGCAGCCCGCTGCGAGACGGCAGGACGAGGTCGCGCTCGGAGCGGAAGCTGCGGCCGACCAGCAGGCTGGCCGTCCGCCCGTCGTCCCACATCACGCTGGCCCGCCCGCCGAGGTTCAGCCGCTGGCCGCCCTCGTAGAGGTCGAAGCCCGGCGAGCGGTTGGTCCGGAACAGGTTCGTCTCGTCGAACTGCATCGGGCTGCTGTCTTCGTCGAGGTCGATGACGATGGGCGAGCCGTTCGAATCGAGGATCGGATTGCCCGCCGCGTCGCGGGCGATGAAGGTCGGCAGCCGCTCGCTGTCCGGCGAAATGGCGACCTGGGCCAGGGGCTCCAGCACGATGGTCCGGTCCCCATCGCGGCGATAGAGCGGGAAGCTGATGTCGGCCCCGACCACGCCCACGGCGCGGGTGATGGCGTCGTCGCCGTCGTAATAGTCCGGCAGGTCGTCCAGGCTGTAGGCGTCGCCGCGCACCTGGGCGAACGGCGCGACCCGCAGGCCGCTGGAGAAGGTCAGGGTGCGGCGCCAGTCGGCCTCGATGGTGGCCCTGCGGCTGTCGACGCCCTCCTGGCTGGAGACGTACTGTGACTGCTCGCGGGTCAGGGCGACGGCGCTGCCGTTCACCCGCAGGCGCCCGCCCAGCACTGGCCCCTGCGGCTCCCAGCGGCCCTCGACCAGCGGCGCGATGGCGGGGAAGGTGCGGTCCACGTCCAGCGGGCGAAGGCCCTGGATGCTGATCGCCGACACCGACAGGTAGGACTGCTGGTCCTGGCGGATGGCGAAGAGCTGCGAGGTCAGCCGGTGGTCGTCGGTGGCGACCAGTCCCCGCTGCTCGTAGACGTCGCCGACCTCGTACTTGTCGAACAGCAGGTCGTCGGAGGTGCGCTCGGCCGAAAAGCCCCAGCGCCAGTAGGCGTCCACGTCGAAGGCGCCGTTGGCGAGGACATAGCTGCGGTGGGTCCGGTCGCCGAAGCGGTCGCCGTCGCCGCGCAGGTCGTTCTCGTAGGTGTAGCCGCCCCGCGCCTCCATCTGGCCATTGTAGAAGCGCTTGCGCCACTGGGCGTTCAGGAACGGGTTGATCTTGCTGTTGAGCTGCGGGCTGATCACCACGTCCTCGGACGGCGAGATGACGTGCAGATAGGGCTGCTCGTAGGAAAGCCCCCGCCGCCGGGACGCCTCGATCTTCGGCGGCAGCAGCCCCGACTGCCGCTCGACCGAGGGGTCGGCGTGCCAGAAGATGGGCGCATAGAAGACCGGCACGCCCAGGATCGTGATGCGGGCGTTGCGATAGTAGATGATCTTCCGCTCGCGGTCCTGGACCACCTTGTCGGCGCTGATCGACCAGGTCGGCCCCTTGGTCCGGCCGTCCTCCACGCAGACGGGGCAGGGGGTATAGATGGCGCGGTTCAACTCGTTCAGCGTCTCGCTGCGGCGCACGGCGCTGTCGGCGGCCAGCTTCACGTCGCCTTCGAGCCGGGTGGAGAAGCCCTTGACGATCCCGGCGGTCAGGGTCTCGTCCAGCACGATGGCGTCGGCGAACTGGGCCGTGCCGTCGGCGTTGATGATCTGCACGTCGCGGCGGGCGGTGACGACGCCCGTGCCCTGCTCATAGACCACCTCGCCCGCGCGCAGGGTGCGGCCCTGGTAGCGGACCTCGACCTCGCCGGATGCGGTGATGACGTTGCGGCCGTCGTCCATCGTGACGGTGTCGGCTTCGAGGTAGAAGGCGGGCGCGGCCAGGCCGTCCTCGCCGGGCGGGGCGGTGGCGAGCGCCTCCTGCGCCTGCGCGGACGCGGCGATGGCCAGCGCGGCGGCGCCGGCCAGCAGGCATCGCATCGCGGTCGGACGGACGTCGATCATCGCGCACTCATTGGAATCAACCGTCCTCGGTATAGCAAAGCAGCGTCAGCCCCGATAACAGCGCCAGCAAGGGGGGCGCCCAGGCGGCGGCGAAGGGCGGGATCATCTCCGACTTCCCCAGCGCGCCGCAGAGCTGGTTGAAGAAGAAGAAGGCGAAGCCCAGCGCCACGCCCGCGCCCGCCAGCCCCGCCAGCCCGCCCAGCCGGATCAGCCGCAGCGAGAAGGCCGCCGCCAGCACCGACATGGCCGCGAACAGGAGCGGCGTCGCCAGCAATTGTTGCAGCCGCAGCCGGTAGCTGAGCGCCGAGAACCCCGCCTGCTCCGTCCCCCGGATGGTGGCGGGCAAACGCCAGAAAGCAATCGCGTCGGGGGTGGTGAAACGCTCGATGGCGTCACGCTCCTCCAGCGGGGAGGGGATGGTCAGGCTTTCCGAGCGCACCGACCCGGCGCCGGGGGCGGCCTCGCGCACGCCGTTGAGCTGCCAGTAGCCCGGCATCAGCCGCGCCTTCTCCGCCTCGATCCGGCGCGAGAAGCGCAGGCCGCCGCGATCGTCGACGTTGTAGATGAACAGCGATACGCCTTCGAGCGCCACCGTCCCGCTGTCGCGGTCGTGGCGCTCGGCGCGGATGACGACCTGGCTGCGCTCGTCGCCCTGACGCAGCCACACCTCGCGCGGGGCCGCGGCGAGGTAGTCCTCCAGGAGGTCCGTGCGCTCCTGCTCGAACTTGGCGGTCAGCGTGGCGGCGGCGGGGTTCAGGACCGCGATGGTCATCGCCCCGATCAGGAAGGCCGCGACGCCGGCCGGCAGGATGAAGCGCCAGGCCGAGACGCCCGCCGCCCGCATGGCGATCAGCTCGCTGCGCCGGTTCAGGCCGACGAACGCCGCCAGCGTGCCGAACAGGAAGCAGAAGGGCAGCAACACCAGGATGGTCGCCGGGGCTTTCAGGATGGTCAGCCACAGGAGGTGGCCAAAGCTCGCCTCGGCCCGGCCGCCGACCGTGCGGGAGATGTCCACGAACTCGATCAGCAGCACCACCGAGCCGATGACCGCCAGCGCGCCCGCGACCGAGGCCAGGGTTCCGGCCAGCACATAGCGTTCGAGCCGTCCGACGATCCCGTTCATGCCGTGGCCGCCCTCAGGCGCGGGAAGAAGGGCTTGCGGGCGCTGCCCACGACCGGGTTGCGGAACACCTGCCCAAAGCCCCACCAGGCCGCCGCCAGGGGGATCAGGTACTGGCCGATATTCAGCCAGGCGCTGTCCTCGGCCGCCGCCTGGACCGCGAAGCCGATGATGCGCACCAGCGCCGCCGCACCGCCGACCGCCGCGATCCGGCGTCCATACCCCAGGCGGCTGAACCCGGCCCCGACCACGGCGGCCAGCGCCATGGCCATGAAGGCGATGGAGTAGAGCGGCGAGGCCAGCCGCGAATGGCCCTCGGCCAGGTAGCGCAGCCGGTTCCTGGCGTCGTCCTCGACCCTCAGGTCGGGGAAGAACAGCTCATGCAGGTAGCGGTCGGACGCCTTGTAGCGGATGTCGCCATCCGACTTCAGGAAGGGCGACAGGTCGAAGGCGTATTCCTCGAAGGTCAGGAAGTTCAGCACCCCGATGGGCGAGAACTGCTGCGTCGAGCCCTGGCGCATGACGAGGACCGGCGCGCCGTCGCGGCGGCCGATGCGGCCTTCCTTGGCGGTGTAGGTGGCCGAGGCGCCGCCGGGCTCCTCCTGGTGGATGAAGAGGTTGTGGATGCGGCCGTCGCGCTCGACCGTCTGGCCATAGACCGTCAGGCCCGAGGCGGGCTCGGTGAACTCGCCCTCGCGGACCAGGGTGGCGGCGAGGTCCGTGCGCGCCTGGAACACCGTCTCGCGCATGGTGCGATAGGACAGCGGCTGGACCCACAGGTTGATGACCAGCCCGATCAGGGCCGCGAACACCGCCAGCCGCACGGCCGGGGATATCACCCGCCAGCGGCTCATCCCCCCCGCGAAACAGACGATCAGCTCCTGCTCGGTCTGCAGCCGGTTCAGCGCCACGAGGGCCGCCACGAACACGGCGATGGGCAGGATCATGTTGATGAGCTGGGGCAGGGCCAGCAGCGTCACCTTCACGAAGACCATCGCGCTCTGGCGCTGGTCCACGATGATGTCGAGCGCCGACAGGCTCTGGCTCAGCAGGGCGACCGCGCCGAGCGCCGCCGTCGCCAGCAGCGTCGGGCCGAGTAGCTGGCGGAACAGGTAGCGTTCGATCAGTCGCATTTTTTAGGCGGTTGGGAGCCCCGCGGCGGGCGGCCCGTTCTACACGCCGCCGAGCGGGCGTTACAACCATCGTGGGGCACGCGCCGCTTTAATCGGGCTGGCGCTTGGACTATGCCGGGACAGGCCCAAGGAGCTGGACATGCGTATCACTTTCAACCCCCACGACGTGTCTGGCGGTCCCGCCTCGGCGGTGGCGGTGCTGGCCTACGAGGGCGGGACGCTCTCGGAGGAGGCTGCAGCTCTCGACGCCGCCAGCGGCGGGGCCATCGCCCGGGCCGTGGCGGCGGGCCGGTTCACCGGGGCCAAGGGCCAGTCGCTGGACCTGCTGGCGCCCTCCGGCGTCGAGGCCGCCAAGGTGCTGGTGGTCGGCGCGGGCAAGCAGGGCGAGGTCGATGCGCAGGCCATCGAGAACGCGGCGGCCTCGGCCTATCGCGCGGTCCAGGCGTCGGGCCTGAAGGACCTGGTGATTCGCTTCCCCTCCGACCCGGCCCACGCGGCGTTCGGGGTGCGGCTGGGCGCCTACCGCTTCGACAAGTACCGCACCACCGAGAAGGCCGAGAAGAAGCCCTCAATCGAGACCGTCCGCGTCGCCGCCGCCGACGTCGCCGCCGCCGAGGCCGCCTTCGCCCCGCTGTCGGCGGTGGCGGACGGCGTGCTGTTCACCCGCGACCTCGTCTCCGAACCCGCCAACATCCTCTATCCGGCCGAGTTCGCCCGCCGCGTGAAGGAACTGGAGCGCCTGGGCCTGACCGTCGAGATCCTCGGCGAGGATGAGATGGCGACGCTGGGCATGGGCTCGCTGCTGGGCGTGGGCCAGGGCAGCGTTCGCGACAGCCAGATGGTCGTCATCCAGTGGAAGGGCGCGGCCGACCCGGACGCCCAGCCCATCGCCTTCGTCGGCAAGGGCGTCTGCTTCGACACCGGCGGCATCTCCATCAAGCCCGCCGACGGCATGGAGGACATGAAGTGGGACATGGGCGGCGCGGGCGCCGTCGCGGGCCTGATGTGCGCGCTGGCCGGGCGCAAGGCGAAGGCCAACGTGGTGGGCGTCCTGGGCCTCGTGGAGAACATGCCGGACGGGAACGCCCAGCGCCCCGGCGACATCGTCACCTCCATGTCCGGCCAGACCATCGAGGTCATCAACACCGACGCCGAAGGCCGCCTCGTGCTGGCCGACGCCCTCTGGTACTGCCAGCAGCGGTTCAAGCCGAAATTCATGGTCGACCTCGCCACCCTGACCGGCGCGATCATCATCGCCCTGGGCCAGGACTACGCCGGATTGTTCAGCAACGACGACGCCTTGTCGGAAAATCTTCTCAAGGCGTCCAAGGCCGAGGGCGAGGCCCTGTGGCGGATGCCGCTGCCCAGCCAGTACGAGAAGCAGATCGAGAGCATGGCCGCCGACGTGAAGAACACCGGCGGGCGCCCCGGCGGCTCGATCACGGCGGCGCTGTTCCTCCAGAAGTTCGTCAACGGCACGCCCTGGGCGCACCTCGACATCGCCGGGGTGGCCTGGAAGAAGCCCTCGACCGTCCCGACCATCCCCGACGGCGGCAGCGGCTTCGGCGTGCGGCTGCTGAACCGGATGGTGGCCGACGCGTATGAGGGCTAGCGTCCGCCCATGAGCGAAGGCGGCTGCGAGGTCTGGTTCTATCACCTGGAGCGGAGTTCGCTCGACCAGGTGCTGCCCGAGCTTCTGGAGCGCACCCTGTCTCGCGGCTGGAAGGCGCTGGTCCGCACGGGCGATCCCCAGCGGGTGGAGCACCTCGACGGCTTCCTGTGGAGCTGGCGCGACGACGCCTTCCTGCCGCACGGCACGGCGGACGAGCCCTTCGCCGACCGCCAGCCGGTGCTGCTGACCACCCGCGCCGACAACCCGAACGGGGCGCAGGCGCTGTTCCTGATCGACGGGGCCGAGCCGGGCGATATTTCGCCGCATGAGCGCTGCATCGTGCTGTTCGACGGCCGCGACGACGCGGCCCTGGCCGGGGCGCGCCGGCGCTGGAAGGCTTTCAAATCGGAGGGCCGCGTGGTGTCCTACTGGAAACAAGGCGCCGAGCGGGGATGGGAGAAGCAGGCATGAGGAAGCTCGCGATGGCCGCCGCCCTGCTGGTCCTGGCCGGATGCGCCGGCAAGGACGAGCCGCCGGTCCAGCCCAGCTATTCCGAGCCGCCGCCGGTCGCGGCCGTGCCCGTGCCGGTCCCGGCGCAGACGCCCAAGGACGCCTGCGGGGCGTCGGAGCTGCAGCACCTCGTCGGCCGTCCGCGCAGCGAGATCCCGGTGCCGGTGAACCCGAACGGCCGCCGCGTGACCTGCACGACCTGCCCGGTGACGATGGACCACCGCGCCGACCGGCTGAACATCTTCTTCGACGCCGATACGGGGATCATCAAGCAGGTGAGCTGCGGCTAGGCTTCCGCCTTCACCGCCGCCTCGTACGCCTCGGCCAGTTCCATCCATGCCGCTTCCGCCTCGTCCAGCGCGGCTTGCGCCTTCTCGCGTTTGCGGCCGAGTTCAGCGGCTTGCGCCGGGTTCTTCACATAGATCGCCGGGTCGCCGAGCTGGCTGTCCAGCCCCTCGACGGTAGCCGTAGCCCGCGCCAGCACCTGCTCGGCGGCCTCCATCCGCCGCTTCAGCGGCCCGGACGGCACGGGCGGCTTGCGCGGCGCGGGGACGGCCTTCGGCGGCGGGGCTTCCTCCACAACCTGCGTCGGCGCCCGCGCGGCCACCCGCGCCCGGTCGAGGACGAACTTGGCGTAGTCGTCCATGTCCCCCTCGAACGGCTTGACCCCGCCGTCCGCCGCCAGCCACAGCCGGTCGGCGACCAGTTCCATCAGGCCCCGGTCGTGGGTGATCAGGATCACCGCGCCCTCGTACTCGTTCAGCGCGTCGAGCAGCGCCCGGCGCGAATCGATGTCGAGGTGGTTGGTCGGTTCGTCGAGGATCAGGAGGTGAGGGGCCTCCATCGCCACCATGTTCAAGAGCAGCCGCGCCCGTTCGCCGCCGGACAGGCTCTCCACCCGCGTCTCGGTCTTCTCGTAGGGGAAGCCGAACTGGGCGAGCTTGGAGCGCCGGGCCGCCTCGCTGGCCTGCGGCATCGCCCGGCGGATGATCTCCAGCGGGGTGTCGTCGGGGTCGAGCGCCTCGATCTGGTGCTGGTGGAACCAGCCGACCTTCATGCGCCGGTCGCGGCGCATCTCGCCCCTCTCGATCTCCAGCGCCCCGGCGATCATCTTGGCGAAGGTCGACTTGCCGGCGCCGTTGACGCCCAGGAGGCCGATGCGGTCGTCCAGGTCCAGCCGCAGGTTCAGCCGCCGCAGGATCGGCGGGCCGCCATAGCCGACAGTGGCGTCCTCCAGCCGGATCAGCGGCGGGGCCAGGGGCTTTTCCGGCGAGGGCAGGGTGAAGGGCGCGACGCGCTCCTCCAGCGTCATCTCCACCACCGGCAGCTTGGACAGCATCTTCAGGCGCGACTGGGCCTGGGTCGCCTTCGACGCCTTGGCGCGGAAGCGGTCCACGAACGCCTGCATATGGGCGCGCTTGGCGTCGATCTTGGCCCGCGTCGATTCGGCCAGCCGCGCCTTCTCGGCCCGCTGGTGCTCGAAGTTGTCGTAGCCGCCGGTATAGAGGTCGAGCTGGCCCTCGCGCAGGTGCAGGATGAAGCCGACCGAGTTGTTCAGCAGCTCGCGGTCGTGGCTGATGATCAAGGCGGTGTGCGGGTACTTCTTGAGCCGCGCCTCCAGCCACAGCGCGCCTTCGAGGTCGAGGTAGTTGGTCGG
The DNA here is from genome assembly GCA_964579695.1 of uncultured Caulobacter sp. Classification (GTDB taxonomy): domain Bacteria; phylum Pseudomonadota; class Alphaproteobacteria; order Caulobacterales; family Caulobacteraceae; genus Caulobacter. The sequence continues at coordinate 9,697 of CAZOHI010000049.1, read as the reverse complement.
CTCGTCCAGCAGCAGCAGCTCGGGCTCGGCGAACAGCGCCGCCGCCAGCGCCACGCGCATCCGCCAGCCGCCGGAGAACTCGGCCATCGGCCGGGTCAGGTCGGCTTGCGAAAAGCCCAGGCCCGACAGGATCTCGGCCGCCCGCGACGGCGCCCGGTCGGCGTCGATCTCGTTCAGCCGCATGTAGATGTCGCCCAGCCGCTCGGGCTCGGCGACCTCCAGCTCGGCCAGCAGCGAGGCGCGCTCGATGTCGGCGGCCAGGATGGTCTCCATCAGGGTGATGGGAGTGGCCGGGTGTTCCTGGTCGACCGAGCCCATGCGCGCGGCCTTGGGCAGGCTGATCTCGCCGCCGCCGTTGGTGAGCTGGTCCTTGATCAGGCCGAACAGGGTGGACTTGCCCACGCCGTTGCGCCCGACCACGCCCACCTTGGCGCCCGCGGGGATGTTGACGCTCGCCTCGTCGAAGAAGCGGCGGCCCCAGGCGTCGTAGGTCAGGTTGTTGATCTGCAGCATATGCTCGCGGGGAGTTGGCGGGGGCGGGGCGCACGGCTATAAGCCCGCGACCTTCCCGACAACACCTTTATGTGTAGGCAACAAGCCAATGACTGAACGCACCTTCTCGATCATCAAGCCGGACGCCACGCGGCGGAACCTGACCGGCAAGGTCAACGCGGTGATCGAAGACGCCGGCCTGCGCATCGTCGCGCAGAAGCGCATCCAGATGAGCCGCGCCCAGGCCGAAAAGTTCTATGAAATCCACAAGGAGCGCCCGTTCTTCGGCGAGCTGGTGGACTTCATGATCTCCGCCCCGGTGGTGGTGCAGGTGCTGGAAGGCGACAACGCCGTCGCCCGCTACCGCGAAGCCATGGGCGCCACCAACCCGAAGGACGCCGCCGACGGCACGATCCGCAAGCTCTATGCGGAATCGGTCGGCGAGAACTCGGTCCACGGCTCCGACAGCCTGGACAACGCCAAGCTCGAGATCGTCCAGTTCTTCACGGACGCCGAAATCGTCGGCTAACCCACGAATTGGGCGAGCGCCCTGGGATAAAGCTGGTGTTCCTGCGCCAGCACCCGGGCGCTCAAGGACGCTTCGTCGTCGCCGGGGAGCACCGGCACGACCGCCTGCGCCAGCACCGGGCCGCCGTCCAGTTCGTCGGTGACGAGGTGGACGGTGCAGCCCGCCTCCGCGTCGCCCGCCTCAAGGGCGCGGCGGTGGGTGTCGAGGCCGGGGTATTTCGGCAGCAGGGAAGGGTGGATGTTCAGCATCCGGCCCGCCCAGGCGCTGACCAGGAACGGCGTCAGCACCCGCATGTAGCCCGCCAGCGCCACATACTCGGCCCCCGCCTCGCGTAGCGCCGCGTCGAGGGCGCGTTCGTGCGCCTCGCGATCCTTGCCGAACTCACGCTGGTCGATGGCTTTCGCGCTCACGCCCAGCCCCCGTGCGATCTCCAGCCCCGCGGCGTCCGGCCTGTTGGAGAGGACGACCGCCACCTCGTAGGGCAGGCCCTTCGACGCGCGGATCAGGGCCTCCATGTTGGAGCCCCGGCCGGAGATCAGCACGCCGATCTTCGCACGGCTCATGCCGTCGTCAGCTCACCGCAGATGAAGGCGTCCTCGCCCGCGTTCAGCAGGGCGGCCAGCACGGGCTCGGCGTCCTGCGGCGAGGCGATCAGCATGAAGCCGACGCCGCAGTTGAACGTCCGGCGCAGCTCGTGGTCGGCCACGCCGCCTGTCCGTTGCAGCCAGTCGAACACGGCGGGCAGGGCCCAGGCGTTCCAGTCGATCCTGGGCGCCAGGCCCTCGGCGATGGCGCGGGGCGGGTTCTCGATCAGGCCGCCGCCGGTGATATGGGCGCCGCCCTTGATCCGGCCCGCCTTGATCAGCGGCAGGACGGACTTGATGTAGATGCGGGTGGGCGCCATCAGCGCCTGGGCCAGCGCGCCTTCGCCGAACGGGCAGGGCGCGTCCCAGGCCAGGCCCGAGCGCTCCACGATCCGCCGCACCAGCGAATAGCCGTTGGAGTGCGGCCCGCTCGACCCCACGCCGATCAGCACGTCGCCGGCCTTCTGGGCGTCCAGCTTCGGCAGCACGCCGTCGCGGTTCACGGCGCCGACGGAGAAGCCCGCCAGGTCGTATTCGCCGTCGCCGTACATGCCCGGCATCTCGGCCGTCTCGCCGCCCACCAGGGCCGCGCCGGCCAGCTTGCAGCCCTCGGCGATCCCGGCCACCACGCGGCGGGCGGTCTCGACGTCCAGCTTGCCGGTGGCGAAATAGTCGAGGAACATCAACGGCTCGGCGCCCTGCGCCAGCAGGTCGTTGACGCACATGGCCACGAGGTCGACGCCGACCGTGTCGTGCATGCCCGTCTCGATGGCGATCTTCAGCTTGGTGCCGACGCCGTCGGTCGTGGAGACCAGCAGCGGGTCGTCGTAACCCGCCGCCTTCAGGTCGAAGAGGGCGCCGAAGCCGCCGAGGCCCGCCTCCGCGCCGGGGCGGCGGGTGGCCTTCGCGAGGGGCTTGATGGCCTCGACGAGGGCGTTTCCGGCGTCGATGTCGACGCCCGCTTGCGCATAGGTCAGGCCGTTCATGTCGTTAAAAAAGGGCTCGGTGATTGGGCTCGCCTGCCGGTTGGGTCTTGCAGACTCGACCGCTGGCGAGGCTATAGCTAGCCGATGACGCCGATTACCACCACCGCCGAACTGTCGGCGTTCTGCAAAACCCTCAAAGGCCAGCCCTTCGTCGCCGTGGACACCGAGTTCATGCGCGAGACGACCTACTGGCCGAAGCTGTGCCTGATCCAGGTCGCCGCGCCCGTGGCGGAAGCCTGCATCGACCCGATGGCCGAGGGCATGGACCTGACGCCGCTGCTCGACATCCTGCGCGACGAGAGGACCCTGAAGGTCTTCCACGCCGCCCGCCAGGACGTGGAGATCTTCAACAACCTGGGCGCCATGCCCCGGCCGCTGTTCGACACCCAGATCGCCGGGATGGCCGCCGGGTTCGGCGAACAGATCGCCTATGACGCCCTCGTGCGCCAGATGCTCAAGGCCGAGATCGACAAGTCCAGCCGCTTCACCGACTGGGGCCGCCGCCCGCTGGCGGACTCGCAGCTCTCCTATGCGCTGGCCGACGTGACCTATCTGGCAGAGCTTTACCCGATGCTGCGTGCGCGGCTGGAGAAGGAAGGGCGCCTGGCCTGGGTCGAGGAGGAGATGGCGGCGCTGACCGACCCGGCCCTCTACGACGTCAACCCGGAAAACGCCTGGAAGCGATTGAAGCCCCGCAAGCACCAGCCGAAGTACCTGGCCGTGTTCAAGGCCGTCGCCGCCTGGCGCGAGCGCACGGCCCAGCTCCGCGACCAGCCGCGCGGGCGTATCCTGAAGGACGACGCCATCGACGAGCTGGCCTCGCAGGCGCCGACCGACGCGGCGGCGCTGGACCGGCTGCGGGGGGTGCCGAAGGGTTTCTCCGGCTCGCGGTTCGGGCCGGACCTGCTGGCCGCCATCAAGGAGGCCCTGAAGGACCCGGAAGCCTATGCGCCGGTCATCGAGCGCACCGGCCCGCCGCCGAACCAGGCGGCCGGGGCCATCGTCGAGCTTCTGAAGGTGCTGCTCAAGGCGCGGTCGGAGGACGCCGGCGTGGCGTCGAAGCTGATCGCCACCGTCTCGGACCTGGAGAAGATCGCCAACGACGACAACGCCGAGGTCCAGGCGCTCCAGGGCTGGCGGCGCGACGCGTTCGGGGCCGATGCGCTGAAGCTGAAGCGCGGCGAACTGGCGCTGGTGCTCGACGGCTTGCGCGTGCGGGTGGTGGAAGTGCGGCGGGCGCCTAAGCCGGCCTGATCTCCAGCTTCACGCCCAGGGCCTGCGCCAGGGTCGAGGCGCGGCGCGTGGTCTGTTCGCCCAGCAGCATGTCGGCCCAGCCAGGTTCGGTCGACAGCACCAGACGCCCGTCGCCCAGGCCGATGCGGGAGCGGGCCAGCAGGGCGGCGCTGCGGCCCGACAGGTCGCAGCCCAGCCGGATCGCCGCGCCCAGCGCCCGCGCCCGCCGCCGCTCGCCATCGGCCAGCACGCGGCCGATGGTGGCCATTTCGGGGATGTTGGCCGAGCCCGTGTGGCGGGCGAAGGCGGCGACGGCCAGGAAGGCGCGCTCGCGGTGCGTCTGCCCCGCGATGGGCGAGCGCAGCACCTGCTCGAAGACCAGTTGCGCCCGATGGTCGGGATGCAGCCGCGAACCCAGGTCGGCCAGGCGGCAGGCGGCCGACGCCAGCACCCGGTCACGCTCGCCGAACAGCGGCGGCAGGGCGGCGACCAGCGGTCTCAGCCAGTCCTCCAGCGCCGGTCCCAGCGCCTCGTCCGCGCCCGAGCGGCCGGTCAGGGCCTGGCAGCCCTCCACCAGCGGATCGAGCCCGCGCACGGCCGAAGGCATCGCCTCGAACAGCAGCCCCTCGCGCAGGCCGTAGGCCGACACCAGCACCCGCTGGAGGCCCAGCTGCTCGATCAGCGTCTCCATGACCATCGCCGCGTAGGGCAGGGCTTCCAGCCGCTTCTTCGAAATGCCCTCGATCCGCTCCAGCGAGCTGCTCGACAGGCGCGAGATGACCCGCGCGGCCTGCAGCGCTTCCTGCCGTCCGATCTCGTACTGGTGGACGATCTGGAGCGGATAGTCCTGTATCCGCATGTGCAGCAGCGCCAGGTTGCGCCAGGCGCCGCCCACGGCGTGGAAGGTCTCGGCCTGGAAGCGGCCCGCCACCTTGGCCACCCGCTTCTCGACCTCGCCGCGCAGGGTCTCGGGATCGACGCCCGGCCCCGCGCCCAGGGCGAAGGGGCCGAGCGCCATCGTCTCGCCGCGCTGTGTCTCCAGTCTGGTCAGCTCCAGGCTGGCGCCGCCCAGGTCGCCGACCACGCCCCCGCATCCCGGCGCCCCGGCCAGCACGCCGAGGGCGGCGTAGCGCGCCTCCTCCCCGCCGGTCAGCACGCGTAGGGACAGGCCGGTTTCCTGCCGCACCTGCCGCACGAAGTCCGGCCCGTCGGCGGCGTCCCGCACGGCGGCGGTGGCGGCGATGAAGACAACGGCGGGGCGGACCGCGTCCAGCACGGCCCGGAACCGGCGCAGGGCGGCCAGCGCCGCGGTCGCGCCCTTGGGGTTCAGGCGGCCGGTCTTGCCCAGGTCGCGGCCCAGCCCGGCCAGGACCTTCTCGTTGTAGATGGTCCAGATCGCCCGTCCCTCGATCCGGTAGAGGACGAGGCGGATGGAGTTCGATCCCACGTCGATGACGGCGGCGTCGCCCGCCTGCGCGGCGCTCGACAGTTCGTATCTATTCTCTAGAGCCGACATGGTCGAAAGCGCTCGGTAGGTCCTTGGCTTTCTGCCCTCTACCCGACAGGCTCGGATTGGTCATGAAGTATTCGTGCGCCGAGAAGGCGCCCTTGCGGTCCCAGCCGGGGGTGCGGCGGTAGACGCCGTCGGGGTCCAGCGACCAGCTCTGGGCCTCGTCGTTCAGGTTGGCGACCATGATCTGCATCAGCACCTGCTGGTGGACCGTGGGGTTCTCGACGGGGGTCAGCACCTCCACCCGGCGGTCGAGGTTGCGCGGCATCCAGTCCGCCGAGGCGATGAACACCCGCGACTTGCCGCTGGGCATGGCCTCCCCCGCCGCGAAGGCCACGACGCGGGCGTGTTCCAGGAACCGGCCGACGATGCTCTTGACCCGGATGTTCTCCGACAGGCCCGCGATGCCGGGGCGCAGGCAGCAGATGCCCCGGATCACCAGGTCGATCTGCACCCCGCCCTGGCTGGCGCGGTAGAGGGCGTCGATGATCTCCGGGTCCACGAGGGCGTTGAGTTTCGCCCAGATGGCGGCGGGCTTGCCGGCGGCGGCGTTCTCGCACTCGGCCGCGATCATGGCGATCAGGTCGGCCTTCATCGTCTCCGGCGAGAAGGACAGCTTCTCCAGCCGCTCGGGCCGGGCGTAGCCGGTGATGAAGTTGAACAGCCGCGCCGAATCCCGGCCCATCGCCGGGTCGGTCGTGAACAGCGACAGGTCGGTGTAAACCTTGGCCGTGACCGGGTGGTAGTTGCCGGTCCCGAAGTGGCAGTAGGTGCGCAGCGTCTCGCCCTCGCGCCGCACCACCAGGCTCAGCTTGGCGTGGGTCTTGTACTCGACGAAGCCGAAGACGACATGGACGCCCGCGCGCTCCAGGTCGCGCGCCCACTTCAGGTTGGCTTCCTCGTCGAACCGCGCCTTGATCTCGACCAGGGCGGTGACGTTCTTGCCGTTCTCCGCCGCCTCGATCAGGGCCGCGACGATAGGGCTGTCCTTGGAGGTGCGGTAGAGCGTCTGCTTGATGGCCAGGACGTTGGGGTCCTGGGCCGCCTGGCGCAGGAACTGGACCACCACGTCGAAGCTCTCGAACGGATGGTGGACCAGGATGTCCTTCTCCCGGATCGCCGCGAAGCAGTCGCCGCCGTGGTCGCGGATGCGCTCGGGGAAGCGGGCGGAGAAGGGCGGGAACTTCAGGTCGGCGCGGTCGGCGGGGATCAGCTCGGCGAAGCGCGCCAGCCCCAGCTTGCCGTCCACCGGCACCACGTCCTCCGGCTCGGCCTGGATGCCTTCGAGGATGAAGGCGCGCAGGTCGGCGGGCATGGCCGTCTGCACCTTGACCCGCACCACCGAGCCCAGGCGGCGGCGCTTCAGCCGGGCCTCGAACTCGCGCACCAGGTCCTCGGCCTCTTCCTCGATCTCGACGTCGCTGTCCCGGATCAGGCGGAACATGCCGCGACCCTCGACCTCGCAGCCGGGGAACAGGTGGTCGAGGAACAGGACCAGCAGGCTTTCCAGCGCGATGAACCGGCGGTCGCCCTTGCGGCCCTTGCCCGGCTCCGACAACTCCCAGAACCGCCGCACCTGCGAGGGCACGGGGACCAGGGCATAGAGTTCGCGCCCGTCCGAGGCGCGCCGCAGCTTCAGCGCCAGGCAGAAGCCGAGGTTGGGGATGAACGGGAACGGGTGGGCCGGGTCGATGGCCAGCGGGGTCAGCACCGGGAAGACGCGGTTCAGGAAGATGTCCTGCGCCCGGTCGTAGTCCTCGCCCGTCACGTCGATGGCGTCGAACAGGCGCAGGCCCTCGACCGACAGCTCGGCCCGCAGCTCGCGCCAGATGCGCTGCTGGTCCTGCATCAGCAGGGCCGCGTCGTCGTTGACGCGCACGAGCTGCTCGACGGGCGACAGGCCGTCCTGGCTGACGACCCGCACGCCCTCGCGTTCCTGGGCCTTCAGGCCCGCTACGCGGACCATGTAGAACTCATCCAGGTTGTTGGCCGAGATGGACAGGAACCGCAGCCGCTCCAGCAGCGGATGGCGGCGGTTCTCGGCCTCCTCCAGCACACGCCGGTTGAAGGCCAGCCACGAAAGCTCGCGGTTGAAGAACCTGTCCGGCGAGCCCAGCAGCGCCTCGTCCAGCGCGAAGGGCGGCTGGTCGGCGGCTGGCGGCAGGGCGGGCGCGGGGTCGGTCACGGCTTCAGTCGAAGAGTTCGAGCGTCTGATCGTCGGTCTCCAGCAGCTGGCGCGCAAGGGCCCGCGACACGGGCCTCTGCTCCTCGTCGGCGGCTTCGTCGAGGCGGCGGACCACCGCGAGCGCCGCGGGGACCGACCGTTCGATACGACGGATCAGATACGGATATATGTCATCGGCCGGTTTGATGTTCCGTTCCCGGAAGAACTTCTCCAGCACGCCGCGCAGCAGGGCGTCGTCCGGCTCGCCCAGGGTGGTCACGGTCAGCCCGTTCAGCCGCGAGCGCAGGTCGGGCAGGTCGGCCGTCCATTGCGCCGGCGGCGTGCGGGCCGTGAGCAGCAGGCCGCCGCCGGGCAGGCCGCCCATGTTGATCAGGTGGAACAGCGCCTCGTCGTCCACGCCCCTGTCGGCGTCCTCGATCAGCACCGGGCGGCCTCCCAGCGCGCCGAGGTCCCCGTCGCCGGTGAACAGCGCCGCGCCGGCCCGCTGTGCCCACTCGCGGGCGAGGTGGCTCTTGCCCGACCCTTCCGGCCCGACCAGCACCAGGCAGCAGCCGGGCCAATCCGGCCAGCCGTCGAGCGCGCGCACGGCGTCGGCGTTGGTCGGCGAGAGGACGAAATCCTCACGGGCGCTGGAGGACGGCCTCTTGAGCTTCAGTCGTAACTGCCGGGCCAAACGTCTCGTCCGATAAGCCTTTTCGCCGCCCTGTTTACCAAGGCGCGGGTTTACGGTCGATGTAGGGACTGGGGACGGTCGACGGAAGGTTGTGGATCATCCGTAACCTTGACACCCGCCGCCCGCCATGCGCCCTTCCGCGCCTCGCAAATCACCTCGTGTTTTGAAGACAGATGCACGCCTACCGCACCCATAATTGCGGCGCGATCCGCGCCTCCGACACCGGCGCCGCCGTGCGCCTGTCCGGCTGGATCCATCGCAAGCGCGACCACGGCGGTCTGGTCTTCGTCGACCTGCGCGACCACTACGGCATGACGCAGCTCGTCCTGCACCCCGAGACGCCCGGTTTCGCGGTGGTCGAGCGCCTGCGCGCCGAGAGCGTGATCCGCATCGACGGCGAGGTCGTGGCCCGCACGCCCGAGACCGTGAACCCCAACCTGCCGACCGGCGAGGTCGAGGTCCGGGTGCGCGCCGTCGAGGTGCTGTCGGAAGCCGCCGAACTGCCGCTGCCCGTCTTCGGGGAGCCGGAATACCCCGAGGAAATCCGCCTCAAGCACCGTTACCTCGACCTGCGCCGCGAGACGCTCCACCGCAATATCGTGCTGCGCTCTCAGGTGATCGATTCCATCCGCAAGCGCATGGTTTCGCAAGGTTTCCTGGAATACCAGACGCCGATCCTGACGGCCTCGTCGCCGGAAGGCGCGCGGGACTTCCTCGTCCCTTCGCGGCTGCATCCGGCCAAGTTCTACGCGCTTCCCCAGGCCCCGCAGCAGTTCAAGCAGCTCCTGATGGTCGCGGGCTTCGACCGCTACTTCCAGATCGCGCCCTGCTTCCGCGACGAGGACCTGCGGGCTGACCGGTCGCTGGAGTTCTACCAGCTCGACGTCGAGATGAGCTTCGTCACGCAGGAGGACGTCTTCGCCGCCATCGAGCCGCTGATGCACGGCCTGTTCGAGGAGTTCGGCGGCGGCAAGCCCGTCACGCCCTATCCCTTCCCGCGCATCGCCTATCGCGACTCCATCGCCTGGTACGGCACCGACAAGCCGGACCTGCGCAACCCGCTGAAGATGGCCGAGGTGTCCGACCATTTCCGCGGCGGCGGCTTCGGCCTGTTCGCCCGCATCCTGGAAGACGCCAGGAACGCCGTCTGGGCCGTGCCCGCGCCGAAGGGCGGCAGCCGCGCCTTCTGCGACCGGATGAATTCCTGGGCGCAGGGCGAGGGCCAGCCGGGCCTGGGCTACATCTTCTGGAGCGAAGACCAGGGCGGCTGGGGCGGCCCGATCGCCAAGAACCTCGGGCCTGAGCGCACACAAGCGGTCATGGATCAGCTCGGCATGGGGCAGGGGGACGCGGCCTTCTTCGTCGCGGGCGACCCGAAGGCCTTCTACAAGTTCGCCGGTTCCGCCCGCACCCGCGTCGGGACCGAGCTGAAGCTGGTCGACGAGGGCCGCTTCGACTTCTGCTGGATCGTCGACTTCCCGATGTTCGAGTGGAGCGAGGAGGAG
>CAZOHI010000048.1:0-20210 GCA_964579695.1 uncultured Caulobacter sp. | reverse complement strand
ATCGAGAAGCTGGCGATCTTCGCCGAGGAGATCGAGCTGCGGCAGGTGGTGGCGAGGCGCTACGCCGAGGGCCTCGCCGGCTCCGTCCTGTCGGTCCCCAAGGTCATCGACGGCGGCGTCAGCGTCTGGGCGCAATACGTCATCGAGCACGAGAACCGCGACGCCCTCGCCGCCCACCTGCGGGCGCAGGGCGTGCCGACGGCGGTCTACTACCCCGTCCCGATGCACCGCCAGGAGCCCTATTCGCACTTCCCCGTCGGCCCCGGCGGCCTGCCCGTCACCGACGCCAAGGCCGAGACCGTGCTGGCCCTGCCGATGCACCCCTACATGGACGAGGAAACCCAGGGGCGCATCATCGAGGCCGTGCGGGGGTTCGGCAGCTAAAGCCCTTCCCCCTGGATGGGGGAAGGGTTGGGATGGGGGTGGCGCCGCTTCAGCCTCCGCGCCCTATCCTGACACGCTCCCACCCCCATCCCCGGCCCTTCCCCCATCCAGGGGGAAGGGTGCATCCAGCATCCGCTCCAGCGTCTCCAGTTCGTCCGCCTCGCGGGCGGGCTTGTCCCAGCGGATGCGGCTGATGCGCGGGAAGCGCATGGCGACGCCGGACTTGTGGCGGGTGGAGCGTTGCAGGCCCTCGAAGGCCACCTCCAGCACCAGGCCGAAGTCGAGGCCCGCCCTCACCGACCGCACCGGGCCGAAGCGTTCGACCGTGTTGTCGCGGACGAACTTGTCGAGCAGCTTCAGCTCCTCGTCGGTGAAGCCGAAGTAGGCCTTGCCGACCGGCGTCAGGTGGCGCTCGCCCGCGTCGTCCTCGCGCCAGACGCCGAAGGTGTAGTCGGAATAGAAGCTCGACCGCTTGCCGTGGCCGCGCTGGGCGTACATCAGCACCGCGTCGATCAGGTGCGGGTCGCGCTTCCACTTGAACCACGGCCCCTTGGGGCGGCCGGGTTCGTACTGCGAGTCCCACCGTTTCAGCATCAGCCCCTCGGCGATGCGCGGGTCGCCCTCGGGCGGCTTGGCGCGCAGGGCCGCCAGGGCCTCCCAGCTCTCGAAGGGTTGCAGGGGAGAGAGGTCGATGCGCGGGCTGGCGGCGGCCGTCACGAACGCCTCCAGCCGCCTGCGGCGCTGGGCGAAGGGCAGGGCGCGCAGGTCCTCCTCGCCGTCGAGGAGGAGGTCGTAGGCGCGTATGCCCGCCGGGTGGGCGGCCATCAGCTTGCCGTCCACCGTCTTGCGGTTCAGCCGCTGCTGGAGGTCTCCGAAGGCGCGGACCCTGCCGTCCTCCATCACCAGCAGCTCGCCGTCCAGCGCGCCGTCGAAGGTCATCGCCTCCAGCACGTCGGGGAAGGCCCCCGAGATGTCGTCGCCGGTGCGGGTGTAGAGGCGCTTTTCGCCGCGCTCGCTGACCGCCTGAACGCGGATGCCGTCCCACTTCCACTCGGCGGCGTAGTCGGCCGGGTCCAGCTTGGGGAAGTCGACCGCCTCGTCGATCGCCTGGGCCAGCATCACCGGCCGGAACCGGCCCGGCGCATCGGGCGAGGGCCGCTCGCTGCGTCCCTCCAGCCAGGCGAAGAGGTCGCCGTAGGGCGGGTCGATGGCGTGCCAGACCTCCTCGACGTCGCCGACCGCCACCCCGCCCATCTCGGCGCAGGCGTGCTTGGCCAGCCGCGCCGAGACGCCGACCCGCAGGCCGCCCGTCAGCAGCTTCAGCAGCGCCCAGCGCGCCTCGACCTCCAGCGCATCCAGCCAGCCCTCGATCAGCCGCTGCACCTCGGCCCTGGAGGCGGAGCGCAGGGCCTCGACCACTTCGGACAGTTCCGGCTCGCGGTTCGCCCCGCGCTCGGCGGGCCAGACCAGGGCCGCCGTCTCGGCGAGGTCCCCGACGTAGTCGTAGGACCAGCCGAACAGCACGGGGTCCATCCGCGCCTCGACGGCCCGGCGGATGAAGACCGGCTTGGCGGCGTGGAACACCAGCTCCCCGGTCAGCGCCGCCAGCGCCCAGCCGCGGTCGGGGTCCGGCGTCTCGGACAGGTAGTCGCGGACCAGCGTCAGCTTGGCGTTGCGCGACGCCGTCAGCGACAGCCGGTCGAGGAGGCGGGCGAAGGCGCGCAACTCAGCCCTCGCCGATCATCCCGCCTTCGCGGCGTTCGGCCTCGGGATCGCGGGCTTCCCCGACGGGCTCGGGTGGGGCGGGCGCCTTGTCCTTCACGCCGCCCTCCTTGATCGGCGCGTCCTTGGGTTCGGGGGGCTTCTTGGGATCGGGCATCAGTCGTCCTCCTCGTCGTCGTATCCCACCAGCCGCAGCGCCTTGGCGGGCTGGCCGTTCAGTTCGGCCCAGCGCAGCAGGGCCTCCTCGCGGCCGTGGGTGATCCACAGCTCGCCGGGGCGCAGTTCCTCGAAGGTGGCGATCAGCTCGTCCCAGTCGGCATGGTCGGACAGGATCAGCGGCAGCTCGACGCCCCGCTGCCTCGCCCGCGCCCGGACCCGCATCCAGCCGGAGCAGAAGGCCGACACCGGGTCGGGAAAGCGGCGGCTCCAGCGATCGGCCATGGCGGAGGGCGGGGCGACCACGATGGCGCCCGCGAAATTCTTCCTGTCGCTGGTGGTCGCGGGGGCGAGCGGCCCCAGCGCCACGCCGTGCGCCTCGTACAGGGCGTTCAGCCGCTCCAGCGCGCCGTGGACGTATATCACCCCGTCCCAGCCCGCCTCGCGCAGCAGCATGATCACCCGCTGGGCCTTGCCGAGGGCGTAGGCGCCGACGATGTGGCTGCGCTCGGGGAACTGCTCGACCGATTTCAGCAGGCGGGCGATCTCGCCCTTGTCGTCCGGGTGGCGGAAGACCGGCAGGCCGAAGGTCGCCTCGGTGACGAAGACGTCGCAGGGTACGGGCTCGAAGGCCGGGCAGGTCGGGTCGCGGCGGCGCTTGTAGTCGCCGGACACGACGATGGTCATGCCCTTCCACCGCACCACCGCCTGGGCCGAGCCCAGCACGTGCCCGGCGGGGACCAGGGTGATCTCCACGCCGTTGTGGACCAGGGTCTCGCCGTAAGCCAGCGGGTGCTGGCCGCCGGAGAAGTCCTGGCCGTAGCGGGCGTCCATGATGGCCAGGGTCTCGGGCGTGGCCGCCACGACCCCGTGCCCGGCCCGGGCATGGTCGCTGTGGCCATGGGTGATCACGGCGCGGGCGACCGGCCGCACCGGGTCGATGTAGAAGTCTCCGGGCGGGCAGTAGAGCCCGGCGGGCTTCGGACAGAGCAGGGCTTGCGGTTTCAGCATCTGGATATGGAACGCGCCGCCGCTATAACGGCGCCATGAGCGAACATCTCGAATTGATGCGCCAGGTGGCCGTCCAGATGAACCAGGGCAGCCCGCAGGCGCGCGCCCTGGGCTTCGAGACCGTTTCCCTGGACAAGTCCGTGGCGGTCCTGCGCGCACCCTACCACGAACAGCTCGTCGGCGACCCGGACACCGGGGTCATCGCCGGCGGCGTGGTGACCACCCTGCTCGACCATTGCAGCGGCCAGGCGGTGCACGCGGCGATGGACAAGTTCGTCTACATCGCCACCCTGGACCTGCGGATCGACTACATGCGGCCCGCCGAGCCGGGGAAGGACATCTTCGCCCGGGCCCACTGCTACAAGGTCACCCGCTCGGTCGCCTTCGTGCGGGCGGTGGCCTACGACGTCGACCCGGACGATCCGGTGGCGGCGGCCTCGGCGGTCTTCATGCTGAACTCCAGCGCCGGCCGAAAGCGCCGCAAGCCGGAGGAGAAGGCATGAGCCGCGATCCGACCGAACAGCTCCGCGCCGTCCTCGAACGCATCCCCTACGCCCGCTTCATCGGCATGAAGGCGGACCTGGCGGGCGACGAGATGACCGCCATCCTGCCCTTCTCCGACCACCTGGTCGGCAACCCGGCCCTGCCCGCCATCCACGGCGGGGTGCTGGGGGCCTTCATGGAGATGACGGCGCTCGCCCAGCTCTCCATCAAGGAGGGGCAGGCGCGCCAGCCCCGCGTCATCGACGTGTCCATCGAGTACCTGCGCTCGGGGCGGCCGAAGACCACCTTCGCCCGCGCCGAGATCAAGAAGGTCGGGCGGCGGATCGCCAACGTCCACGTCGAGGCCTGGCAGGACGAGCGCAGCGCGCCCATCGCCTTCCTGCGCGGCCACTTCCTGGTCACGCCGCTCGACGCGGTGGAGGAAGAGACCCGGCCCCAGCCGTGAGCCTCGCCGTGCGGGGGCTGTTTTCCGCCTTCGGGTGAACTATACCGCCCGCCATGTTCGAAGGTCTCTCCACCCCCGCCCGCGACGCCAAGGCCTGGCCGTTCGAGCAGGCGCGCGCCCTGCTGGCCCGCATCCTGCGCGTGCGCCTCTCCGACGCCGAGCGCGATCTCGCCGCCACCCTGATCCATTCCGGCAAGACGGACGAGGCGGTGAAAGCCCTTCCGGCCCTCAGCCAGCCCGTGCTGTTCGAGACCGGCTACGGCCCGTCCGGCCTGCCGCACATCGGCACCTTCGGGGAGGTGGCGCGCACGACCATGGTGCGGGCGGCCTTCCGCGCCCTCACCGACGACGCCATGCCGACCCGCCTCGTCTGCTTCAGCGACGACATGGATGGCCTGCGCAAGGTCCCCGACAACGTGCCGAACAAGGAGATGCTGGCGCAGGACCTCGGCAAGCCCCTGACGGTGGTGCGCGACCCCTTCGGCGAGCACGCCAGCTTCGGCGCCCACAACAACGCCCGCCTGCGGGCCTTCCTCGACGGCTTCGGCTTCGAGTACGAGTTCGTCTCGGCCACCGAGTGCTACAAGGCGGGCCGCTTCGACGAGACGCTGCTCAAGGCGCTGGAGCGGTTCGACGCCATCCAGAAGGTCATGCTGCCGACCCTGGGCGAGGAGCGCCGCGCCACCTACTCGCCCTTCCTGCCGATCAGCCCGACGACCGGCCGTGTCCTCCAGGTCCCGACGCTGGAGCGCGACGTGGAGCGCGGGACCATCGTCTTCGAGGACGAGGACGGGACCCGCACCGAGGTTCGCGTCACCGGCGGCCAGGTGAAGATGCAGTGGAAGCCCGACTGGGCGATGCGCTGGACCGCGCTGGCCGTCGACTACGAGATGGCGGGCAAGGACCTGATCGATTCCGTGAAGGTGTCCTCGCAGATCTGCCGCATCCTGGGCGGGACGCCGCCGGAGGGGTTCAACTACGAACTCTTCCTCGACGAGAACAACCAGAAGATATCGAAGTCGAAGGGCAACGGCCTGACGATGGAGGACTGGCTGCGCTACGGCGCGCCGGAGAGCCTGGCCTACTACATGTTCCAGTCGCCGAAGTCGGCCAAGCGGCTCTACTTCGACGTCATACCCAAGGCGGCGGACGAGTACCTCCAGCAGCTCGATGCGTGGAACCGTCCCGGCCGCAACGACACCGAGCTGGGCAACCCCGTGTGGCACGTCCACGGCGGACGGCCGCCCGAGCAGGGCTCGCCGGTGTCGTTCAGCCTGCTGCTGAACCTCGTCTCGGCGGCGGACGCCCATTCGAAGGACATCCTCTGGGGCTTCCTGTCGAAGCACATCGAGGGGGCGACGCCGCAGAGCCAGCCGATGCTCGACCGCATGGTCGGCTACGCGCTGAACTACTACGAGGACTTCGTGAAGCCGAACAAGCGCTTCCGGGCTCCCGACGAGAAGGAGCGGGCGGCCATGCTGGACCTCCTCGCCCGCCTGCGCGCCCTGCCCGCCGACGCGGACGCCGAAACCATCCAGAACGAGGTCTACGCGGTCGGCAAGGGCGCCGGCTTCGAGCCCCTGCGCGCCTGGTTCCAGGCCCTCTACGAAGTCCTGCTCGGCCAGAGCCAGGGACCGCGCTTCGGCTCCTTCGCGGCGATCTTCGGCCTCGACCGGACGGTGGCGCTGATGGAGGAGAAGCTGGGCTGAGCTACTGGCTCGCCCAAAGCACCCGGGCGATCCAGGCGATGTCCCTGCGCTCGATCACCCGGCCTTCGTAGTCGGGGTTCAGGGACGACAGCTCGATCACCCTGGCGCTGATGCGGGCGACCTCCTTGGCCAGGACCTCGCCGTCCAGGGTCTTGACCACCACCCGGTCGCCGCGCCGGGGCTCCATCACGGGCGCGACCACGATCCGGTCGCCGTTGCGGTAGACCGGCGCCATCGAATCGCCGGCGATCTCCAGCGCATAGACGCCCTCCTCGCCCATGCCGGGGAAGGCGACCTCGTCCCAGTCCTGGCCGACGGGAAAGCCCGCGTCGTCGAAGAAGCCCGCCGAGCCCGCCTGCGCGAATCCCAGCAGCGGCACCCCGCGCGGGCGCGGCCTGCGGTCGCCCTCGATCATGGCGGCGAACTCGCTGACGCTGACCCCCGTCGCCTCCAGCACCTTGGCCAGGCTCTCCATCGACAGCCACCTCGGCCGCCCCTCGGCGTCGATCGCGCCGCCGCGCTTGGAGGGATTGAAGCTGGTGGGGTCGAGCCCGGCGAAGCGGGCCAGTGCGGAGGGCGTCATCTCAAAGCGCGCCGCCAGCCGGTCGATGGCGGTCCACATACCGACGTGCGTGAGTATGGACATGCTGCCGATCTCTACCATGACGGGTAAGAGATAAATGCGCCCGCTAGGAATGTAAACCTAGAGTTGACGCCGTGGTGAACCCGCACGTTGACCGTGCGTCAATCCATGTTGACATTGATGTTAAAATGCAGTATTGACGTTGACGTAAGGGGTAATATACCGTGCAACGGCTCCCGGGGGACACGGGGGGAGGAGGAGACGGCCGAAAATGCCTTCCGAGCTGCGTCGCCCAGAGCGCACCTTCACGATCCGCCAGCTCTGCCTGGAATTCAAAGTCACGCCGCGCGCCCTTCGCTTCTACGAAGACAAGGGACTGCTTTCGCCGGCGCGTGAGGGCCTCAACCGCGTCTATTCCTACAAGGACCGGGCCCGGCTCCAGCTCATACTCCGCGGCAAGCGCGTGGGCCTGTCCCTCGCCGAGATCCGGGAAATCCTCGACCTCTATCGCGAGAACGACGGCGGCGCGGCCCAGGCGGCCAAGTCGCTGAAGAAGTTCCGCGAGCGTGTCCTGGCCCTGGAGCAGCAACGCGAGGATATCGACGGCGCCATCGACCAGCTCCGCGACGCCTGCGAGCGCCTGGAGCAGCGTCTCTCGGAGACCCGGCCCGACCTGCTTCCGCGGGCGGCCGACTACGAGGAAGCCCTGCGCGCCCGTCTCGACGCCTGAACCTCGACGCCTGACCGCGACCCGTCCCGAACCTGCGCCATCCACGCGCCTCGCCAATGACGGCGGCGCGCATTCACCTTTGACCAACGCCCTCCAAGAAGGACGCCTCCATGCCCTATCAGCCTCCCGTCCGGGACCACACCTTCCTGCTCCGCGAAGTGCTGGAGATCGAGAACTACGCCAACCTCCCCGGCTTCGCCGACGCCCCGTGGGAAGTGGTCGAGCAGATCATCGACCAGGCGGGCAAGTTCACCGCCGAGGTCCTCGCTCCGCTGAACAGCGTCGGCGACAAGGAGGGCTGCAAGTGGAGCCCCGACAACACCGTCAAGGCGCCGACCGGCTTCAAGGCCGCCTACCAGACGATGGTCGAGAACGGCTGGCTGGGCCTGTCGTCGGACCCGAAGTACGGCGGCCAGGGCCTGCCGCGCATCCTGTCGCTGTCCTACAGCGAGATGTCGTCGACGGCGAACATGGCCTTCTCCATGTACCCCGGCCTGACGCACGGCGCGGCCGAGGCCATCTACCATGGCGCCTCGGACGAGCTTAAGGACCTCTACCTGCCGAAGATGACCACCGGCGAGTGGGGCGGCACCATGAACCTGACCGAGCCGCACTGCGGCACGGACTTGGGGTTGCTGCGCACCAAGGCGGTCCCGAACGGCGACGGCACCTACGCCATCTCCGGCCAGAAGATCTGGATCAGCGGCGGCGAGCACGACATGGTGGACAACATCGTCCACCTGGTCCTGGCCCGCATCGAGGGCGCGCCCGAGGGCGTGAAGGGCATCAGCCTGTTCATCGTGCCGAAGTTCATCCCGGACGAGAACGGCGTCCCCGGCGAGCGCAACAACGCCAAGTGCGTGGGCCTCGAAGAGAAGATGGGCATCCACGGCAACGCCACCTGCGTCATGCAGTACGAGAACGCCAGGGGCTGGCTGGTGGGCGAGCCCAACAGCGGCCTGAAGCTGATGTTCGTGATGATGAACGAGGCCCGCATCGGCGTCGGCCTGCAGGGCCTGGGCCAGGCGGAAGCGGCCTACCAGGCCGCCGTCTCCTTCGCCAAGGATCGCCTGCAGATGCGCTCGCTGACCGGCGCGAAGAACCCGGAAGGCCCGGCCGACCCGATCATCGTCCACCCGGACGTGCGCCGGATGCTGCTGGACACCAAGGCGTTCGTCGAGGGCGGCCGCGCCTTCCTGTTCTGGACGGCGCTGCGGGGCGACCTGTCGCACCACCACCCGGACGAGGCCGAGCGCGAGAAGGCCGGCGACTACATGAGCCTGCTGACCCCGGTCGTTAAGGGCTTCCTGACCGACAAGGGCTTCAAGGCCTGCGTCGACGGCATGCAGGTCCACGGCGGCTCGGGCTTCACCGAGCACTTCCCGGCCAGCCAGTACCTGCGCGACGCCCGGATCACCATGATCTACGAGGGCACCAACGGCATCCAGGCGCTGGACCTGATCGGCCGCAAGCTGCCGGCCAAGAACGGCCGCGGCATCATGAGCTTCATCGCCGAGCTGGACACGTTCGCCACCGAGAACGAGGGCGACGCGGAGATGAAGATCTTCGTCGACGCCGTGCGCCAGTCCAAGGACCAGCTCCAGGACTCGGCCATGTGGCTGATGCAGAACGGCCTGCAGAACCCCGACCACGCGGCGGCCGCCTCGGTCGATTTCATGCACCTCTTCGGCTATGCTGCCCTCGCCTACATGTGGGCGCTGATGGCCAAGACGGCGCTGGCCAAGATCGCCGCCGGCGACACCGACCCGTTCTACGCCAACAAGCTGACCACGGGCCGCTACTACGTCGAGCGCCTCTTGCCTGACGCTGCGTCGCATCTGGCAAAGATGAAGACGGGCGCCGACACCATGATGTCGATGCCGGCGGAAGCCTTCTGAGGAAGGCCCACGTCAAGGGTGAAAGTAACGAGGTCCCGGACGCCCCGCGCGTCCGGGACCGCCCCATTTTTGCAAGGAACTCCCCGTGCCGGCCCTGAACGTCGAACGCCCCGCCTTCCTCGCCGAAGAGGACCTGGTCATCTTCGAGGACGCCACGGGACGGTTCTTCGAGGAGAACGCCCCGCCGGAAGCGGCGAGCCGCTGGCGCGAGCAGGGGGTCGTGGACCGGGAGCTGTGGAACAAGGCGGGCGAGGCGGGCCTGCTCTGCCTGTCCATGCCCGAGGAATACGGCGGCCCCGGCGGCGACTACCGCCACGAGGTCATCCTCATGGAGCAGCTTGCGAAGAAGGGCGTCGACGGCTTCGGCATCAGCCTGCACAACGCCATCGTCGCGCCCTACATCTTCCACTACGGCTCCGAGGAGCAGAAGCAGCGCTGGCTGCCGCGGCTGGCCACGGGCGAGCTGGTCGGCGCCATCGCCATGACCGAGCCGGGCGCGGGCTCGGACCTGCAAGGCGTCAAGACGACGGCGAAGCTCGACGGGAACGGGTATGTCGTCAACGGCCAGAAGACCTTCATCACCAACGGCCAGACGGCCAACCTGATCATCGTGGTCGCCAAGACCGACCCGGCCCAGGGCGCGCGCGGCACCTCGCTGGTGGTGGTCGAGACCGACGGCGCGGCGGGCTTCGAGCGCGGCCGCAACCTGCACAAGCTGGGCATGTCGGCGCAGGACACCTCCGAGCTGTTCTTCAACGAGGTGCGCATTCCCACCGAGAACCTGCTGGGCGCGGGCGAGGGCATGGGCTTCTTCCAGCTCATGGGCCAGCTCCCGCAGGAGCGGCTGAACATCGCCGTCCAGGGCCAGGCCGTCATCGAGCAGGCGCTGGAGCTGACCCTCGACTACGTCAAGCAGCGCCAGGCGTTCGGCAAGAAGCTGATCGACTTCCAGAACACCCAGTTCAAGCTGGCCGAATGCAAGACCGAGGCGACCATCTCGCGGGTCTTCGTCAACCACTGCATCGAGCAGCACCTGGCCGGAAAGCTCGACCCCGCCACCGCCTCGATGGCCAAGTACTGGGTCACGGACCTGGAGAACAAGATCGTCGACGAGTGCCTGCAGCTCTTCGGCGGCTACGGCTACATGGACGAGTACCCGATCAGCCGCATGTACCGCGACAGCCGCGTCCAGCGGATCTATGGCGGCACGAACGAGATCATGAAGCTGCTGATCGCCAGGACGCTCTAGGCCCGATGATCGTTCGCGCCTATATGGTTTTCAAAGGAGACTGACTTCCGTGAGCCCGTCAGGCCCGATTGACCGCGTTGCGGCGGATGCGCGCCGCGCCCGCCTCGTCGAGGTCGTGGCGGGTGGCCGCGAGGCTGGTCGGGCCCTCGAGGGCGGCGTTCACCTCGTCGATGCCCGCCAGCTCTCCCGGCGCCTTGGCGAACAGGTAGCGCAGGGACAGCCGCTCGGCGTCGGCCGCGTCGGGCTGGGTGCCGTGCAGGGTGCAGGGGTGCCAGACGGCGGCGTAGCCGGCCGGGCCGGTCAGCAGCTTCTGGCGGGTCTCGACCTCGCCGCCGCGCCCGTCGCGATAGGTCCAGCCCGCGGCGTGGCGGGTCAGGTCGTGCGGGAAGACGGTGGCGCCCAGCCGGTGGCTGTCCTCCAGCAGGAACAGCGGCGCGTCATGGGCGCCGACGTCGTGCAGGTAGACGTAGACCGTCACGAAGTCCGCCTCGCGGTCCCTGAAATCGATCAGGTCCTGGTGGAAATCGATCCCATAGAAATAGGTGACATCGCGATACTCGGGGCGGACATAGGCCCCCAGGTTGTTGACCGGGTTGTCGGTGATGCGGGCCTTCAGCCAGCCGGGCACGGACCGGGCGGGAACACCGCAGACGACCTTGCGGTTCAGCAGTTGATATCCCTCGCCGAGCAGCGCGGAGAGAGCGCCCGCCACGCCGGGGTCGTGCTCCACGAAGCCGAGGCCGCCTTCCAGCCGCTCCAGCAGGTTGCGGCCGGGCCGGGGGTTCACGCCGGTATGCTGCGGGTCGGCGTCGAACTCGGCCTGGGTCAGGAACAGCCGCTCGTCGAAATGCCGCGTGGCGCGGATCTTCGCCAGCAGCGCCGCCGCCGCCTCCGCGTCCACGCCGTGCGGGAACACGTGGTAGCCGCGCGAGACGAAATCGCTCACCGCCGGATGGTCCCGCTGCGTCTTCAGGCGCGCCACCGGCATCCCCAATCGCCTCCCCGTCCGCGGGGGACGACACACCTGTTCGGTTAACAAGACAACGCCAAGAGGAAGGACATCCCCAATGGCCGACGCTTACATCTTCGACGCCGTGCGCACCCCGCGCGGCAAGGGCAAGAAGGACGGCTCTCTCCACGAGATCACCGCCCTGTCCCTGGCCGCCCAGGTTCTGGAGAACCTGCGCGACCGCAATAATCTCGATACCTCCAAGGTCGACGACGTCGTCCTGGGCTGCGTCTCGCCGGTGGGCGAGCAGGGCTCCGACATCGCCCGCACGGCCGTGCTGACCGCCGGCTACGCCGAGACGACGGCGGGCGTGCAGGTCAACCGCTTCTGCGCCTCGGGCCTGGAAGCCTGCAACATGGCCGCCGCCAAGGTCATCTCCGGCGAGGCCGACATGGCCATCGGCGGCGGCGTCGAGGCCATGAGCCGCGTGCCGATGGGCTCGGACGGCGGCGCCTGGCCGACCGACCCGTCCAGCGCCTTCAAGACCTACTTCGCCCCGCAGGGCATCGGCGCCGACCTGATCGCCACCCTCTATGGCTTCTCCCGCGACGACGTGGACGCCTATGCGGTGGAAAGCCAGAAGCGCGCCGCCCGCGCCTGGGCCGAGGGCCGGTTCTCCAGGTCGGTGGTGCCGGTGCGCGACCAGCTGGGCCTGTCGATCCTCGACCACGACGAGACGGTTCGTGGTTCGACCACCATGCAGACCCTGGCCTCGCTGAACCCGTCCTTCGCCGCCCACGGCGAGATGGCCTTCGACGCGGTGGTGCAGCAGCGCTATCCGCAGGTCGAGCGGGTCAACCACGTGCACCACGCGGGCAACTCGTCGGGCATCGTCGACGGCGCCGCCGGCGTGCTGTTCGGCTCCAGGGAGATGGGCGAGGCCCTGGGCCTCAAGCCCCGCGCGCGGATCAAGGGCATGGCCTCCATCGGCTCCGAGCCCTCGATCATGCTGACGGGCCCGTCCTACGTGACCGAGAAGCTCTTGAAGAAGCTCGGCATGGAAGTCGGCGACATCGACCTCTACGAGCTGAACGAGGCGTTCGCCGCCGTCGTGCTGCGCATGATGCAGGCGCTCGACATCCCGCACGACAAGATGAACGTCAACGGCGGCGCCATCGCCATGGGCCACCCGCTCGGCGCGACCGGCGCGATGATCCTGGGCACCGTGCTCGACGAGCTGGAGCGCACCGACAAGGAAACCGCCCTGATCACCCTGTGCGTCGGCGCCGGCATGGGCACCGCGACGGTCATCGAGCGCGTCTAAGCAGCAAAAATAACGTCATCCCGGACAGCCGAAGGCTGATCCGGGACCCAGGAGATGCCGTGCACCGGCCCTGGGTCCCGGCTCTCCGCTTCGCTGCGGCCAGGATGACGGGCAAATTTCGAGGAAGAACGAGATGGAAAACTTCAAGATCGAGGTCGACGGCGACGGCATCGCCCTGGTGACCTTCGACGTCCCCGGCCGCACCATGAACACCATCACCCAGTCGGTGATGCGCGAGCTTCCGCAGGTGGTCGAGAAGATAAAGACCGACGACGCCGTCAAGGGCGCGGTCATCGCCTCGGGCAAGGCCACCGGCTTCTGCGCCGGCGCCGACCTGGGCGAACTCGGCGGCCAGGCGGGCGGCGCGGCCGACACCCGCTCGGAAGAGGAGAAGCTGCGCGCGGCCTTCGACGGCGCCTTCACCCTGAACCGCAACCTGCGGGCGCTGGAGACCTGCGGCAAGCCGGTCGCCATCGCGCTGGAGGGCCTGGCCCTCGGCGGCGGGCTGGAGATCGCGCTGGCGGGCCACTACCGCGTGGCGGCCAGGAACCCCAAGCTGCAGCTCGGCCTGCCGGAAGCCAAGGTCGGCCTCCTGCCGGGCGCCGGCGGCACCCAGCGCCTGCCGCGCATCATGGGCGCGATGAACGCCCTCCAGCTCATCCTGGAAGGCAAGTCGCTGAAAGCCGAGGAGGCCCTGGCCAAGGGCGTCATCCAGGAACTGGTCGAGCCGGGCAAGACGGTCGAGGCCGCCAAGGCCTGGATCAAGGCCAAGGGCGACGCCGTCCAGCCGTGGGACAAGAAGGACTTCAAGATCCCCGGCGGCGGCCCCTACACCCCCGGCGGCAGCCAGGTGTTCATCATGGGCAACGCCATGCTGCGCAAGCAGTCCTTCGGCAACTACCCGGCCCAGCTCAACATCCTGAAGTGCGTCTATGAGGGCCTGCAGGTTCCCATCGACGCGGGCCTGCGCATCGAGACGCGCTACTTCCTGAAGACGATGAACACGCCGCAGGCCAAGGCGATGATCCGCACCCTGTTCCTGTCCATGCAGGAACTGGGCAAGGGCGCCAGCCGCCCGGCAGGCGTGCCGACCTACGAGATCAAGAAGGTCGCGGTGCTGGGCGCCGGGATGATGGGCGCGGGCATCGCCTACGTCCAGGCCATGGCCGGCATCGAGAGCGTCCTGATCGACACCACCCAGGAAGCCGCCGACAAGGGCCGCGGCTACGCCAAGGGCCTGCTCGACAAGCAGGTCTCCCGCGGCAAGATGAGCCAGGACAAGGCCGACCAGGTCCTGTCACTGATCACGGCCACCACCGACTACGCCAACGTCAAGGGCTCGGACCTCGTCGTCGAGGCGGTGTTCGAGAGCCGCGAGATCAAGGCCGAGGTGACCGCCAAGGCCGAGGCCCAGATCGCCGAGAGCGCCGTGTTCGGCTCCAACACCTCGACCCTGCCGATCACGGGCCTGGCCAAGGCGTCGGTCCGCCCGGCCAACTTCATCGGCATCCACTTCTTCTCGCCGGTCGACAAGATGGGGCTGGTCGAGATCATCATGGGCAAGGAGACGAGCCAGGAGACCCTGGCCAAGTCCATCGACTACGTCCTGAAGATCAGGAAGACCCCGATCGTCGTCAACGACAGCCGCGGCTTCTACACCTCGCGCTGCTTCGGCACCTTCGTCACCGAGGGCATCGAGATGCTGACCGACGGCATCGCGCCGGCCATCATCGACAACGTCGGCCGGGCGACCGGCATGCCGCGCGGCCCGCTGGAGATGAACGACGACGTGGCCCTCGACCTCGGCCACAAGGTCCGCGAGCAGGCCCGCAAGGACCTGGGCGACCAGTACGTCGCCGGTCCCGTGGACGATCTGGTCGCCAAGATGGTGGTCGAGCTTGGCCGCTACGGCCGCAAGAACGGCAAGGGCTTCTACGACTATCCGGCGGACGGGCCCAAGCGCCTGTGGCCGGGCCTGGCCGACGTCGCGCCGGTGAAGACCGCCGACGCCGACAAGGCGCTCGTCGAGGAGATCCGCACCCGGCTCCTCTATCGCCAGGCGGTCGAGGCGGCGCGCTGCTTCGAGGAGAACGTCATCACCGATCCGCGCGACGCGGACGTGGGCGCCATCCTCGGCTGGGGCTTCGCGCCCTGGACCGGCGGGCCGATCAGCCTGATCGATTCCGTCGGCGCCGCAGCCTTCGTGGAGACCTGCGATGCGTTAACGGCCAAGTACGGCCAGCGCTTCGCCCCGCCCCAGCTCCTTAGGGATATGGCGGCCAAGGGCGAGACCTTCTACGGTCGCTTCGGCAAGGCGAAAGCAGCCTGATATCAATGGCTTGATGGGAAAGGCCCGGCCTCGCCGCCGGGCCTTTTTTCATGCTCCGCTAACCCTTTCCGGTAGCATCGTTCTTTCACCGAACCTTAGGACCCGAAGCGCCACTATCGCCCTCAACGACTAGGGGAAACGGCGTCATGGCTCTGTCTGGAAAGGCGGACAGGTTCGGGCTGGGCGGGGCGGTGCAGGCGCGCCGCCGCCACCTCGCGGCCCGCATCATCGCAAGCTTCTTCATCGCCGGCGGCCTGCACTTCGTGCTGGGCTGGTGGGCGGTCTGGGGCTGGGCGGCGACCTACGCCGCCGTGCAGCTTCTCGAAGTGGCGATGACGCCTTCGTTGATGAGCAAGACGCCGGAAACCCCGGCCGCCGCCGCCAAGGCCGCCGTCACCCTCTTCATCCCCTCGGCCATCGTCTTCGGATCGCTGGCGCCGACGCTGTGGGTCGGGGCGGGCAACTACGGGCCGGCGCTGGCCGTGGCCCTGGTCGCCAGCTCGATGACCAACCTGATCGCCATCAGCCGCGGCTCGCGCATCGCCTTCGCGGTCTCGGCCATCCCCTACGGCCTCTACCTGCTGGTCCTGCCGATCATGGACGCGGGCAGGACGGCGGGCCCCCTGCTGACCACCATGATGATCGCCGTCGGCCTCGTCATGCTCAACGTCGTCGGCGCCTGGTTCACCACCGAGGAGGCCCGCAAGGCCGAGGACGACGCCCTGGCCGAGGCCGAGCGCCGCCGCCGGCAGGCCGAGGCCGCAGTCGAATCCAAGTCCGCCTTCGTGGCCATGATCAGCCACGAGCTGCGCACCCCGATCAGCGCCATCCTCGCGGGCGCCGCCGAACTGGACAAGGGCGCCAGCCGCCCGCAGGCCCAGCTCATCGGCGACGCCGGGCGGATGATGCGCACCCTGCTCAACGACCTGCTCGACCTGTCCAAGCTGGAAGCCGGGCGGATGAGCGTCGAGCATATTCCCTTCGACCTGCGCCGCACGGTGCTGGACGCCGTGCGCATGTGGCGGCCGCAGGCGCGCGCCAAGGGCCTGCGCCTGCGCATCGAGGGCTCCCGGACCCTGCCCGAATGGATGGCGGGCGATCCGACCCGCATCCGCCAGGTGCTCAACAACCTCTTGTCCAACGCCATCAAGTTCACCGACGAGGGCTCCGTCACCCTGCGCCTTTACGGCGGCTCGGAGCATGGCGGGCGGCGGTCGGTGGTGCTGAGCGTCGCCGACACCGGGCCGGGCATCAATCCGCAGCAGCTCTCGCGCCTGTTCACGCCCTTCGACCAGCTCGACGCCGGGATGGCGCGCAAGTACGGCGGCTCGGGCCTCGGACTCGTCATCAGCCGCGAGATGGCCCGCCTGATGGAAGGCGACCTGACCGTGACCAGCGAGGCGGGCGAGGGCGCGACCTTCCAGCTTTCGCTGTCGCTGGAGACCGTCGAGGCGCCCGCCGCCGACCAGGCGCCCAAGGCGGTCGACGCCCGGGTGCTGGTGGTCGACGACCACGCCATCAACCGCCAGGCCATCAGCCTCGTCCTCGCCCCGCTGGGCATCGAACCGCAGACGGCGGCTTCGGCCGAGGAGGCCCTCGACCGGCTGTCGAGCGAGCCTTTCGACGTGGTGCTGATGGACGTCTACATGCCAGACATGGACGGCCGCGAGGCCACCCGCCGCCTGCGCGCCGGGACCGGCCCCAACCGCACGACGCCGGTCATCGCCGTCACCGCCTCGGCCACCTCCAAGGACTGGGACGCCTGCCGCGCCGCCGGGATGGACGCCTACGTCGGCAAGCCCATCGAGCCGTCGCAGCTCTATGCGGTGCTGGAAACCGTGCTGACCGGCGAACGGGCGGAAGCGGCGGCCGCCTAGAGCAGGGCGCGGAGGCGGTCGGAAAGCGCCGCCTCGTCCTTCATCTCGCACTCCCAGATCGTCTCGACGCGCCAGCCGAGCGCCTCCAGCTTGTCGCGGCTGACGATGTCCCGCGCCCGGTTGCGGCCGACCTTGGCGGTCCAGTAGTCGCGGTTCTGCTTCGGGACCCGCGAACCCCGCGCGCAATCGTGGCCGTGCCAGAAGCAGCCGTGGATGAAGAGGGCGAGCTTCCTGCCCGGCATGGCGATGTCGGGACTGCCCGGCAGGTCCTTGCGGTGCAGGCGGTAGCGGACGCCCAGCGCGGTCAGCAGGCGCCGCACGGTCTTTTCCGGCCTCGTGTCCTTGGACTTCACCCGCCGCATGACGGCCGAGCGCTTCCGTGCGTCGTAGACGTCGGTCATGGCCGGGCCGCCTCCGGCCGGCGGCCAAGCCCCAGGGCGACACCGACGCCGCGGCCGACCTTCAGGCTACAGCCCTTCGAACAGGGCCGTGGACAGGTAGCGTTCGGCGAAGCTGGGGATGATGGCCACGACCAGCTTGCCCGCCATGTCGTCGCGCAAGGCCAGGTCGAAGGCCGCCGTCAGCGCCGCGCCCGAGGAGATGCCGACCGGAATGCCCTCGGTCCGCGCCGCCCGGCGGGCCATGTCGAAGCTGTCGTCGTTGGAGACCTGCAGCACCTCGTCGATCACGTCCCGGTCGAGGATGCCCGGCACGAAGCCCGCGCCGATGCCCTGGATTTTGTGGGCGCCCGGCTGGCCGCCGGACAGGACGGGAGAGGCTTCCGGCTCGACCGCGACCATCTTCAGGCCGGGCTTGCGCGCCTTCAGCACCTGGCCGACGCCGGTGATGGTGCCGCCGGTGCCGACGCCGGAGACGACCGCGTCCACCCTGCCGCCCGTGTCGTTCCATATTTCCTCGGCGGTCGAGACGCGGTGGATCAGCGGGTTGGCGCCGTTCTCGAACTGCTGCGGCATCACCGAGCCGGGAATGGCCTCCAGCAGCTCCTGCGCCCTGGCGACCGCGCCGCGCATCCCCTTCTCGGCCGGGGTCAGCTCCAGCTTGGCGCCGAGGATCAGCAGCATCTTGCGCCGCTCCATCGACATGGAGTCGGGCATGACCAGGATGACCGGGTAGCCCTTGGCGGCGGCCACGAAGGCCAGCGCGATCCCCGTGTTGCCGCTCGTCGGCTCGACGATGGTGGCGCCGGGCTTCAGCACCCCCTGAGCCTCCAGGCTCTCGATCATGGCCACGCCGATGCGGTCCTTGACCGAGGCCAGCGGGTTGAAGAACTCCAGCTTGGCGACGACCTCGCCCTTCGGCTTGATCTCGGCCGACAGGCGCGGGAGCCGGACCAGCGGCGTGTCGCCCACGGTGTCGAGGATGGAGTCGTAGATCTTGCCACGGCCCGCGCGCTTGTAGCGGGCGGCGTCATAGGTGTCCGGCATGGGTCGCGCCTTCTCTGTTGGAAGCTCAGGCGGCGACATTAGGCCGCGGCGGGCGCGGCGTTAAGTCAGAGAAACTTGATAGGGATTGAGAAGCGGTGAGAAGCGGCTCCAGCAGGTGTTCGGCCAACCAGCGCACCACCGGGACCGCCACGCCGTCGCCGACCACGTGCAGCCCCGCGGTCGCCCGCGCGGGCAGGCGGTAGCTGTCGGGCAGGCCCATCAGCCGCGCCCCCTCCCGCGCCGTCAGCAACCGCGAGCGGACCTGTCCGCCTTCCGCCACCACGATGGCCTGCCGCGAGGAACCGCCGCGCGGGGTGCGCAGGCAACCGGCGAGGCCATCGGTGCGCACCTCGGCCCGCTGGCCGTCCTTGCGGGTGCGGCGGAAGACGGCGCCGACGATGCGGCCCCCGGCGGCGAGGCGTTCGCGGTGCAGCGGGGCCATCAGGTTCAGGAGGTGGGCGGTGTCGGCCTCGGAGCGCCAGGCGACGGCGGCGTCCTCCTCCAACAGGGCGGCGAGGTCGGTGTTGCGGCGCGGCGGCTCGGGCAGGCGCCACCACGCCCAGCGGTCCTTCAGCGCGTCCGGCAGGCGTTCGAAGGCGGCGCGGACGGCGGGGGTATGGAAGGGGCTGTCGCCGCTCAGGGCGTCCGGGACCTCGCGCGCGGCGACCACGAACACGCGCGGGCGCGACTGCGGCGTGAAGCGGGCGGCGTCGATCTCCAGCGCGCCGAAACGGTAGCCCCGGGCGGCCAGGGCCTCGCACAGGGCCGCGAAGTCGCGCCCGCCGTGGGAGGTGAAAAGGCCCGTGACGTTCTCGATGACGATGGCGCGGGGCGCGCGGCCTTCCGCGTCCAGCGCCTCGACCAGCCGCCAGAAACCGAAGAAGGCCGAGGAGCGGCCGCCTTCAAGACCCGCGCGCGCGCCCGCGAGGCTGAAGTCCTGGCAGGGGCTGGAGGCCCAGGCGAGGTCGGCGTGGCCGGGCAGGTCGGCGGGGGCCAGCGCCCACACGTCGCCCTGGCGGATGTCGTCGCCGCCGAAGTTGTCGCGGTAGGTGGCGACCTTCACCGGATCGAAGTCGTTGGCGAAACGGCAGCTCCAGCCCTCGCCCAGGCCCAGCCGCGCCATGCCGCCGCCCGCGAAGAACTCATAGAAGGTGAGGGGCGCATTCCGACTCATGACGATTTGAGTCTAACCTGAGACACCATGCGCCGCATCGCCCTCCTATCCGCCGCCCTCCTGCTGGCCGCCTGCCAGCCCCAGGCCCCAGGCGGCGACCCCGCCGCCGCGCCCGCCGACGCCCCGCCCACGGCGGCCGCCGATGCGCCGGGCGAGTTCGACCGCGACCTGAACCTCGTGGGCACCGAGCCCTTCTGGGCGGTGCATGTGCGGGGAGCGGAAATGAAGCTGATGCGGCCCGACCACCCGGACCTGACCATCGCCCGGCCCGAGCCCTCGGTGGAGGCGGGCAAGGCCGTCTGGAAGGGCGCGGGCTTCACCATCTCGCTCAAGGCCGCCGGTCCCTGCTCGGACGGCATGAGCGACCGGGTCTATCCCTACGCCGCGCAGATCGACGTCGGCGGCGAGGTCATGAGGGGCTGCGGCGCGCCCGCCGACATGGTCTTCCCGCCGACCTGAAACGAAACGGGCTCCCGAACCTTCGTCCGGGAGCCCGCAAACGCTTTAGCGCTGGTCCGAGATCAGAAGATCTCGAACAGGCCCGCCGCGCCCATGCCGCCGCCGATGCACATGGTCACGACGCCTTTCTTGGCGCCGCGACGCTTGCCTTCCAGCAGGATGTGGCCCGCCAGGCGCGCGCCGGTCATGCCGAAGGGGTGGCCGATGGCGATGGAGCCGCCGTTGACGTTGAACTTCTCGGGGTCGATGCCGAGCTGGTCGC
>CAZOHI010000047.1:0-20963 GCA_964579695.1 uncultured Caulobacter sp. | reverse complement strand
CGGAGATGGCCTGGGTGCCGATGCCGCGGATCTGGATCGAGTAGGAACTGAAGTTGGTCTTGGTGAACGTCATGTTCGGGACCTGGGTGATCAGGTCCGGGCCGCCGGCCACCTGACGGGTGGTCAGGTCTTCCTGGCTGAAGGCCGACATCGCGATCGGCACGTCCTGGATGTTCTCTTCCCGCTTCTGCGCCGTGACGATGAGGGCATCAACGTCGCCGGCGCCTGCTCCCTGGGGGCCGCTGCCGCCCTCCCCCTGTTGCATCACGATGAAGGTATCGCCCCGGCGACGATAGGTCAGCCCGGTGCCCGCCAGCATCTGGGTCAGCGCTGCTTCCGGCTGCGCCGTCTGGACAAGGCCGGGAGAAACCTTGGCGTTTGTCACCTCGGGGGCGAACAGCACAGCCATCTTGCTCTGCTCGCCGAAAGCATTGAGGGCCGACGAGAGCGGTTGCGATGGAATATTGAAGCTGGTCGCTTCCTGAGCGGAAGCTCCTCCTGCCGCCAGAAGACTGATGACCGCCGCGCCGCTGAGCAGCCGCGCATGAAAACCGCTACGCCGATGAGGCATGATCCGCTTCCCCCTTTTTATCGGAGGCGAACGAGCCCCCTCTAGTCTTAAAGGACAGGAACGGGAAAAACCCTGCGTCCGCGCGCCGGTTTTTTACTTCAGCGGAGGGACCAGCCGGATCATGGTGTCGGTTTCCGTCTCGATCCGCGCCAGGCCCGCGACTTCCAGCGCCTCGGCGAAGGCGATCGTATCGTTGGCCTTGAAGGCGCCGCTGACGGGGCGCCGGGCCAGGACCGGATCGTCGATGACGATCTTCTGGTCGGAGTAGCGGCCGAACTCGGCGGCGATCATGCCCATCGGCTCGCCCTCGAACTTCAGGCGCCCGACCAGCCAACTGGTCTGGGTGGTGGTGTCTGCGCTGGCCACGACCCACTGGGCGTCCGTGGAGGCGATGAAGCGATCCCCAGCCAACATCTCGGCGGTGCGCACTTCCGGCGTCGGCGCGACCGCTCCACCGATGGCTTTCCGCCGCGGCACAGGCGTTTCGACCCGCACCTTGCCCTCGACCAGCGTCACCTCGAACCGGCGGCCTTCCACCCGGACATCGAAGGCCGTGCCCAGCGCGGTGACAGATCGGCCAGCCGCATGGACGACGAACGGCCGGTCGGGGTTCTTCGCCACCCGGAAGAACGCCTGCCCCCTGTCGAGATAGACCACACGCCGATCCCTGGCGGCGCTGGTCCGCAGCACCGTATTGGTGTTGAGCGTGACGACCGACCCGTCGGGCAGGGTGAAGGTGCTCTTCTCGCCCACCGCCGTCGCATAACGCTGATCGGAGAAGCCCCGGATTTCCAGCATCCCCATGGCGCTGAGGCCGTAGCCCCCCGCCCCCAGGACGACGACGGCGAGACAGGCGGCCGCAGCCCAGCGGACGGTTGTCCGGCTGAAGCCTGCCCTGCGGCTGCGGCCGCGCTCCCGCAACGCCAGGATTTCCGGGAAGCGCCGGGCGTACTCGATGCTCGACCAGACGTGCTCGATCCTGTCGAACGCCGCGCGATGAGCCGAGTCTTGGCGGAGCCAGGCCTCCATGGCCTGCGCCTCCGCGCCCGTCATGGCGCCGGAGCGGCGACGAGCGAACCACCGGCCAGCGGCGGCCTCGACCTCGTCGTCCGGATTGGCGTTGTGGGAGCGTCCGGTCATTCCGCCCCCATCATGGCGGCGATCCGCGTCGAGGCCCTGGCGATGAAGGATTCAACTGTCTTCATCCGTACGCCCATACACCGGGCGATCTCCGCGTAGGTCATTTCGTCGAAGCGGTGCAAAACGAACGCCTCGGCCATGCGCGGCGGCAAGGCCTCGAGCGCAGTCATCAGGCGACTGACCCTCTCCCTCGCAAGGAGGGTCCTTTCGGGAGATATCTCGTCCGATGGATCGAAAATGTCGTCCAGGGGGGCGTAGTCGGCCCAGTTCCACCTCGGCCGCGAATAGCGCTTGGCCAGGATGCGGGCGGCGACGCGGAACAGGTAACCATCGGCGTTGTCCGGTTCTCCGATGTTACCGCGGACCTGCATCGCCAGGAAGACGTCCTGCACGAGGTCCTCGGCTTCCGCCGCGCCCACCCGCTTGCCGAAGTAGCGCCGCAGCGCCGGGGCGTACCTGAGCGCCCACGCGTTGCGCTCCTGCGCGTGCGCCACAACTGCGCCGACATTGCCGGGCGGGGCTGGTGGTTCGGCCAAGAGGACCATCCGGATCGTCGGGCGCACTATACGCCCTACCTATAAACAGGCCGGATTTCAGAAAAACCCTGCGTCCCCTGCCAAATATTTTTCAGACCTGACGGAAGGGCCGCGCTGGCCGCCCGCCTCCAGGCCCGCGCCCCTTCAATGGGAAGCACGGGCCGCATCGGAATCGTGACCTGGCGCGCGACGTCTCAGGCCGGAGAACGCCGCGCGCCTGATCAGAACTGCGTGCGCAGCGTCACGCCATAGGTGCGCGGGGCGCCGAGGAAGGCGTCGATGCTGCCCGACTGGAAGGGCGTGTCGAAGGCGTTCTGCATGTACTCGGTATCGGTCAGGTTCGCGCCCCAGAGTTCGACCGCCCAGCGACCGTCTTCCTGGGCCAGCGCGATGCGGGCGTTGAGCACCGCATAGGCTTCCTGCACCTTGAGCGGGTGAAGGTCGGAACCGGCATTGTATTCAGAGTTGTACTTCACCGTGCCGTTGGTCCGTACGATGAGGCCGTTGCCGACCGGATGCTCGTAGGTCACCGACATGGAGCCGGAGTAGAGCGGCGCCAGGTTCAGGCGTTCGCCCGGCAGGCGGGCGGTCGACGCCGTCAGCGACAGCAGCGAGGCGGTCGACTTCGGGTAGCGGGTGTCGGCCACGGTCAGGCCGCCCTGCACCGTCAGCCTGCGGTTCGGACGGTAGAGGAGGTCGAGATCCACGCCCTGCGAGCGCACCTGCGGCACGGGGAAGACGCTGAAGAAGAAGCCGTTGAAGGCGTTCAGCTGGTAGTCGGTGAACTCCTGGTAGAACAGCGAGCCGTTCAGGTGGAGCGTGCGGTCCAGCAGGGTCGACTTCACGCCCAGCTCGTAGGAGTCGACGAACTCGGCCGGGAAGCTGGTGTCGGCCACCGGCCGCAGGGACAGCGCCGCGTCGGGCGAGCCGGCGGCGATGTAGGGATAGGCCACGCGGTCGAGGTTGTAGCCGCCCGACTTGTAGCCCCGCGAATAGGCGCCGTAGGTCAGCAGCTCCGGGCTCCAGCGGTAGGACAGCTTGATCGTCCCGCTGAGCGCTTCCTCGTCCCGCTCCTGGCGGCTCGTCACCCCGATGAAGCTGCTATTGAAGAAGGGGTTGCAGAGCGCGCCGATCAGCGCGGCCGAGCCGGTCGTCAGGCCCGCGTCGCACAGCCGGCCGTCGTCGGTGTTGTCGAACCGCGCGACGGTTTCCTTCTTGTCCCAGGTGTAGCGCAGCCCCACCGTCAGCTCGAGGGCCTCGGTCAGGCGGACCGCGTTGTTGGTGAAGACGGCGAAGGTGTCGTCGGTCTGGCCGTAGACGTCCCGCGACCCGGTTCCCGGCGTGGCCTGCGACAGGATCGAGGCCAGGTAGTTCTGGTCGGCGCCGCCCGAGAACAGCAGCGCCAGAAAGGGCTGGAAATCGGTCCCGTAGAGTTGCGAGACGCGGGCGTCCAGCTTCTCGTGGGCGTAGAAGGCGCCGACCGTATAGTCGACGATACCCACCGTCCCGCCGAGGCGGACTTCCTGGCTGTACTGTCGGAAGCGGGTCTGGGTGCTGCCGTCGTCCTCGCGATAGAGGATGTCGGCGTTGGTGTAGTCGGAGTCCGAGCCCGTCACCCAGCGCCAGTCGCGGTAGGCGCTGATCGAGGTCAGGGTCGCGCCGGGGATCAGGTCGTCCAGGTCCTTGTTCATCTCCAGCGATACGCCGCCGTCGCGGATACGCTGGGTGGTGTCGCGGTTGGAATAGGCCTGGCGGGCGTAGGGGTCGGGCGGATTGAGGATGCCGCCGCCGCTGCCGGCCAGCGCCTGCACGTAGGGCAGCGTGCCGCCGTTCACGAGCTGGACGGCGACGCAGCAGTTCTCGTCACGCCGGGTCATGTCCGCGATCAGGCGGGCGTCGAAGCCCGCGCCGTCGAACAGCAGTTGCCCGCGCACGGAGTGGAAGTCGCGGTCGGAATCGTCGCGGAGCCGGCGAGGCCCCTTGCCCGTCACGACGTCGTAGTAGCCGTCGCGCTGGCGGCCCACGACGAACAGGCTGCCTGCCAGCTTGTCGGCGACGAGCGGCCCCTCGACGAGCACCGAGGCGCCCAGTTCGTCGAAGTTCCCGAAGGTCGCCTCGGCTTTCACGCCCGGCTCGAACGACGGCTTGGCCGTGAGCACGCTGATGACGCCCGCCGAGGTGTTCTTGCCGAACAGGGTGCCCTGCGGCCCTTTGAGAACCTCGATACGCTCCAGGTCGCCGAGGTCGCTCAGCGCCACGCCGACGCGAGGACGGTAGACGCCGTCGATCACCGTGCCGACCGAGGATTCCAGGCCGACGTTGCCGCCCGCCGTGCCGACGCCCCGGATCAGGGCGGTCGACTGGGTCTCGTTGGCGGTTGAGACGACCATCAGGCCCGGCGTCAGGACCATGAGGTCCTTGATGTCGCGCACGCCGGTGTCCTGCAGCAGCTGGCGCCCGACGACGGTGACGACGATCGGCACGTCCTGAAGGTTCTGCTCACGCTTCTGGGCCGTGACCACGATCTCCTCGACCGAGGCCTCCTCCGCCTGGGCAAAGGCGGCGCCCGCGCTCATCAGGCTGGTGGACGCCAGCAGCAGCGCGCTCAGCATCGGCCGCGACACGATTTTCTTTCCCGACATCCGATCTTCTCCCCTGGGCGTGTTTTCCGCCCCGTTCGGCGCTTGACGGCGCCAGCTGCAATATGGACTAAATACGAAACACATTGTAGCGTAAGTCAAGCGGTTAGTGCGGAGGGACAGATGCGCAAGGAAACGGAGGCGGGCCGGTCATGCCCTCCGGCGCCAGACGAGCTCGGACGCGAAGCCGTTGCGGGGCGGCGGGCGCAGGATCAGCAGGTCGCCGCGAAATTCGTAGGTCCGCGCCATCACCGTCCCGACCCAATCGGGAATGAAGGCCGCATCGACGAAATGCGAGACAAGGTTCTGCGCTTCATCGACCTCGTAGCGCCCGCAGTAGCCGATGTAGCCGGCCGCGGCCTGGGCGATAAGTTCGGGCGCGATCGGGTCGGCGCCGGGACGGCGCCCTTCCCCGAACGGCGGCCGCCGCGCAGCCATCAGGTGCGCCGACATCTGCCCGCTGGTCGTATAGACGCCGACACCCACGGGGTCGCCGCCGAGCGGAAGAACGACGCGATCGGCGCTCGTCATCTCATACGAGACCAGATCCCAGACACCCACAAGAGCAGACTTGGCCACATCATCCTCCGTTATATTTGAGCATCAGAGAAGCATATGCATTTTCAAGAAAGTCAACAGTGACTGAAATTCTCTCAAAATACTCGACTGGACAGTTACCGACAACTTGGCGTCTGGACGGGCGTGTAGCATTCGTCACCGGAGCCGGGGGCGCGATCGGGCGCGAGATCTGCATCGCGCTGGCCGAAGCCGGCGCCCGTATCCACTGCGCCGACCTGAACGCAACCTCGGCCGCCGAGACGGCCGCCCTGGTCGACGGGACGCCGGTCCAGTTGGACGTCTCCGACCGGGACGCGGTCTTCGAGACGGTCGCGAGGGCCGCCGCCGGGGGTCTCGACATCATGTGCAACATCGCCGGCATCGCCGGGCGCTCGCAGAAGGTGGTCGATCTCGATGAAGCGGCTTTCGACGAGATGTTCGCAGTCCACTTCAAGGGCGTCCTCTACGGCTGCCAGGCGGCGATGAGGGCCATGCGGCCCGCCGGGCGCGGCGCCATCGTCAACATGTCGTCGGAAGCCATCGACATCGCCCCGGCGACCATCGCCAGCTATGCGGTGGCAAAGGCGTCCATCTCCATGCTGACCAAGATCCTGGCTGCGGAGGCGGCCGACTGCGGCGTGCGCGTCAACGCCGTGGCGCCCAGCTTCATCCCCAGCGACCTGTCGCTCGTCCGCTACCCGGACCCTGCCGACCGGGAGCGCTACCTCGACTGGTGGCGGGCCAAGTCCCCGCTCGGCCAGCTGTGCGGCGTCGAGGACGTCGCCGCCCAGACGCTCTACCTCGCCTCGGACGCGGCCGGCTTCGTCACGGGCCAGACCCTGCGGGCCAACGGCGGGATGACCTCGCCATGGTGAGCGCCCGGCAAGTCCGCCTCGCCAAACGCCCCAAGGGCCTGCCTCGCGGCGACGACTTCACCGTGGGCGAGACGCCCCTGCCCGAGCTGGCCCCGGGCTGCTTCCTCGTGGCGGTGGAGCATGTCTCGGTCGATCCGGCCATGCGCACCTGGATCAGCGGCGAGGACACCTATCGCGCGCCGGTCGATCCCGGAGACCTCATTCCGGCCCTAGGCGTCGGCCGCGTCGTGCGCTCACGCCATGAGGGTTTTCCCGTCGGCGCGGCGGTGCGCGGCGGCTTCGGCGTGCAGGACCTGGCGATCAGCGACGGGACGGGCGTCACTGCGCTGGGGGCCGCGTCCGGGTCGCTGGCCGAACATCTCGGCATCCTCGGCATCAGCGGGCTGAGCGCCTACGTCGGCTTGTTCGAGTTCGGGCGGCCGGAGCCTGGCGGCACGGTGCTGATCAGCGGCGCCGCCGGGGCGGTCGGGAGCGCGGTCGGCCAGCTCGCGAAGATCCACGGCTGCCGCGCGGTCGGCGTCGCGGGCGGTCCGGCCAAGCGCGCCTATCTCGTTGACCAGCTCGGCTTCGAAGCGGCGGCGGACTATCGCGCGCCGGGCTTCGCCGAGGCGGTGCGGGCCGCCTGCCCGGACGGCGCGGACGTGGTCTTCGACAATGTCGGCGGCCCCTTCCTGGAAGCGGCGCTCGACAACCTCGCCCAAGGCGCGCGGATCGTCGTCTGCGGCGGCCTTTCGCAGTACAACAGCGACGAACGCTTCGGCCCGCGCAACTACCTCAACCTGGTGGTCCGCCGAGCCAGCATGGCCGGCTTCCTGGTCCACGACCACGCGCGCCTGTTTCCCGAGGCGCTCTCCCGGCTGGCCGCCTGGCGCGCCGAGGGCCGCCTGCGCGGCGACCTGCACATCGTCGAGGGACTGGCGGGCTTTCCCGCCGCCCTTCGCGGCCTGTTCGAAGGCCTCAACACCGGCAAGCTGCTGCTCGCCGTCGAGCCCCGTTCCGAGGACTTCGCATGACCTACGCTTCCCGACTTTCCCTGGCCGGCCGGACAGCCTTCGTCACCGGCGCGGGGGCGGGTCTCGGGCAGGCCGTCGCCCAGGCCTTCGCGCGGGCCGGAGCCCTCGTCCTGTGCAGCGACCGCGACGCCGAGGCCGCCGCCCGCACGGCGCAGGGCGTCGAGGCCGGCGGCGGTCAGGCCCGGGCCGCCAGGCTGGACGTGACCGACAGCTCGGCCGTGCGGGAGGCCGTGGACGCCTTCGCCCGCGACGCCGGGCGCCTGGACGTCCTGTGCAACATCGCCGGCGTCGCCAGCAGCGGTCACCGGATCGAGGACATGGACGAGGCCGCGTTCGACGGCGTCTTCGCGGTCAACTTCAAGGGCGCCCTCTACGGCTGCCAGGCCGCCCTGCCCCACATGCTCGCCGCCGGCCGCGGCTCGATCGTCAACATGGCCTCCTCCGCCATCGACCTGGCGATCCCGACCAACGCCACCTACTCGGTGTCCAAGGCCGCTGTGGTCATGCTGACCAAGGTGCTGGCCAACGAAGCCGGACCGCAGGGCGTGCGCGTCAACGCCGTGGCGCCGGGCTTCGTGCCGACGGCCCTGTCCATGGCCTCGGCGATGACCGACCCGGTGGAGCGGGAGGCGGTCATCGGCCGCTGGGCGGACCGTACGCCGCTGGGCCGGGTCGGCACCGCGCAGGAGGTCGCCGACCAGTTCCTCTACCTCGCGTCGGACGCCTCGCGCTTCGTCACCGGCCAGATCCTGCGCGCCAACGGCGGCGCCACCATGCCCTGGTGAGCGCTGGACACCGCGCCACTTACAGTACATATTGTATCGTATATAAGAAGACGTCGCTTCAGGAGGACAGGTCATGCGTATCGGCGCGGTCAAGGGTCGGGCGGTGCTGCTCGACCGGCGGATGATGGGCGTGGACCTGGCCGAGGCGTCGGGCGGCGCCCTGCCATCCGATCCGCAGGCGGTGTTCGAGCGCTGGCCCGAGGTGCTGGCCTGGCGCGCCGCCGCCGGCGACCTGAAGCTCCAGCCCATCGACCCCACCACGCTGGAGCTGCCGACGCCCCGGCCCCGGCAGGTCTTCGCCATTGGCGCCAACTACCGCGCCCACGCCGCCGAGGCCGGCGTCGCGCCGCCCGAGCAGCCGGTCATCTTCACCAAGTTCCCCAGTTGTCTCACCGGCCCGAGCGATCCGGTCGTGGTCGGCTCCGAGAAGGTCGACTGGGAGGTCGAGCTGGTGGTCGTCATGGGCCGCGAGGCGCGCAACGTCGCCCGCGCGGACGCCTGGGACCATGTCGCGGGGCTGACCGTCGGCCAGGACATTTCCGAGCGCACCATCCAGCGGCTTGGGCCGATGCCTCAATTCTCCATGGCCAAGTCCCTGCCCGGCTTCGGGCCGGTCGGGCCGGTGGTCGTCACCCCGGACGAGTTCGAGAACCCCGACGACCTGCCGCTCGGCTGCGCCGTCAACGGCGAGACGATGCAGTCCTCTCGCACCAGCGACTTCATCTTCCCGGTCGGCGAACTGATCGAATACATCTCGGGGCTCTGCCTCATGTATCCCGGCGACCTGATCTTCACGGGCACGCCCGAGGGCGTCGGCGCCACGCGCAAACCGCCCCGCTTCCTGGCGCCCGGCGACGTCCTGACCACCTGGGTCGAAGGCGTCGGCGAACTGCGCAACCCGATGGTGCCCGCATGAAGGCGATGGTCATCTCCGAAGGCCGCCGGATGGTGTGCGTCGAGGTTCCCGATCCGGTGACCGAGGCGGACTCGGTCAAGGTGCGCGTGACCCGCTGCGGCATCTGCGGCACCGACCTTTCGGCGCGCAGCAGCAGCCTGCCCCGCTGGCATGCGGGCTGCATCCTCGGCCACGAGATCGTGGGCGAGGTCGAGGCGGTCGGCGAAGCCGTCGAAGGCTGGTCTCCCGGCGACCGGGTCGCCCTGTCGATGGGCGCGCCCTGCGGCCAGTGCGAGACCTGCAAGGCGGGCAAGGGCTTCCTGTGCCTGCACCATCTCGACCGCGCGCTGGGCCACGGCGTCGTGCAGGGCGGCTACGCCACCCACATCGTCGTGCCGCCCGCCCTGCTGCACCACATCCCCGACACCCTGTCCTTCGACCAGGCCGCCATCGCCGAGCCGCTGGCCATCGCCATCCACGGGGTGAACCGCGCGAACGTCAGGCCGGGCGATCCGGTGGCCATCCTCGGAGCCGGCCCGATCGGCGCCCTGAGCGCCGCCGCCCTGCGCGCGCGGGGCGTCGACGACATCGTGCTGGTCGATCCCAACGCCGCCCGCCGCGCCCTGATGGGCCCGGCAGGCTTCGTCGCGGCAGACCTCGCCGGCTGCGAGGACAGCGTGCCCGCCGCCCTCGGCGGCCGCAACCCCGCCTTCATCTTCGAATGCACCAGCCATGTCAGCGCCCCCGGCAAGGCTGTGGAACTGGCCGCCTACGGCGCCCGCATCGTCCTCCAGGGCGTGCCCAAGACTCCGGTCCAGATCTCGCAGTACCTGACCGTGCAGAAGGAGCTGGAGATCGTCGGCTCGGCCAGCTGCAACCATCACGACATGGAGGAGGCGATCGGCCACCTCGCCGCCGGGCGCGTGCGGGCCGAGAACTTCGTCACCGCCGTCGTGCCGCTCGAACAGGCGGACGAGATGTTCGACGCCCTGATCGACCCGGCCGGCTCGCACCTGAAGGTGCTGCTCGCGCCCGACCTCGCCAATTAAGGAACTTCGACATGGCCATCGCAGAACTGGGCCACATGGGCTTTCACGTGAACGACCTCGACCGCATGGTCGATTTCTACGCACGCGTGCTCGGCCTCCAGGTCACCGACACGGCGCCGCAGCTCGGCGCGGTATTCCTGTCCTCGCGGCCGGACGTAGAGCATCACGAGCTGGTGCTCGCGAAAGGCCGGACGGCGGCGCTCGATGTGAAATACATCAACCAGATATCCTGGCGCACCGACACGCTGGAGGGCCTGCAGAACCTTTACCGCCGGCTGCTGGCGGAAGAGGCGCCGATCACGATGGTCATCACCCACGGCAACGCCATCGGCGTCTACTTCCTGGACCCGGAAGGCAACCGTTCGGAAATCTACTGGCGGACCGGCCTGGATGTGCCCCAGCCCTTCGGCAAGCCCATCGACCTGCTGGCGCCTCCCGAGGCGGTCCTGGCCGAGAACGAGCGTCTGGTCGCCGCCGGCGCCTGAGACCAACCCCAAAGGAGGCGGCCATGGCCGGTTCAGGCGTCGCACGACCCCAGGAGCGGCCCGGCCGCCTCCCCGCTTCGGCCCTGGCCTGGGCCGCGTACGAGGGCGGCCGCACGCCCTACGTCATCCTCATCAAGGTTTATATCTTCATCCCCTACCTGGCGACGGTGCTGGTGGGGGACCCGGTGCGCGGCCAGACCCTGGTCGCCCAGATCGTGATGGCCTACGGCCTGCTGTCGGCGGCGACCAGCCCGCTGCTCGGCGTGGCGGTGGACCGCATCGGGCCGCGCAGGCCCCTGCTGGGCTTCATCACCGCCGCGATGGTCGTCCTCATCGCCCTGCTCTGGCAAGCCAAGCCCGACGGCTCGGGCCTGCCGCTGGCGGCCACCTGCGCGATCGTCTTCGTGCTGGGCGTCCTGTTCGCCTACACCGAGGTGCTGCACAATGCGATGCTGCCCTACGCCGCGCCGCCGCACCAGACCTCCGCCACCTCCGGCCTGGGCCTCGCCATAGGCAGCGGCGTGTCGGTGGTCCTGCTGGCGCTGGTGCTGTGGGGCCTCGCCCTGCCGGCCAAGATGTCCCTGCCCTGGCTGCCGGACGGCCCGCTGTTGGGGCTGTCGGCGGCGGCGCACGAGACCGACCGGATCGTCGCCCCCATCGTGGCCGTCGTCTTCGCGCTCGGCGCCCTGCCCCTGTTCCTGATCGGCCGTGACGCACCCCGCGGCGAGGGCGGCGGCGCACGGCACGCGTTGGGCGGGACTCTGGCCAGGATCAAGGCGCTGAAGACCGAGCGGTCGATGGCCATCTTCCTCGTCTCACGCATGATCTACACCGACGGCATGACCGCCATCCTGCTGTTCACCGGTGTCTATGCGGCGGGGGTGATGGGCTGGGGCGCCCTGGAGCTGCTGTCGCTCGGCGTGATCGTCAGCGTGTTCCTGAGCCTGGGCGGCCTGGTCGGCGCGCGGCTCGACCAGGCCTTCGGGCCCAAGCGGGCCATCCAGATCGAGCTGGCCATCGTCATCGTCGGCCAGGTCTTCCTGCTGAGTCTGGCCCCCAACCGGCTGCTCTACATGCCCTGGGCCGGTGAGCCCCTGTGGAGCGGGCCGGTCTTCCGCACGCTTCCAGAGGTCGCCTTCGTCTTAGCAGCCTGCGTCAACGCCATCGGCATCTGCGGGTCCTACGCCTCCAGCCGCACGATGCTGACCAAGCTGAGCAGACCGGAGGACGTCGGCGGCTGGTTCGGGCTCTACGCCCTCTCCGGCGCGGCGACCATCTGGCTGGGTTCGGCGCTGGTCGGGGCGGCCACGGCGATTTTCCACACCCAGCAGGCGGGCTTCGTCGTGCTGATCGGCCTGCTCGTCGTCGGCATGGCCGGGATGGCCTTCCTCCGCGCCCCCGAACGTTAAGGCCGGG
Organism: uncultured Caulobacter sp.; assembly: GCA_964579695.1. Lineage (GTDB taxonomy): Bacteria > Pseudomonadota > Alphaproteobacteria > Caulobacterales > Caulobacteraceae > Caulobacter. Next base: position 9,001 of record CAZOHI010000047.1, on the reverse strand, counting down.
TTGGCTGCACCCGCGAACTCAGGGCATACCTAGCCTGCCTACGTATATGCCGGGAGCCGCAGATGGCCGAAGCCAATACCGTCGAGCCAGCCGCCAAACCGGCGGTCATGGGACGTCCCCGGTCGCCCGAAGCCAACGCCCGGATGTTGCGCGCGACGCTGGAGGTGCTGGGTGAGCGCGGCTTCTCGGGCCTGACCGTCAACGAGATCTGCGCCCGCGCTGGCGTGTCCCGCACAACCTTCTACCGGCGTTGGCAGGACACGTCGGACGCCGTGGCCGAAGCCATCGTCGACGCCTTCCGGATCGTCGTGGTGCGGGACGCCAAGCATCCCGTCGACTATCTGATGCAGTATGCCCTGGCCATCGAGGCGGTCTACGCCGACCCCCTGATCGCCCCATCCATCGGCTTCGCCGTCGGGGAGATGCACGCAAACCCCCAGGTCGCCGACACGGTGCAGGCCCAGGTGCGCACCCGTCGCGTCGAAGTGCGGCGCTATCTTGAGACGATGCCGCCCACGCCGGGCATCACCTTCGGACTTGGCATCGACGTGGTGCTGGAGATCATCAGCGGCATGGTCTGGAGCGCCGTCACCAGCCGCTCGCGCCTGGACCGGGCGCAGCTGCGCAAGGTGATCGAGCGCCTCATCGCCTGAACTCAACAGCTCGCCACGCCCCCCTGGCGACCGCCGTGCTACGCCGGCTTTTCCCGCTCCCGACGCAGCGCCGTCGGCGGATCGCTTGCCGGGAAGCTCTCCTTCAATCCCACCTCCAGCTCCTCTTCGAGCCGCGCCTGTTCGGGATCGGCTTCGACCGGCGTCGAGGGTGGGGGTGGCTTTGGATCGGGCACGGCGCTCTCCTTGCGAACTGACAAGCCATCATAGACCAGATCCTCCGCTCGGGCCGCTTCGTTCCAATCCCCATGCGGCGACTACCAGGAGCAGCCGGCTGGAACGGGTCCTTCTCCAAAGAAGAGGGCGGCGCGCCTTTCGGCCGCCGCCCAGTCGATCCGGCGCCAGAGGGGACCGAGACCGGATTGAGTCTGAAAATGCAGCGGCCTCGGCTGACCTCTACCAGCGCAGACGAACGCCGAGGCTAGCGTCGCTGCTCTGGTAATCCTCGGCGAACTTGAGATTGTAAGCGATGTTCACTGACAGCCGACCGCCGGGACGGAAGAAGCCGAGGGCCAAGCCGACATCCCCAAGGGTGTCCACGTCGCTGTCGAGGTATCTGACTTCACCGAACGAAGCGCGGAGCGTGGTGGCGTGCTCGCCGTCAACCTCCTTCCAGACCCGGCCGGTAAAGCCGAGACGGGCGGTGAACGCCTCAGCCTCCAGGTCGCCCGCCACCCGCACGCCGAGGCCCGCGCGCAAGCTGGAGCCGTCGTCGAAGCTGGCCGAGACCGGCCCGATGTCGAGCGCATCGACCTTCGTCCGAACGTAGGAGAGCGCCGCGAGCGGTTCGACGTAGACGCCGCCGTCGTTGGCCTCGAACGCCCGGTAGCCGCCCTCGATCTGATAGCCCAGCGACGTGGCCGCACCCTCGAAGGTCCGACCCATGTCGCTGTGGGTGACGTCCAGGTTGGCGCTGTTGACGATGGCGTCGACGAACAGGCGCCCGCTGACCCATGTGGCGTAGGCGCCGACCGAATAGCCCTCCAGATCCAGCTCGGAGGTTCCGACCCGGTAGTCCAGCGCGGAGTCGAGCTTGCCGGCGGTCACGCCGAACACGAAGGCGCCATCGCCGTCCTGCGTCCGCATCAGGTCCACGCCGCCGACGATGGCGGTGGTGTTCTGGCGCGAGGCCATGTTGTAGGCGGCCTGATCCGAGCCGAGGTCGAGGAGACCCAGGCCCTTCTGGCTGACGACATTGCCGGCCATCTTGACCCAGGCGCCGGGGCCGTTGGCCAGGGAGTCGCGCAGGTCGAGTTGGCGCTCGCGCCAGAGGCCAGTGGCGGTGCGCCAGGGCTCGGAGACGGCGCGGCTGATGCGGGCCACCTCCAGCGCCTTGCCGCTGAAGGCCGCCGGGGCGAGGACGTGCTGCTTGGCGGCGGCGTCATAGTCCAGGCCGTAGAAGTACAAGCCGCTCTCGACCGCCCCCTCGGAACCGACCAGGCGATAGCCGCTGGAGCCTTCGTCGAGGATGAAGTGGCCGGCGCCGCTGGTCCCGGCTCCGGCGACGTCGACGAGGACGACGCGCTCGGCGGCGCCCCGTGACGTGTCCACAACGTTCAGGAGGATGCTGGTGGCGCCCGCGGTGCTGCCGCCCCGCAGATCCAAACAGTCGGCGGCGACTGCCGCCGCACAACTGGCCTGGTCGAGCGACAGGTCGGCGTCCATGACCAGCATGCTGTCGCCCGAGCCGGTGAACAGCGTGCCCGCCGCGACGATACGGTCATTGGCGGCGCCGTCGCTCGTCCAGGTGTCAGCGCCCTCGCCGAAGATCAGGGAGCCGGAGTTGTTCCAGGTCTCCAGACCCAGCAGGGTCAGGGTCGAGGCATCCTCGGCTTCTCCGCCGGCCACCAGCGCTCCGCCGTTGACGAAGGTGTCGACGCCCGCCGCGAAATCGAGGGTGGCCGAGCCCCAGGTGACAATCCGCTTCACCGCGTTGTTGGTCAGGGTGGTGGCGCCTGTCCCCAAGCTGCTGGTCCCGGTCCAGGCCCAGGTTCCATTGTTGGTGAAGCTCACCGTGCCGGTGTTGCTCAGTGTAACGCCGCCGGTCAGGATTCCGGTCGCGCCGTTGGTGATGGTGGCGTTGGTTCCGCCGGTGACCAGGATAGCCCCGGTTCCGCCATCAACCTGCCCGTTGTTGACCATGGTGACGTTGCCGGTCCCCGAGCCGGCTCGAATGCCCCAGGCCGAGGCGCTCACCGCCGAACCGTTGGTGATACTGACTGCGCCCGTACCCGTGGAGGTCACGTCCAGTCCGGCCCCCGCGCTAGCGCTGATCGTGCCGTTGCTGGTGCTGAAGGTCGTCGAGCCAACGCCCGTGTGCTGCAGCAGCACGCCGGCGCTCGTGCCGGAAATCGTCATCGGTGCGTCGGTGGTGGCGTCGGTGTCATTGAGGCTGACGTTAATGGAGCCCGTTCCAAGGTTCGTCACCCACAGGGCAGCTCCCGACGTACTGGTCAGCGCTGGGTCGCCGGAGGCCGCCGGGCTGTCGGCCAGGCGGTTGATGGTGATGTTGTTGCCCGTCGCCCCGACGACCCTCACCCCGCCGGTCGTCGTGGTGGCGTTGTTCTGCAGCCTGAGGGTGAAGACCCCGTCGGTGGTGTAGGTCACCGAGGGATAGGAGCCAGCGCAGACATAGGTGTCGGCGGCGGCGGCGTTGTCGCTCGGGGCCGCCAGCGTCGGCGAGGTCGGGACGCACTCATTGGCGGCCAGGGCGATGCTCGGCGTAAGCGACAGCCCGCCGGCCCCGACCATGATCAGGGCGGACAGCAAGGAGCCGCCGCTCAAGAGGGACAGGCGCAGGCGCGTGCATGAAGCGGACATGATGTAACCCCCAGATGATCTTTGATTTTCAAGGCTCGGCGCCGCGCGCGGCGGCGCCGAGAAGACGCCGACGCCGCTAGAAACCCTTGCGGATCGACAGGCCGATGACCCGCGGGTCGAGGGTGAAGACGTTGGTCGTCAGGCCCGTGTCGTCGGAGTTGAGGAAGGCGTCGGTGATCGGCGAGTCGCCGAGCAGGTTCTTGACGTACAGCTCGATCTTCAGATCGTCCTCGGGCTTCTCGATCCAGACGGACAGGTTGGTGTTGAACCAGCCGTGCAGCTTGTCATACGGATCGGAATTGTAGACCCGCGCCCAGGACTGGCTCTGCCAGTAGACGTCACCCCGCACGGTCGCCGTCCAGTCGCCGGACAATTCCATGCGGTACTGGGCGCCGATGTTGGCGGTCCAGTGCGGTGCGTTGGGCAACTCGTTGCCGCCGAGGTCGGCGCGCAGGCCGGCGCCGCCGTTCAGCTCGGGATAGTTGTTATAGTCGTACTGGGCGCCCCCGTAGGCAGGGTCGGCGATGAACGTACCGCTAAAGGCGGTAACTAGCCCTTTCAGACCGCCACACAGGTTGTAATACTGGATAAGGCCGTCATGAGTCCTCGCCCATTGCGCCGCCACCTGGGTCGGGACAACGCAGTTGGACGGAAGCGCCACCCACGGTTTGACCAGGGTGTAGTCGGGATTGCTCTGGGTGCGGTCCATGATATCGATGGAGGTTTCTCCATCGGCGATCTCGGTATCGAGATAGCCCAGGTTGGCGTTGATCCGCAGGTTGCGGGTCGGTGCGAACAGCGCCTCCACCTCAAAGCCCCAGGTCTTGGCGTCGAAGTTCTCATTCACCGCCGTGCGGTCCCGTATCTGTGAGACCTGGTAGTCCTTATAGTCGTAGTAGAAGCCGGTGACATTGAGTTTCAGGGCGCCGCCAAGCAGCGTGTTTTTCGCACCGATCTCGAAAGCGTCGACGAATTCAGGGTCGAATGTTGGTCCATACTCCACCGCCGTCAGCGTCAGCGGCGGGATCGTGCCCAACAGGATATAGAAGCTCAGATCGACCCCATCGGCCGCAGCGTTGGCAAGAAACTCCTCTTCGGTGGCAAAATCGGGGCTGGGCGGATTGGCGCCGCCCCCTTTGTAGCCTCGCGAATAGAAGGCGTAGAGCATGGTCTCATCGGTGAAGGCCAGTTCAGGCTGCCAGTCCAGGCCTAACCTGCCGGTGAATTCACCCCACTTCTGCTTGATCGGCGGGTCTTCCGGATATCCGGCGGAAACACTCCCGCCGGCGAACAGGGACCGTGCCAACAGGGTCTGTGACGGGACTGGTATGAAGGTCTTGCGATCATCCGTGTACCGCAGGCCGGCCGTTAGCTTCAGGTCGTCACGAATCTTCCAGTACGCCTCGCCAAAGGCTGCGGTGGATTTGAGCCGGTAAGGATTTTTGGAACGGAAGTAATTGTGTCCTTCGCCGTTGATGCTTTCGACCGGATTGGGATCGACATAGACACACATGGCTTGCGGATCGCTCGCTGGGACTGGCAGGTAATTTCCCCCACCCCCGCCGTTCAGTGTGTTCGAACCGGGGCAGATGGCGGGATTCCACGGCTCCGGGCTTGAACCCTCCATGGGGTGAAAGCCTGACGTCCACGAAAGCGCGGTCAGGAGGTTGAACATTACGTAGTAATCAATCACCGTCTCAAACTGGGTATAGTTGACTCCAGCGCTGAAATTCAAGGGCCCATCGAACGATGATTGCAGGCGGAATTCCTGGCTGAACTGTTCGGATTCGGCCTGGCTGATATCGAAACCCGCCACTGTGTTGGAGCAGCCGATCTGCGGATCGCAAAAGACGCCCCCCGGGGCCATGGCCGCCCGCTGACTTGGACGATCTGGGAAAACAGGCTGCCGAAGATTCGACGTGTCGGTGAATACAGGAAGGCTCTTGAAGCGATTGTAATCCTGGAAAGAATAGGTTTTATCTTCGTTATAGGCCGTCTGAGACACGAAGGTCAGCTCGGGCGTAATGTCGAAATCAAAATTTAACTGGATCAGATCGGCCGCCGCGCGATAACGCGGATCTCGGATTGAATTGATCTCGCGTAGATTATACGACTGCATCAAGCCGCCGTAGGGGTCGATGGGCTGGATGACCGTTTCCAGACCGGCGGATTGGGGCTTGGTGGGGTCGCTCCCAATCCCCGATCCGCTATCTTTCAACGCGACGGCGCCCAGTATGAAGTTATAAGATAGCCCATTGGGTGTTCCAAAGGCTGCGTCGTCGTAAAGGCTTCCTGGCTTGCAACCCTGCGCGAACAGCGCGCGCCGTATATCCAGATTGGTGTACCTAGTCGCCCCATCAGCGAGATTCACCCCGCCCACGTGGGTGGGCCCGGCGTCGCGGTGGCAGAGTTGCTTGCCGGTGCGGGAGCGGTCGTCGTCTTCGTTAAAACGCTCCCAGATCAGGTTCCCGCGGATGCGTTCCGTGGGCTCGAAGCCTACCGACACCCGGGCCGTCCAAAGGTCGCGACCGTTGATCGCGTTCTTGGTGGTGTCGTTGTAGTCGAAGCCGTCGCGGGAGGTGAGCGAGCCGGCCAGGCGCACGGCCAGCACGTCCTCGATGATCGGTATGTTCATCATCGCCGACAGGCGCTTGGTGTTGTAGTTGCCGACCTCGCCTTTGATCGTACCTTCGAAGACGCCCAGGTCCGGCTTGGCGCTGATGATGTTGATCACGCCGCTGGTGGCGTTGCGGCCGTAGAGGGTGCCCTGCGGGCCGCGCAGCACCTCCACCCGCTCCATGTCGAGGTATTCCTGCTCGAACAGGCGGTTGTGGATCAGGGTCGTGTTGTTGAAGGCCACGGCGACGCCGGGGTCAGTGGTGGCCGAGACGGCTTTGGTGCCCACGCCCCGGATGCTGAAATTGTAGCCGGTGAAGTTGTTCTTCGAGAAGGTGACGTTCGGGATCGCCTTCAGCAGGTCGAAGCCGCCCTCGATCTTCTGCTCCTCCAGCGACTTCTGCGAGAAGGCCGAGATGGCGATTGGGACGTCCTGGATATTCTCTTCCCGCTTCTGCGCCGTGACGATCAGCTCCTCCACAGCGCTAACGTCCTCGGCGCTTCCTCCCTGGGGGTTGGAGTCCGTCGCTATCTGAACGACCCCCCGGGCAGTGCGGGTGACCGTAAGGTCGGTCCCGGCGAGCAGAACCTGAAGCGCCTCGTCGGCCGAGTAGGCGCCATTGAGGGCCGGCGCCTTGAGGCCGCGAACATCCGGGTCGGCGAATATCAGTTGCTGATTCGTCGTTCGAGAGTATTGGCGCAGCGCGGTATCCAGCGACTGTGGTGGAATTTCGAAGCTATAGCTGCGCTCCTGCGCCGCCGCCGGGCTGGCCATCATCGCCAGCGCGCCTGCCAGCGCGGTTGCTCCAATCAGCACGCCGCGAGTCGTTTTCCGATGCGAAGACATACGCCCCTCCCCTGGGTTTACCTTGCGTTGCCGGCCCAGCGTTCAAACGGGGCCTTGGGAGGGATAGACGTGGCCGCTCGCAAAATCGTCAGCGGCGCCGGTAAGTTTTTTTCGATCCGCTACTCCGACCGCGACGCCGCCTGGAGGACCACGCCGTCGGGGCCTTGCACCACCCGCACGGGCAGGAAGCCGTTCACGGCCTCCAGGAAGGCGTCGATGTCGCCTGCGTTGAACTCACCGCTGACGGGCACGCTGGCGACCTTGGGGTCGGCGACCGTGATCTTGCGTTCGGAGTAGCGGTTCATCCGCTCGACCGCTTTCCCCAGAGGCTCGCGGTCGAAGCTCAACCGGCCCGCCTGCCAGGCCGTCGCCTGGGCCAGGTCGGCCGTTGCGACCACCTGCGCAGGCGCGTCCTTCCTCGCAACGAGCGCCTCGCCTGCGTGTAGCTCCACGGACCTGGCCTGGAGCGGGGGCTCGCCCAGCAGCGGCCGGGGGCTTCGGGGTACGACCAGCACCTTCCCCTCGATCAGGGTCACGCGCACTTCGGGATCGAGGATGTCGATGTTGAAAGCCGTACCGGTGGCGACGACGTTGCGGTCGCGCGCCGTAACGGTGAACGGCCGCGAGGGGTCCTTGGCCACGTCGAAGCGCGCCTGACCCTTGCGAAGCTCGAGCGCCCGGGCTCCCTTGGAATAACGCACCGAGAGCCTGCTCATGGCGTCGAGGGTGACGATGGAGCCATCGTCCAGGCGGATGATCCGGCGCTCTCCAAGCCCGGTCTGGTAGACATCGCTCTGGCTCGCCAAGGGCCAGACCCCCGCAGCGGCGGCCACCGCCGCGGCCATGCCGATCCCGACGGCCCGCCGGCTGGGCATTCGCAGCACCGCGGCCGGCCCCGTCCAGCGCCCCCTGGCAAGCCGCCGGACACGACCGAGCAGCGCCTGCCTGGCGCTGAGCATTTCCGGCGCCGCCAGGTGCGGATCGAAGAACGACCAGACCTGGCCAGTGCGCTCGAAGGCCCGAGCGTGGCGTTCGTCGGTCTGGAGCCACACCTCCAGCTCGGCCTCGTCGTCGGCCGACCAGTGAGGCTCGCTTAGCCGCAGGCGCCACATCATGGCGGCCTCCAGCATCTCATCGGTCACGCCGGCAAGGGCGATACTGGTCATGGCGACCCCAGCCTGCGAGACAGATGAACGCCAGCCTTGGCGATGTGCTTGGCGACCGCGCTGACCGTCAGGCCGTACAAGGCCGCGATATCGCGCTGCTTTATCTTCTCAATGCGGAACAGCATGTAGATGTCGCGGGTGCGCGGCCCGAGCTCGTCAAGCACGCGCATCGCCTCCGTGAGGGACTCCTGGCTTAGAAGGACGCGCTCGGGGCCGCAATCATCAACCAGGCCCGAGGCAAGCCGGCCCGCGTCCGCAAATTCCACCGCCGAGGAATCTAGGCTGGCGTGCTCCGCCTGGTGATGGGTGAGCGCCTTGCGGGCGCGGTCACGCAGCAGGTTGGCTGCGATGCGGAAGATGTAGATCTCCGGGTTCTCGACGGGAACACTGTCGCCACGGCCAAGGATGCGGAGGAACACCTCCTGGGTAAGGTCTTCCGCCTCCTCCCGGTCGTGCAGCCGGCGAAGGAAGAAGCTCATCAACGGACGACGGAAGCGCGCCGCCAGTTGGACGGCGTCGTCGCTCACGATCTGGATGGGCCCGGTCTTTTTCACGCGCTACCCCGCCTCCTACGCGGGCACGCGTAAAGGCTGGGCGGCATATCGCCGATGTCAAGCCGGCCTTGTCGGCTGGCGTGTCGGGATTGCACTGTCAGGTTAGCGGCGACGCCTTGGGGAACTCCTTCCCTGGCTCGCTCTCAAGATGATCCGCGCCGGCGGAAACGGCGCAGGGTCCATCGGCTGATCTGGTGGGCTGAGTGTGAAGGCGCGGGCGCGTGGGTGAGGAAGCGCGCTGGCCATAATGGATTTGACGTCGCATGCAAAAGGGGGCGGCGGATTGGTCCGCCGCCCCGAGTTGATCCAGGTTCAGAGGGGACTGAA
>CAZOHI010000046.1:0-23359 GCA_964579695.1 uncultured Caulobacter sp. | reverse complement strand
TGTCCGAGCGGCCGAAGCCGACGAGGTCGGGCGCGATCACCCGCACGCCCCGCGCCGACAGTTCCGCGATGACCTTGCGGTAGAGATAGGACCACGACGGCTCGCCGTGCATGAGCAGCACCAGCGGCCCGTCGCGCGGCCCCTCGTCGACGTAGTGGATGCGCAGCGAGGAGCCGTCCTCGTCGAAGATCGGCAGGTAGCGGGGGGCGAAGGGCCAGTCGCGAAGGCCCTCGAACCGGGCGTCCGGCGTACGCAGGATCCGCATGTCGGTCCCCTCCCTTGGCGGCGGACAGTATTGGCACTATGAATGCCATTTGTTGCCTGAACGGTCAAGCTCGGCCTAGGCTGCGGCGGGGAGACTCGAGCGACGTGAACAGCACCGCTCCACAGACGACGGAAATCGACGGCCGCCGCCGCCGCTCGCAGGACAGCCGGGCGCGGATCGTGCGGGCGATGCTGGAGCTGGTCCAGGGCGGCGTGGTCGCGCCGTCCGCCGAGCAGGTGGCTGGCCGCGCCGACGTCGGCCTGCGCACCGTCTTCCGCCACTTCACCGACATGGAGAGCCTCTACCGCGAGATATCGGCGGTGGTGGAAGGCGAGATGTACAAGATCATCGGCGAGCCGCTGGAGGCTGCCGACTGGCGCGGGAAGGTGCAGGAGATCATCGGCCGCCGCGCCACGCTCTATGAACGGATATACCCCTTCAAGCACGCCGCCGACGTGACCCGGCACGTCTCGCCCTTCCTGCAGGAGGACCACGAGCGGATGGTGGTCATCTGCCGCGAAATCCTGCGCTCGATCCTGCCGGAGGCCCTCCCCCGCGAGCGGTTCGAGGCCGCCGACCTGATGCTCAGCTTCGAGGCCTGGGAAAGGCTGCGCGTCGACCAGGGCCTTTCCTTCGAGGAAGCCGAGGCCGTACTGCGCGAGACGCTGACGGCCCTGCTGGGCTAGTCGCGCTACTCGAACGCGCGCCGGACCTCGATCTCGACGTAGGGGTCGAAGTCGGTCCCGCGCTCCTCGATGAAGTCCAGGGGCGAGGATCCGCGCGGGCCGTCGAAGACCTCGCGCCGCAGGCCCACGCTCCGGCCGGAGATGTTCTCGGCCTTGACCTTCACCCGCCATGCCCTGGCCGGGCGCATCTCCACGAAGGCCGAGTACCAGGCGGCCTCGCGCTCCAGCCGCACCTCGTCGAAGCGAAACTCCGGCTCGCGCTCGGCCAGCCCGACCTCAACGCCCCAGTTGGCGTTCCAGCGCTTCAGGTCCTGGGTGAAGGCGACCTCGCCGGTGAAGGGCTCCTCGCCCGAGATGCGGCGCGTCTCGCCCGTCGTCGGGTCGGCGACCTCGGTGTCGCGCCAGGCGGCGTTGGCGGTCAGCAGGCCGATCCCCCCGAGCGGCAAGGTCAGCGTCGCCTCCAGGCTGTCACGCCGCCCGTCGCCGATGTTGTCGGGCGCGTCGAGGGCGAAGCCGGGGCCGGTAAACAGCACCCGGTCGATGACGTCGGTCAGCGCCTCGTGGCGGACGGTCAGGACCAGCGCCCCATCCTCCAGGAACCGGCGCTCCCAGGCGGCCTCGAACACCCAGGCCTTGGTCGGTTCGAGGTCGGCGGCGCCGGCGCTCACCGCGCCCTCGTCCAGCGAGGCCGAGGCGACGAAATCGCCGAAGTCGAGCTGGCCGACTGTCCGCTCGATGCGCAGGCGGACCTGCTGGGAGTCCGAGAGCGACCACGCCGCCGCCAGCCGGGGCTTGGGATAGGTGAAGCGCCGCTCCAGCGCGATGTCGCCGCTCTGGGCGATCTGCGAGACCTCGAACCGCAGGGCGGCTTCCAGGGAGAGGGCGGGCGCGGGCTTCCAGGTGGCGGCGGCGAAAGCTTCGGCGCGGCGCTCCTCCACCCGCACGTCGGCGCCTTGCAGGGCTTGGGGGACTCCGTCCTCCTCCAGCGCCGCGCGGCTTTCGAGGAAGTTGAAGGCCGCCTCCGCCCCGGCTTCCCACGACAGCGACTCCGAGCGGGTTATGCGGACGGCGGCGCGCAGGATGCTTTCGCCGGAGGTCGAGTCCTCGGTGAAGCGCTCGCTGCCGTCCTCTTCTTCGGAGTCGAGCCTGCCGAGCTGCTGGATGGCGACGAGGTCGAGCTTCATGCGCTCGCCGAGCGGGCGCTCGAACCGCAGCCCGGCCTCGCCCGACAAGGTGTCCTCGCGGCCCTGCAGGGTCTCGGCGGCGGTCTCGGTGAAGCGCGAGCGCGCCTGCTCGCTCAGGAGGGAGACGCTGGCGCGAAGGCCGCCGCCCGCCAGCGGCTGTTCGTAGCCGCCCTTCAGTTCGCCGATGCGGGTGCGGGTGCGCTCATCGACGGCGGCGTCGCGGAAGAGGGCGCCGGACGGGCCGTAGCGGCGGCGAAAGCCCGTCCCGCCCTCGTCGTCCAGTTCCTCGGCCAGCCGCAGGGCGGCCTCGGCGAAGCGGCCGTCCCGGCGGCGCGAGCCTTCGAGGCGCAGGCTGGGCAGGACGGTGTCCGGGTTGAGCGCCATCCCCGCCTCGACCAGCCCCTCGGCCGAGGCTTCGGACTTTCGCACGACGTTGGCGAGCACCTGGCGGCCGCCCATGTCGACACCGGGGGCGCCGCCCCGGATCAGCTCGATCCGCTCCACGGCGGCGGCCGGGATGCGGGCCAGCACCTCGTCCAGGCCGTCGCGCTTGCTGGCGGGGCGCTGACCGTCGATCAGCACGTTGCCGACAGCCCCGGAGTACCCCCGCACGTCCTCGTCGCCTTCATCGAAGGAAAACCCCGGCAGGCGCTCGATCATGTCGAGCGCCGTCGCCGGGCGGGCCTCGGCGAAGAAGGCCGGGGGATAGACGGTGACGCCCGTGGGCGCCTGCGCCTGGGCCCCGCCCGCCAGCGCGAAGGCGAGCGCCGCGAGGCCCAGCGCGCGCACTACTTCGCTTCTAGCTTCAGCGCCGCGGCGATCGGGTCCCAGGGGATGAACTTGAAGTTCTGGGGCTCGGGCGGCGAGACGTTGCGGCCGTCCTGCACGATCAGGACGCCGTGCGGGAAATTCGGCCCCAGGGCGCGGCTGGTCACTTCCAGGCCGTCCGTCTCGGAGGCGCCGTCGATGCCCTTGTCGCCGTTGGCGACCACGGCGAAGGAGCCGACGTACTCGTTCTTCCCCTCGCGGCGGAAGACGGCGTAGGTGTTGTTGCCCTGGCTGGACAGCACGAGGTAGCCGCGCCCGCCGCCGAGGTCGTAGAGGCCGATGCCTTCCAGGTCGTCCTTCAGGGCCGGGTTGCCCTTGACCGTCACGACGGAGGTCCTGGCCGACCCCGCCTTCGGTTCGGCGCCCATGCGCCACAGGCCGACGTCCTCCTCGGCTACATAGAGCACGCCGGTCTCGTCGTCGGCGACGCAGCCCTCGACCTGGGTGTCGAAGGCGAATTCGCGGACCAGCCTGGTCGTGACCTTGCCGGCGGGGGTGGCGATCAGCTCCCACTGGCGCTTGCGGCCGTCGCTGTCGCTGATGAAGACGTAGGTGCGGCCCTTGCGGTTGCGATACATGCACAGGCCGTAGGGGTCGGTCAGGCCGGTGGACTGCACGCCGTCGGCGACGTTGACCAGGGTGCGGGTCGCCGGGTCCACCGCATAGATGGCGATGGAGTCGTCCGTGCGGTTGCTGGCGGTCACCAGCGACACGGTCCCGCCGCCCAGCTTGAAGCCGTCGCGCAGGTCGACGTTGTTCATCTTCCCGTCGGCGACCAGTTGCAGCACCTTGCCGTCGAGGTCGTAGACATAGAGGCCGGTCTGCTTGTCGGTGCCGATGACGACGCTCTGCGCCGGGTCGGCCGGGTTGACCCAGATGGCGGGATCGTCGGCGGCGTCGCCCATGCGGCTGACGGGGGCGGTCTCGACGGTCGGCCTGACGGTCGGCACGCCGGGGGCGGGCGCCTGGCGCGGGTCCTGCGGGGTCCCGGCCGACACGCCCAGGGCGGCGGCGATGTCGCTGAAGGCGGCCAGCTTGTAGTCGGCGTCGCCCGCCGCGACGAACAGGTCCTTGAAGCTGGAGGCGGCCAGACCGCCGGATTCCTCCGCCCCGGCCACCGAGAAGGCGCCGACGAAGCGGTGGTCGTCGTCGCGGTCGAAGACGTTGAAGGTGCTGGCCGAGGCGTTGGACGCGATCAGGTAGCGCGCGCCCTCTCCGCCGTCATAGAGCGCCACGCCGCCGGATTCCTCCGTCACATGGCCCAGCCGCACGGCGTCGATCAGTTCGGGGACCGTCTCGGCCTCCGGGTCGGCGTCGAGGCGCCAGACGCCGACGCCCTGTTCGGAGAAGTAGATGTCGCCGCTGGCGTCGTCGGCGGCGCAGTAGCTGACTTCCGACGCCAGGTTCAGGCGGCGCACCAGCTTGCCGGTCAGCTTGCCCGCATCCTCGTGGACCAGCCACTGCTCGATCCCCCCCTCGCCGCCGAGCGCGAAGGCATAGAGGCTGCCGTCCTTGGCGCTGTTGAACAGGCACAGGCTCTCGACGCCCAGCGCCGACTGGGTCGGCGCGCCGGTCACGTCGCGAAGGCCGCCGTTCTCGACCACATAATAGCGAAGCTGGTTTGCCTGGGCGTCCATCGCCGCCGCCACCGTGGCCCTGCCGCCCGCGAAGGGCACGCCGTAGCGCACGTCGATCCCCACCGCCTCGCCCGCCGGGACTGCGCCCTTGCGCGCGCCCGCGAGGTCATAAAGCTCCAGGCCGCCCAGTTCGCCCGTGCCGACCAGGAAGTCGCCGCCCGCATCGAGCACGAGCGCCGCCGCGTTCGCGCCGGACTGGACCGTCGCCGCCGTCGCGCCCTTGCCCGCCACGACCGGAATCGCCGGCGCCTGGGCATAGGCCGATACGGCTGTCATCCCCGCGACAAGGAGCGGCGCCATAAGCCGACTATTGATGGGGTGCCTCATGACCGTTTCCTCCGCGCCCGCTCTATCTAAAGGGCGTCCGCCCCGGGTGGGACTAGAAATATCTCACCGCCTCTTCGTTGCAAGAGAATTTCCATTTCATTTGCGTAATGGAAAATTTATTCGTAATATCGGTTTCGCCGCTGAAGGTGGCAGGCTGCGGACGTTGGAGCCGCGGACCCAAAAACACGGGGAGGGAAGCGGAATGACCGCTATCAGGAAGGCAGCCGTCGCAGCGTTGCTGGCCACGTCGTGCCTCGTCGCGCCGGAGTTCGCGGCCGCCCAGGAATCGGGGGAGGCCACGCTCGAGGAACTGGTCGTCACCGGGGCCATCACCTATCGCAACCGCACCGAGACGGTCGCGCCCGAGCTGACCTACAGCCAGGAATTCTTCGAGAAGTTCGAGCCCGTGTCCGTGGGCGACCAGCTCAAGCGCGTGCCCGGCGTCGCCTTCACCAGCGACATCGGCGAGAAGGATGCGCCGCAGCTTCGCGGCCTCGGCCAGGGCTTCACCCAAGTATTGGTCAACGGCCGTCCGGTGCCGGGCGCCGGCAACGACCGCACGGTCTTCGTCGACCGCATCCCGGCGGAGATCGTCGACCGCATCGAGATCATCCGCTCGCCCAGCGCCGACATCGACAGCCAGGGCGTCGGCGGCACCATCAACATCATCCTGAAGAGCGGCGCGAGCCTGCCTCCGGGCGTGATCGTGCGCGGCGGCGTCAACTACGACATGGACATGAAGAAGACGAGCCCGTCGGGCGCCGTCTCCTGGTCCGGCCGCAACGAGGACGAGACCATCCTCTATTCGATGACCCTCGACGCCCAGAAGCGGTTCAACAACAAGCACACCATCCAGGAAGTGTTCGAAAGCGACTCCGTCGGCTTCGACGCCGAAGTGGCGCGGGGCGGCGACGGCTCGGGCCTCGTGCAGTTCGAGAACCGCGGCCGCTCGCAGGCCGTCGAGCGGGTCGAGGAAGAAGACAGCCGCCGCAGCACCGACGTCTCCTTCAACGGCGACGTGACCTGGCAGCCGAACGCCGACACCTCCGTGCGGGTCGACGCCTTCTACCTGCGCACCAAGCGCAAGGAGCACCAGGACACCTCCATCTTCGAAGGCGACGGCTCCGTCGGCGGGGTCGACTACGGCAATCCCGAACTGGAGAGCCAGGACGCCGACATGCGCCAGGACAGCTACGGCCTGTCGGTCGGCTGGGAGCAGAAGCTGGGCGAGAACCTGTCGTTCGAGACCCAGCTGCGCTTCAACCAGTTCAAGGACGACAGCTTCGAGATCACCTATTCGGAGCCATCCTCCACCGCGCTCGACAGCGAGGCGATCAAGGCCAAGGACACCGAGTGGACCCTGGACGGCGCGCTGAAGGGCAAGCTGCCGGGGCTGGCGGAATCGCTGGGCTTCTCCAGCGTCGGCTACAAGGTCGGCGCGGCGGGCAAGACCAAGAAGCGCGACTACAACCTGTTCGTCTCCGACGACCTCGACGACGTGGGCGAGGAGGTCTATTCGGACGGCCGCTTCACCTACGAGGAAAAGCGCTTCGACGTCTTCGCCGTCCTGGAACTGGCGCTGACCGACGACCTGAAGTTCGAGGCCGGGGTGCGCGGCGAGAACACCAAGGTCGACCAGGACTTCGTCAACATCTTCACCGAGAACGACACACCCCCCGACGTCACGACCCAGTCGGGCTCGACCAGCAGCGATGCGTTCGAGTGGAACCCCTCGGCCCACCTCGTGTGGGAGCTGACCGGCAACGACCAGCTCCGCTTCAGCGCCGCGCGCACCGTGCGCCGTCCCAGCATCGACCAGCTCGTGCCGGCCGTGAGCCTGGAATCGCCCGGCGACGAGGACTCCACCATCGGCAACCCGAACCTGGAGTTCGAGACCGCCATCGGCTTCGACGTGGGTTACGAGCACCGTTTCGCGGGGCAGGGGGTTTTGGGAATCAACCTCTTCCGGCGCGACATCTCCAGCCTGATCGGCCTGGTCAACACCGGCGAGGACGCCGACAGCGTGCCCGGCGGCGATGGCGACGGCAACCTCTATACTTACCAGAACCTGGGCGACGCAAAGGTGTGGGGCGTGGAGCTGGATATCTCGACGCCTCTGAGCTTCCTGGGCCTCGACGAGACCGGCTTCTTCGCCAACTACACCAAGCTGTGGTCCGAGCGGGAAGACCCGGTGACCGGCGGGACCATCCGCCTCGATTTCCAGCCGGAGTACATCTACAACTTCGGCCTCACCCAGAACTTCCCGTCCATCGGGGCGTCGATGGGCTTCAGCTACCAGAAGCAGGGCGAGTCGCGGTTCGTGACGCTGGGCGAGATCGAGACCCAGGAATACGACGGCAACCTCGAAGTCTTCCTCGAGAAGCGCCTGGGCGACAAGATCGTCGTGCGCCTGTCGGGCAACAACCTGCTCGACGCGGTCTCCAACCAGACCGAGCGCGGCTACGACGGCGACAGCGGCGCGGAGATCGCCGACAACCAGCGCAACAACAACGTGGACGCCTTCGAGGTGGAACACGAGGAATCCTCGCCCACCATCCTGTTCACGGTCCGGGCCGTGTTCTGAGTTCCGTCCCCCAACTCTGTGCAGCCTTGGCGGCGGCCCCATCAGGCCGCCGTTTCTTTACCCTTCCCCTAGGTGGTTAGAGGCCGACGACCTTGCCGGTCCTGGCCGACTCACCGGCCGCCTCGGCCAGCGCCAAGGCCGCCACGCCGTCGTCGTAGCCGACGCTGGCCTTCGCGCCCGACAGCACCTCGACGAAGTGGTCCATCTCCTGGCGATAGGCGGCGGCGTAGCGGTCGAGGAAGAAGTTCTGGAATCGGTCGGCGCTCGCGCCGGCTTCCGTCCAGGTCTGGACCGTGCTCTCGGTGACGTTGCCCGCGCCGAGCATTCCGGCCGAGCCGAACGCCTCGATGCGCTGGTCGTAGCCGTAGCCGCTGCGGCGGCTGTTGCTGATCATGCAGATGTGGCCCGAGGCGGTCTTCAGCAGCACCTTGGCGGTGTCCACGTCGCCCGCCTCGCCAATGGCCGGATCGACCAGGCAACTCGCCGAGGCGTAGACCGCGACCGGCTCCTCCGGCAGCAGCCAGCGGGCCATGTCGAAGTCGTGGATGGCCATGTCCTTGAACAGCCCGCCGCTGACCCTGACGTAGGAGGCCGGCGGTGGGGACGGGTCGTGGCTGACGATGTGCAGCGTCTCCAGCGCGCCCACCGCGCCGCTTTCCAGCCGCGTCTTGAGCGTCTGGAAATTGGGGTCGAAGCGGCGGTTGAAGCCCAGGAACAGCCGCGCGCCGGAAAGCTCGCCCGCCGCGCCGCGGGCGCGGTCCAGGTCGAGGTCGATGGGTTTCTCGCAGAAGACCGCCTTGCCCGCCCGCGCCGCGCGCAGGCAGTGGTCCAGGTGGGCGTCGGTCGAGGACGCGACGATCACGCCCGCCACCTCCGGGTCGGCCATCGCCTGGTCGAGCGCGGCGACGGAGGCGCCGGTCTGCGCCGCGAGGGCCTGCGCCGCCTCGCCCATCGGATCAACGACGTATTTCAGCGACACGGCCGGGTTGGCGGCGGCGTTGGCGGCGTGGATCTTGCCGATCCGTCCGGCGCCGAGCAGGGCGAGCTTGTACATGATGGCTCCTACAGGCGGACCGGCGCGCCGGTCTTGACGGAAAGGGCGGCGGCCTCGGCCAGGGCCAGCGAGCGGACGGACGCCTCGTAGCCGGTCATCGGCTCCGCCTCGCCCGCCACCACGGCGGCGAAGTGGGACATCTCGTTGCGGTAGGCCTGGGCGTAGCGGGTCAAAAAGCCGTGGTGGATCGGCTCGGCCGTCGCGCCGGACTCGTTCCAGGTCGCCACCGTGCTGACCGCCAGGTTGCCCGCCGTCGCCATGCCCTTCGAGCCGAACGCCTCGATGCGCTGGTCGTAGCCATAGCCGCTGCGGCGCGTGTTGCTGATCATGCACAGCTTGCCGGCGGCGGTGCGCAGGATCAGCCGCGCGGTGTCCACGTCGCCCATCTCGGCGATCATCGGATCGACCAGGCAGCTCGCCCAGGCGAACACCTCGCTCACCTCCTCGCCCAGCAGCCAGCGGGCGACGTCGAAGTCGTGGACGGTGAAGTCCTTGAACAGCCCGCCGCTGGTCGGGATGAAGTGCGGCGGCGGGGCGGCCGGGTCGTGGTTGATGAGGTGCAGCGTCTCCAGCTCGCCCACCGCGCCGGAATCGAGCCGGGCCTTCAGGGCCTGGAAATGCGGGTCGTGCCGGCGGTTGAAGGCGACGAACAGCGGGGCCGCCGGGTGGGCCAGTTCGCCCGCATTGGCCTCCAGCCGCGCGAGGTCGAGGTCCAGCGGCTTCTCGCAGAACACCGCCTTGCCCGCCCGCAGGCAGGCCAGGGTGTTGTCCATGTGGGCGTCGGTGGAGGAGGCGACGATGACGCCCTTCACCTGGGGGTCGGCCAGCACCTCCTCGAAGGTCGCCAGCCGCGCCCCGGTTTCGGCGGCCAGCGGCGCCGCGACCTCGGGCCGGGGGTCGACCAGCCAGGCGAGATCGAGCCTCGGATCGGCGGCGGCGCTGCGGGCGTGGATGGAGCCCATCCGGCCGGCGCCCAGCTGTGCGACCTTGAACATGCGGCGTCTCCCCTATGTCTCCGTCATATGGAAGGAATATTCCGTTCGCAATTAAAAATGGAATGAAGATGCCGCCTGCGTTGTGTTCGCGTACGGAACGGATATTCTAAAGCGGAAACGTGCCAGCCGGGGGCTCATGAGCGAATCCGTTACACCGCCGACCTCGGCCGAGGACCTCCGCGCCGCGATCCTCGAACGCTACGACCAGCTCAGCAAGCGCCTGCAACAGATCGCCCGCTATGTGCTGGACGAGCCGAACGAGCTGGCTCTGGAGACGCTGGCGGTGATCGCCGACCGCTGCGGGGTGCAGCCGTCGGCCATCGTCCGCTTCGCCAAGACCTTCGGCTTCGACGGCGCCAGCCAGATGCAGCGGCTGTTCCGCGACGGCCTGCTCTCCGGCCACGCGGCGCTGGGCTACAGCGAGCGCATCCGCAACTTCACCGAGAAGGTCGACCAGCGCACCGACGGCGATGGGGCCGAGCTGCTGGCCGAGTTCGTCGAAGGCAACACCCTGGCGCTCCAGAACCTCTCCCAGACCGTCTCGCGCAAGGAGATGGCCGAGGCGGTGCGCCTGATCCGCAAGGCCGACACCGTGTACGTGGTGGGTTTCCGGCGCGCCTTCCCCGTCTCGTCCTATCTCGCCTACTCCCTGCAGCAGGTGAACAAGCGGACGATGTTCGTGGACGGCGTGGCGGGCCTGACCAGGCAGCAGGTCCAGACCATCGGGCCGAAGGACCTGCTGATCGCCGTCAGCTACCAGCCCTACGCCGACGAGACGGTGCAGGCGGTCGAGGCCGCCGCCGCGCGCGGGGCCAAGATCCTGTCGATCAGCGACAGCCTGGTCAGCCCGATCTCCAAGCCCGCCACCCTGGTCCTCCAGGTCCGCGAATCCGAGGTGCGGACCTTCCGCTCGCTGGCGGCGTCCATCTGCCTGGCGCAGGCGCTGGTCATCGGCTTCGCGTTCGACACCACCAAGGGCCAGCGTTGAAACGAATGTTGCAGACGTTCAAGAATTGGAATAGACGTTACACATAGTCCGGCGCCTGTCGCGTCGGCAGTGGTGACGAGTCATGGCGAGCGACGAAAAGACCCTGGACCTCATCGCCGTCGGTCGCTCCGGCATCGACCTCTACGGTCAGCAGGTGGGCGGGCGGCTGGAGGACATGGGCTCCTTCGCCAAGTACCTGGGGGGCAGCCCGGCCAATACGGCGGTGGGGGCTTCGCGCCTGGGGCTGAAGACGGCGCTGCTCACCAGGGTGGGCGCGGACCACATGGGCCGCTTCATCCGCGAGCAGCTCGAGCGGGAAGGTGTCGCGACGCGCGGCGTCCTGTCGGACCCCGACCGTCTGACGGCGCTGGTCATCCTCGGCATACGCGACCGCGACACCTTCCCGCTCATCTTCTACCGCGAGGACTGCGCCGACATGGCGCTGTGCGAGGACGACGTGGACGAGGGCTTCATCGCCCAGGCCCGCGCCGTGCTGATCAGCGGCACCCACCTGTCGCGGCCCGGCGTCCTCGCCGCCAGCCTGAAGGCCGCACATGCCGCGAAGGCCAGCGGCGGCAAGGTGGTGTTCGACGTCGACTACCGCCCGGTCCTGTGGGGCCTGACGGCGCTGGAGGCGGGCGAGAACCGCTTCGTGGCGCACGCGGCGGTGACGGCGGAAATGCAGCGCGTCCTGCCCCTCTGCGACCTGATCGTCGGCACCGAGGAGGAGATGCACATCCTGGGCGGGACGACCGACACGGCGGCGGCGCTGAAGGCCATCCGCGAGAAGACGGACGCGCTGCTGGTCTGCAAGCGCGGGCCGCAGGGTTGCTCGGCCTTCGAAGGGCCGGTCCCGGACAGCCTGGACGACGGCGTCGTCGGGCGCGGCTTCCCGGTCGAGGTGTTCAACGTGCTGGGGGCGGGCGACGCCTTCATGAGCGGCTTCCTGCGCGGCTGGCTGCGGGGCGAGCCGCTGGAGACCTGCTGCGAGATCGCCAACGCCGCCGGGGCCATCGTCGTCTCTCGCCACGGCTGCGCGCCCGCCATGCCGACCTGGCCGGAGATGGAGGTCTTCCGCGCCGCCGTGGAACGTCCGTTCCGCCTGCGCGAATGGGCGGAACTGGAGCACCTGCACTGGGCCACCACCCGGGTCGGCGATTTCCGCGAACTGACCGTGCTGGCCGTCGACCACCGCAGCCAGTTCGAGGAACTGGCCCGCGAGCTGGGCGCCGACGAGGCCCGCATCCCCGCCTTCAAGGCCCTGGCGCTGCGGGCGGTGGACAGCGTGGCGCGGGGCGACGACCGCTTCGGGGTGCTGATCGACGGGCGGCACGGGGCGGACGCCCTGGCCGAGGCGGCGGGCTATCCCTACTGGATCGGCCGCCCCATCGAGCTGCCGCAGTCGCGGCCGCTGGAATTCGAAAGCTCCGCCGACGTGGCGACGGAGCTGGCCGAATGGCCGCTGAACCACGTCGTGAAGTGCCTGGTCTTCTACCACCCGGACGACGAGCCTTCCTTGCGTGAACGCCAGGAACGCCAGCTCCTTCGCCTGTCCGACGCGGCCCGCAAGACGCGCCACGAACTGCTGGTCGAGGTGATCGCGCCGAAGGGCTCGGCGGTCGACGGCATGACCATCGCCAGGGCGCTGCAACGGCTCTACGATCTGGGGATCAGGCCCGACTGGTGGAAGCTGGAGCCTTCCGCCGACGCCGGGGCCTGGCGCAACATCGAGGACGTGATCGAAAGGAATGATCCCCTCTGTCGCGGCGTGGTGCTGCTGGGCCTGTCGGCGCCGCAGGACGAACTGCTGGCCTCCTTCAGGGCCGCCGCGCCGGTGGGCGTGGTGAAGGGCTTCGCGGTCGGCCGGACCATCTTCAACGACGTGGCGCGCGAGTGGTTCTCGAACCGCATCGACGACCAGGGCGCGGTGGCGGCGCTGGCCGAAAGGCTGCGCGTGCTGGTCGACGCCTGGCGGGCGGCGCGCGGTTCCGGGGAGAGGGCGGCGTGAACACGTCCCGCCTGACAGCCGCGCAGGCGGCGGTCCGCTGGCTGGCGGCGCAGTACGTCGAGGTGGACGGCGCCGAGGTGCGGTACTTCGCCGGCTGCTGGGCCATCTTCGGCCACGGCAATGTCGCGGGCATCGGCGAGGCGCTGCATGGCGCGCAAGGAACCCTGCCGACCTTCCGCGCCCACAACGAACAGGCCATGGCCCACGCCGCCATCGCCTACGCCAAGCAGATGCGCCGCCGCCGGGCGATGGTCTGCACCACCTCCATCGGGCCGGGCGCGACCAACATGGTCACCGCCGCCGCCCTGGCCCACGTCAACCGCCTGCCGGTGCTGCTGATGCCGGGCGACGTCTACGCCAGCCGCAGGCCCGATCCGGTGCTGCAGCAGGTCGAGGACTTCGGCGACGGCACGGTGACCGCCAACGACTGCTTCCGGCCCGTCTCCCGCTACTTCGACCGCATCGTGCGGCCCGAGCAGCTCCTGGCCGCCCTGCCGCGCGCCATGGCGACCCTGACCGACCCGGCCGACTGCGGCCCGGTGACCCTGGCCTTCTGCCAGGACGTGCAGGCCGAGGCGTTCGACTGGCCGGAGAGCTTCTTCGCCCGCCGCGTCTGGCGCACCCGCGCCCAGCCCGCCGACCCGCGCGAGGCGGACGATCTCGCCGCCCTGCTGAAGGCGGCCAAGGCGCCGCTGATCGTGGCCGGGGGCGGGGTGCTCTACAGCGGCGCGGAGGCCGTGCTGGCCGACTTCGCCGCGCGCACGGGCGTTCCCGTGGCCGAGACCCAGGGCGGCAAGGGCGCGCTGGTCTGGGACCATCCGGCGGCGCTGGGCTCCGTGGGCGTGACGGGCACGAGCGCGGCCAATGCGGCGGCGGCCGAGGCGGACCTCGTGATCGGCGTCGGCACGCGGTTGCAGGACTTCACGACCGGCTCGCGGGCGCTGTTCGCCAACCCGGCGCGGCGGCTGGTTCAGGTCAACGTCGGCGCCTTCGACGCCCACAAGCACGGCGCCCTGCCGGTGGTCGGAGACGCGAGGACGGTGCTGGAAGCGCTGGCCGCAAAGCTTGAAGGCTGGAGCGCGCCGGACGCCTGGCGCCGGGTCTGCGCCGAGCAGCGCGAGCCGTGGAACGCGGCCTGGAAGATCGCCACCGCGCCGCCCGACGCCGGAGCGCCCTCCGACGCCCAGGTGATCGGGGCGGTGTGGCGGACGATGCCGAAGGACGTCGTGGTCGTCTGCGCCGCAGGCGGCCTGCCGGGCGAGCTGCACAAGCTTTGGCGCACACGGGCGCCGGGCGGCTACCACGTTGAATACGGCTTCTCTTGCATGGGCTACGAGATCGCGGGCGGGCTGGGCGTCAAGATGGCCGAACCGGAGCGCGAGGTCGTCGTCATGGTCGGCGACGGCGGCTACCTGATGATGAACTCCGAGATCGCCACCTCGGTGATGCTGGGCCGCAAGCTGGTGCTGACCGTGCTCGACAACCGGGGCTTCGGCTGCATCAACCGGCTCCAGCAAGCGACGGGCGGCGCGCCGTTCAACAACCTGCTGCCGGACGCGGCGCCCCAGGTCGACTTCGCCGCCCACGCCGCCAGCCTGGGCGCGCGGTCGGAGAAGGTGTCGGGCGTCGCCGAACTGGAGGCGGCGCTGGAACGGGCCCGCGCGTCCGACCGCACCTATGTCGTCGTCATCGACACCGACCCGACCATCGTCACGGAAGCGGGCGGCGCCTGGTGGGATGTGGCCCCGCCGCAAACGTCCGAGCGATCCGAAGCCGCGCAGGCGCGCGCGGCTTACGACGCCAGCATCAAGCGCCAGCGTACGGGAGACTGACCCATGACCATCCGTTTCGGGGTCAGCCCCATCGCCTGGGCCAACGACGACATGCCGGAGCTGGGCGGCGACACGCCGCTGGAGAGCATCCTGGCCGACGTACGCGACGTGGGTTTCGCCGGCGTCGAGCTGGGCGGTAAATTTCCGCGCGATCCGGCGGTGCTGAGGCCGCTGCTGGCGGGCTACGGCGTCGACCTCGTTGGTGGCTGGTATAGTGGGAACCTGTTGATTCAGGACGTGGAGGCGGAGATCGCCGCCGCGCAGGCGCATCTGGCCCTGCTGAAGGCGATGGATTGCACCGTCTTCGTCCACGCCGAAACCTCGAACGCCATCCATGGGAACCGCGCCGCGCCGATCACCTCGACCCCGCGGCTGGACGACTGGGAGACGTTCGGAGCGCGGGTCACGGCGTTCGCCGACTACATCGCGGGCGAAGGGTTGCGCTTCGCCTATCACCACCACCTGGGCACGGTGGTCGAGCAGCCCGACGACCTCGCGCATTTCCTGCGCAACACCGGCGCCAGCGTCGGGCTGACGCTCGACACCGGCCATGCGCGGCTGGGCGGCATCGATCCGCTGGAGATCCTCGCCCGTCATCCGGGCCGCATCGCCCACGTCCATTGCAAGGACATCCGCACCGACGTCTTCCGCCGCACGCGCGATGCGGGGCGGAGCTTCCTCGACGGCGTGCTCGCCGGGATGTTCACCGTGCCGGGCGACGGCGACATCGACTTCGGGCCGGTGATGCGCACCCTGGCGGGGACCGGCTACGAAGGCTGGATCATCATCGAGGCCGAGCAGGACCCCGCCGTCGCCAATCCGCGCAAGTACGCCGAGATCGGCCTTTCCACCCTGGAGCGCGAGGCGCGGGCGGCGGGGCTGGAGCAGGCGGCATGAGCAGGCTCCTCGTTCGCCCGCACGCGCCCGGCGCCGATGGCGCGGTGCTGGAGGTCACGCCCGAAAGCGCGGGGTGGAAGCACGTCGGCTTCAAGGTCCTGAAGCTGGGCGCCGGGCAGTCGGCGGACGGCGGCGGCGACGGGCGCGAAGCCTGCCTCGTCGTGCTGACCGGCAGGGCCGACGTGACGGCGGGCGAGACCTTCGCGGACATCGGCGGCCGCGCCAGCGTGTTCGAGGACGCCGCCCCCGCCGCCGTCTACGTCCCCGCCGGGACGCCCTGGACCGTCACGGCCCGCACCCAGGTCGAGCTGGCCGTCTGCACCGCGCCGGGCACGGGCCAGGGCGAGGCGCGCCTGATCGACCCCTCGCGCATGTCGCGCGAGGTGCGCGGGCAGTCGACCAACCAGCGCTACGTCCGCAATATCCTGCCCGAGACGGAGCCCGCCGACAGCCTGCTGGTGGTGGAGGTCATCACCCCCGGCGGCCACTGGTCGAGCTATCCGCCGCACAAGCACGACACCGCCACGCCAGCCGAGGAAACGGCGCTGGAGGAGACCTACTACCACCGCCTGAACCCGCCCCAGGGTTTCGCCTTCCAGCGAGTCTACACCGACGACCGCAGCCTGGACGAGACGGTGTGCGTGCAGGACGGCGACGTGGTGATGGTGCCGCGCGGCTACCACCCGGTCGGGGCGCCGCACGGCTACGACCTCTACTACCTCAACGTCATGGCCGGGCCGAAGCGGGCCTGGATATTCCGCAACGATCCCGCCCACGACTGGATCGTTCGCAAGTAGAAGGAAGCGCCCCTTGCGCAACATCCCGCACTTCATCTCCGGCCGCCCGGCCGGGGGAGCTTCCGGCCGCGCCGGCGACGTCTTCGACCCCAACACCGGCAAGGTGCAGGCGCGCGTGCCGCTGGCCTCGGTGGAGGAACTGAACGCCGCCGTCGACAGCGCCCGCGCGGCGCAGGTCGGCTGGGCCGCGACCAACCCGCAGCGGCGGGCGCGGGTGATGTTCGAGTTCAAGCGGCTGCTGGAAGTCCATATGGACGAACTGGCGCACCTGCTGTCGTCCGAGCATGGCAAGGTCATCGCCGACTCGAGGGGAGACATCCAGCGCGGGCTGGAGGTGATCGAGTTCGCATGCGGCATCCCGCACCTGCTGAAGGGCGAATACACGAGCGGCGCCGGGCCCGGCATCGACGTCCATTCGGTGCGCCAGCCGCTGGGCGTGGTGGCGGGCATCACGCCGTTCAACTTCCCGGCCATGATCCCGATGTGGATGTTCGGCCCGGCCATCGCCTGCGGCAACGCCTTCATCCTGAAGCCCTCGGAACGCGATCCGTCCGTGCCCGTGCGGCTGGCCGAGCTGATGATCGAGGCGGGCCTGCCGCCGGGAGTGCTGAACGTCGTCCACGGCGACAAGGTCTGCGTCGACGCCATCCTCGACCATCCCGACATCCGCGCCGTCAGCTTCGTCGGCAGCAGCGACATCGCCCAGGCCGTCTATGCCCGCGGCGCGGCGGGCGGCAAGCGGATGCAGTGCATGGGCGGGGCCAAGAACCATGGCGTCGTCCTGCCCGACGCCGACCTCGACCAGGCGGTGGCCGACATCATCGGCGCGGCCTACGGCTCGGCGGGCGAGCGGTGCATGGCCCTGCCGGTGGTGACCCCGGTCGGCGAAAAGACCGCCGCCGCCCTGCGCGAGAAGCTGGTCGCCGCCATCGGAACCTTGCGCGTCGGCGTCTCCACCGACCCGGACGCCCACTACGGCCCCGTGGTCAGCGCCCAGCACCGCCAGCGGATCGAAAGCTACATCCAGATGGGCGTGGAAGAGGGCGCCGAGCTGGTCGTCGACGGGCGGGGATTCTCGCTCCAGGGCTCGGAGGGCGGCTTCTTCGTCGGCCCGACCCTGTTCGACCATGTGAAGCCGGCGATGCAGTCCTACCGCGACGAGATCTTCGGACCGGTTCTCCAGATGGTCCGCGCGGAGACCTTCGAGGAGGCGCTGAGCTATCCGTCCGCCCACCAGTACGGCAACGGCGTGGCCATCTTCACCCGCAACGGCGACGCCGCGCGCGAGTTCGCCGAGCAGGTGGAGGTCGGCATGGTCGGTATCAACGTGCCGATCCCGGTGCCGGTGGCCTATCACTCCTTCGGCGGCTGGAAGCGGTCCGGGTTCGGGGACCTGAACCAGTACGGGACCGACGGCGTGCGCTTCTTCACCCGCACCAAGACCGTCACCCAGCGCTGGCCTAAAGGCGGCGCGGTGCTCGACCAGAGCTTCGTCATCCCCACCATGCGATGAAGCGGGAATTTCATTACGGAATTAAAATGGAATAATCCTTCCATTTCTTCCGCACCTGAAATAGCCTCGACGACAACCAGGGAGGAGGCGCCCATGCTGCTCAAGGCTTTCGCGACCGGCCCCGACGCGCCGCTGCTCGGCGACAAGGCCGAGATCGACCGGCTGTTCAGGAGCCACCGCTTCCGGGTGATGCTGGCCATCACCCTGGGGTACGGCCTGATCTACACCTGCCGCCTGGCGCTGGGGGTGGTGAAGAAGCCGCTGATCGACGGCGGCGTCTTCACCCCGACCGAGCTGGGCTTCATCGGCTCGGCGCTGTTCTACACCTACGCCATCGGCAAGCTGACCAACGGCTTCGTGGCCGACCATGTGAACGTGAAGCGATTCCTGGCGCTGGGCTTCGCGGCCTCGGCCCTGTGCAACATCGGCATGGGGTTCGCCACGACGGTCTGGGCGGCGGCGCTGTTGTGGGGTCTGAACGGCTGGTTCCAGAGTTTCGGCGCGCCCGGCGGGGTGGTGGCCATGACGGCCTGGTTCTCCAACAAGGAGCGAGGCCGGGCCTATGGCGTGTGGAGCACGGCCCACTCCATCGGCGAGGGGTTGACCTTCCTGGGAGTCGGCGGGCTGGTGGCCCTGATGGGCTGGCGGTACGGTTTCTGGGGCCCCGGCGTGATCGGGCTGCTGACGGCGGCCGGCGTCTACATGCTGGTGCAGGACCGCCCGCGGACGCTGGGCCTGCCCGCGGTCGCGGACTGGAAGGACGACCACTACGAGGAAAGCCGCAAGCCCGCCCCGGCCAGCGTCTTCCGGCTCCAGCTTTCGATCCTGAAGATACCGGCGATCTGGGTGCTGTGCCTGTCGGCGGCGATGGTCTACGTCACCCGCTACGCCATCAATTCCTGGGGCGTCCTCTACCTCCAGGAAGAGCGGGGCTTCTCGCTGCCGATGGCCGGGACGATGCTGATGCTCAGCACGCTGGCGGGCATCGTCGGCGCCGTGGCCTACGGCCTGATTTCAGACAAGCTGTTCGCGGCGCGGCGGCCGCCCGCCAACCTGCTGTTCGCGGTGCTGGAGCTGGCGGGCCTGCTGATCATCTTCTTCGCGCCGCCGTCCGTGCCCATGCTGATCCTCGGCATGGTGCTGTTCGGCATGGGCCTGACCGGGTTGGTGACGGCGCTGGGCGGCCTGTTCGCGGTCGACATCTGCCCCAAGCGGGTGGCTGGAGCGGCGATGGGAGTGATCGGCATCTTCAGCTACATCGGCGCGGCCGTGCAGGAACAGGTCAGCGGCATCCTCATCGACCGTGGCATGACCGTCATAGACGGCGTGCGAACCTATGACTTCGGCCCGGTGATCTGGTTCTGGATCGGCTCGTCGGTCGTCTCCATGCTGCTGGCGGCCAGCCTGTGGCGCACCAAGCTTCGGGATTGATCCGTTGAGTGAACCGTCCGTTCTGCTTCAGGCGATGATCGAGGCGGCGCGCGTCGCGGGCCAGCGCCTGAAGCTCGATTTCGCCGACCTGCCCAGCCTGATGGTCCAGCACAAGGGCAATTTCGGCGACCCCTTCTCCGAGGCCGACACCCGCGCCGAGGACACGGTGCGCGCCCTGCTCGCCGCCGCCCGGCCGGAGTACGGCTTCATGGGCGAGGAGGGGGGCGTCACCCCTGGCTCCGACCCCGACCACCTGTGGATCGTCGATCCGCTCGACGGGACGATGAACTTCCTCATCGGCCTGCCGATCTTCGCTGTGAACATCGCGCTGGCGCGCAAGGGCGAGGTGGTCGCGGGCGTGACCTATGCGCCCATGGCCGAGGAGATGTTCTGGGCCGAGAGTGGGAAGGGGGCGTATCTCAACGGCAGGTCGATCCGAGTTTCCGCACGCGCCAGCCTGGGCGAGGCCGTGCTGTCGGTCGGCATCCCGTTCGAGGGCAAGCCGCGCCACGAGCAGTTCGCCCACGAGATGAGCCTGCTGACGCCGAAGATCGCGTCGATGCGCCGCCTGGGCGCCGGGGCGGTGGACATGGCCTATGTCGCCTGCGGCCGTTTCGACGCCTTCTGGGAGCAGGCTGTGAAGGCCTGGGACATGGCGGCGGGCGCCGTGCTGGTGCGCGAGGCCGGGGGCGTCGTCACCGGAACGGAGGGCCAGGCGCTCGACCTGATGGGCGGGACGTGCCTGGCGTCCACGCCCCAGATCCACGGCGAGCTGGTCAAGGCCCTCGCCCCCATCGACCAGGGAGCCATCCGCAATGGATAACCAGGGAGCCATCCCAAATGGATAAGCTGACGATCGGACGGCGCGGCATGCTGGCGGGCGGCGCGCTGTCGGCCTTCTGGGCGGCGGCCTCGCAGGCGCTGGGCGCGGCGCTCGGCTACCAGCGGGCCTTGCAGGGGCCGATGATCGGCCACACCGGGCCGAACCACCTGACGATCTGGGCGCGGGTCAGCGGAACCTTCGACGTGCAGGTCGAGTACGCCCGCACCCGAGACTTCGCGGACGCGGGGATCACGGCCCCCGTCCGCGCCACGCGCGAACGCGACCTGACCGTGGCGATCCGCGTGGACGGGCTCGAGCCCGCCACCGACTACTGGTACCGGCTGAAGCTCGACGGCGGGATTTCGGACCGCTTCGCGCCCGTGCCCTGGCGCGCCCGCACGGCCCCGGCGGGACCGGCGGACTTCCGCGTCGCCTTCGGCTCCTGCGCCCGTATCCAGCTCGACACCGAGCAGCGCATCTTCAGCACCGTCACGGCGCTGGAGCCGGACATGTTCCTGTGGCTGGGCGACAACATCTACGGCGACAGCGACGAGGCCGAGGCCCTTGCCGACACCTATCGGCGCGGGCGGATGGTGGAGCGGCTCCAGGGCCTGCTGCGCCGCATCCCGCACCTGGCGATCTGGGACGATCACGACTTCGGCTACAACGATTCCGACGGCCGTTCGCCGTTCAAGGCCACGTCGCTCAAGGTCTTCGGAAACTACTGGGCCAACCCATCGGCGGGACTGCCGGATACGCCCGGCGTCTTCTTCCAGCACAGTTTCGGCGGCGTCGACTTCTTCATGCTCGACGGCCGTTACCACCGTGACCCGCCCGACAAGCCGGACGGGCCGGACAAGACCCTGCTCGGCGCGGGCCAGAAGCGCTGGCTGAAGGCGGCGCTGAAGGCCAGCCGCGCGCCGTTCAAGATCCTGGCGGCGGGCGGCGGCTGGTCCATCGCCGAGCGGCCGGGGGATTCCTGGGCGACATACCTGCACGAGCGCAACGAGATCTTCGACTTCATCCGCGACGAGAAGATCGAGGGCGTCGTCTGCCTGTCCGGCGACACCCATGTGGGCGAGCTGAACTGTATTCCGCGTTCGGAAGAGGGCGGCTACGACATCTACGACCTGGTCTCATCGCCTCTGGCCCAGACGCCGAACGACAAGTGGCCCGATCAGGTCCCCGAAGTGCGGATGCGGCCGGTCTACGCCAAGAGCCACAACTTCGGCCTGCTGGAATTCAAGGCCGGCCCTACGCCGACCCTGACCTACAACCTCTACGACCTTCTGGGCGCGCCGGTGTGGAAGCCCCTGGTGCTGACCCCCGCCGACCTGCGCAACGGCGTCACCACCTGGCGCGACAAGATCGACCCGAAGGAGCTGAAGCGCCTGGAGCGCTACAAGGCGGGCGGCCCCTACTACGGGCCCCAGCCGCTGTAGCTTGACAGGCGCGAGCGCCGGGGCCGACGCTCGCGCGTATACGTGTGGGGCGGGCGATGGCCGATCCGAAAATCCACGATCCGCCGGACGCGGACGGCGAGAGGGTCGCCCTGCTCGCCGCGCGCTATGCAGAGCCGGTGCGGCGGTTCTTCTCGCGCCGGGTGCGCGACCAGGCGTCGGTCGAGGACCTGACGCAGGAGGTGTTCGTGCGCCTGCTGCGCCGCGCCGGCGTCGGCGACATCGACAATATCGAGGGCTACCTCTTCCACACCGCCGCCAACCTGCTGCGCGAGCGCGCCCGCGCCGCCGCCGCCCGCCCGGCCGAGACGGTCGGCGCGGACCTGGAATCCTTCGATCAGTTTGAGGACTTCTCTCCCGAGCGCATCTTACTGGGCAGGGAGGCGCTGGCGCTGATGATCGAGGCCCTGCAGGAGTTGCCTGAGCGCGTGCGCTCGGTGTTCGTGCTCAACCGGTTCGAGGAACTGCCCGCCGTGGAGATCGCCCGGCGGCTCGGCGTGTCGCTCAGCACGGTCGAGAAGGACATGACGCGCGCCGTCGCCTTCATCCGAAAGCGCGTCACATGACCGGCGCCCCCAATTTCCACACCCCGCCCGCCGAGGCGGCCGCCTACTGGGTTTCGCGGCGGCGACTCGGCCTGATGACCGCCCGCGACGAGACCGCCTTCGACGCCTGGATGGTCGACGAGGACAACGCCCGCGCCTTCGAGCAGACGAACGGCGCCATCGAGCGGACCAGCGCCATCGCCGCCATGGCCGAGGTGCGGGCGATGCGCGAGGCGGCGCTGGCCATGCGGCCGCAACGCACCGGCCCGCCGTGGGCGCGGATCGCGGCGGCCGCCGCGATCGCCGTCGTGTTGGCGGGCGGCGCGCTCGCCGCCTGGGCGCCGCAGCCCGCCGCGCCGGTTGTTTCCGACGTCAAGCGCTATGCGACGAAGGTCGGCGAGCGGCTGGAGGTCAGGCTGGACGACGGCTCGCTGATGGCGCTCAACACCGCCAGCGTGGTCGAGGTCGCCTATTCGCCCGGACGCCGCGACGTGCGCCTGTTGCAGGGCCAGGCCCTGTTCAATGTCGCCAAGAACCGCGACCGCCCCTTCGTCGTCACCGCCGCCGACCGCCAGGTGACCGCCGTCGGTACCGCCTTCGACGTGCGGCTGGGGCGCGAGCGGGTCGAGGTGGTGCTGGTCGAGGGACGGGTGGTGGTCGAGCCCCTGCGCCGCGAGGGCCTGGAGCGGCTCGTCCCGGCGCTGGGCCGCCAGACGCTGGACGCGGGCGAGGCCCTGGCCGCGACGGCGGGCGAGCCGGCCAAGGTCGCCGCCGCCGACGTCGAGCGCCGGACGAGCTGGCGCGAGGGGCAGGTGATCTTCCGCGACGACACGGTGGCCGACGCGGTGGCCGAGATGAACCGCTACGCCGAACGCCAGCTCGTCATCGAGGACCCGCGCATCGCCTCCCTGCGCATCAGCGGCGTGTTCGCCACCGAGCGGGAAGAGAACTTCGTCGCCGCCCTGCGCAACTTCTATCCCATCGAGACGCAGGAGCGCTCACCGCGCGTGACGGCGCTGACGTGGCGAAAATAATTTCCGCCGATCCATGATGGATCGTCGCTCCCCCGCATCTTGCGAAGCAGGACGGCCGTGAAAACGCGGCCTTGGGGGGAATTCGACATGCGGCATACATCCATGAGTTTTCGAAGCTGGGCGTTGACGGGGGCGGCGGTGGCGGCCATCGCCTCTCCGGCCTTCGCCGAGAGCGCACGGCGCTTCGACATCCCGCGCCAGGACATGGCCGCAGCCCTCGAGGCGTTCGGCAAGCAGGGTGACGCCGAGATCATCTTCTCGCAGGTCCAGGCAAAGGGCCGGATGTCGCCGGGCGTGGTCGGCAGCTACGAGCCGCAGGACGCCCTGGCCCATGTCCTGGCCGACAGCGGCCTGAATATCCGCCGGATCAACGACAAGACCTTCGCCGTGGAGATCGCCCAGGGCCCCCAGTCAGGAAGCGCCGGGGGGGACGTTGACGCCCTCATCGTCACGGCGCAGAAGCGGGAAGAG
>CAZOHI010000045.1:10711-25172 GCA_964579695.1 uncultured Caulobacter sp. | reverse complement strand
CAGTTCGTCGCCGCGGGGCCGCAGTCGTGGCGCGTGGACCGCGCCGACGCCGCCAGGCAGACCGCCTGGGTCACCGGCTGGCTGAAGTTCGACGGCGAACCGCTGGGCGCCATCGTCGAGGAATTGAGCCGCTATTCGGAGCGCCGCATCGTGCTGGCCGACCCCGAACTGGCCGAGGTTCCGGTCAGCGGCCGGTTCCAGCCGGAGGACATCGACGCCTTCGTGCGGGCGCTGGAGACCTACAACCTCGCCGAGGTCGTGGCGGAAAATCCGGGCGAAGTGCGGCTCGGCGCCATGCGGCAAAAAAATATCGCCTCCGAGTATGGGGGGGTAAGTCGAAATCCGCTCCTAAAATAAAGGGGGCTCAGTTGCTCCCGGAAGACAATACAGGGGGAGCTGAAGTGTCCAGAAATCAGACGCTGTTCGCGTCGCTGCTTTGCAGCGCGGCCGTTGTTGCTTTCGCGAGCGTGGCCAATGCCGCCAGCGCGGAGGAATCGATCTTCGCCATACCGCCGCAGCCGTTGTCCGAAGCGCTCAACGCCTTCAGCGAGCAGAGCCAGCTCCCGGTCATCTTCAAGTCCGACCTGGCGGCCGCCAAGACCTCGCCGGGCATCCGGGGCGAGGCCGAGGCGCAGACCGCCCTCGATGCGCTTTTGGCGGGCACGGGCCTGACCTACAAGCGCGACGGCAAGGCCTTCGTCATCGTGGAGGGCGGCTCCAGCCCCCAGGACGGCGGCGCCGGGGCGGGAAGCGTTGATGCGCTGATCGTCACGGCGCAGAAGCGCGAGGAGGCGGTGCAGGACGTGCCCATCGCCATCTCGGCCTTCAGCCAGCAGGCGCTGGAGGCCCAGAAGATCGAGGGCGGCTTCGATCTTCTGAAGGCGATCCCGAACGTCACCTTCTCGAAGAACAATTTCAGCGGCTACAACTTCTCGATCCGCGGCATCGGCACCAAGGGCATCTCGGTCGCCACCGACCCCGGCGTGGCGGTGGAGTTCAACGGCACGGCCCTGATCCGCAACCGGCTGTTCGAGCAGGAATACTTCGACGTGGAGCGGGTCGAGGTGCTGCGCGGGCCGCAGGGCACGCTGCACGGGCGCAACGCCACGGCGGGGGTGATCAACGTCATCTCGGCCCGGCCCAAGTTCGGCGAGTTCGCCGGCTCCATCAAGGGCGAGGTCGGCAACTACGACTCCAAGCGCATGAGCGGCTTCATCAACGTGCCGCTGATGGGCGACACGCTGGCGCTGCGCCTGGCCGGGGCCATGACCAGCCGCACCGGCTACGACTTCAACGAGACCACGGGCAACGCGGTCAACGGCCGCGACCTGTGGTCCACCCGCCTGACCCTCGGCTTCGAGCCGAACGAACGGTTCCAGGCCGACCTGATCTGGGAGCGGTTCGAGGAGGACGACAACCGCTCGCGCACCGGCAAGCAGCTCTGCCACCGCGACGACGGCCGCGCGGAAGTCGGCTCCGTCAGCAACCTGACCCCGCTGGCGCGGGGGCACCTGAGCCAGGGCTGCAAGCCCGGCAATCTCTATGACGACATGGCCTTCGGCACGCCGAACGGCCTGAGCATCCCCTTCGTCCAGATCGCCCAGGACCCGTCGGCGGTGTACGTCGGCTGGGAGAACGGCCAGGCCATCACCATCATCCCCAACGGCCGCGATCCCTACGGCGGCATGATGCAGTCGCGCGACCTGCGGACGATCAACTCGGTGCTTGATCCGACCTACGAGGCGACCACCGATGTCTTCGAGCTGAACGCCAGCTTCGACATCACCGACACCCTGACGCTCAGTTCCCAGACCGCCTACGTCAAGGACAAGATATATTCGTTCCAGGACTACAACCGCTTCAACACGGTCCCGATCTTCTACGACACCTCGTTGCTGGTCAGCGATCCGAACAATCCGGCCCTGCCGAACAGGTACAGGGACCTGGCGCGCGGCGGCATCTACTGCGACCCGCAGATCGGCTGTTCGGACACCATGGCCGGCTTCGACATCAGCCAGGCCGAGAGCGAGCAGTTCAGCCAGGAGTTCCGTCTCCAGTCTTCGTTCGATGGGCCGTTCAACTTCAGCGTCGGGGCCAACTACACCCGCTACGAGACGCTCGAAGACTATTATGTGATGTTCAACCTCGTGACCTTGCTGTTGCAGACGGACGGCATCCTCGGAACCTTCAATCGCTCCGTCGATCCGACGAAATGCACGCCGCGCGGCTCGCCCAACGCCGATCCGATCACCATCGGCCTGCCGGGCACGGAGGGCTGCGTCTACATCGACCCCAACCCGCTGGATGAGATCAACGGCGAGGGTCACAACTACTTCCGCAACAGCAATCCCTACAAGCTGGAGTCCTCGGCCGCGTTCGGCGAGGTTTACTGGCAGATGTCGGAAGGTCTGAAGCTGACCGCCGGCCTGCGATACACCGACGACAACAAGGTGTTCACGCCGATCAAGTCGCAACTGCTGCTGGCGGCGGCTCCGCTGCTGGCCGGCACGGTGGACCGCGGCCATCCGGCCTCGCCCGACATCAAGCAGCGGTGGGGCGAGTTCACCGGCCGCGTCGGGGTGGACTGGCGACCGGTGCTGTCCTTCACCGACGAGACGATGGTCTATGCCTTCCTCTCGCGCGGCTACAAGGGCGGCGGGGCCAATCCTCCCGGCATCGGCTATTCGAAGGAAGCCTTCCTCGGCGACAACCCGAACCTGCGGACGCTGTCGTATCCGACGACCTTCGAGCCGGAATTCGTCGACGCCCTGGAGGTGGGCTCGAAGAACACCCTGCTCGGCGGGGCGATGATCCTCAACGCCACGGCCTTCTACTACGACTACAAGGACTACCAGGTCTCGCAGATCAAGGAGCGGACCTCGGTCAACGAGAACTTCGACGCCACCGTCTGGGGCCTGGAGCTGGAGACGGTGTTCTCGCCGACCCGCAACCTGCGCTTCAACGGCACGCTGGGCTTCCAGCAGACGAAGGTCGCGGACGGCGAGACCTCGCTGGACCTGATGGACCGGACCCAGGGCGATCCCGACCTCGTGGTGGCCAAGCCCTGGATCCAACTGCCCTCCAACTGCGTCATCCCGGCCAGCGTCGTCGTGGACCAGGTCATCCGCAATCGGCGGAACGGCAACATGAACCGCGACAACGTCAACATGCATACCTTCTGCGGCGGCTTCTTCGGCACGCCGGTCAACCGCAACAACGGTCCGAACGACGGGCAGGGCATCTTCGCCGACCTGTCCGGCAACGAACTGCCCAACGCGCCGCACTTCACCGTCTCGCTGGGCGCCCAGTACGCCTGGGACCTGTTCGACGGCTGGCGGGCGACGGTGCGCGGCGACGGCTACTGGCAGTCGCAGTCCTGGCACCGGGTCTACAACAACGACCCGTATGACAAGCTGCACGGCTGGTACAACGCCAACCTGTCGCTGTGGATCGAGAACGACGACGGCCTGAAGATCGAGGGCTACATCAAGAACCTGCTCGACAAGACGCCGATCACCGACGCCTTCCTGAACTCGGACGACACCGGCCTGACGACGAACGTCTTCGTGCTGGACCCGCGCCTGATCGGGGTGTCCGTGCGCAAGGAGTTCTAGCGATCGGACGCTCCCTCCCCCTCGATGGGGGAGGGGTAGGGTGGGGGTGCGGCCGCTGCGTCCAGGCGAAAGGCGCCGCCCGGCTCCGAGCCCTCCGAGGGTCATCCTGCATCGCCCTGTGCGCACCCCCATCCCCGGCCCTTCCCCCATCGAGGGGGAAGGGAGTGGAAGAAGAAGGCTCATAGGGGGAAGCCAGAATCCGGCGTCCCTGGAGGCGGCAAGGTCCCGACCCTTGCCGCCTCCTTCTTATGGCCCCAGAAATTCTAAAGGGCCTGAGAGTCTAATCCTACTTGTTCGATAGGCATTAGAGGTGTGATGTTCTCCCAGGCTCGGAGGGAGATATCCATGGCTAGCACTTCGGCGCATCGCAGCGCCTCTTCGTACTTCGGCGGCGCGGCTGCGCTCGCCATCGCCTGGGCCGCCGCCGGCGGCGCGCTGGCGCAGGACGCCGCCACCCTGGCGCGGATCGAGGCCCTGGAGGCCCAGATCGACGCGCTCCAGGAGCAGATCGGCGACCTCAAGGTCTCGACCTCGGCAAACATCCAGACCATCCGCGCCGAGCAGAAGGCGACCACCGTCTCGATCAAGGGCGGGCGGCCGACCTTCTCCTCGGGCGACGGCCAGTTCAGCGCCTCGATCCGGGGCGTGATGCAGCTCGACACCGCCTACTACGACCAGGACGACAACCTGCCGGCCAGCGTCACCGCCGGGCGCGACCTGAACAGCGGGACCAACTTCCGCCGGGGCCGCCTCGGCGTCGAGGGCAAGCTGTTCGGCGACTTCGACTACAACATCCTGCTGGACTTCGGCGGCTCGGGCACGGATGGCTCGACCACGCTGCACGAGCTGTGGCTCCAGTACTCCGGCTTCAAGGGCGTGAAGATCAAGGGCGGGGCGTTCGCGCCGAACCTGGGCCTGGAAGACGCCGCCTCCACCAACGGCTCGTTGTTCCCCGAACGGCCGTCGGCGGCGGAAGTGTCGCGCCTGCTGGCCGGGGCCGACAAGCGCATCGCGCTGCAGGTCCAGGCCGGCGGCGAACGCTGGCTGGCCGCCGCCGCCGTGACGGGCGCCAAGGTGACGGACGCCGCCACCTTCGACGAACAGCTCGGCTACACCTTCCGCGTCGCGGGCTCGCCGCTGGTCGGCTACGACTGGCGCGTCCATGTCGGCGCCAACGCCAGCATCGTCGCCCAGCCCGCCCAGACCACGCTGAACGGCCCGTACCCGATCACCCTGGAAGACCGGCCGGAACTGCGCGTCGACGGCTCGCGCCTCGTCTCGGCGGCCATCACCGACGCCAACGGCGCCAACCACTGGGGCCTGGAACTGGCCGCCCAGAAGAAGAACCTGCTGGTCCAGGGCGAGTACTTCGACATCAGCGTCGACCGCCGCACGCCCGCCGGGGTCTCCGACCCGAACTTCACCGGCTGGTACGTCGAGGGCGGCTGGGTCCTGACCGGCGAGGCCCGCAAGTACAACACCGCCAACGGCGCCTTCGACGCTCCGGCGGTGGACAAGCCCTTCAACCTGGAGAAGGGCCAGTGGGGCGCCTGGGAACTGGCGGCGCGCTATTCGGTTCTGGACCTGAACTACCGTGAAGGCGCCGCCGGCACGGCGCCCGTCGCCAGCGCCATCCGCGGCGGCGAGCAGGAGATCTGGTCCGCAGGCGTCAACTGGTTCGTCAACCCGGCCATCCGCTTTTCGCTCAACTATCTCGACGTCAGCGTCGACCGGCTGGGCGGCAGCGCCGTCGGCTACCTCCAAGGCGGCCAGGACTACCAAGCCGTCAATCTGCGCAGCCAACTCGCCTTCTAGAAGGACACACACCCATGACCATTGATCTGAAGACGCCCTCGCGGCGTGGCGTGATCGGCGCCGGCGGCCTCGGGGCCGCGGCGCTGGCGGCTCCCACCCTGCTGGCCGGGACGGCGCAAGCCGCCGCCCCCAAGGCGGTGACCCTGCTCAACGTCAGCTACGACCCGACCCGCGAACTCTACAAGGAGATCAACGCGGCCTTCGCCAAGTACTGGAAGGACAAGGTCGGCCAGGACCTGACCATCAACCAGTCGCACGGCGGCTCGGGCAAGCAGGCCCGCTCGGTGATCGACGGCCTGCAGGCCGACGTCGTGACCCTGGCGCTCGCCTACGACATCGACGAGATCGCCCAGAAGGCCAAGCTGCTGCCCGCCAACTGGCAGTCGCGCCTGCCGCAGAACTCCTCGCCCTACACCTCGACCATCGTGCTGCTGGTCCGCAAGGGGAACCCCTGGAAGATCAAGGACTGGGGCGACCTCATCAAGCCGGGCATCGAGGTCATCACTCCGAACCCGAAGACCTCGGGCGGCGCGCGCTGGAACTACCTGGCGGCCTGGGCCTGGGCCCTGCGCCAGCCGGGCGGCAACGCGGCCACGGCCCAGGCGTTCGTGGCCAAGCTGTTCAAGCAGGTGCCGGTTCTCGACACCGGCGCGCGCGGCGCGACCGTGACGTTCGCCCAGCGCGGCATCGGCGACGTCTTCCTGTCGTGGGAGAACGAAGCCTACCTCGCCAGCGAGGAGTTCGGGCCGAAGTTCGACATCGTCTATCCGTCGGTGTCGATCCTGGCCGAGCCGCCGGTCGCGGTGGTCGACAAGATCGTCGACAAGCGCAAGACCCGCACCATCGCCGAGGGCTACCTGAACTTCCTCTACAGCCCCCTGGCGCAGGACCTGATCGGCAAGAACCACTACCGGCCGCGCAACGCCGAGGCGTTCGCCAAGTACAGCAAGAAGTTCAAGAATATCCCGCTGGTCACCATCGACGACACCTTCGGCGGCTGGCTGAAGGCCCAGAAGACCCACTTCGCCGACGGCGGGGTCTTCGACAAGATCTACAAGCCCGGGTGACGCATGGCTTTAAGTCACTGGCGCTGGCGTGAGCCGAGCATACTGCCCGGTTTCACGCTGGCGATGGGTCTGACGCTCTTCTGGCTGAGCGTCATCGTCCTCATTCCACTGGCGGCGCTGGCCATCCACCCCTGGTCCCTGGGGGTGGATGGTGTCGTTGAGACGCTGACCGAACCGCGCGTGCTCCACGCGCTGAAGCTCAGCTTCGGCGCCTCGGCGGCGGCCGCCCTCGTCAACGCCGGCTTCGGCCTGCTCGTCGCCTGGGTGCTCGTCCGCTACGAGTTCCCCGGCAAGCGGCTGCTCGACGCCTTCGTCGACCTGCCCTTCGCCCTGCCGACGGCGGTGGCGGGGATCGCGCTGACGGCCATCTACGCGCCCAACGGGCCGCTGGGGGCCTTCTTCGCGCAGTTCGGGATCAAGACCGCCTACACCCCCATCGGGGTGTGGATCGCGCTGCTGTTCATCGGCCTGCCCTTCGTGGTGCGGGCGGTGCAGCCGGTCCTGCAGGACCTCGACCGCGAGGTGGAGGAGGCGGCCTCGATCCTCGGCGCCACCGATTTCCAGCGGGTGACGAAGGTCGTGCTGCCGGCCATCTATCCGGCCCTGCTGACCGGCGTGGGCCTGGCCTTCGCGCGGGCGGTGGGGGAGTACGGCTCGGTCATCTTCATCGCCGGCAACATGCCGCTGGTGTCGGAGATCGCGCCCCTGCTCATCGTCATCAAGCTGGAGCAGTACGACTATGCCGGCGCCGCGGCGGTGGGCCTTGCCATGCTGGTGATCTCGTTCGGGGCGTTGCTCGCCATGAACGCCCTCCAGGCCGTGCTGTTCAGGAAGGGGCGGTAGATGCTCAAGTCCATCCGTCTTCCGGGGATCGCTCCCCTGCTGGTGCTCGGCGCGGTCGGCATCCTGGCGGTGCTGATCCTCATGCCGCTGGCAATGGTCTTCGTGCAGGCGTTCGCCAGAGGCTGGCCCGGTTTCGTCGAGGCCATCAAGGAGCCCGACGCCTGGTCGGCCATCAAGCTGACCCTGATCGTGGCGGCCATCGCCGTGCCGCTGAACGCCGTCTTCGGGCTGGCGGCAGCCTGGGCCATCGCCAAGTTCGAGTTCAAGGGCAAGGCGGTGCTGCTGGCGCTGATCGACCTGCCGTTCTCGGTGTCTCCCGTCGTCTCGGGCCTCGTCTGGGTGCTGCTGTTCGGCGCCCAGGGCTGGTTCGCGCCGCAACTGGAGGCGTGGGACGTGAAGGTCATCTTCACCACCACGGGCCTCGTCCTCGCCACGGTGCTGGTGACCCTGCCCTTCGTCGCCCGCGAGCTGATCCCGCTGATGCAGGAGCAGGGCGCGGACGAGGAATCGGCCGCCGTCACCCTCGGCGCGGGGGGCTTCACCACCTTCTTCACCGTGACCCTGCCCAACGTGAAGTGGGCGCTGCTGTTCGGCGTCCTGCTCTGCAACGCCAGGGCCATGGGCGAGTTCGGGGCGGTGTCGGTGGTCTCCGGCCACATCCGGGGCCTGACCAACACCCTGCCGCTGCACGTCGAGATCCTCTACAACGAGTACGACTTCGTGGGCGCCTTCGCGACCGCGTCCCTGCTCGCGGGGCTCGGCCTCGTCACCCTCATCATCAAGACCGCGCTGGAGCTTCGCTACGCAAGCGAGCTGAAGGCTGTACGGAAGCACTGATCCCATGTCCCTGAACGTCGAAAACGTGGCCAAGGCTTTTGGCCGCT
Source organism: uncultured Caulobacter sp. (assembly GCA_964579695.1). Lineage (GTDB taxonomy): Bacteria > Pseudomonadota > Alphaproteobacteria > Caulobacterales > Caulobacteraceae > Caulobacter. The sequence goes on along the minus strand of CAZOHI010000045.1, from coordinate 16,949 downwards.
TCCCCGCCCTTGGGGGCGTGTCGCTGAACGCGGCGCAAGGCGAGTTCCTGGCCCTGCTCGGCCCCTCGGGCTCGGGCAAGACCACTCTGCTGCGCATCCTCGCCGGACTGGAGCAGCCCGACTCGGGCGCCGTCTCCTTCGAGGGCGAGGACTTCCTGGCCCTGTCGGCCCGCGAGCGGCGGGTCGGCATGGTCTTCCAGCACTACGCTCTGTTCCGCCACATGACGGTGGCCCAGAACATCGCCTTCGGCCTGAAGGTGAGGCCCCGCGCCCAGCGCCCGAAGAAGGCCCAGATCGAGGCGCGGGTGCAGGACCTGCTGCGCCTCGTGCAGCTCGAAGGGCTGGGCAAGCGCTATCCGGCCCAGCTTTCCGGCGGCCAGCGGCAGCGCGTGGCGCTGGCCCGGGCGCTCGCCATCGAGCCGCGCGTGCTGCTGCTGGACGAGCCCTTCGGCGCCCTCGACGCCAAGGTCCGCCGCGAGCTGCGCAAGTGGCTGCGCCACGTCCACGACGAGACGGGCATCACCACCGTCTTCGTCACCCATGACCAGGAGGAGGCCCTCGACCTCGCCGACCGCGTGGCGATCCTCAAGGATGGCAAACTCGTCCAGGTGGGCGCCCCGCAGGAGGTCTACGACGCTCCCGCCAGCCCCTTTGTCTTCGACTTCCTGGGCGAGGCCGTGCGCCTTGCGGGGACGGTGAAGGCCGGGAAGCTGTCGCTGGCCGGATGGGAAGCGGCTGCGCCCGCCGATGCGCCGGAAGGCCCCGTCGACGTCTTCTTCCGCCCGCACGAGATCGTGCTGGAGCCGGAGGGCGGCGAGGGCATTCCCGCCGTCGTCACCACCTTCGCCCCGCGCGGCGCCTCCCTCCACCTGGAGGTCAGGGCGGGCGGCGAGGACATCGACCTGGAGATCGCCGGCGGGACCGCGCCGGACTTCCTGAAGGCGGGCGCCGCCATCCGGCTGCTGCCTCGCCGGCTGAAGGCTTTCGCGGCGGCGCGCTGACAATCGCGGCGGGCTCTGGTACGCGGGGTGTTCCCCCACGCCAGAGCTTGTCCCCCTTGCCCTCCGCCCGCCTCTCCGACCTCCGCCGCCGCCGCAAGCGGCGCACCAAGATCGTGGCCACCCTCGGCCCGGCCAGCACCTCGGCGGAGATGCTGCATGCGCTGTTCGCGGCGGGGGTGGACGTCTTCCGGCTGAACTTCAGCCACGGGTCCCACGAGGACCACGCCGCCCGCTACGCCCTGGTGCGCGAGCTGGAGGAGAAGTCCGGCCGCCCCATCGGCGTGCTGGCCGACGTGCAGGGACCCAAGCTTCGCGTCGGGCGTTTCCGCGCCGGTCACGTCGAGCTTCAGAAGGGCCAGGACTTCCAGCTCGACATGCTTCCGACCCCCGGCGACGTGCGCCGGGTCGAGCTGGCCCACCCGGAGATCATCCAGGCCGCCGAGCCCGGCGCCCACCTGCTGCTCGACGACGGCCGCATCCGGCTGGAGGTGACGCATCGGCGCACTGATCGGCTGGAGACGAAGGTGCTCGTCGGCGGGCGGCTGTCGGACCGCAAGGGCGTCAACGTGCCGGGCGTGCTGCTGCCCATTCCGGCCCTGACCGTGAAGGACCGCGCCGACATCGCTTTCGCCCTCGACCTCGGCGTCGACTACATCGGCCTGTCGTTCGTGCAGCGGCGCGAGGACGTGGAGGAGGCGCGCGGCCTGATCGGCGACCGCGCCTGGATACTGTCCAAGATCGAAAAGCCCCAGGCGATGGCCGACCTCGAAGGCATCGTCGAGCTGTCCGACGCCATCATGGTGGCGCGCGGCGACCTTGGGGTGGAGCTGCCGCCCGAGGACGTGCCGCTGGCCCAGAAGAAGATCATCCGCTGCGCCCGGCGCCTCGCCCGCCCGGTGATCGTCGCGACCCAGATGCTGGAGAGCATGATCTCCTCGCCCGCCCCGACGCGCGCCGAGGCGTCCGACGTCGCCACCGCCGTGTTCGACGGGGCCGACGCGGTGATGCTGTCGGCCGAGACCGCCGCCGGGCAGTATCCCGTCGAGGCCGTGGAGATGATGGACCGCATCGTCGCCCGCGTGGAGCAGGACGAGGAATGGCGCGCCGCCAGCGCCGCCGCCCGCCTCGCGCCCGAACCCACGGCGGCGGGCGCCATCGCCGCCGCCTCGCGCCAGGTGGCCGAGACCATCTCGGCCAAGGCCATCGCGGCGTTCTCGCATTCCGGCTCGACGACCCTGCGGGTCGCCCGCGAACGACCGGAAGTCCCGGTGGTGGGCTTCACCCCCATGCTGTCGACGGCCCGGCGCCTGGCGCTGGTCTGGGGCGTCCATCCGATCCAGATCGAAGAGACCCACACCATGTCCGAGACGGTGGTCAGCGCCACCTCCATCTGCCGCCGCGAAGGCTTCGCCGCGCGGGGCGAGGAGATCGTCGTGGTCGCAGGGGTGCCGTTCGGCAAGCCGGGCAGCACGAACGCGCTGCGCGTGGCGACAGTCGGGCGAATGATCGGCGAGGGCTAAGCTTCCCTTCTTCCCTCGCGGGGGGAGGGACGAGTTATCCACACCCCCAAAAAAGCACCGGCCCGCGGCCCATGGAGCGTTACCCGCATCGCATCAACCGCACCGGCTGGCTCCAGATGTTCGCCTGCACGGTCATCGCGTCCCTTCCGTCGAAGGTCAGGGTCGCCACGTCGGGGCGGCTGGCCCCCTCGCTCATGCAGGTCCCCGAAAGCCTGTAGCCCGTCTCCGTCCGCTCGACCGTCTCCCACTTGCAGTAGACCTCGCCCGCCGTCGCCACGTGGTCCTCGCGGAATTTCCAGGCGTAGCGGGCGCAGTAGTCGGCGCTGACCGCCCAGTCGCCGACGAAGGCGTGGGGTTCGGCGATCTCCACGGGCTTGGGAGCGGGCGCCGGCTCCGGCGTCGGCTCGGCGCAGGCGGCGGGCGGCAGGGCGAGGAGGATCAGCATCTGGCGCATCACCCCTGAACGCGCCTTGCCGCGCGGGGCTCCCGCCTGCACAGTCGCGCCGCTTCGGGGGACCTCATGCGAAAGCCGATCTACGCGCAGCTCTACGTGCAGGTGCTGGCGGCCATCCTGCTCGGCGGGATCATCGGGCATTTCTGGCCGCAGACCGGCGAGGCTCTGAAGCCCCTCGGCGACGCCTTCATCAAGCTGGTGAAGATGATCATCGCCCCGGTCATCTTCCTGACCATCGTCACCGGCATCGCCGGGATGCGCGACCTCGCCAAGGTCGGCGGGGTGGCGGCCAAGGCGTTCGGATACTTCATCGTCGTCTCGACCCTGGCGCTCATCGTCGGCCTCCTCGTCGCCAACGTCGTGCAGCCCGGCGCGGGAATGAACATCGACCCCGCCACCCTCGATACCGGCGCCGTCGAGGACTATGCAGCCAAGGCCCACGACGCGACCGTCACCGGCTTTTTGCTGAACATCATCCCGAAGACCGTGGCCGGCGCCTTCGCCGACGGCGACATCCTTCAGGTGCTGTTCTTCTCCATCCCCTTCGGCATCGCCCTGGCCATGGTCGGCGAGCGGGCGCAGGCGCTGGTCGACCTGCTGGACGCCGCCGCCGAAGCCTTCTTCAAGCTGGTCGGCATCTTCATGCGCGCCGCGCCCATCGGTGCGTTCGGGGCCTTCGCCTTCACCATCGGCAAATACGGGATCGCCTCCATCGCCAACCTGGCGGCGCTGGTCGCGACCTTCTACCTGACCAGCGCCCTGTTCGTGGTGGTGGTGCTGGGGGCCGTGGCCCACGTCAACGGCTTCTCGATCTTCCGGCTGATCCGCTACCTGAAGGAGGAGCTGCTGCTGGTCCTCGGCGCCTCGTCGTCGGAAGCGGCCCTGCCCAGCCTGATGGAGAAGATGGAGCGGGCGGGGTGCCCGCGCCCGGTCGTCGGTCTGGTCGTGCCGACGGGCTACAGCTTCAACCTCGACGGCACCAACATCTACATGACGCTGGCGGCCCTGTTCATCGCCCAGGCGGTGGGCATCGACCTTCCGCTCGGCGAGCAACTGTTGCTGCTGGCCGTGGCCATGCTGTCGTCCAAGGGCGCGGCGGGGGTGACGGGGGCGGGCTTCATCACCCTTGCCGCCACCCTGTCGGTGGTGCCCAGCGTGCCGGTGGCTGGGCTGGCGCTCATCCTCGGCGTCGACCGCTTCATGTCCGAGTGCCGGGCGATCACCAACTTCATCGGCAACGCGGTCGCGACGGTGGTCGTCTCGCGCTGGGAGGGCGGGCTGGACGCCGGAAAGCTGGAGGCGGCGCTCGCCCGCGCCCCCGCCGTCACCCATCATGCGCAGGATATCGCCCCGCCCGAGCCTTCCGAGGATTGACCCCGCCCGGCTTTTCGCCAGTTTGCCCGCCAAGGATGGAGGACGCGATGGCGAAGGCGCTGGACGGCAAGGTGGCGGTGGTGACGGGAGCGTCGAGCGGGCTGGGCCGCCGGTTCGCCCATGTGCTCTCGGACGCGGGCGCCGCCGTGGCGCTGATGGCCCGCCGCACCGACCGGCTGGACGTCGAGGTCGAGGCCATCAGGGCCAAGGGCGGCCGGGCCGTCGCCATCGCCCTGGACGTCGCCGACGTCGCCGCCATCGGCCCGGCGCTTGACGCCGCGCAGGAGGCCCTGGGGCCGCTCTCCATCCTGGTCAACAACGCCGGGGTCGGCGGCGAGGGCATGGCGATGGACATGAGCGTCGAGACCTTCGACCAGACCATGGCGGTCAACGTCCGCGCCCCCTACTTCGGAGCCCGCGAGGCGGCCCGGCGGATGATCGAGAACGGTGCGGCCGCGGCGGGCGAGGCGCGCATCGTCAACATCGCCTCCATCGCCGCCTTCGAGGTGCTGCCGGGCCTGTCGGTCTACTGCGCCTCCAAGGCGTCGGTGGCGATGGTGACCAAGGGGCTCGCCCGCGAGTGGGCCCGCCAGCAGGTCGCGGTCAACGCCATCTGCCCCGGCTACATCGAGACGGAGATCAATGCCGACTGGTTCGCCACCGAAGGCGGCCAGAAGCAGATCAAGGGCTTCCCCCGCCGCCGCCTGATGGACGAGGGCGCTCTGGACGAGGCGCTCCTGATGCTGTGCGGCCCGGCGGCGCGGTTCATCACCGGGACCCTGATCGCCATCGAGGACGGTCAGTCCCTCTGAGCGTCGTAGGCCTTCACCAGGGTCTTCGGCGCGACCTGGCGCCAGCGCCGCTCGATGAAGTTGCGCAGCGAGCCGGGGTGCAGGGTGGCGATGCGCGCCAGCACGGCGGGATAGTCCTTGTAGTGGGCGGTGTAGTGGAAGGTCGCGGGTTCGGCCTCCATCAGCATCTCCCGCTCGTCGAAGGACACGCCCATCAGGACGGCGCTGGCGTCCTCGCGCCGGATGCGGGTCAGGAACTTGCCCTTCACCAGGAAGGCGGGCTTGCCGTAGGAGGCCCCCTCCTCGACACCGGGGAAGGAGAGCACGATCTGGCGGAATTCGTCCTGGGTCATGGCTCCTCCGGGAAGGCCCAAACGGCGGTCTTCTTGACCTCCATGTCCTCCAGCTCGCGGGTGGTGGGGACCTGGTACTCGGCCAGCTTCACCAATCCCTGGCGGGGGAAATAGGTCCGTCCGGGGTCGCCGATCAGCACCGCCGTCCCCGCCGCCCGCGCGGCGGTCAGCCAGTCGATCACCCGCCCGGCCAACGGCTTCTCATAACAGATGTCGCCCGCCAGGATGACGTCCACGGCGGGCGGGGCAGCGTCCAGCAGGTCGGTGTCGGTGAACGCGACCTCGACCCCGTTCGCCGACGCGTTCAGCGCCACCGCCGCCCCGCAGAAACCGTCGATGTCGGCGGCCAGCACTTCGCAGGCCCCCGCCTTCATCGCCGCGATGGCGACCATTCCCGACCCCGAGGCGAAGTCGACCACCCGCTTGCCGGCCACGATCTCCGGGTGATCGAGGACATACCGCGCCAGCGCCTGCCCCCCGGCCCAGGCGAAGGCCCAGAACGGCGGCGGCAATCCGATCGCCTCCAGCGCCTCCTCGGTCATCCGCCAGATCGGCGTGATCTCGTCGGCCAGATGCAGCCTCAGCTCCGGCGCATGCGGCGGAGGCTGGAGGCGGGTGTTCTCGAGGATGAAGGCGCGGCGGCCTTCCAGCGTCTGTTCGATCACTCCGCCGTCGCCGGCGGGGACGCGGCCAGCTCCAGCCGGCGCAGGCGCGTCCGCACCTCCTCCATCAGTATCCGGTTGGT
>CAZOHI010000045.1:0-10611 GCA_964579695.1 uncultured Caulobacter sp. | reverse complement strand
CCAGCTCCAGCCGGCGCAGGCGCGTCCGCACCTCCTCCATCAGTATCCGGTTGGTGGCCAGCAGGTCGGCCAGCACGCCCGCCACGCCGAGGATCACCGCGATGACGAAGAGGGCCGCCGCGAGGGTCAGCGACTGGACGTGGCCGTCGCCCCGCCCGTTGAAATAGAACCACAGGAACCGCCCCGTGGCCGCGAAGGCGGGCAGCGACGCCAGCACCGCCAGGAGCATGAAGAAGCGCATGGGCTTGTAGACGATGAAGATGCGGATCATCGTCACGATGGAGCGCTGGATGTACTTCGGGATCGACGAGATCAGCCGCGAGGGCCGCAGCCAGGGGTTCACCCCCACCGGCACCGAGATCACCGGGATGTTGCGCCGCCCGGCCTGGATGATGGTCTCCAGGGTGTAGGTGTAGGTGTTGAAGACGTTGAGCTGGATCGCCGCCTCGCGGTGGATGGCGCGGAAGCCGCTGGGCGCGTCGGCGACCCGCGTGCCGCTCATCACCTGCACCATCCAGCTTCCCAGTTTCTGCAGGCGCTTCTTCAGGAAGGAGAAGTGCTCGATGCTGGCGATGGGCCGCTCGCCGATGACGATCATGGCGCGCCGTTCGAGGATCGGGCGCACGAGGTCGGGGATGGAGGCGGCGGAATACTGGTTGTCGGCGTCCGTGTTGATGATGACGTCGGCGCCCAGCTTCAGGGCGTAGTCGATCCTGGCCATGAAAGCCCGCGCCAGCCCCTGGTTGGTCGGCAGGGAGACGACGTGGTCGACGCCGCAGCGGCGGGCGACCTCCACCGTGTCGTCGGTGCTGCCGTCGTCGATGACCAGCCACTCGACGCTGGTGAAGCCTTCGACCTCGCGCGGCAGGTCGGCAAGCGCGATCGGCAGCGTCTCCGCCTCGTTCAGGCAGGGGATCTGGATCACCAGCTTCATGGGGAACAAGCGCCTCGTCCGTCGGGGCGGGTACATGAGCGACAAAGGGTCACACGGTCAACCGCGAGAAGGCGATGGTCGCGTCAGGCCCGGCTGGTGACCGCCTTCAGGACGGAAAGGTAGCCCGGCGCGGTCAGCATGCGCCCGGTCTCGTCCCGCTCGGCCAGGTGGCGGCTGACCTTGGGCAGGTTGTAGGCGGGGACCGACATGAACATGTGGTGCTCGCAGTGATAGTTGACCCAGTAGGGCGCGATGAGGATGCGCTCCAGCAGGTTCGCCCCCGTGGTGCGGGCGTGGCGGCGGGGGTCCGGCTCGTTCTCGGCGACCATGGCGTGCTCGGCGATGTTGCGCAGCCGCGTGACCAGCGGATACCAGGTCGCCATCGGCACGAGCCATAGGGCGAACCACGCCCACCACAGGCCCGCCGCCGTCAGCGCCGCCAGCAGCACGGCGTTGGTGATCAGGAACGGCGACCAGAAAGCGGCGACCGCCTTGCCTGTCTTCGCGAACGGAACGCCCTTGCGGCGGCCGTCGACGAAGGCGCCGATGGTCGGCTTGATGCGCTGCTTCCAGAAGGTCTGGCCCGTCAGGTCGCGGACCACCTTGCGCCGCATCGAGGCGCGGGTCGTGGGGAAGGGCTTGGACAGGTGCAGGTCCGGGTCCTCGGCCTGCTGGGCGTACTTGTGGTGTTGCAGGTGATAGGCCCGGTAGCGGGCGAGATCGGCGTTGGTCGGCGCCCCCGCCAGCCAGTGGCCGATGAAATCGTTGACCTTCAGGTTCCCGTGCAGCGCCCCGTGAGCGGCGTCGTGCATCAGGATGGCCAGGCCCAGTTGCCGCGCCCCGATCAGCATCACCGCCAGGACATAGGTCAGCGGGTTCGGCCAGACCACGAACATCGCCCCGGCCGCGATGATCACCGCCCAGGCGTGCAGCACCAGCGCCGGGCCCTTCCAGGCCGACCGGCGCGACAGGGCTTCCCACTCCTGGTCGGAGAAGTAGGTCTTGGGTCTGACGCGGGCGGCGACGGGCATGGGGCCATCGTGCAGCCAGACGCGTCAGAAGGCCAGCGCCGCCGGCTCCCACACCCCGGCCGCCAACGCCAGGAACAGCATCAGGCCCGCCAGGGCGTTGGACTTGAAGAGGGCCAGCGCCCCGGCCGGATCGCTTATGCGAAGCTGGGCCGCCTGCCGCGACAGGCGCATCCCGAACAGGGCGGCGGGCGGCAGGAAGAGGGGACCCAGCCCCCCGACCCAGGCGGCGGCGAGGGCCAGCACGAAGCTCGCCACATAGAAACCCAGCACCGCCCTGGGCGCACTTTCGCCCAGCCGCAGGGCCGACGACTTCACCCCGGCCAGGGCGTCGTCCTCCAGGTCCTGCACGGCGTAGATGGTGTCGTAGCCGAGGGTCCAGAATATCCCCGAGGCGTAGAGCAGCAGGGCGGGCCAGCCGAGGGAGCCGTCCACCGCCGCATAGCCCATCAGCGCGCCCCAGTTGAAAGTCAGCCCCAGCCACGCCTGCGGCCACCAGGTGATCCGCTTCATGAAGGGATAGGCCCCGACCAGCGCCAGCGACCCGACGCCCAGCGCGATGGCCACGGGGCCGAGGGTCAGCAGGATCAGGAGGCTGGCCGCGCAGCAGGCGGCGATGAAGGCGAACGCCTGTCTGACCGTGATCTGCCCCGCCGGGATCGGCCGCCCGGCGGTGCGGGCGACCCTGGCGTCGATGTCGCGGTCGACCACGTCGTTGTAGGCGCATCCCGCCGCCCGCATCAGCGCGGCTCCGGCGAGGAAGAGGACCAGCAGCTTCCAGTCCGGCAGCTTGCCGTCCTGGGCCCCGGCCAGCGCGATCCCCTGCCAGCCGGGCAGCATCAGCAGCCATATCCCCGTCGGCCGGTCGAAGCGGCCGAGCTTCAGCCACGGCCGCAGGCGCGGCGGCGCATGGCGATCCACCCAGTTGCTCGGCGCGGCGTCGGGAAGGGGCGTGGTCATGGCGCTTTCTAGCCCATAGCCAAGGTGAACTTCCACGGTGGCGGTAAGGCGCGCGTCGGCCTATCTGGGACGCCATGATCCGGCTCTATGTGGAAAGCCCGCTGGCGGCGGGAGGCGGGGTTGCGCCGCAGCCCGACCAGGCCCGCTACCTCACCACCGTCATGCGGCGGGGCGTGGGCGACGAGGTGCTGGTCTTCAACGGCCGCGACGGCGAATGGCTGGCCTCCCTCGCCGAGGTGTCGAAGCGCGGCTGCCTGCTGGCGCTCAAGGAGCAGGTCCGCCCCCAGGCGCCGAGCCCTGACCTCGACCTCGTGGCGGCGCTGGTCAAGCGCGGGCGGCTGGAGACCATCGTCGAGAAGGCCGCCGAACTGGGCGTCCGCCGCGTGCAGCTCACCGTCACCCGCCACACCAACGCCGACCACGCCCGCCTTCCGCGCCTCCAGGCCATCGCCGTGGAAGCCGCCGAGCAGACCGGCCGCCTGGACGTTCCCCAGGTGCTGGAGCCCGCGAAGCTCGACCGCCTGCTGGACGGCTGGGACGAGGGACGGCGGCTGATGTTCTGCGACGAGGGCGGCGACGTCCCGCCGGCCCTGGAGGCCCTCTCCGGGGCGGAGGAGAAGTGGGCCGTCCTCATCGGGCCCGAGGGCGGCTTCTCGCCGGAGGAGCGGGAGCGGCTGCGGGGCCTTTCCTTCGTCACCCCGGTGTCGCTGGGGCCGCGCATCCTGCGGGCGGACACGGCGGCGATCTCGGCGCTGACCCTGTGGCAGGCGGCCAGGGGCGATTGGCGCTGAAGCGCCCTTGAGCAGGAACGGCTTGGCCCCCACCTGCGCTTGAGCGTAGAGAAACGCAACCTTGCTTCGGGGGAGACGCCTATGGCCGATGCGACGATGGACGACCGGCCGCTGACCCTCGACGACCTGACCGCCTGGTTCGCCAAGGGTTGCAGGCCGAGCGACCAGTGGCGCGTCGGGGCCGAGCACGAGAAGTTCGGCTTCCGCCTCGGCTCCTACGAGCCCGTCCCCTACGAGGGCGAATCGGGGATCAAGGCCCTGCTGGAAGGGCTGATGCGCTTCGGCTGGCGGGGGGTCTACGAGGGCGAGACCCTGATCGCCCTGGAGCGCCCGAACGGCGCCAACGTCAGCCTGGAGCCCGGCGGCCAGTTCGAGCTGTCCGGCGCGCCGCTGGAGACCATGCACGAGATCTGCCAGGAGACCGGCGGCCACCTGGACGAGGTCAAGACCGTCGCCGACGAACTGGGCCTGGGCTTCCTCGGCCTCGGCTTCACGCCCCTGTGGCGGCGGGACGAGGTCCCCGTCATGCCAAAGGGCCGCTACGGCATCATGCGCCGCTACATGCCCCATGTCGGGGGGCTCGGCCTCGACATGATGTTCCGCACCTGCACCGTGCAGGCCAACCTCGACTTCTCGGACGAGGCGGACATGGTGCTGAAGTTCCGCATGAGCCTGGCGCTCCAGCCCATCGCCACGGCCCTGTTCGCCAACTCCCCGTTCACGGAAGGCCAGCCCAACGGCTTCCTGTCGGCCAGGGCCAACGTCTGGACCGACACCGATCCCGACCGCACGGGTCTGCTTGATTTCGTGTTCGAGGACGGCTTCGGGTTCGAGCGCTACGCCCGCTACGCCCTCGACGTGCCGATGTATTTCGTCAAGCGCGGCCACCGCTACGTCGACGTGGCGGGCCGCTCGTTCCGCGACTTCATGGCCGGCGCCCTGGCCGAGCTGCCCGGCGAGCGGGCGACGATGAAGGACTGGGCCGACCACACCACCACCATCTTCCCCGAGGTGCGGCTCAAGCAGTACCTGGAGATGCGCGGCGCCGACAGCGGTCCGTGGAGCCGCATCTGCGCGCTGCCGGCCCTGTGGACCGGCGTCTTCTACGACAGCGCCGCGCTGGCCGCGGCCTGGGACCTGTGCAAGCACTGGACCCGCGAGGATCGCGAGCGGCTGCGCGCCGAGGTCCCGCGCCTGGGCCTGAAGGCCGTCGTGGCGGGCCGCAGCGTGCAGGACGTGGCCAGGGACTTCATCGCCATCGCCCGCGAGGGGCTGAAGCGCCGCGCCCGCCTCGACGGCGGATTCGTGGACGAGACGGGCTACCTCGGCGAACTGGACGTCATCGCCGAGGACGGGATCACCCCCGCCGAACGCCTGCTGGAACGCTACCGCACCGTCTGGGGCGGCGACGTGCGCCGGGCGTTCGACGAGTGCGCCTACTAGACTTCTCCCTCCCCTTATTGGGGAAGGCGGCGGTCAGACATCCCGCGCATCCGTCGTGTCCGCATAGGGCGGATCGTGGGCCGGGACGTGGCGGACGGGCTCCTCCGCGCCGTCCAGGTGGAACTCCACATGCTCGGGATAGAAGGCGATGCGGCCCGCGATCAGCGAGACGTCGTCGAACGGGTCCTCGTAGGACCAGGCGGCGTTCTCGATGACCTCCCGGTCGCGGTAGATGGTGTAGTAGCTCGCGGTCCCCTTCAGCGGGCACTGGGTGATGTGGTCGGTGCGGCGCAGGGCGCTCATCTGCACGTCGTCGCGGGGGAAGTAGAAGACCGGGTCGTGGCCCGCTTCCCTCAAGGTCAGCACGTCGGCGCTGTCGGCGATCTCGTGGCCCTCGAACAGCACCCGCACCCGCCCGCCCTGGGCGGCGATGCGGAGCTGGCCGGTCGCGGTGGCGTCGTAGGTCTCTTGCATGACGGGTCTCCTCGAATGGGAAACGCCGCTAGCGCCCTGCGGGTCCCTTGCTTGTGAAACCGCTTTTCGCGTGATCTTCTCGCCCGCTTGACGCGTCGAGGCAGGGCCTGGAATTCATGAACATCGTCATCGCGCTCGGGATTCTCATCACCCTGGCCACGGGCATCCCGGTCTTCCTCCAGATGCGCAGGCATCCCAAGGGGCTGTTCATCCTGTTCTTCGCCGAGATGTGGGAGCGTTTCTCCTACTACGGCATGCGCGCCATCCTGATCTTCTACCTGACCCAGCATTTCCTGTTCGACGACGCCTATTCGGGCGGGGTCTACGGGTCCTACACCTCGCTGGTCTACCTGCTGCCGCTGGTCGGGGGCCTGCTGGCCGACCGCTATCTCGGCACGCGCAAGGCGATAGCCTTCGGGGCCCTGCTGCTGGTCGCGGGGCACCTGACCATGGCCATCGAGGGCCGCCAGTCGCAGGAGAGCCTGACCTACCAGGGCGCCCGTTACGAGCTGCAGATCGAGGGCCGGGGCGACCTGCGCGCCGTCAAGCTGCTGGTCGGCGGGCAGGCGCACGCCTTCACCGCGTCGCCCGACGGCGGCCTGGCCATCGAGGGCCTGCCCGCCGGCTCGCCCCTGCCGGCGATCCTGCCCAAGGGCAGCTTCGAGCTGAAGGTGGCCGACCGCGATCCGCTCTACGTCGGCATCTTCTACCTGGCGCTGTCGCTGATCATCATGGGGGTGGGCTTCCTCAAGCCCAACATCTCCACCATCGTCGGCCAGCTCTATCCGCAGGGGGACCCCCGGCGCGATCCGGGCTTCACTCTCTATTACTACGGCATCAACCTGGGGGCCTTCTGGGCCTCGATCCTGTGCGGCTACCTCGGCCAGACCTACGGCTGGGCCTGGGGCTTCGGGCTGGCCGGGATCGGGATGCTGGCGGGCTACGTCGTCTTCGTGGTCGGGCGCCCCCTGCTGGAGGGCAAGGGCGAGCCGCCGAATCCGGAGCTGCTGGCCAAGCCGGTCCTCGGGCCGCTGAACCGCGAGGTGCTGATCTATCTCGGCGGGATCGCCGGGGTGGCGGCGGTATGGCTGCTGGTGCAGCGCAACGCCCTGGTCGGCTGGGGCCTGATCGCCTCGACGCTGGCTTCGCTCGCCTACATCGGCTGGTTCATCGCCGCCAAGTGCGACAAGGTCGCCCGCGAGCGGATGATGCTGGCCATGGTGCTGATCTTCGGCGCCGTCGTCTTCTTCACCCTTTTCGAGCAGGCGGGCACCTCGCTCAACCTGTTCGCCGACCGCAACGTCGACCTGGGGATCACCCGCGCGGTGACCTTCATCAACCTGTTCGGCCATGAGATCCCCGTCGGCACCCGGTTGCAGCTGATGGAGGCCGGGATCACCCCCGGCGCCTGGCACCAGTGGATAGACACCGGCCTGACGGCGGCCCAGACGCAGGCGTTCAACGCCGGTTTCATCCTGATCTTCGCGCCGGTCTTCGCGGCCCTGTGGCTGGCCCTCGGCCGCCGCGGCCGCGACCCGAATCCGGTGATGAAGTTCGGCCTGGGCATCGTGCAGGTCGGCGCCGGCTTCCTGGTCATCGTGTGGGCCGCGAACGCCGGGCTGGTGGACAACGCCTTCCGCGTGCCGCTGATCATGCTGGGGCTGCTCTACCTGCTGCACACCACGGGCGAGCTGTTCCTGTCCCCGGTCGGCCTGTCGGAGATCACCAAGCTGTCCGTCCCGTCGGTGGTGTCGTTCATGATGGCGGTCTGGTTCCTGTCCAGCTCCATCGCCCAGTACGTCGGCGGCATGATCGCGGGCCTGGCCGGGACCGAGACGGTCGGCGGGCAGGTGCTCGATCCCAAGGGCGCGCTGGAGACCTCGCTGGGCGTCTTCAACATGCTCGGCTGGTGGGGCCTGGGGATCGGCGTCGCCTTCATCGCGCTGAGCTTCTTCATCAAGCACTGGGCGCACGGCGTGAACGAGGCCGGTCCGCAGGCCGAGCTGGCCCTGGACGCCGACCGCCAGGCCGGTCCGGTCGAAGGGCGGATCTGACTAGAGGCTCGTGCCGCCCACGGTCAGCCCGGTGATCTTCAGGCTCGGCTGGCCGACGCCGACCGGCACGCCCTGGCCCGCCTTGCCGCAGACCCCGATCCCGGGGTCGAAGGCGAAGTCGTCGCCGATCATCGTCACCCGCGTCAGGGCCGACGGCCCGTCGCCGATCAGGGTCGCGCCCTTGACCGGCGCCGTGACCTTGCCGTCCTCCACGAGATACGCCTCGGTGCACTGGAAGACGAACTTGCCGTTGGTGATGTCCACCTGCCCGCCGCCGAAGTTGGCGCAGTAGAGGCCGCGCTTCATCGAGGCGATCATCTCCTCGCGGCTGTGGTCGCCGGCCAGCATCCCGGTGTTGGTCATCCGGGGCATGGGCATGTGGGCGTAGGACTGCCGCCGCCCGTTGCCGGTGGCCGCCATGCCCATCAGCCGCGCCGACTGGCGGTCGTGCATGTAGCCGACCAGCACCCCGTCCTCGATCAGGATGGTCCGCTCGGTCGGCGTGCCCTCGTCGTCCACGGTCAGCGAGCCGCGCCGCCCCAGCACGCTCCCGTCGTCGAAAACCGTCACGCCCCTGGCCGCCACCTGCTCGCCGATACGGCCGGAGAAGGCGGAAATGCCCTTCCTGTTGAAGTCGCCCTCCAGCCCGTGGCCGACAGCCTCGTGCAGCAGCACGCCGTTCCAGCCCGGCCCCAGCACCACGTCCATCTCGCCCGCCGGGCAGGGGACGGCGTCGAGGTTGACCAGCGCCTGGCGCAGGGCCTCGTCCACCTGCTCCTGCCAGGAGGCCGCGTCGATCCAGGTCTCGAAGCCCGCCCGCCCGCCGGCGCCGGAGGAGGCGGTCTCTCGGCGGCCGTCCTTCTCGACCGTCACCTGCACGTTGACCCGCACCAGGGGGCGCACGTCGCGGATCAGGCGGCCGTCGGCGCGCAGGATCTCCACGATCCGCCGCTCGCCCGCCATCGAGGCCATGACCTGAGCCACGCGCGGGTCGCGGCCCCTGGCGAAGGCGTCGATCTCCTGGAGCAGGGCGACCTTGTCGGCGAACATCGGGGAGGAGACCGGGTCGTCGTCGCCGTACAGCCTGGCGTTCGTGGCGCGCGGTCCCTCGGCCTCGATGCCGCTGTAGCCCCGCTTGGCCAGGCGCGCGGCGTCGGCGGCGCGGCGGATCGCCGCCTCGGAAATCTCGGCGGCGTGAGCGTAGCCCGCCGTCTCCCCCGCCACGACCCGCAGGCCGAAGCCCTCGCTGGAATCATAGGCCGCCGTCTTGAGCCGCCCATCGTCGAACACGAACGATTCGCTTTCCGACCGCTCGACGAACAACTCGCCGTCGTCGGCCCCGTGCAGGGCGTCGGAGAGCGCCTCGCGGGCTCTGTTCAGGTCGACGCCGGCGGCGTCCAGGAGGGAAGGGGCGGGGGCCTGGAATGTCATCTTCCCTAGATAGGCCAGCGATGAGCCCTGCGAAACCGCCGGAAGCCCTCCCGCGCCCTTGGCAACGCCCGAACGAGCGCGTATGCACGCCGCGAAGTCGGAAAGGGTGGGCGCGAGCCGTCTCCCGCATGTCGGGATCGGGCCAGGGCGCCGACTTAATGGACGTGAGGCGCATGAAGGCTAAGTCGATGGGGAAACGGGCGCTGGCGGGGATCGCCGCCGGAGCGTTTACCGCAATGTTCGGGGCCCAGGCCCTCGCCGAGGAACTGATGGGCCAGCCCACGCCGGGCGGCATCGGCCTCCAGCCGGCGGCGTCGCCGCTGAAGCACGACGCGCATTTCTTCCACGACGCGATCCTGATGCCGGTCATCACGATCATCACGCTGTTCGTGCTGGGCCTGCTGATCTGGGTGGTGGTCCGCTACAACAAGCGTTCCAACCCGACCCCGGCCCGCTGGAGCCACAACACGCTCATCGAGGTCATCTGGACGCTCGCGCCCGTGCTGATCCTGATGGTCATCGCCGTGTTCTCGTTCCGGCTGCTGTTCGCCTACCACGACATGCCCAAGCCCTACATGACGGTGAAGGCGACGGGCTACCAGTGGTACTGGGGCTATGAGTACCCCGACCAGGGCATCGGCGAGATCACCTCCTCGATCCTTCCGGAGGAAGAGGCCAGGGCGAAGGGCGTTCCCTTCCGTCTCGCCGCGACCGAGCCGATGGTGGTCCCGGTGAACCAGGTGGTCCGCGTCCAGACGACCGGCGCCGACGTCATCCACGCCTTCGCCCTGCCGGCCTTCGGCCTGAAGATGGACTCGATCCCCGGCCGCCTGAACGAGCAGTGGTTCAAGGCCGAGAAGGTCGGCACCTACTACGGCCAGTGCTCGGAACTGTGCGGCGTCGACCACGCCTTCATGCCGATCGAGATCAAGGTGGTGAGCCAGGGCGACTTCGACGCCTGGGTCGCGAACAAGGCCCCGCCGGCCGCTCCGGCTCCCGCCGCCGACGCCGCTTCCGCCCCCGAACCGGCCGCCGCGACGCCTGCCGACGCCGCCATCGCCGCTCCTCCCGCGGGCCCCGCGCCCGCCGCTCAGAACTGATCCCAGGGATCCATAGTCCAATGGCCCACGCCGCAGCTCACGACGACCACGACGCCGACCACAAGCCCGGGTTCTTCACCCGCTGGCTGTTCTCGACCAACCACAAGGACATCGGCACCCTCTACATCCTCTTCGCCATCATGGCGGGGATCGTGGGCGGCGCCCTGTCGGGCCTGATCCGCTGGGAACTGGCCGAGCCGGGCATCCAGATCTTCCGCGAGGGTTCGTGGCTCGCCGCGACCGGCCTCGTGGAGCCGTCCAAGCACGGCTACAACGTGGTCGTGACCGGCCACGCCCTGATCATGATCTTCTTCATGGTCATGCCGGCGATGATCGGCGGGTTCGGCAACTGGTTCGTGCCGCTGATGATCGGCGCGCCGGACATGGCCTTCCCGC
>CAZOHI010000044.1:0-25638 GCA_964579695.1 uncultured Caulobacter sp. | reverse complement strand
CCGACCGCCAACCTCAGCCTTGGCCTGACCTACGAGATCGACCGCTTCAAGGTCGATACCGGCTATCGGTGGGAACGCTACTTCAACGCGATCGACGGCGGCGACCGCGAGCGCAAGTCCTTCGACCGCACGATCGACGGCCCGTACTTCAGGCTCAGCGTCGGGTTCGGGGGGTGATCGACATGGCCATCAAGAACATAAAGGGGGAAATCATGCCGGCTTCGAACCGCGGTAGGACCCGCACGCGTCTGTCGCTCCTGGCCGGCTCGTCGCTCGCCGCCGCAGGTCTCGTGATCAGCGGAGCGGCGCTGGCGCCGACCACGGCGGCGGCCCAGCAGGCGACCTGCGTCTCGGTCCCAGCCCCCACGGGCAACGGGACCAACGCCGTCACCGTCGCGACCGGGACCTACAACCCCGGCGTCACCTGCGTCTTCACCGGCGCGGGGGCGACGGTGAGCACGGCCGGAGCGGTGACGGTCGGCTCGACGGCCGGGGGAGACGGCGTCAACCTGTCGGCCACCGGCGCCGACACCGTCACCTGGGTGTCCACCGCCGGAACGGTGACGGGCGGCGCCCAGAACGTCGGCCCCGTCATCGACGCGACCAGCGTGTCCGGGGCCATCTCCATCACCACAGCCGCGGTCACCGGGACCACCATACAGAACACTTACGGCGTCCAGGCGGTGTCCAGCGGCGGCGGGGCGGTCAGCGTCACCAACACGACGGGGGCCGTCAACGTGGGCTCCTCCACCGTCGGCGCCCAGCAGCAGAGCGCCATCCGCGCCGTGTCGACCGGCGGCGCCGGCGCCGTCACGGTCAGCACCGCCGGGGCCGTCGCCGGCCGCGTCCGCGGCATCGAGGCCCAGGCGAGCGGAACGGGCGCCCTGACCGTCACCTCCACCGGCGCGGTGACGATGAACAACACCGCCGGAGTGGGCCTGGCGGCCATCGACGCGCGCACCGGAACGGGACTTCTGACCGTCAACATCAACGCCGGCGCGGGCGCGATCAACGGCCAGTCCGGCGCCGCCATCCTGGCCAACGCGGGCGGAGCCGCGTCGATCAACATCGCGGCCGGGCGCACGGCGCAGGCGACGACCGCCTCGACCGGCGCGCTCAACTTGACGTCGGCCGGGACCACGACCGTCACCAACGCCGGGACCATTACCGGCGGCGCCGCGAACGGCGTGGCGGTCCGGGCGGCTGGAGGCGGCCTCACGCTGAACAGCACCGGCGTGCTCACCGGCCGGTTGGAGCTCGGCTCGGTGACCGGCGCGGTCGTGGCGACCAATGGCGGGAGCTGGGCCACCAGCGGAGCCAGCAACCTCGGCGCAGGCGCCAGCACGCTCGCCAACGGCGGAACGCTCACCGTCTCGGGCGCCTCGACCTTCACCGGCCTGGAGACCTTCAACAACGCCGGCAGGATCGCGCTGGGCGCCAACACCCTGGCCGTCGCCGGGACGACCTTCACCGGCTCGGCCGCCAGCCTGCTGACGCTCACCACCACGCTCGACCCCGCCGGCGCGACCGCCTGCGGCACGGCCATCGCCGGCTGTCTCGACCTCACGGGCGGAACCACCGCCGGCGTGACCGGCGTCGCCGTCACGGTCTCGGGCGACCAGGATGTCACCCGGTTCAGCACCAAGCCGATCGTGCTGGTGGATGTGGGCGGCGGCGTGAGCGCGGGGGGCCACTTCGTCCTCGATGAGGCCTCGACCGGCTACTCGCGAGACCGGCTGCTCGGCGGCGTCATGGGGTCCCGGAGCCTGTTCGGGTTCACGCTGCGCTACAACGCCGACACGCAGACGCATGCACTCATCAGCGCCCCGCGCGCCGACGCCTTCGAGTTCGCTCCGGTGATCCACGAAGTCCTGTCGACCTGGCACACCACCGCCGATGTCGTCGCCGGGCGCCAGGCGGACCTTGCGGCCGGCGCCAACGGCGGGATGTGGATCCGCGTCGCCGCCGAGAACAGCGACCGCGAGCTGACGCAGTCCTTCACGGCGGGGGGAAACACCTTCACCGCCGACAACGGCTACTCGCTGGAAACCGCCACGGCGATCGCCGGCTTCGACCTCTTCAGGGGCGACGACATCACGTTCGGCGTCCACGGCGGCGTCGTCCGTTCGCAACTGTCGTTCGACGGCTCGGACACCCGCGACGAGATGAGCGGCCCGACGGCGGGCCTCTACGGAAGCTGGCGGTCCGGGCCGTTCAGCCTGGACGGGGCGTTCAACGCCAACCTGCTGGAACTGGAGCGGACCTCCTCCACCTTCGAGGCCACCGACGCCAACGTCCTCACCCTCGGCGGCCGGGCGGAAGCGGGCTGGAAGATCGGGGGCGACGTCTTCGTCCAGCCGATCGTCACCGCCGCCTACCTCAGCAGCACCATCGATGACGTGCGGCCGACCGGCTACGACATCACCTTCACGGACGCGGTCAGCTCCCGTGCGGCGGTCGGCGTTCGCGTCGGCGGCGCGGCGGGGCCGCTCCGCGCCTGGGCGGTGGCGAGGGCCTGGAACGAGTTCGCCGGCGACGGCGTCGTGAGGATCAACAACACGGGCACGGCGACCGGCGTCACCTTCGCCGACGACCTCTCGGGCGACTTCCAGGAACTCGGCGGCGGCCTTAGCGCCGGCAATGAATCCGGCACGCTCAGCGGCTACGTCTCCGGGGGCGTCAAGCTCGCCGACGACATCGACAACTACAGCCTGTCGCTGGGCCTGCGCCTGCGCTGGTGAACCGCCTGCGCGGCGCGAGTTCGCTTTAGGCCAATCGACATCCAGCGTTGCGCTCCTGTCTCTCCCTTCCCCCTCGATGGGGAAGGGCGGGGACGGGCGGAGAGGAGGCCGTCGAAGTCATACCTCGGGAGTTCCATTTCCCGGACCATCACACGTCCCTGAGCGACACCGTCGCCGGGATCGCCACGGCCTCGGCGCGGCCCCGGCCTGCCGCCTCCTCGGCTGGCCGCTGCACCCGGCGCTGACATCGCCAGTAGGCCCAGGGCCAGCAGGGCCGCGGCCACATAGCAGGCGGCGCAGTGTCCCTGCCCAGGCGTCAGCCCGCAGATCACGCCCAGCCGGTCCGCCTGCGCCATCTGCAGCCAGCCGATTTCAGCCGAGATCAGGGCGGCGGCGAGCCACGGGGCGCCGGCCGCCAGCCTGTCTTCCAGATGCTCCATGGCCCGCAGGGTGCGGCGGCTGGGCCGGGCGGTCCTTGATCTGGATCAAGGCCGCGGGAGGCCGTTTCACCCACTGAGGGACGTCGGGAATCTCAGGGGCGTGGGTTTATGGAAGAGGGCAAGATCTCGCAGGATGCGCCTGGGTGGCTGGTCGCCGCCGTCGCGGCCGCGCTGGGGTCCATCGTGGCGACCGGGCTGTCGCCCGATCCGCTGTTCCGTCTCCAGGGCTACATCTTCACCGGCGCCTTCGCGCTGGCGGCCTTCGCGCTCAACGCCCAGATCGCGGCGGGCGGGTTCAGGGCCGATCCGGCCAAGTACGCCGACGGGGTCATCAGGGCCGGGGTCATCGCCACCATGTTCTGGGCGGCGGTCGGCATGGCGGCGGGCGTGTTCATCGCCGCCCAGCTGTCGTGGCCGGAGCTGCTCTATTTCCCCGAGGCGGGGTGGCTGAATTTCGGGCGGGTGCGGCCGCTGCATACCTCGGGCGTGATTTTCGCGTTCGGGGGCAATGCGCTGATCTGCACTTCCTTCTGGGTGGTGCAGCGGACCTGCCGGGCGCGGCTGTGGGGCGGGCTGACCCCGTGGTTCGTGTTCTGGGGCTACCAGCTGTTCATCGTGCTGGCTGCGGTCGGATACCTGGCGGGGATCACCCAGTCGAAGGAGTACGCCGAGCCGGAATGGCTGGTCGACCTGTGGCTGACGGTCGTGTGGGTGGCCTACCTGCTGGTCTTCCTGGGCACGATCTGGAAGCGGACGGAGCCGCACATCTATGTGGCCAACTGGTTCTACCTGGCCTTCATCGTCACCATCGCCCTGTTGCACGTGGTCAACAACCTGGCCCTGCCGGTCGGGCCGCTGAACCACCGCAGCTATTCGCTGTTTTCCGGGGTGCAGGACGCCCTGACGCAGTGGTGGTACGGCCACAACGCCGTCGGCTTCTTCCTGACCGCCGGCTTCCTGGCCATGATGTACTACTTCGTGCCCAAGCGCGTGGAGCGGCCGGTCTACAGCTACCGCCTGTCCATCGTCCACTTCTGGGCGCTGATCTTCATCTACATCTGGGCAGGCCCCCACCACCTGCACTTCACGGCCCTGCCGCAGTGGGCGCAGACGCTGGGGGCGACCTTCTCGATCATGCTGTGGATGCCCTCGTGGGGCGGCATGATCAACGGGCTGATGACGCTGTCGGGCGCCTGGGACAAGCTGCGCACCGACCCGGTTGTGCGGATGATGGCGGTGTCCATCGCCTTCTACGGCATGAGCACGTTCGAAGGCCCGCTGATGAGCCTGCGGTCGGTCAATTCGCTCAGCCACTACACCGACTGGACCATCGGCCACGTGCATTCGGGCGCGCTGGGCTGGGTCGGCTTCATCACCTTCGGGGCGGTCTACTGCATGGTCCCGTGGCTGTGGAAGAAGCAGAGACTTTATTCCGACCGGCTGGTCGAGTGGCACTTCTGGATCGCGACCACCGGCATCCTGCTCTACATCGCCGCGATGTGGGTCTCCGGCATCATGGAGGGCCTGATGTGGCGCGAGTACACGCCGCAGGGCTTCCTGGCCAACAGCTTCGTCGAGACCGTCTCGGCCAAGCACGTCGAGAACGTCATCCGCACCTTGGGGGGCGCGATGTACCTCTCGGGCGTCCTGATCATGATCTACAACCTGTGGCGCACGGCGCGCTCGCCGGCCCTGGCCCGGCAGGCCACGCCCGCCCTCCTGGCCGCGGAGTAGGAGGCGCGCCATGTCCGTCTGGAAGCATCACGGCAAGCTGGAGCGGCATTCGCTGCTCCTCGTCATCGGCATCGTCGTCGTGGTGTCGATCGGGGGGCTCGTCGAGATCGCGCCTCTGTTCTGGCTGAAGAGCACCATCGAGAAGGTCGATGGGATGCGCCCCTACACGCCGCTGGAGCTGGCCGGGCGCGACATCTACATCCGCGAGGGCTGCTATACCTGCCACTCGCAGATGATCCGCCCGCTGCGCGACGAGGTGGAGCGTTACGGTCACTACAGCCTCGCCGCCGAGAGCCTGTACGACCACCCCTTCCAGTGGGGCTCCAAGCGCACCGGGCCGGACCTGGCGCGGGTCGGGGGCAAGTATTCGGACGGCTGGCACCGCGACCACCTGGCCGACCCGCGCTCGGTAGTGCCCGAGAGCGTCATGCCGCCCTACGCCTTCCTGGCCGACAAGGAGCTGCGGCTGGAGGACCTGCGCGCCAAGGTGCGGGCCATGCAGGCGCTGGGCGTGCCCTATACCGGCGAGATGGCCGACAAGGCCGTGGCCGACGCGCAGGCGCAGGGCGATCCCTTCGCCATCGACGCGATTGCGCTGCGCGAGCGCTACGGGCCCAAGGCCGCCAACCGCGACTTCGACGGCGACCCCGACCGGCTGACCGAGATGGATGCGCTGATCGCCTATCTCCAGATGCTGGGAACGCTCGTCGACTTCTCCACCTACCGGGCCGACGCACCCGAGAACCGGAGGTAGCGCCATGAGCTACGAGACCATGGCCCGCATCGTCCAGCAGGGCGGGACCTTCTACTTCATGGCGATCTTCCTGGCCGGGTGCGCCTTCGCCGTCTGGCCGCGCAACAGGGCCATGTTCCAGCGCGCCGCCCGCCTGCCGCTCGAGGAGGACGAGACCGATGGCCCAGCGTGAAACCGACGAGGTCTCGGGCGTCGAGACGACGGGCCACGAATGGGACGGCATCAGGGAGCTGGACAACCCGCTGCCGCGCTGGTGGCTGTGGACGTTCTGGGCCGGCGTGGCGATCGCCGTCGTCTACTGGGTGCTGATGCCCGCCTGGCCCGGCGTGTCGGGCTATACGCGCGGCGTCCTCGGCTGGTCCGACCGCGCCAACGTCGCCCGCGACCTGCAGGACCTCAAGGCCCTGCGCGGCGCCGAGGCCGCCCGCCTGACCCACGCCACGCTGGAAGAGATCGAGGGCGATCCCGAGCTTCAGACCTATGCGCTCGCCGTCGGCCAGTCGGTGTTCGGCGACAACTGCGCCACCTGCCACGGCGCGGGCGGGGCGGGGGCGAAGGGCTATCCCAACCTGCGCGACGACGTCTGGCTGTGGGGCGGCTCGCTGGAGGACATCCACAAGACGCTGCGGGTCGGCGTGCGCTCGGGCGATCCGGCCGCGCGGGTCTCGCAGATGCCGGCCTTCGGCCGCGACGGGATGCTGCAGCCGGCCCAGGTCGACGACCTGACCGAGTACGTCGTCGCCCTGTCGCGCCGCAAGGCCGACGAGGCCGCCGTCACGCGCGCCGCGCCCCTCTACGCCGACCAGTGCGCCAGCTGCCACGGCCCGGCGGGGCAGGGCGGCCAGGCGACCGGCGCCCCTGACCTGACCGACGGCGAATGGCTCTACGGCGAGGGCCGCGAGGCCATCCACGGCCAGATCTGGAACGGCCGGGGCGGGGTCATGCCCGCCTGGGGACCGCGCTTCGATAAGGAGACGCTGAAGGCGCTGGCCGTCTACATCCACGCCAATGCGGGCGGCGAATGACCGTCGTCATCGACCGGACCGGGAGCCTCTACAAGCCGCGCGAGCCGATCTATCCCAAGCGCGTCCACGGCCGCTGGCGGACGATCAAGTGGGCGCTGCTGGCAGTGACCCTGGCGGTCTACTACGTCACGCCGTGGCTGCGATGGGACCGGCCGGGAGGCCTGCCGGACCAGGCGGTGCTGGTCGATTTCACCGGGCGGCGGTTCTATTTCTTCTGGATCCAGCTCTGGCCGCAGGAGGTCTATTTCATCACCGGCCTCCTGGTGATGGCGGCGCTGGCGCTGTTCCTGACCTCGGCCCTATTCGGGCGGCTGTGGTGCGGCTACGCCTGCCCGCAGACGGTATGGACCGACCTCTTCATGCAGGTCGAGCGCTGGTTCGAGGGCGACCGCAACGCCCGCATGCGCCTCGACGCCGCGCCCTGGTCCCTGGACAAGATGTGGCGCAAGGGCGGCAAGCACGCCGTCTGGCTGGGCATCGCCTTCGGCGTCGGCGGGGCGTGGATATTCTACTTCCACGACGCGCCGACGCTGATCGGCGCCTTCTGGATCGGGCAGGCGCCGGTGACGGCCTACGTCTCCTGCGCCCTGCTGACCTCCACGACCTACACGCTGGCCGGGTTCATGCGCGAGCAGGTCTGCACCTACATGTGCCCCTGGCCGCGCATCCAGGGGGCGATGCTCGACCGCCATTCGCTGCAGGTCACCTATCGCGCCGACCGGGGCGAGCCGCGCGGGGCGCACAAGAAGGGCCAGACCTGGGAAGGGCGCGGCGACTGCATCGACTGCACCCAGTGCGTCGTCGTCTGTCCGATGGGCATCGATATCAGGAACGGCTCGCAGCTCGAATGCATCAACTGCGGCCTGTGCATCGACGCCTGCGACGAGATCATGGACAGGGTCGGCCGTCCCAAGGGGCTGATCGCCTACGACACCGACGCGGCGGTCGCCTGCCGTTCGAGGGGGGAGAAGCCCGTCTACCGCTTCGTACGCACGCGGACGATCTTCTACGCCGTGCTGCTGGCGGCGGTGTCGGGGGTGATGCTGTGGGGACTGGCGAACCGCAGCGTCGTGGGGCTGCATGTGCTGCGCGACCGCAACCCGACCTTCGTGCGGCTGCACGACGGCTCCATCCGCGACGGCTACACCCTGAAGATCGCCAACCGCAGCTTGGAGCCGCGCGAGTTCCAGGTCCGCTTCTCGGGGCTGGACGGGGCGATGCTGAAGACGCCGGGCGCCGAAGCCACGCGCGGTCCCCTGACCATCGCCGTTCCCGCCAACGAGGTGCGCGCCGTCCGCGTCTTCGTCACCGCGTCCCAGGCCCCGGCCCGGCCCAGCCTGCCGGTCGCCTTCTCCGTCGAGGGCGCGGCGGCGCAGACCGTCTTCCAGTCGGGAGCCAACCCATGAGCGAGCCTTTCGAGGTCAAGGGCCGCCACGTGCTGGCCGGGATGGTCCTGTTCTTCGCCGTGATCTTCGCGGTGGACGGGGCCTTCATGTACTTCGCCATCCGCACCTTCCCGGGCCAGACGGTGGACAATCCCTACGAGGCGGGGCTCGCCTACAACCGCACGCTGGAGTCGCGGCAGGCGCAGGCGGCGCTGGGCTGGCGGGCCGAGGTGGCGCCGGGCGAGGCGGGGGTGATCGACGTCGCCTTCCGCGACCGCGAGGGCCGCCCCGTCACGGGCCTGGACCTGTCCGCCAGGCTGGAGCGCCCCGCCACCGAGGCCGGGCGCATCGAACCCGCCTTCCGCGAGGTCGGTCCCGGCCTGTACCGCGCGGCCACCGGCGCGGCGCCCGGCGGCTGGGACCTGACGGTCTCGGCGGCCGATCCCCAAGGCCGCAGCTTCGGCTTCGAGCACCGGCTGGTGTGGCGATGACCGCCATCGACCATTCGGCCTTCCTCAGCCGCGAGGCGGACGGCTCGGCGCGGCTGGAGCTGCTGGTCCGCGGCGCCCGCTGCGCCGCCTGCATGGCGAAGATCGAGAAGGGCGTCGCGGCCCTGCCGGGGGTCTCGGCCGCGCGGCTGAACCTGACCAGCGGCAAGCTGTCGGTGGCCTTCGACGGCCCGGCCGACCCGGCCCGGGTGGTCGAGACGCTGGACGACCTCGGCTATCGCGCCACGCCCTACGACCCCGCCGAAGCGAAGCAGGCCGAGGACCGCGAGGGCCGGCGCCTCGTCATGGCCCTGGGGGTCGCCGCCTTCGGGGCGGGCAACGTGATGATGTTTTCCGTGCCGGTCTGGGCGGGACTGTTCGGGCAGGAGGTCGATCCGGCCACCCGCACCTTCATGTACTGGCTGAGCGCGCTGGTCGCCACGCCCTGCGCCCTCTACGCCGGGATGCCCTTCTTCGAGTCCGCCTGGCGCTCGCTCAGGCGGGGACGGGCCAACATGGACGTGCCGATCTCCATCGGCGTGCTGCTGACCCTGATCGTCAGCTTCTCCGAGACCATGCTCGGCGGCGCCCACGCCTATTTCGACGCCGCCGTCTCCCTGCTCTTCCTGCTGCTGATCGGCCGCTACCTCGACCAGCGGCTGCGGGCGAGGGCGAGGAGCGCGGCCCGCGATCTGCTCGCCCTGCAAGCCCCCGCCGCCGTGCGGCTGGACGCCGGGGGCCGCGAGCATGCCGTGCCCGTCGGCGAGGTCCATGTCGGCGACCTCATCGCCGTCGCGCCCGGCGAGAGGGTTCCGGTCGACGGGATCGTGGAGGCGGGCGCCTCCAGCCTCGACAACAGCCTGATCACCGGCGAGAGCGCCGCTGTCGCGGTGGCGGTCGGCCAGCCCTGCAACGCCGGGGCGCTGAACCTCGGCGGGCGGCTGGTGCTGCGGGTGCGGGCGCGCTCGCAGGACAGCACCCTCGCCGCCATCGCCCGGCTGATGGAGGCCGGCGCCCAGAGCAAGTCCGCCTACGTCCGCCTGGCCGACAAGGCCGCCGCCGTCTACGTGCCGGTGGTCCATACCCTGGCGCTGCTGACCTTCGCGGGCGGCTGGTTTCTGGGGCTGGAGCCGCGCGAGGCCCTGCTGCGGGCGGCGGCGCTGCTGATCATCACCTGCCCCTGCGCGCTGGGGCTGGCGGTCCCGGCGGTGCAGGTCACGGCCTCGGGGCGGCTGTTCCGCAAGGGGGTGCTGGTCAAGTCCGGCGCGGCGCTGGAGCGGCTGGCCGAGATCGACCACGTCGTCCTCGACAAGACCGGCGTCCTGACCGAGGGCCGCCCGCGCCTCGTCGGCGCGCCGCGTTCGGTGGTGCTGATGGCCGCCCCGCTCGCCCGCGCCTCGCGCCATCCCTTGGCGAAAGCGGTCGCCGAGGCGGCCGGGCCGGGCGAAGTCGCTGCGGACGCCGTCGAGACGGCGGGGCAGGGCGTGGAGGGCTACGTCGCCGGCCGCAAGGCCCGCCTTGGCCGCGCCGCCTTCGTCGGGGCCGGGGGGCCGGGCGGCGAGACCGAGCTGTGGTTCGCCTTCGAGGGCGACACCAAGGTCCGCCTGCGCTTCTCCGACACCCTGCGGCCCGACGCCGCCAGCGCCGTCGCCGCGCTGAAGGCGCAAGGGCTGACGGTGGAAATCCTGTCGGGCGACACCGCAGGTCCCGTGGAGCGGGCCGCGCGCGAGGTCGGGATCGCCGACTGGCGCGCGGGTCTGACGCCCTTCGACAAGGCCGCCCGCATCGACGCCCTGAAGGCGCAGGGCCGCAAGGTGCTGATGGTCGGCGATGGGCTCAACGACGCCGCCGCGCTGGCGAAGGCCCATGCCGCGATGGCCCCCGGCTCGGCGCTCGACGCCAGCCAGAACGCCGCCGACCTCGTGTTCGCGGGCGAGGGGCTGTCGGCCGCGCCGCTGGCCTTGGACGTGGCCCGCGCCGCGCGGCGCCGGGCGCTGGAGAACTTCGCGATGTCGGGGCTCTACAACCTCGTCGCCGCGCCGCTCGCCATCGCTGGGCTGGTCAACCCGTTCATCGCCGCTATCGCCATGAGCGCCTCCTCGCTGCTGGTGACGGCCAACGCCCTGCGCATGAACTGGGCCGGAGGGGGACGGTGAACGTCATCTTCGTCCTGCTGCCCTTCTCGCTGCTGCTGGCGCTGGCCGGGCTGGCCGCATTCGCCTGGACCCTGAAGAGCCGCCAGTACGACGACCCGCAAGGCGACGCCGCCCGCATCCTGCTCGACCACGAAGGCGACGGGCCGACTTGATCGAGATCAGTGCGCGCCGCCCCTTCGGAGGCGATCCTGACGCCATGCCGAGCCGGGCCGGGCGCTGGCGCGCAACGTGGCGGCCGTGTTCGACGTTTACCTGGACGACGGCGCCCTGCGCCATGCCCGGGCGTATGATCCCAAACCCAGAGGAGAGCCATGAAAGGCTTTGTCGACGACATCGAGACGCTGACCGAGGACAACACCGACTTCCGGCGCGTCCTCTACACGGGCAAGCACCTTCAACTGGTGCTCATGGCCCTGCAGCCGGGCGAGGAGATCGGCGAGGAGACCCATCCCGACCGCGACCAGTTCTTCCGCGTCGAGGACGGGGAGGGCGAGGTGTGGATCGACGGCGTCAGGACCGCGGTCAAGGACGACGACGCCATCATCGTCCCGGCCGGCGCCAGGCATAACGTCGTCAACACCGGGCGAGAGCCGCTGAAGCTCTACACCCTGTACGGCCCGCCCGAGCACCGCGACGGCGTGGTCCACGCGACCAAGGCCATCGCCGACGCGGGTAAGGAGCATTTCGACGGCAGGACGACGGAATAGCCGTCAGGCGCAGAGGCCGCGCAGCTGCTGGGGATCGCGCACCAGCACCCGGCGGCGGTCGGGCAGGCCGATGACGCCGTCGGCCTCCAGCTGGGTGAAGGTCCGCGAGACGGTCTCGATGGTCAGGCCCAGGTAGTCGGCGATGTCCTGCCGCGACATGGGCAGTTCGATGAAGGCCGCGGAACCCGAACGCTGGGCGAAGTCGACGAGGAAGGCGGCCACCCGCTCGCAGGCGCCCTTGAGGCCGAGCATGTTCAGGTGCCGGTGGCTGCGGCGCAGGGTGCGCAGCGACAGGTCCAGCAACTGGCGGCTCACGGCCGGGTCGCGGGCGGCGATCTCGCCGAGCGTGCTGCGGCGCAGGAGCAGCACGGTCACCGGGCCGAGCGCCTCGGCGCTGCAGGTGTGGTCGCCGTCCAGCTCCAGCCCGAAGTATTCGCCGGCCAGGTGGAATTCATCGATCTGGCGGCGGCCGTCGCTGTGGAAGCGGCAGGTGCGGACCACGCCGCTGAGCACCTGGTAGACGAAGTCGGACGGCTCGCCCTCGCCGAAGATCTCCTCGTCCCGCGCATAGGTCATCCGGGGACCGATGGCCGGGATGTCGGGCAGGGCGGCCGGCCGCGCATGGGCGGCGGACGCCTGGATCGGCTGGGGGTCGGCCATGACCGTCTCTCCTCGCGGATGGATGAGAGGTTGAGTACCGCCGGCGAGGGTGGGCGAAAATTCGGGCCAAACCCATAAGGGATTCTGCGTAGCCTTCCGGCGGGCGTTGTGCGGGTGCACAGCGGCGTGGAGCTGCTGGCGGCGGAGGACCTGGGGAGCGCTGGCGGCTTCGTCATCGGCGACAGCCTCAACAGCTGCATCAGGGACCTGCTGGCCCGGCCGCTTCGGCCACCGCCATCGCCTCCCGGGCGATGACCTGCTCCTCGTCGGTGGGGATGACCCAGACGCCGCCTGCATCGCCGATGCGCCCGATCCTGCGTTCGCCGTCTCCGGAGCCGGCCTCCAGCCGCACGCCCAGCCAGCCGAGCCCCTCGCACACCGCCTCACGGACCTCGGGGCTGTTCTCCCCGACCCCCGCCGTGAACACCAGTCCGTCGAGGCCGCCCATCACGCTGGCCAGCGCGCCTGCCTCGCGCACGATGCGGTGGACGTAGAGCTCCAGCGCCTCGGCGGCGGCAGGTTCGGGGCTGGCCAGCAATGCGCGCATGTCGCCGCTGACGCCGGAGACGCCCAGCAGCCCCGAGCGCCGGTAGAGCAGGTCCGTCACCGCCTCGGGCGTCATGCCCCGCTGCTGGATGAGATGGAGCACGACACCGGGATCGATGGACCCGCAACGGGTGCTCATCACCAGCCCGTCGAGCGCCGAAAAGCCCATGGTGGTGTCGATGCCGCGGCCGTTCCGCATGGCGCAGAGGCTGGCCCCGCTGCCCAGGTGCGCCACGATCACCCGCTCCATCCCGGGAGCCAGCGCCCGCAGCCGCCCGGCGACATGGGCGTAGGACAGGCCGTGGAAACCGTAGCGCCGCACCCCCTGCGCCTCGAACTCGCGGGGCAGGGCGAAGCGGGCGGCGACCGCAGGCATGGTGCGGTGGAAGGCGGTGTCGAAGCTGGCGACCTGCAGGGCCTGCGGACGGGCCGCCTGCGCGAGCCTCAGGCCCGTCAGCCCGTCCGGCTGGTGCAGCGGCGCCAGCGGGCTCAGCGCCTCCAGCCTGGCCATCACCTCGGGCGTCACGCGAACCGGCCCGTCGTAATCCGCGCCGCCGTGGACGATGCGGTGCCCCATGGCCGTCACCTCGCCCGGCCATGTCCGCTCGATCCAGTCCAGTAGGTAGCGGACCGCCGCCTCCCGCCCGCCGGGGATCGGGCCTTCGAGGCTGAAGGTCTGGCCGGAGCCGCCCCAGTGATCGACGAGGCCCCGCGCCAGCAGCGCCTCGCCCTCGTAGAGCGCGAACTTCAGCGTCGCCGAACCGGCGTTGAGCGCCAGGACGCTCACGCCGCCCGCGCCGCCAGCAGGGCCGCCACCGCCATTGAGGCCACGCGCGCTTCCACCGTGTCGGCGCGGCTGGTCAGGGCGATGGGCGCGCGGGCGCCCAGCACGATCCCGGCCGACTCCGCCCCGGCCAGGAAGGTGAGCTGCTTGGCCAGCATGTTGCCCGCCTCGAGGTCCGGCACGACGACGATGTCCGCGCAGCCCGCCACCGTCCCGCCGATGCCCTTGTCGCGCGCCGCCTCGGGACTGATGGCGTTGTCGAAGGCCAGCGGCCCTTCGAGGTCGCCGCCGGTGATCTGGCCCCGGTCGGCCATCTTGCACAGGGCGGCGGCGTGCAGGGTAGAGGGCAGCTTCGAGGTCACCGTCTCGATGGCCGAGACGATGGCCACCTTCGGGCGCGCGATGCCGATGGCGCGGGCCAGGTCGATGGCGTTCTGGACGATGTCGCGCTTTTCCTCGAGCGTCGGGGTGATGTTGATCGCCGCGTCCGTGATCAGCAGCAGGCGCGGATAGGACGCCAGGTCGATGACGAAGACGTGGCTGATCCGCCGCTCGGTCCTCAGACCCTCGTCGGCGTCGACCACGGCGGCCATCAGCTCGTCGGTATGCAGCGAGCCCTTGACCAGCACGCCCGCCTCGCCCGCCCGGACCAGCCGCACCGCCTCGGCTGCCGAGGCGTGGCTGTGCGGGGTGGGCGCGAGGCGAAAGCCGGAGATGTCCACGCCGGCCGCTTGCGCCGCCGCCCGCACCCTGGCCTCCGGCCCGACCAGGATCGGCGAGACGAAGCCCAGCTTCGCCGCCTGCGCCACGGACGCGACGGAGCCGGGATCGCAGGGGTGGACGATGGCGGCGCCGACGGTCGGGGCCGTCGCCGCGTGGGTCACAAGGTCGTCCAGTCGTCCGGGAGGAGTGGTCATGGGCGCAACTCTCTGCGGAATTTGATCCGGCGCAAGGCCGGACGGTGGGCCTGACGCCCTTGACGTTGACCGCTGCGCTTTGAGCCGGTTCATGGGGTCCTCACCAGTGGTGGCGCAGGGTAGGAGGCCGGCCGCCCGGCGGCCTTGAGGCGGATCAGGCGCGTGTCCCGGACGCCGCCATCGCCAGCATCCAGACGGCCATCGCCACCATCATAAGGTTCTCGGTCAGCGAGACGAAGCCCAGCGGCACGTTGCTGTCGCCGCCGACGCAGGCGCACTTGAGGTCGCGTTTGTCGAGGTAGACCGCCTTGAACACCGAGACCGCCCCGATGCTTCCGATCGTCAGGGCGAGCGGCGCCGAGAGCCATGTCAGCGCGCCGGCGGTCATCAGCACGCCCGCCAGCAGTTCGGCGAAGGGGTAGGCGTAGCTGTAGGGAACCCACCGCCTGGCCAGCAGGTCATAGCCCAGGAACATGTTGGAGAAGCTCTCGACATCCCGCAGCTTCAGGATCGCCAGCACGACCATGCTGAAGCTGATGAACCACGCGACGGTGCGCGCCGTGAACAGCTCGCCGGACGTCGCGTAGCTCGCCGCAGCCGCCGTCAGGGCCGTGGCTGCGAACACGGCGATCGCCGGCGCATAGGTCTTCGCCTTCGGATCGCGGACGGTCTTGCCGAAGTAACGGCGCAGGTCGTCGTAGCCGCCGATGCGCTTGCCGTCGATGAAGGCCTGCGGCGTGGTCTGTACGTGATGTTCGGCCTTGAAGGCGTCGGTTTCCCCGCGCGTGGTCAGCCAGCGGTCGTCGACCGTATAACCCTGGCTTCGCAGCAGATGCCGGGCCTTGAGGCCGAACGGGCAGACGTGCTCGGGCATCACCATTCGATAGAGGGTGGCGGATCGGGTCGGATAGCGGCTCATCATGATGCTCCTGCTTGTCCACAAGCGGACCCGCCCTATGTAGGTTCCGTACCATGGTACGGGGTCAAGGCATGTCGATGACGATAGCCGGCCTCGCCCGCCAGGGCGGCGTGGGGGTCGAGACGGTCCGCTACTATCAGCGGCGGGGGCTGCTCCAGACGCCCGAGCGTCCGGCCGGCGGCGGGCTGGGCGGCGGGGTCCGGCGCTATGGGCCGGACGATGTGCGCCGGCTGCGGTTCATCCGCTCGGCCCAGTCCGCAGGCTTCACCCTGGAGCACATCGCCGAACTGCTGGCGCTCGACGCGGGAGAGGACCGGGCCCGCGTCCGCGAACTGGCCGGGCGACGGATCGCGGCGTTGGATGCGAAGATCGGGGAACTGGAGACCGCGCGGGCCGCGCTTCGACATCTCGCGGAGGAGTGCGCCGCCAGCTCTGCCGGTCCCTGTCCGATCATTGCGGCGTTCGAGCCGCAGGGAACGCCTGTTCGAACCACCCCCACACGCGCCCAGGACCGGACTGGCGGCTGACACGGGATGGCAGGCCGAGCGCCCCCGAGGAGGCGCCTGTGAGGACTTGCCTGGGACGCCCGGTCGAAAGCGAGTTCTCGCCGCCCGCACCAGCTCACGGCTCGCTCCGCTGGTGCTCTTACTGCATGACCGGCGCCCGGGGTGTCGGTAAAGTCTATAAAAACAATACCTTAATCGGACGGCTGGCGGTGCGGGCAGTCGAACGGCAACTCGTCTCCACTAGGCGCAGGTAGGGCAGGGGCTCCTGGCCTCGGCCTCACCGGATCAGCTGACCGACCCTTCGCCGCTTCCGCGGCGAGGCTCAGGCTGCATGGAGCGCGGCGACCGTCGCAGCCTGAAGTGAGGGGGGCAGGGGGCGCTATGGCCGCCGCACTTAACCTGACAGTCCTTTCGGTCGGAGCGCGCCCAGCCCGATTTCCGCGCTGGCCCGACCGGGGCGGCCCTGAAGGACAAAAAAGTTTTCACCCGAATGTGGGGTGTTTTCGCTGATTTGCCTCTTCCGTCCCAGGCATCGCCGTCTGGGAGTGGACTGACACGCCTTCGCGTCCGATGATTGGGATCAGTCGCATGGAGTTTGGCCGCATGGCCTCGCCCCCACGCACGCCGGACGACCCTGCCAAGGGCTCGGACGAGATGCTGCGCGCCTGGATCAAAGAGTATGGGCCGGCGCTGCGACGGTACTTCGAAAAGCGGGTCCCCCCCGCCGATGCCGAGGATATGGTCCAGGATGTCTTCCTCTCACTGTCCGTCCGCGGCGGTGGCGAAGGGATTGAAAACGTCCGCGGCTACCTCTTCCAGGTGGCGCGGGGCGTCCTCGCCCACCGCAAGTACAACTACCCGACGCTGGGCGGCAGCCTGGAAGCTTACGAGAATCCGGTCGAGGAGCTATCCCCGGAACGCATACTGCTCGGCAAGGAAGCCCTCGAAAAGTTGCTTTCGGCTGTGGAAAATCTGCCGTTGAGATCACGAGAGGCGCTTCTCTTGCACCGTTTCGAAGAGGCGACGTACAGGGGCGTGGCCAGGCGCATGGGGATCACGGTAAGCGCCGTGGAGCGACTCATCGCGCGGGCATTGAGGCAGGTCACGACCATCCTGGAGGACCGGAAATGACATGGCAGGACGAAACCGATTTCGACGAGATCGACGATATCGCCGCCGCCTGGTACTCGCGGTCGAGGTCTGGCCAGATTTCGGCCGAGCAGGAGGCCGAACTGCGTGAGTGGCTCGACGCTGATCCAGCCCACCAGTCCGCGTTCGATGCGGTCGAACGGACCTGGGCCACGCTGGATCTCATCCGCGCACACCCACGGATGCTTGCCATGCGCGAAGCGCTTCCGCCCGAGCCCATGCGCCTTCTAAGGCGTAGCTTCTTGCGCCGGGCTCTTGCGGCGTCGTTCGCGGCGGCGGTGATCGGAGCCGGCGTGGCGGTCGGATGGAGCGTCTGGCGGCCGGAAGGCCTCTTTGACAGCCAGACGTTCAGCACGGGTGTCGGCCAGCGAGCCGTCGTCACGTTGTCCGACGGCTCAGAACTCATGCTGAACGGCAGCACCGTGCTGAGAACGCGTTCCGATCCCGACGAGCGCTTGATTTATCTCGAAAGGGGTCAGGCTTATTTCCGCGTCGCCAAGGACAAGGGCCATCCGTTCGTGGTTCACGCGGGCGGCCGGAAGATCACCGCGGTGGGCACGGCCTTTGACGTCAGGGTGGAACCACAGCAATTCGCCATCACCTTGGTCGAGGGCAAGGTGCGCGTCGAAGCACCTGTGTCGCCGAGCGTTGCGACGCCAGACGCCAAGTCCCCGGATCGAACGGCGGCGAGCATCGAGTCCACGGAAATGGTGGCTGGATCACAACTTGTCGCCGTGGACGACAAGCAATGGTCTGTCGCGCGAACGGACGTGTCACATGCGACGAGCTGGATACGCGACCAGTTGGTCTTCGAGGCCGAGCCGTTGGCCAAGGTGGTCGCCGAGATGAACCGCAGTTCGGTTCGTAAAATCGTCATCGCCGATCCAGAGGTCGGTGAAATCCTCATCAGCGGGAACTTCCGGCCGGGTGATGTGGAAGGTTTTTCGCGTGCTGTACAAGCCTATGATTACGCGCGGATTTCGGCCGATCAGGCAGGCCGGATCGAGCTGTCCGCGAAATAATTTGAAAATAGTTGCGTCCCGAGTGTGGGGTGTTTTCGCTGATTTGCCTCTTCCGTTTCCAGCAAGCGACGAACGCTCGCGGACAAAACGGGGGAGTGAAACATGCTCGGTGGACGTAGGGCCTATGCGCGCCTGATGTGCGGCGCGGCCATGGGGGCGATCTTCGCCACGGCGGGAACGGCGGCCGCGGCCGGCAGCGGCTACGATATCGCGCCCCAGCCACTTGCTCTTGCGCTCAAGGAGTTCGGTCTCAAGACCGGCCAGCCGGTCCTCTACGGCCCGGCGCTCGCCGAAGCGAAGGTTTCGCCCGGCGTTGCCGACGCTCCGACCGCAGACGCCGCATTGGCTGCACTGCTGACCGGCACGGGCCTGACCTTCAAGCGCGAGGGCGACACTTTCCTCATCGTCCAGCAGGAAGGCGGCTCCAGCCCCCAGGACGCAAGCGCCGGCGACGTTGATGCGCTCATCGTCACGGCGCAGAAGCGTGAGGAGAACATCCAGGACGTGCCGATCGCCATGTCGGCCTTTACCCAGGAGGCGCTGGAGCGCAGCCAGATCGCCGGTGGCCCGGACCTGATGACCCAGGTCCCCAACATGACCTTCACCAAGACCAATTTCACCGGCTACTCGATCCAGATCCGGGGTATCGGCACCCAGGCGGTGTCGGCCACGACCGATGCGGCGGTGGCGGTGGCCTTCAACAACACGCCCTTCATCCGCAATCGCTTTTTCGAGCAGGAATTCTACGACGTCGAGCGCGTCGAGGTGCTGCGCGGGCCGCAGGGCACGCTGTACGGCCGCAACGCCACGGCGGGCGTCGTCAATCTGATCTCGGCCAAGCCGGTCTTCGACTTTGCGTCCAAAATATCGGGCGATATCGGCAACTACAACAGCCGTCGCCTGGAGGGAATGATCAACATCCCGCTGAGCGAGGATACGATCGCGCTGCGCGTGGCGGGGGCATGGACAAAACGCGACGGCTATTCGACCAACCAGATCACGGGCAAGGCCATCGATGGTCGCGACCTGTGGTCGACCCGCGCCACCCTGGCGCTTGAACCCAACGACCGCATCAGCGCCTTCATCCTCTACGAACATTTCGAGGAGAGCGACGACCGGCTGCGGTCCGGCAAGCAGGTCTGCAACAAGGACCCGGGCCCCGCTACGATCAACGGTGTGCCGGTGCCGCCGGGTGATGGAGGCACCTTCTCCCGCGCCACCTATACCAGCCAGGGCTGTTTGCCAGCGTCGATTTACGGGGCCGAGTCCTTCCAGACGCCGAACGGCTTCGCGTTGCCGTTCTACGGCCCGACGCAGAACCTGGGCAACGCCGTGCTCGCGGTAGACCCCTACCTTAGCGCCACGCAGTCGCGCGACCTGCGGGTAATCGAGTC
This sequence comes from uncultured Caulobacter sp., assembly GCA_964579695.1. Taxonomy (GTDB): domain Bacteria; phylum Pseudomonadota; class Alphaproteobacteria; order Caulobacterales; family Caulobacteraceae; genus Caulobacter. The sequence continues at coordinate 6,311 of CAZOHI010000044.1, read as the reverse complement.
CATGGTCGATCCCGAATACCAAGCCACAACCGACGTAGCCGAGATTCAGGTGAACTTCGACCTGACCTCCAACCTGACCCTGGCCTCAGAGACAGCCTACAGCACGGACTCCCTGTCCTCCCTGCAAGACTACAATCGTTTCAACACCAAGCCGGGCGCCTTCGCGCCTCATCCGAATTTTGGCCTCCAGAGGCCAGATCTGCTGGATGCGAACAACGTCTTCTGCGACCCGCAGCTGGGCTGTTCGGACCGACTGCTGCTGGTCGATCTGTCGACGGCGGAGTCTTCTCACTTCAGCCAGGAGTTCAGACTGTCGTCGGACTTCGACGGTCCCTTCAACTTCAGCCTCGGCGCCAATTTTCTTCGCTATGACACCGAGGACAAATACTACGTCTTCGTCAACAGCCTGAGTATGTTCGCGGCCGCCCGATTTGGCAACACAGATGATCCTTATGTGCCTGGCGTGACAGACAACCTGGATTGCCAGACAGCGCCAGCCAGGATCGCGGACCCCACCCTGGTGTATTTCGTCCAAAACTGCGTCTACCTGGACCCGAACCCAATCGGGGCCCTTAACGATCAGGGAAGGAACTACTTCCTCAGCAAGAATCCATACAGGCTGATCTCCTACGCTGGCTTCGGTGAGGCCTACTACAATGTCAACGATGAGCTGAAGCTGACGGGCGGCTTCCGCTGGACGGTGGACAAAAAGCGAGCCCCGCAGATTCCCAGCTGGCTGCTGGCGTCACAGGCTGCTGGAGACTATAAGGTCAAAGAGGTAATCGACCTGGAGTGGAGTCAGCCAACCGGCCGCGTGGCGGTCGACTGGCAGCCGCAGCTTGGGTTCACCGACCATACACTGGTCTATGCGTCCTTCGCTCACGGCTACAAGGCCGGCGGCGCCAATCCCCCGTCGTTCGTCCTTGCGACCTATGGCGGCTTTTCCCCCGATGTAGTCGATGCGCTCCAGAGTCATCCCAAGACCTTCGAGCCGGAATTCATCGACGCCTTCGAAATCGGGACCAAGAACACACTTTTGGATGGTCGGGTGACCGTAAATCTTGGAGCGTTCTACTATGACTACGAGGGCTATCAAATCTCGCAGATCATCGACCGTTCAGCGGTAAATCTAAACTTCGACGCTGAGGTCTGGGGCGCCGAGATCGAGGCCGACTGGCGGCCGACCGACAACCTGCGCCTGGGATTCAAGGGCGGCTATCAGAACACACGAATGGCCGACGGTTCCGGAGCCGTCGATACGATGGACCGCACGGATGGCCAGCCCGGCTGGGTCCTAATCAAGCCGTTCCCGACCATCCCATCGAACTGCATCTTGCCCGAATACGTCGTCGCAGCCGGCAACGAGATTACTGCCAACCTGCACGTCGCATGCTCCGACGCCTACTACCTCGGCTTCGACCCCATCACCGGCACGGACTATGTGAAGGACCCGACGGTGAGGGCAAATGGTAATCCCCTTGAGGCTGCTCTCGCCGACTATCCAGGCTTCGATCCTACCACCGCGCCCAACGGCGGATCTGGCTTCACCAAGGACCTGAGCGGCAACGAGCTACCAAACGCTCCGCACTTCACCACCACACTGACGGCTGACTACACAGCGCCCTTGGCGAACGACTGGATGCTGACCCTTCACGCCGATCTATACTATCAGTCGGAAGCCTGGACACGAGTGTTCAACACCGAGGGCTACGACAAGCTCAAGGCCTATACCAACATAAACCTCGCCGCATTCTTCAGGCATGACCCGTCCGGTCTGCAGGTCATGGCCTACATCAAGAACGTGATGAACCGCGACAGCATCACCGGCGCCTTCCTGAACAGCGATGACACAGGCCTGACGACCAACGTCTTCGTCACCGAACCACGTCTCTACGGCGTGCGCCTCACCAAACAGTGGGACGGCGTGCCCCTGCTCGGCCGTTGGATGGTGGGGCGTCAGCACGCGCCGGGGAAACCCTTTCCGTTCCAAGTCGAACTGGGTGTCGGCGCCAACCGTTTCCAGGCTGACAGCCAGATACTGCGACCGGATTTCGTGGACGCCTACCAGGCTCCCCTGCAGTTCCCGATGGACGTCCAGGAGCAGGAGTTCGACTGGGGCGATCAGCGGCATGCCAAGCTCACCTATGCGCCGCCGGGTGGATGGCGGGTCTCTGCGGCATATCGCTACGGCAAGACCAAGTCTGACGACCGGGCTGCTGTTTATGAGCAGTTGCCAGATACGACCCTGACCAATATTCCGGCTCCCTTCAACTGGCTTCCTGGCCCGGACAACTACGGCATTTCGTCGGTCGCCGGTAGCGAAGAGCACACCGTTGTCGACTTTGCGGTAGGCAAGGATATCGGCATAGGCGCGTGGTTTGAGGAGGGCGCGTCTACCGTCAGCGTCGGACTTCGCCACGCGCAACTGAGATCCAAAGCCACGCTCGCTATGCTTGGTACGCCCGACTGGTACTGGCCGGCGATAAGCAATTCATTCCAACCCACCGACCATCACAGTGAGTACGAGGCGTCGCTTACAAGCGACCGCAGCTTCGAAGGGGCCGGGCCCGTGGCATCCTGGGATGCCTCAAGGCGACTGATCGGCGACGTCAGACACGGCAAGCTCGGTCTCGACTGGACGATCGCCGGCGGCGTGCTGTTCGGCAAGCAGAAGACGCAGACCGAGGGAGAGCTTTCCGGTGTCTACAGTCACCACGCGAACACCATCTTCGGGCCTGAGATACGGGACACGCTCTATGTCGTTCCGCTCAATTTTGACCGTAGCCGCGAAGTCGCTGTCCCGACCTTGGGCGGCAGCCTTGGGCTGTCCTACGCAATCGACCGGGTGAACGTCAGCGCCGGCTACCAGTGGGAGCGGTACTTCGACGCCATCGACGGCGGCATCGAGGAAGCGCGGAGCTTCGACCGCACCATCCACGGGCCGTACCTCAAGCTCAGCTTCGGCTTCGGCGGCTGAGCGGGGAGGGCGAGGCAATGAACAACACCATCATCAAGGGGGATTCCATGTCGGTTTTGAACGGCGGGACGACCCGCAGGCGCCTGTCTCTGCTGGCCAGCTCGTCGCTGGTCCTGGCGGGCCTGACCGCCCTTGGCGGGGCGGCGCTGGCCCCGTCCACCGCGCTGGCGGCCAACGAATGCGCGGTCGTCGGCGTCGAGCCGTCCGCCAACGGGCAGACGCCGGACACCTACGCCTGCTCGGGGTCCTATAGCGCCACCGGCGTCACCTATTCCTCGGCGGGCGACCTGACGGTCAATGCGACCGGGGCGATGAATGTCGGGACGGTGGGGGTGAACCTTACCGCCAACACCACCGACGTGGTGACCTTCACGGCGACGGGCGTGGTCACCGGGACCGCCGATCCCGTCATCGACGTCAGCTCGGCGACGGGCGCGACGGGGACCCTGAACATCACCACCACCGGGGTGACGGGCACCAACGTCAACGTCACCCACGGCATCCAGGCGGTGTCCACGACCGGCGCCGCCATCTCGGTGACCAACACCGCCGGCAACGTCAACATCAACTCCAACACCGCCGGGGCCTTGCAGCAGACGGCCATCCGGGCGGTGTCCACCGGCGGCAGCGGCGCGGTCTCGGTGACCACGGCGGGCACGGTGACCGGCCGGTTGCGCGGCATCCAGGCGCAGTCGAGCGGAACCAGCGCCCTGACCGTCACCGCGACCGGCGCGGTCTCGGTCAACACCACGGCGGGAGTAGGGGTCGCGGCCATCGACGCGCGCTCGGGCACAGGCCTGCTGACCGTCAACATCGGGACGGGAACCGGCTCGATCCACGGCCAGACCGGCGCGGCCATCCTCACCAACGCTGGCGGCGACGCGATCATCGATATCGCGTCCGGTCGGACGGTGCAGGCAGTGGCGACGACCGCGGGTGCGCTCAACCTGACGGCGGTCGGCTCGACCACGGTCAACAACAGCGGCACGATCACCGTCACCCCGACCGGCCTGGCCATCGACGCGGCCGGCGCGGGCTTCACGCTCGCCAATGCCGGCGCCCTGACCGGCCGTATCGATCTGGCTTCCGTGACCGGCGTCTCCAGCGTCACCAACAGCGGCGCCTGGACCTTCACCGGCGCCAACGACTTCGGGGCCGGGGCGGGGGCCTTGACCAACAGCGGTACGCTGAGTGTGGGCGGAGCCTCGTCCCTGACGGGCCTGGAGACCTTCAACAACTCGGGGACTGTCATGCTGGGCGCGGCCACGCTCGCCGCGCCGGGCGCGAGCTTCACCGGGTCGGGCTCCAGCCTGCTGCGGATCAGCACCGCGCTGGCGCCCTCGGACGCCTGCGGCGCGGAGGGCAGCGGGTGCCTGGACCTGACGGGCGGAACCACGGCGGGCGTCACCCGCATCGCCGTCACGGTCGACGGGACGCTTCCGACCGCCTTCACCCCCGGCGTCGTGCTGGTGGATGTGGCGGGCGGGACCAGCGCGGCGGGTCGCTTCGTGCTCGACACGGGCTCCAGCGGCTATGTGGTCGATCCGACCCTCGGCGCCGTGCTGGCGACCGATGGGCTGTTCGCCTTCCAGCTCAGCTACGACCAGGCGGCCCGCCAGCACAGGTTGGTCAGCATTCCGGGTCGGGACGCCTTCGAATTCACACCGATCATCCATGAGGCGCTGTCGGCCTGGCACACTACCGCCGATCTGGTGGCGGGGCGACAGGCCGACCTCGGCTCCGGCGCCAATGGCGGCATGTGGGTGCGGGCGGTGGCCGAGCACAGCGACCGCGACCTGGTGCAGGGTTATGCCGTCGACGCGAACGCCTACAGCTTTGACACCGGGTACTCGCTGGAGACCGGCACGGCCGTCATCGGCTTCGACCTGGTCAACGGGCAGGACGCGACGTTCGGGGTGCACGCCGGCCTGGTGAAATCGAAGCTGGCCTTCGAGGGCTCGGGGACGCGCGACGAGCTCACCGGCCCCACCGTGGGCCTGTACGGCGGCTGGCGCAGCGGGCCGTTCAGCCTTGACGGCACACTCAACGCCAACATGCTGGAGTTGGAGCGAAGCGCGCCGACCTATGAGGACGTGGTCACCAACGTGGTCTCCATCGGCGGCCGGGCCGAGGCGGCCTGGACGCTGGCGGCGGGCGGGGCGTTCCACCTCCAGCCGCTGGTCGCCGCCGCTTACGTCGTCAGCAACTTTGAGGACGCCCGGCCAACCGGTCAGGACATCACCTTCGAGGACGCCGTCAGCGCCAGGGCCGCCGTCGGCCTGCGGGCCGTGGGCGACCTGGGGCCGCTCGGCCTGTGGGCGGTGGCGAGGGCCTGGAAGGAGTTTGCGGGCGACGGCTCAGTCAGCATCCGCAACACTGGCACGGCCACCGGCGTCACCTTCGCCGACGACCTCTCCGGCGACTTCCAGGAGATCGGCGCGGGAATGAGCCTGTCCAATGAAGCCGACACTCTGCAGGGCTATGCCTCCACCGGCGCCAAGCTCGCCGAAGGCATCGACAACTACACGGTCTCGCTGGGTGTGCGCCTGCGCTGGTGATCCCCGGACTGACGTCGGGCTTCGGTCCCCTTCTGAAGCCGGATCGACTGGGGCGGCGGACCGTCGAGCGTCGCCGCCCCTTCCTTGTTCGTGTGCTGCCTCTCAGGCCATCATGTTGAGTAAACGTCAAACTCAGTGCCTGTGGCGGGGCAGGCGAGGCAAGAGTTCGGCCGCGGGGTGCTGGCAGGCTAACGCTAACTTGTCTCTGACAAGACGGTCAGATGGGCTTTGGCCGGGGAGGGGACGTGCAGCCGATCTCGTACAAGCGCCATCGCTTTGCCGGAATGATCTTCGACGCCGAGGGGCGGCCGATGAGCCCGGCCTTCTCCTACGGTCGGGCAGGGCGGGCCTATCGCTACTATGTCTCTGCGCCGCTGCAGAAGGGCGCGACCGTCTACGAGGACGATACGCTTCGCCGGGTTCCAGGGCAGGCCGCGGACGATCTGGCTGTTGATGCAGTTGGACGCATGATCCTCCCCCGTTTTGGTGGACACCCATGCTAGCTCTGAGGGGCTGGAGAGGAGTGTCAGATGAGCGGTACGCGCCGGGTGTTTCCGGAGGCCTTCAAGCGCGAGGCGGTGGACCGGGTGGCCACGAGCGGCCTGTCGGTGGGCGCGGTAGCCCGGGAGCTGGGCCTGCACGAGACGGTGCTTCGACGATGGATGATGCAGTTCGGGGCGCAGGCGACGGGGACGCCGCGGCGATCCGGCACGCAGGCGGTGGCCCCGTCGCCGTCTGATCTGGCCGCGGAGGTGGGCCGGCTGCGGCGCGAGAAC
>CAZOHI010000043.1:0-26067 GCA_964579695.1 uncultured Caulobacter sp. | reverse complement strand
ACCACATCCTGGTGACGCCGGGGCTGAGGGGCGCGGCCCAGGGCGCGAAGGTCCAGGACGACGTGCGGGAGTGGGAAAAGCCCAGCGACCATGCGCCGGTGACGGCGGATTTCGTGCTGTAGGACGCACCTACGGCTGAAGCCGATACCCCCCCGCCTCGGTGACCAGCAGCCTGGCCCCCGCCGGGTCGGGCTCGATCTTCTGGCGCAGGCGGTAGACGTGGGTTTCCAGCGTGTGGGTCGTGACCCCGGCGTTGTAGCCCCAGACCTCCGTCAGCAGCTCCTCGCGCGACACCGGCTTGTCGCCCGCGCGGTAAAGGTACTTCAGGATGCTGGTCTCCTTCTCCGTCAGCCGGACCTTCTTGCCCTTCTCGTCGACCAGCAGCTTGGCCGAGGGCCGGAACTCGTAGGGGCCGATGCGGAAGAGGGCGTCTTCCGACGCTTCATGGCTGCGGAGCTGCGCCCGGATACGGGCCAGCAGCACGGCGAAGCGGAAGGGCTTGGTGACGTAGTCGTTGGCCCCGCTATCCAGCCCCAGGATGGTGTCGGCGTCGGTGGCCGCCGCCGTCAGCATGATGACCGGGGCCGTCACCCCGTTCTTGCGCATCAGGCGGCAGGCTTCGCGGCCGTCCATGTCGGGCAGGTCGACGTCGAGCAGCACCAGGTCGGGGTGGATGTCCCTGGCCTTCTGCACGCCCTCGCCGGCCATGCCGACCTCGACGGCGGCGAACTCCTCGTGGAGCTGGAGCTGCTCGGCCAGGGCCCCCCGCAGGTCGGTGTCGTCGTCGATGATCAGGATCGTCTTGCGTTGCGCCATGGGTCCAAAATGCCTGCTTCGCCCCGCCGCGCCAAGGTCAGGTGGTGTGGCGCTCGGCCCGCGCCGCGCCGATGGCCCGCTCCAGGGCGGCGGCGAAGGCGCTCCTCTCGTCGGGGCTCAACGCCCGGGCGACGGTATAGCTCCGCCCCGACAGCATCAGCCGCACCCGCTCGGCGTCGGTGGCCAGCCGGGTGAAGGCGGTCGGCGAGGTCCAGACGGCGCGGCCCTCGCGCGTGACCGTCACCGCCTCGGCCGAGACCCGCACCCGCTCGGCGCGCTCGGCCGCCCGGAAGCTGGCGCGGAAGGCCAGCCATATGGCCAGCACGTCCAGCCCCAGGAAGATCGGCGCGGGCCAGGCCCCGATGGCGAACAGGAAGACGGCGAAGAGGGTGTTGACCGCCACCACCGCGCCCAGCAGCACCCTGAACCCGCCCGGCGACAGCGAGCGGTTCAGCCTGATCTCGGCGTCCATGTAGAGCGGCCCGGCCATGGCGGGAGAATAGCTTGGCGCGGCCCGCGGGTCAGGCCATCTTCCGCCCTCGATGAAAGCCGCCAAGCCCGCCCGTAAACGACTGCCGCCCAAGGAGGCCGCGCGGGTCGCGGAGCTGTTCCGGCGCTTTTCCGAAACCACCGCCGATCCGAAGACCGAGCTGCGGTTCCAGGACCCCTACACCCTGGTCGTGGCCGTCGCCCTGTCGGCCCAGGCGACGGACGTGTCGGTCAACAAGGCGACGGACAGGCTGTTCAAGGTCGCCTCGACCCCCCGGCAGATGATCGAGCTGGGGGAGGAGGGGCTGATCCCCTACATCGCCTCCATCGGTCTGTATCGGACCAAGGCCAGGAACGTCATCCGCCTTTCCCGGATCATCGAGGAGGAGCACGGCGGCCAGGTCCCGCTGCGGCGCGAGGCGCTCCAGGCCCTGCCGGGCGTCGGGCGCAAGACGGCCTCGGTGGTGCTGAACGAGCTGGGGATCGAGCCGGCCATCGCCGTCGACACCCACGTCTTCCGCGTCTCGCACCGGCTGAAGCTGTCGGCGGACAAGACGCCGGACCAGGTCGAGGCCGACCTGATGGCCATCGTGCCGCAGCCCTACCTGACCCGCGCCCACCACTGGCTGATCCTGCACGGGCGCTACACCTGCGTCGCCCGGCGGCCGAAGTGCGAGGCGTGCGTGGTGCGCGACCTCTGCCCCTCGCACGACCTGTTCATCTGACCTATAGGACGCCCATGACCGACCTCTACGACGTCGCCGCGATCGGCAACGCCATCGTCGACGTGATCGCACCGGCCGACGACGCCTTCCTGCAAGCCGAGTCCCTGGTGAAGGGCTCGATGCAGCTCGTCGACCAGATGCAGGCCGTCACCCTCTACCGCCGCATGGCCAGGGGCGTGGAGACCTCCGGCGGCTCGGCGGCCAACACCATCGCCGGGCTGGCCAGCTTCGGGGGCAGGGCCGCCTTCCTCGGCAAGGTGGCCGCCGACCGGGCGGGCGCGACCTTCATCGAGGACATGTGGAAGATGGGCGTCCACTACGACATCCAGCCTATCCGCGCCGGCCCCTCGACCGCCCAGTGCCTGATCAACGTCACCCCCGACGCCCAGCGGACGATGTGCACCTTCCTGGGCGCCTCGACCGAGCTTGCTCCCGCCGACATCGAGCCCGCGGTGATCGAGGGGGCGAAGATCGTCTATCTGGAAGGCTACCTGTTCGACCCGCACGAGGCGCGGCGCGCCTTCGCCAAGGCCGCCGGGCTGGCGCGCGGGGCGGGGCGCAAGATCGCCCTGACCCTCTCCGACAGCTTCGTCGTCGAGCGCCATCGCGGCGCCCTGATGGAGTTCATCGAGGGCCAGGTGGACATCGTCTTCGCCAACGAGGCCGAGGTCTGCGCCCTGTTCGAAACCGGCTTCGACGAAGCGGTCGCCGCCCTGCGCACGCGCACGGACGTCGCCGCCGTCACCCGCAGCGAGAAGGGCTCGGTCGTGGCATCAGGCGAGGCGACCCACGAGATCGCCGCCTTCCCGGTCGAAAAAGTCGTGGACACGACGGGCGCTGGCGACCAATACGCGGCGGGATTTCTCCTCGGCTTGGCGCAGGGGCGTCCGCTGGACGTCTGCGGCCGGCTCGGCTCGCTGGCGGCGGCGGAGGTGATCTCGCACTACGGCCCACGTCCCCAGGTCCCGCTGAAGGACCTGGCGGCGGCGCAAGGACTCTGATCGATGGCTCGAACCGCTGAAGTGACCCGCGAGACGAAGGAGACGCAGATCCGCGTCGCCATCGACCTCGACGGGACGGGCGCCTCGAAGGTCTCCACCGGCATCGGCTTCTTCGACCACATGCTGGAGAGCTTCGCCCGGCACGGCGGCTTCGACATGGAGATCGAGACCAAGGGTGACCTGCACATCGACATGCACCACACGGTCGAGGACACCGGCATCGTGCTGGGGCAGGCGGTGCTGAAGGCGCTGGACGGCTTCAAGGGCATCCGCCGCTTCGGCCACGCCTACATCCCGATGGACGAGACGCTGACCCGGTGCAGCCTCGACCTCTCCAACCGTCCCTACCTGATCTGGAAGGTCGCCTTCTCGCGCCCCAAGGTCGGGGACATGGACACCGAGCTGTTCAAGGAGTTCCACCACGCCTTCGCCATGAACGGCGGCGCCTGCGTGCACCTGGAAACCCTCTACGGCGACAACAGCCACCACATCGCCGAGAGCGGCTTCAAGGCCCTGGCCCGCGCCCTGCGCGCGGCCGTGGAGCTGGACCCCAAGACGCTCGGCCATGCGCCCTCCACCAAGGGCGTGCTCTGAGGATTTTGATCTGATGCAGAGCGTCGCCCTGATCGACTACGGGTCGGGCAACCTGCGCTCGGCCGAAAAGGCGCTGCGGCGGGCCGCCGGGGAGCGCGCGGCCGTCGTCGTGACCCATGACCCCGCGACGGTGGCCGCCGCCGACCGCATCGTGCTGCCCGGCGTCGGGGCCTTCGCGGCCTGCATGACGGCGCTCCAGGCCCGCGACGGCCTCGTCGAGGCGATGGGCGAGGCGGTCGGCCGGGGCGCGCCCTTCCTCGGCGTCTGCGTCGGGATGCAGCTCCTGGCCACGCGCGGGCTGGAGTTCGGCGAGACGCCGGGCCTGGGCTGGATCGCGGGCGACGTGAAGCGGATCGAGCCCGCCGACAGCGCCCTGAAGGTGCCGCACATGGGCTGGAACGCGCTGGAGATCGCCCGGCCCCATCCGCTGTTCGCGGGCGAGCCGGACGGGGCGCACATGTATTTCACCCACTCCTTCGTCTTTTCGCCCGCCGAGGCGTCGGATGTTGTGGCCTATTTCGACCACGGTGGGCGCTTTCCCGCGGCGGTGGCGCGGGGCAATGTCGCCGGGGTGCAGTTCCACCCCGAAAAATCGCAAGGCGCGGGCCTGAAGCTGCTCGCCGACTTCCTGGAGTGGCGTCCGTGATCCTCTACCCGGCTATCGACCTGAAGGACGGCCAGTGCGTGCGCCTGCTGCATGGCGACATGGACAAGGCGACGGTCTTCAACGCCTCGCCCGCCGACCAGGCCGAGCGGTTCGCCCGCGACGGCTTTTCCTGGCTGCACGTCGTGGATCTGAACGGCGCCATCGAGGGCCGGGCGGTCAACGCCCAGGCGGTGACGGCCATCCTCAACGCCGTCTCCATCCCCGTGCAGCTCGGCGGCGGCGTGCGGACCTTCGAGCAGGTCGAGGGCTGGATCGAGGCCGGGATCAGCCGCGTCATCCTCGGCACCGTCGCCGTGGAGAACCCCGAGCTGGTCAAGCGCGCCGCCCGCGAGTGGCCCGAGCAGATCGCCGTGGCCGTGGACGTCAAGGACGGCAAGGTCGCCGTGAAGGGCTGGGTCGGAACCTCCGACCTCGACGCCATCACGCTCGCCCGCCGGTTCGAGGACGCGGGCGTGGCCGCCCTCATCGTCACCGACATCAGCCGCGACGGCGCCATGACCGGCGTCAACGTCGAGCAGGTCGGCGAGCTGGCCGACGCCGTGAACATCCCGGTCATCGCCTCGGGCGGCGTGGCCTCGGTGAAGGACATCGCGCTGCTGAAGGCCCGCAAGGGCGTCCCCGTCGCGGGCGCCATCCTCGGCCGCTCCCTCTACGCCGGGGCCATCCGCCCGGCCGAGGCCCTGACCACGGCGGCGGCCTGAGGTGCTGAAGGTCCGCGTCATCCCCTGCCTGGACGTCAAGGACGGGCGCGTGGTGAAGGGCGTCAACTTCGTCGCCCTGCGCGATGCGGGCGATCCGGTCGAGCAGGCCAGGGCCTATGACGCGGCGGGCGCCGACGAGCTGATGTTCCTCGACATCACCGCCAGCCACGAGAACCGCGGGACCATCCTCGACGTCGTGGCCCGCACGGCCGACGTCTGCTTCATGCCGCTGTCGGTCGGCGGCGGCGTGCGCCAGGTCGAGGACGCCCGGCGCCTGCTGCTGGCGGGGGCCGACAAGGTGTCGGTCAACACGGCGGCGGTGGAGAACCCGGCCCTCGTCACCGGCATGGCCGACGCCTTCGGCTCGCAGGCGGTGGTGGTCGCCATCGACGCCAAGGCCCGCGAGGGCGGCGGCTGGAGCGTCTTCACCTACGGCGGGCGCAAGGACACCGGGCTGGACGTGGTCGAATACGCCGCCCGCGCGGTCGAGCTGGGCGCGGGGGAAATCCTGCTGACCTCCATGGACCGCGACGGCGCCAAGACCGGCTACGACACCGCCCTGCTGCGCGCCGTCACCTCGGCGGTCGGCGTGCCGGTGATCGCCTCGGGCGGGGCCGGGAACGTGCGGCATCTGGTCGAGGGCGTCCGCGACGGCCACGCCGACGCCGTGCTGGCCGCCTCCATCTTCCATTTCGGCGAAGTGCGCATCGGCGAGGCCAAGGCCGCGATGGCCGCCGCCGGGCTGCCCGTGCGCCTGCCGCAGGAGATCCCCGCATGAGCCGCCTGACCGAAGTGCTGGACCGCCTGGCCGCCACCATCGAGGCCCGCAGGGGCGCCGACGCGGCCTCGTCCTATACCGCCCAGCTCCTGGCCGATCCGGCGCGGGCGGCCAAGAAGCTCGGCGAGGAGGCGGTGGAGACGGTGATCGCCGCTGCGCAGGGCGACGCGGACGCGGTGGCGGCCGAAAGCGCGGACCTGCTGTACCACTGGCTGGTGCTGCTGGCCGCGACCGGCGTGTCGCCGGACGCGGTGGCCGACAGGCTCGCGGCGCGCGAAGGGCGCTCGGGGCTGGACGAGAAGGCGTCGCGTTAAGCCCTTACCCCGCGAGGAGGGGAAGGGTTTCCAGCCAAGCCTTCAAATCCAGCGCCGAGCGGTCGGCGACCTGTTCCTGGGGCAGGTGGCCGGTCTTCTCGTAGACGATCAGGGTCGAGCCGGAGATGGCGTCGGCGAACTTCCGCCCGTCGCCCGCCGGCACCAGCTTGTCCGTGTCGCCGTGCAGGATCAGCGTCGGGACCTTGATGGCCGCCATCTTCTCCGGCGTCGCGTGGTTGCGACCGGACGTCACCAGCGAGGTGATGATCTCGCGGTGGCCGGGGGCGCGGGACAACTCGACGTATCGGGTGACCATCGCCTCGTCGGCCATGTCCGGCGTCGGCTCGAAGGCGTCGCGCAGGGCTTCGCGGGTCATGGCGGTGGAGTCGAGCTTGCCCAGCACCGCGCGGCCGACCGGGTTGGACAGCACCTTGAAGATCATCGGCTCGTCCTTGGCCGCGGCCGGGTCGTCCGGCCAGCCGCCGGAGCCGACCAGCACCAGGCCGTCCAGCTTCTCGGGATGCTTCAGCGCATAGGTCCAGGCCGTATGGCCGCCCATCGAGCTGCCGATCAGGGTGAACTTCGTCACCCCAAGCTGGCCAAGCACCTGGTCGAGGTAGTCGGCGTAGCCCTCCATCGTGGGGACATAGCCGGCAGGCGCGCGGGTCAGGCCGTGGCCGGGCAGGTCGACGCTGATGATCCGGTAGTCGGAGCCCAGCCGCTCGACCCACGGCTCCCAGGTGTGGACCGACGAGGAGAAGCCGTGGACCATGACCAGCACCGGCCCGGCCGCGTTGCCCTGGTCGCGGTAGTGGCCGCGCACCCCGCCCGGCACGCCGATGAACCTGGAGGTCGCCCCGCCGTACTTGGCGTCCAGCTCGGCGTAGGGGATGTCCTCACGCTTCAGCACGAACCAGCCCGCCACGGCGGCGACCAGAATCAGCACCAAAAGCCCACCGACGATCTTCCCGAGCGTCTTCATGGCGTCCCTCCCCAGGTTGCGCGGCTCACCTTCCACCTTCGCCGCACGCCGGGCAAGCCGGGTCGGCGCCGACCTTCACCGTCCGGCTCTCGCCGCCGAGGCCGTCGTAGATGAAAAGCCGCCCGGCCAGCGGCTCCCCCGCCCCGGTCAGCACCTTGATCGCCTCCAGCGCCATCATCGAACCGATCACGCCCGCCAGCGCGCCGACGACGCCCACGGCCTGGCAGGTCTCGGCGTCGGGGGGGGCCTCCGCCACGAGGCAGCGGTAGCAGGGCCTGCCCGCGAACACCCCCACCTGCCCGCTCCATCGCCCGATGGCGCCGGAGACCAGGGTGCGCCCGGCGGCCACGCAGGCGTCGCTGACGAAGAGCCGGGTCTCGAAGTTGTCCGTGCCGTCGAGGACGAGGTCGTAGGCGGCGACCATGTCCGCCGTCACCGCGCCGAGGGGCAGGGCCGTCACCGGGTTCAGCGCCCGCAGCCGCTCGGCCGAGGCCTCCGCCTTGCCGCGCCCGACGTCGGCGCCGGTGTAGATCACCTGCCGCTGGAGATTGGACAGGGCCACCGTGTCGGGATCGGACACCCCGATCCGCCCGATCCCGGCCGCCGCCAGGTACAGCGCCGCCGGGGCGCCGAGGCCGCCCGCGCCGACGACCAGCACGCTGGCGGCCTTCAGCCGCTGCTGCCCCGGCCCGCCGATCTCGCGCAGGACCAGGTGGCGGGCATAGCGGTCCACCTCCTCGGGCGAAAAGCTCATCGCGCTTGACCTCGCCTCCCCGCCTCTCCACATCGCCGCAATGAGCGACAACTCCTCTTTCCCGTCCTGGCATGGGACCACCATCCTGGCGGTGCGCAAGGGCGGATCGACCGTCATCGCCGGCGACGGCCAGGTTTCCTTGGGCCAGACCATCGTCAAGGGCAACGCCCGCAAGGTGCGGCGCCTGGCGGGCGGCAAGGTCATCGCCGGCTTCGCCGGGGCCACGGCCGACGCCTTCACCCTGATCGAGCGGCTGGAAGCCAAGCTGGAGCAGTACCCCGACCAACTCACCCGCGCCTGCGTGGACCTGGCCAAGGACTGGCGCACCGACCGCTACCTGCGCCGGCTGGAGGCCATGCTGCTGGTCGCCGACAAGGACCAGATCCTCACCGTGACCGGCGCGGGCGACGTACTGGAGCCGAACCACGGCGTGGCGGCGGTCGGCTCGGGAGGCAACTACGCCCTCGCCGCCGCTCGCGCCCTGATCGACGGCGACCTTGCGGCCGAGGATATCGCCCGCAAGGCCATGGGCATCGCCGCCGAGATCTGCGTCTACACCAACGGCTCGCTGACCGTGGAGACCCTGTGACCGAGTTTTCCCCCCGCGAGATCGTTTCCGAGCTGGACCGCTTCATCGTCGGCCAGAACGACGCCAAGAAGGCGGTCGCCGTCGCCCTTCGCAACCGCTGGCGCCGCCGCCGCGTGCCGGAGGACCTGCGCGACGAGGTGACGCCCAAGAACATCCTGATGATCGGCCCCACCGGCGTCGGCAAGACCGAGATCGCCCGGCGGCTGGCCAAGCTGGCCCAGGCCCCCTTCCTCAAGGTCGAGGCCACCAAGTTCACCGAGGTCGGCTATGTCGGCCGCGACGTGGACCAGATCGTCCGCGACCTCGTCGAGAGCGCCCTGGTGATGATCCGCGACAAGCGCCGGGCCGGGGTCCGCGCCAAGGCCGAGGCCGCCGCCGAGGAGCGGGTGCTGGACGCCCTGACCGGCCCCGGCTCCACCGCCGCCCGCGAGAGCTTCCGCAGGAAGCTGCGGGCGGGGGAGCTGGACGACCGCGAGATCGAGATCCAGGTCGCCGACACCGCCTCGCCCTTCCAGATGGACATCCCCGGCGCCCCAAACGTCGGGGTGCTGAACCTGTCGGACATGTTCGGCAAGGCGTTCGGCGGCCGCACCCGGCCCTTGCGCACCACCGTCGCCGGGGCCCACGCGCCGCTGGTCGCCGAGGAGAGCGACCGCCTGCTCGACCAGGAGAGCCTGACGCAGGAGGCGCTGGAGCTGGCCGAGAACCAGGGCATCGTCTTCCTCGACGAGATCGACAAGGTCGCCAGCCGCGCCGAGCGGGCGGGGGCGGACATCTCCCGCGAGGGCGTGCAGCGCGACCTGCTGCCGCTGATCGAGGGGACCACCGTCTCGACCAAGTACGGGCCGGTGAAGACCGACCACATCCTGTTCATCGCCTCGGGCGCCTTCCACGTCGCCAAGCCCTCGGACCTGCTGCCCGAGCTTCAGGGCCGCCTGCCGATCCGGGTGGAGCTGAAGGCCCTGACCCGCGACGACTTCCGCCGCATCCTGACCGAGCCCGAGGCCAACCTGATCCGCCAGCACCAGGCGCTGATGGCGACCGAAGCCGTGACGCTGGACTTCACCGAGGACGCGGTGGACGCCCTGGCCGACGCGGCGGTCGCCGTGAACGGCTCGGTGGAGAACATCGGCGCCCGGCGGCTGCAGACGGTGCTGGAGAAGGTGGTCGAGGAGATCAGCTTCACCGCCGCCGACCGCTCCGGCGAGACGATCCGCATCGACGGGGATTATGTGCGTGACCGGGTCGGCGCGCTGGCGGCCAACGCCGACCTGTCGAAGTTCATCCTTTAGCGCCGGAGGCGGCGACCGCCTCCATCCCCAGCATCGCCGCCTTGCGGGCCAGGCCCCAGTGGTAGCCGGTCAGGCGGCCGTCGCGGGCGATGGCGCGGTGGCAGGGGATGAGCAGGCTGATGGGGTTGGCCCCCACCGCCGCTCCCGTCGCCCGGAAGGCGCCCGGCTTGCCCGCCCATTCCGCCACCTGGGAATAGGTCGCCGTCGATCCGGCCGGGATGCGCAGCAGGGCCTTCCACACCTGGACGTGGAACGGCGGGCCGATCAGCACCAGCGGCGCCGGCTCGCCCCCTTCCCCGAAGGCGAGGGCGGCCATGGCGGCGGCGGCCGCGTCGTCCCGCACCCACCCTGCGGCCGGGAAGCGGCGCAGGATGTCCTGCACGGCGGCCTCCTCGTCCCCGTCGTCCACGAAGCCCAGCGCCGCCAGACCCCTCGGCGCCACCGCGAAGACCCCCGTGCCGAACGGCGTCGGCGCAAAGCCCCACCGCAGGGTCAGCCCCTGGCCCCGGCGCTTGGCTTCGCCGGGCGTGACGCCCTCCTGGCCGACGAACAGGTCGTGCAGCCGCGAGGGCCCCGACAGCCCGGCGTCGAAGGCGGCGTCCAGCACGCTCGCCCCGCCTTCCAGCGCGCGGCGGGCCTCGGCGTGGGCGATGGCGGCGACGAAGGTCTTGGGGCTGACCCCCGCCCAGCGGGTGAAGGTGCGCTGGAAGTGGAAGGGCGACAGGCCGACCGCCTCGGCGGCGTCCTCCAGCGAGGGATGGCGATGCCAATGCTCGGCCAGCCATCCCAGGGCCTTGGCCATGCGGTCGTAGTCTCGGGCGCGGTCTTCGAGGCGGATGATTTCGCTCATGGCCTCAAGTCTAGGACTCGCGCGCGGCCTCGTCCGCCCGGTTCTTGCGGCCGCCGAACAGGGCCGACCCGACCCGCACGCTGGTCGCGCCGAAGCGGACCGCGGTCTCGTAGTCGGCGCTCATGCCCATCGACAGCTTCGAAATCCCGTTCCGGGCGGCGATCTTGCCCAGCAGGGCGAAGTGGGGGCCGGGCGGCTCGGCCTCGGGCGGGATGCACATCAGGCCCTCGATCGCCAGGCCCAGGCCGCGGCACAGGGCGATGAAGGCGTCGGCCTCGCCCGGCGCGACCCCGGCCTTCTGCGGCTCCTCGCCGGTGTTGACCTGGACGTAGAGGCGCGGGACCCTGCCCGCCCGGGCGATCTCCTCGGCCAGCACGCGGGCGAGCTTCTCGCGGTCCACCGTCTCGATGACGTCGAACAGGGCGACGGCCTCGCGGGCCTTGTTGCTCTGCAAGGCCCCTATCAGCCGCAGTTCGACGCCGTTTCGCCGCGAGGCCCAGCGTTCCTGCGCCTCCTGCACCCGGTTTTCGCCGAAGACGCGCTGGCCCGCCGCCAGCATCGCGTCGATCTTCTCGTCCGGCTGTTGCTTGGAGACGGCGACGAGGGTCACATCGGCCGGATCGCGGCCCGCCGCCCTTGCGGCGGCGGCGATCGCGCCGAGGACCGTGGAGAGGAGGGCAGATGACGCTTCAGCGGCTGTGGGCATGCGCGCAAGCCTTAAGCCGCCGCTCGCCGGGGCGAAAGCCCCTGCCGCCGCTGCTGTTCGTCACCGATCCGGCCCGCGTTCCCGATCCCATGGCCGTCGCCAGGCGCCTGCCGAGGGGCGCGGGGATCGTCTACCGCGCCTTCGGAGCGCCCGGCGACTTCGCGGCGCTGAAGGCGGTGGCGCGGCGGCGCGGCCTGATCCTGATCGGCGGCGCGGACGAGGCGCTGGGCGTCGACGGCCTGCACCTGCCGGAGCGGATGGCCCATCGCCTGCCGATGGTCCGCGCCCGCCGTCCGCGCTGGATCGTCACCACCGCCGCCCACTCGCCGCGCGCCGTGTGGCGGGCGGCGCGGCTGGGGGCTGATGCGGTGCTCTATTCGACGGTGTTCGAGAGCCGCAGCCCCTCGGCCGCAAAGCCCATCGGCCCCTTGCGGCTGGCCCTCGTCGCCCGCCGCGCGCCCGTGCCGGTCTACGCGCTCGGCGGGGTAAATACGAAAAACGCCCGGCGGCTGGCGGCCACGGGCGTCTGCGGACTGGCGATGGCGGAGGGCCTTAGAACTTGAAGGCGGTTTCCAGCCGGACCTTCGGGGCGGCTTCCTCGGCGTCGCGCTTGCGCACCGGGGCGTCCTGGGTCGATTCCAGGCCCACCGCGCCGCCGACGCGGAGCGAGGGGGTGACGCGGAAGTAGGCGCCGGCCTCGACGTCCTTCCACTGGGCGTCGCGCCCCAAGTCCAGCTTCAGGCCCCAGCGGCCCTTCTTGGTGTCCCACTGGATGATCTTGTTCTGGGGCGAGGTCGCGGCGGCCTGGGCGTTGAAGTCGCCGCGCACGGCGAGGTCGGCGGCCGGACGCTTGGCGGCCTGCTGCGCATGGGCGCCGGTCGCCGTCCCGATCAGGACGAGCGCTCCAGCCGCCGCAATGATGCGCGCTTTCGCCATCGCTTCCTTAAGTCCCCCGCTCAACAGCCCGAGTGGGCTTCCCCCAAATGGGGGGGTTCCATGCCTCGGGACCGATTAAAGGCCTTGCCATGCCGTGGTCAACAGCCTTGAGGCCGACTCGGCTCCGAAGGGGTCCGATTCAGTGGAGTCCTGTGGCTCGGGGGCCACGCGATTACAAGGTTGGAGGCGGCTTCGCCTTGATGTAGACCCGCTTCCGGGTTCTAGGGGGGCGCAAGGCTCCGTTCGCGCGGACGGCGGGCCCGAACGATTTTGGAGCGGAAGATATGGCTTTCCAGCGTGGGTCTGTGATGCGTCCGGCGGTGATCGCCCTCGTCGCCCTGGGCCTCGTCGGCACGGCGGGTTGCGCCAGCCGCGGGTCCGGTCCCCGGGTGATGCAGAGCCAGGAGGAGGGGGGCTTCCCGTTCCGCCTGGGCCTGGGCCGCAATCGCGCGCCTTCGGCGGACAGCCCTTCGGCCATCGGCGTCAACGGCTACCTGTGGCGCGCCACGCTCGACACCCTGGCCTTCATGCCGCTGGCTTCGGCCGACCCCTACGGCGGCGTGGTCATCACCGACTGGTACGTGAACCCGGAAAAGCCGGACGAGCGTTTCAAGACCACCGTCTACATCCTCGACACCCGCCTGCGGGCCGACGGCCTGAACGTGACGGTGTTCAAGCAGGCCGCCGTCGACGGCGCCTGGGTCGACGCGGCGGCCTCGCCGCAGACGGAGACGGACCTCGAGAACGCCATCCTGACCCGCGCCCGCCAGCTGCGCCTGGCCAACATCAACAACTGACGCCCTCCTCACCGTAAGTGGCCCGCTACAACCCGAAAGAGGTCGAGCCCAAGTGGCGTGACGCCTGGGCGAACGCCGATGTCTTCCGCACGCCCAAGGAGGCGACGGGCAGGCCCAAGTACTACGTGCTGGAGATGTTCCCCTATCCGTCGGGGCGCATCCACATGGGCCACGTGCGCAACTATGCGATGGGCGACGTGGTGGCGCGGTTCAAGCGCGCCCGTGGTTTCAGCGTGCTGCACCCCATGGGCTGGGACGCCTTCGGCATGCCCGCCGAGAACGCCGCCATGGAGCGCGGCGTCCACCCCAGGGGCTGGACCTACGACAACATCGCGGCGATGCGCGAGCAGCTCAAGCTGCTCGGCCTCTCCATCGACTGGAGCCGCGAGTTCGCCACCTGCGACCCGGCCTACTACGGCCAGCAGCAGCGCTGGTTCCAGGCGCTGATGAAGCGCGGGCTGGTCTACCGCAAGGAGGCCCAGGTCAACTGGGACCCGGTGGACATGACCGTGCTGGCCAACGAGCAGGTCATCGACGGCCGCGGCTGGCGATCCGGCGCGGTGGTCGAGAAGCGCAAGCTGACCCAGTGGTTCCTGCGCATCACCGACTATGCCGACGCCCTGATCGAGGGCCTGAAGACCCTGGACCGCTGGCCCGAGAAGGTCCGCGTGATGCAGGAGAACTGGATCGGCCGGTCCAAGGGCCTGCGGTTCTCGTTCAAGTGGGCCGGCGAGGCGCCCGAAGGCTTCACGGACGGGCTGGAGGTCTACACCACCCGCCCCGACACCCTGTTCGGCGCCAGCTTCGTCGGCATCGCGCCCGACCACCCGCTGGCCGAGGCGCTGGCCGCCGCCGACCCCAAGGTCGCCGCCTTCGTCGCCGAATGCCGCCGGGGCGGCACCAGCGAGGCCGACATCGAGGCGGCCGAGAAGCTGGGCCTTGACACCGGCCTGACCGTCGCCCACCCGTTCGACTCGGACTGGAAGCTGCCCGTCTGGATCGCCAACTTCATCCTGATGGACTACGGCACGGGCGCGATCTTCGCCTGCCCGGCCCACGACCAGCGCGACCTCGACTTCGCCCGCAAGTACGACCTGCCGGTGAAGGCGGTGGTGCTGCCGCCGGGCGAGGGCCAGGACTTCGGCGTCGGCGCCGAGGCCTACGTCGGTCCGGGGACCATCTTCAACTCCGGCTTCCTCGACGGCCTCGCCGTGGAAGAGGCCAAGGCCGCCGCCATCGCCCGCATGGAGGCGCAGGGGCAGGGCCAGGGCGCGACCGTCTACCGCCTGCGCGACTGGGGCGTTTCGCGCCAGCGCTACTGGGGCTGCCCGATCCCGGTGATCCACTGCGCCAGGTGCGGCGCCGTGCCGGTTCCCGACGACCAGCTTCCAGTGGTGCTGCCCGACGACGTCGCCTTCGACCGCCCCGGCAACCCGCTTCTGCGCCATCCGACCTGGCGCCACGCCGCCTGCCCGTCGTGCGGGGGCGAGGCGGAACGCGAGACGGATACTCTCGATACATTCGTGGACAGTTCCTGGTACTTCGCCAGGTTCACCGACCCTGACGCGGCCCAGCCGATCGACAGGGCGGCCGCCGACCACTGGCTGCCGGTCGACCAGTACATCGGCGGCGTCGAGCACGCCGTCCTGCACCTGCTCTACGCCCGCTTCATCACCCGCGCCCTGAAGGACGAGGGGATGCTGTCGGTCGAGGAGCCGTTCGCGGGCCTGTTCACGCAGGGGATGGTGACGCACGAGACCTATCGAGGCGGGACTGGCGACTGGGTCGAGCCCGGCTTCGTCCAGCTCTCCGGCGAGGGCAAGGGCCGCACCGCAAGGCACGCCGAAACGGGCGAGCCGCTGGTCATCGGCGACATCGAGAAGATGTCGAAGTCGAAGAAGAACGTCGTCGCGCCGGAGGACATCTTCGACGCCTATGGCGTGGACGCCGCCCGGCTGTTCGTGATGTCGGATAGCCCGCCCGAGCGCGACGTGCAGTGGACCACCGGCGGGGTCGAGGGCGCCGGGCGCTTCGTCGGCCGCGTCTGGGCCGAGTTCGAGAGCCAGCCCAGGGATACGGCCGCCGCCGAACCCGACGGCGAGCTGCGCCGCGCCACCCACAAGCTGATCCAGGCCGTCACCGAGTCCATCGAGGGCTTCCGCTTCAACAGCGGCATCGCGCGCCTCTACGAATTCCTCAACATCCTCAAGGACTTCAAGGCCGATGGCGCGAGCCCGGCGGTCCTGGCCGCCAGGGCCGAGGCCCTGTCCGTCTTCGCCCGCCTGATCGCCCCCTTCACCCCGCACCTGGCCGAGGAATGCTGGGTCCTGATCGGCGGCGAGGGCATGGCGGTGGACGCCCCCTGGCCCGCGTTCGACCCGGCCCTGGCCGAAGACTCCGAAATCCTCCTGCCGGTGCAGGTCAACGGCAAGCGCCGGGGCGAGGTCCGCGCGCCGAAGGACGCTTCCGAGGAGCAGGTGCGCGCTTTGGCTCTGGCGAACCCGGACGTGGCGGTCCACCTTGAGGGCGTCAGCGTGCGCAAGGTGATCGTGGTGCCGGGCCGTATCGTCAACATCGTCGTGGGATGAGGTCCGTGAAACGCGCCCTCGCCCTGCTCGCCGTCCTCGTCGCCCTGCCCCTGGCCGGATGCGGTTTCACGCCGCTCTACGCCGCGCCGGGGGTGGTTCCGCGCATGGCGGCCGTGGACGTGGTCGCGCCGCAGGGCCGCCTCGGCCAGCTCCTGCGCGAGCAGCTCGACGACGAGCTGGGCCGCGACCTTTCCGTAAAGCCGCAGCAGCGGCTGGACATCTACTACGGCTCGACCCGCGTCGGCCGGGGCCTGCGCATCGACAACGTCGTCAGCCGCTACGAGATGAGCCTGGAGGTCCAGCACCGCCTGGTGGACATCGCCAGCGGAGCGCAGCTCCACGCCGGCCGCACGGTGGCCGAGGTCACCTACGACACCGTCGACCAGCCCTATGCCGGGATCGCCGCCCAGCAGGACGCAGAGGCCCGCATCGCGGCCGAGGCCGCCCGGCGCATCCGGCTCGACCTCGCCGCGTGGCTGGCCCGCCAGGGCGGCTGAGGTGATCCTCTCCAAGCGCCCTGACGTCGAGCGCTTCCTGAAGGACCCCGGCGGAGCGCGCGCCGCCCTTCTCTACGGCCGCGACCGGGGCGTGGTGCGCGACCGCGCCGAGCAGATCGCCCGCAAGGTGGCCGCCGATCCGAACGACCCCTTCGACGTGGCCGTGCTGACCGACGGCGACATGGACGGGGCCGGGCGGCTGGAGGGCGAGCTTCAGGCCATCTCGATGATGGGCGGGCGGCGCCTCGTGCGCCTGCGGCTCTCCGGCGAGAAGGCGGGACCGGACAAGGCCGCCGCCGAGGCCCTGGCCGCCCACGCCGAGGGGCTGTTCAACCCCGACGCCTTCTTCCTGATCGAGGCGGGCGAGCTGCGCCGCGATTCCGCCCTGCGCAAGGCGGGGGAGAAGGCGACCGCCTGCGCGACCATCCCCTGCTACGAGGACGAGCCCGGCGATATCGCCCGTCTGGTGCGTGAAACGCTGGCCAAGGACAAGGTCGGGCTGGATTCCCAGGCCCTCGACCTATTCGTCGCCCGTCTGCCCAAGGAACGGGGCGTGGCGCGGCAGGAAATCGAGCGGCTGGCCCTTTACCTCGGCCCGGGCGGCAACCTGGTGGCCACCGCCGCCGACCTCGAAGCCTTCCTGGGCGTCGAGCCGGAGGCTTCGCTGTTCGACGCCGCCTCCGACGCCTTCGGAGGACGGCTCGGCCCGGCCCAGGCGGGCCTGCGCCGCGCCGCCGCCGAGGGCGAGACCGGCCCGGCGGCCGTGCGGGCGATGGGCATGCACCTCGGCCGCCTGCGCCGCACCCTCACCCTCGCCGCCAGCGGGGCTTCGTTGCAGGAAGCCGCCAAGGCGTCAGGGGTGTTCTGGAAGCAGGAGCGGGAATTCCTGCGGCAGGCGCGGGCCTGGACCCTGCCGCACCTCGACACCGTGCAGCCGGAGGTGCTGGCGGCGGACAAGGCGTGCAAATCGACCGGGTCGCCGGATGCGCTGATCGCCGAGCGCCTCGCCCTGACGATCGCCGGGCGGGCGAGAAGGCTGGGGCTTTAGGTCCTGCGTCCTTCGACACGGACTTAGTCATCCTGAGCAGCCCGCGAAGCGGGCGTGTCGAAGGACGCGCCTCAGGTCCGCGTCAGCCGCCGGCAGAGGTCGTCGAGCTGCTCCAGCGTCGCGTACTTGATCCGCAGCTCGCCCACGCCGCCCTTGTCGCGGATCTCGACGTCCAGCCCCAGCACCTCGGACAGGTCGCCCTCCAGCGCCGCGGTGTCGGCGTCGCGGCTCACGCCGCGCTTGCCCGGCTTGGCGGACTTGGTTTCCGGCGCGCGGCGGGCCAGCGCCTCGGTCTCCCGAACGTTGAGGCCCCTCTCCACGGCCTGCCTGGCCAGCGCGACCGGATCGGCGGCCGAGGCGATGGCGCGGGCGTGGCCGGCGCTGAGGCGCCCGTCGGTGACCATCGCCTGCACTTCGGACGGCAGGGCCAGCAGGCGCAGGGCGTTTGCGACGTGGGGGCGGCTCTTGCCGACCACCTGGGCCACCTGCTCCTGGGTGCGCCCGAACTTGTCCATCAGGGCGCGGTAGCCGAGCGCCTCCTCGAGCGGATTGAGGTCCTGGCGCTGGACGTTCTCGACGATGGCGATCTCCAGCACCTGGAGGTCGTCAAGCTCCCGCACCAGCGCCGGCATGGCCCGAAGACCCGCCCGCTGGGCCGCGCGCCAGCGGCGCTCGCCCGCCACGAGCTGGAATTCGCCCTCCGCGCCAGGCGCTGGCCGCACCAGGATCGGCTGGAGCACGCCCTTTTCGCGGATCGAGGCCGACAGTTCGTCGATCTCGTCCTCGGAGAAGGTCCGGCGCGGCTGGTCCGGGTTGCGACGGATCAGCTCGATGGGGATTTCGCGCGGGCCGCCCGCCCCCTCGGCCGCGGCCGGGGCCGCCGCATCCGCCTCGCCCAACAGGGCCGACAGGCCGCGCCCGAGACCCCTGCGCCCTTCAGCCATCACACCTTCCGCCATGACGAAGCTTCTTCCTTACGCGGCCCGGGCCTGGCGGCGGCGTTCGCGGCCGACCACTTCCCGGGCGAGTTTGAGGTACGCCTGCGATCCGGCGCACTTGAGGTCGTAGATCAGCACCGGCTTGCCGTGCGACGGGGCCTCGGAGACCCGCACGTTGCGGGGAATGACGGTCTCGTAGACCTTGTCGCCGAAGTGGGCGCGCACGTCGCGGGACACCTGTTCGGACAGGCTGTTGCGCCGGTCGTACATGGTCAGCACCAGGCCCTGGATCTCCAGCGCCGGATTGAGGCTGCCGCGCACGAGATCGATGGTCCGCATGAGCTGCGTCAGGCCTTCCAGCGCGAAGAACTCGCACTGCAGGGGCACGAACACCGCGTCGGCCGCCGTCATGGCGTTCACCGTCAGCAGGTTCAGCGACGGCGGGCAGTCGATCAGCACGTAGGTGTAGCGGCCCGAGGCCCGCAGCGGCCCCATGGCGTCGCGCAGGCGGAAGGAGCGCCGCTGGGCCTGCCCCAGCTCCAGCTCCACCCCCGACAGGTCGGCGTCGGCCGCCACGAGGTCGAGGCCGGGCAGGGCGGTGGGCGTGGTGGCGTCCAGCAGCGGCAGGTCGCCCATCAGCACGTCGTAGAGGCTGGTCGTGCGCTTCTGGCGCGGCACCCCGAGGCCCGTGGAGGCGTTGCCCTGCGGGTCGGCGTCGACCAGCAGCACCCGCTCGCCCACGGCGGCCAGGGCGGTGCCCAGGTTGATCGCCGTCGTGGTCTTGCCCACGCCGCCCTTCTGGTTGGCGATGACCAGGACGCGCATGGAAGAGGCTGGGATGGCCGGGTCAGACTTTTCGGACACGGGACAGACCTTTCACCCTGACGACCTGGCCTCTGGGATCACTCAGGCTGGTCGTCAGGTCCACCTGAAATTTCCAACATTTAGTAGCTTCAGTCAACTCAGACGCTACATCTTGTCCCTTTAGGAACAGTCCGGTCGCGCCTTTCACGAGGTATGGCCGAGCATACTCCAGAAGTTTGACAAGCGGAGCGCAGGCCCGCGCCGTCGCCACGTCGACCTTCAGCGACAGGCTTTCCGCCCGCGCGTTATGCACCGTGGCCGGCAGATCGAGCGCCGCCGCCACCTCCGAGAGGAAGCGGCAGCGCTTGGTCA
Source organism: uncultured Caulobacter sp. (assembly GCA_964579695.1). Classification (GTDB taxonomy): domain Bacteria; phylum Pseudomonadota; class Alphaproteobacteria; order Caulobacterales; family Caulobacteraceae; genus Caulobacter. Next base: position 6,829 of record CAZOHI010000043.1, on the reverse strand, counting down.
TGCTCTCCACGAGGTGGACGTGGGCGCCGGGCGTTCCCTTCAGCAGGATCGCCAGCACGAGGCCCGGCAGGCCCGCCCCGGCCCCGAGGTCGGCCCAGGTCCTCGCCTCCGGCTCCAGCGCAAGGAGCTGGGACGAATCCAGCGCGTGCCGGTTCCAGAAGTCGGGCAGGGTGGCCGGGCCGACGAGGTTCATCACCGCATTGCCCTCGACCAGCATCAGCCGGAAGCGTTCGAGGTCGGCCATCTGCGCATCGTCCGCGCCGCTGGCCGCCTGGAAGCCGGAAGGGTCAAGCGGCCCGGCGGACATGGGCCAGCAGGGCGGTCAGGGCGCCGGGGGTCACGCCCTCGATGCGGGCGGCCTGGCCGAGGGTGAGGGGGCGGACGGCCTTGAGCTTCTCGCGCACCTCGTTTGACAGGCCGCCGACCGTCCCATAGTCGAGGTCGGCGGGCAGGCGCAGGGCCTCGTCGCGGCGGAAGGCCTCGACGTCTGCCGTCTGGCGGTCGAGATAGCCGTGATAGGCCGCGTCGATCTCCACCTGCTCGCGCACCTCCGGCGTCCAGGCGGCGACCTGGGGCCAGATGGCGGCGAGGCTGTCCAGGGTGACGCCGGGATAGGCCAGAAGCTGGGTCAGGTTGCGGCGCTGCCCGTCGGCCGTGACCTTGAAGCCCGCGCGGCCCGCTTCGGCGGGGGTCAGGGCTTGGGCGGCCGCGAAGGCGCGGGCCTGGGCGAGCGCCGATTGTTTCACGTGGAACACCGCGGCCCTACCTGGGCCGACGCAGCCCAACTCCACGCCTCGGCCGGTCAGCCTCTGGTCGGCGTTGTCGGCGCGCAGGGTCAGGCGGAACTCGGCCCGGCTGGTGAACATGCGATAGGGCTCGGTGACGCCGCGCGTCACCAGGTCGTCGATGAGGACCCCGATATAGGCCTCGTCGCGGGCGAAGGTGGCCGCCTCGGCCCCCGAGGCGGCGCGGGCGGCGTTCAGGCCGGCGACCAGACCCTGGGCGCCCGCCTCCTCGTAGCCGGTCGTGCCGTTGATCTGGCCGGCGAGGTAGAGGCCCGGCAGGCGCTTGACCTCCAGGCTGGGGTAAAGCTCGCGCGGGTCGACGTAGTCGTATTCGATGGCGTAGCCGAAGCGCTTGACCTCGACCTGCTCCAGGCCCGGAATGGTGCGCAGGAAGAGGGACTGCGTCTCCTCCGACACCGAGGTAGAGACGCCGTTCGGATAGACGGTGTCGTCGTCCAGGCCCTCCGGCTCCAGGAAGATCTGGTGGCTGGTCTTGTCGGCGAAGCGGACGACCTTGTCCTCGATGGACGGGCAGTAGCGCGGCCCTCGCCCCGTCGCCCGCCCACCGTAGACGGCCGATTCGGACAGCCGTTCGGCGATGATCCGGTGGGTTTCCTCGGTGGTGTAGGTGATGCCGCACTGGACCTGCGGAACCGTGATCTCACGCGTCAGGAAGGAGAAGGGGACGGGGGTCTCGTCGGCCGCCTGCATCTCCAGTCGGTCCCAGGCGATGGTGCGGCCATCCAGCCGGGCCGGGGTGCCGGTCTTCAGGCGGCCCATCTGCAAGCCGGAGGCGTAGAGCCGGTCCGACAGGCCGATAGCCGGGGCGTCCCCGACCCGGCCCGCCGGGATGCGGGTTTCGCCCAGGTGGATGACGCCCTTCAGGAAGGTGCCGGTCGTCAGCACGACGCGCGGCGCGAGGTACTCGACGCCGGTCGCGCCGACCGCTCCCGCGACGACGCCGTCCGTGACGATCAGGTCCTCCACCGCGTCGGCGACGATCTCCAGGTTGGCCTGGGCGGCCAGCTCGGCCTGCATCGCCTCGCGATAGAGCCTGCGGTCGATCTGGGACCGCGGGCCGCGTACAGCCGGGCCCTTGGAGCGGTTGAGCAGGCGGAACTGGATGCCCGCCTTGTCAGCCATCCGGCCCATCAGGCCGTCGAGCGCATCGATCTCTCGCACGAGGTGGCCCTTGCCCAGGCCGCCGATGGCCGGGTTGCAGCTCATCTCGCCGATGGTGTCGAGCTTGTGGGTGAGCAGCAGCGTGCGCGCGCCGAAGCGGGCCGAGGCGGCGGCGGCCTCGCACCCGGCGTGCCCGCCGCCGATCACGATCACATCCCAGGACTTGGCCATAGACGCTCGCCACAAAACCGAACGCCCCCGACGAGCGGGGGCGACGGGAGGCTTATAGCTGAAAGAGGGCGGCCCGTCGATGTTTCACGTGGAACAGCGGATCGGAAGCTGGGCGCCGCTTGTGGAGTGTTCCACGTGAAACACTCACTTGCCGATGCAGAAGCTGGCGAACACCCGATCCAGCACATCCTCAGGATCGATCCGCCCGGTGACCTGGGCGAGAGCGCGGGCGGCCAGCCTGACGTCCTCGGCCGCCAGCTCCACTTCCTCGCCATTCGCCAGGGCGGAGGCGATCCGCGCCGCCGCCTCGCGCAGACGCTCCGCATGGCGCAGCCGGGTCGCGGCGGGAAACTCGGCGGCCGACAGCTCCGCCGTCACCCGTGCGGCGAGCCAGCCGCGCAGCGGCCCCGCGTCCAAGGCGGAGAGCGACAGGGTCTCGACCCCCCGCGCCCTGACCTCGCCGGCGTCCGGCCCTTCCGGCAGATCCGCCTTGTTGAGCACACAGACATCCCCTGGGCGGACCAGGTCGTACACCTGCCGCCAGACTCCCGACCCGTCCGAGCCATCGACGACCCAGATGCGCAGGTCCGCCTCGGCCGCCCAGGCCCGCGCGCGGCGCACGCCCTCGGCCTCGATGGCCTCGTCCGTCTCGCGCACCCCGGCCGTATCGGCCAGCAGCACGCGGTATCCGGCCACTGTCATCGGGACCTCGATCACGTCCCGCGTGGTGCCCGGCGTCGGAGTGACGATGGCGGCGTCACGGCCCGTCAGGGCGTTGAGCAGGCTGGACTTGCCCGCGTTCGGCGCCCCGATGAGCGCGACCCGGAAGCCCTCGCGAACCCGGCGGCCCCGAGCCTCGTCGGCCAGGGCGGCGCCGATCTCGTCCGACAGGCGCTCCAGGCCGGGGCGGGCGCGGACCGCCACGTCGGCGGGCAGGTCCTCGTCAGGGAAGTCGACCGCCGCCTCCAGCACGGCCAGCGCCTCCACCAGCATCTCGCGCCAGGCGTCGTATCGCCGGGAAAGGCCGCCGCCGAGCTGGGCCAGGGCCTGGGCCGCCTGGGCCTTGGTCTCGGCGTCGATGAGGTCGGCGACGGCCTCGGCCTGGGCCAGGTCCAGGCGGCCGTTCTGGAAGGCGCGGCGGGTGAACTCGCCCGGTTCGGCCAGCCGCAATCCCTTGGCGGACAAGGCTTCGATCACCGCCTCGACCACCGCCGGGCCGCCGTGGAGGTGAAGCTCGGCGCTGTCCTCGCCGGTATAGCTGGCCGGGCCCGGGAACCACAGGACCAGCGCCTCGTCGATCACCGCGCCGCCCTCGCCGCGAACCTTGCGCAGCGCAGCGCGCCGGGGGGAGGGGAGGCGGCCCGCCAGCGCGGCCAGGGCCGGGCCCGCGCCAGGGCCCGAAACCCGCAGGACCGCCAGCGCCGCCCGGCCGGGCGGCGTGGCCGGGGCGAAGATGGTGTCGCTCATTTTCCGGGGGTGCTGGCGCCCGTGGTCGCGGCCATCATCAGCTTGCGGAACTGCTCCTGGGCCCCGGCGCCGAAGGCCATCCAGGTCTTCATCAGCTCGTCGGGGGCCAGCATCGCCATGTTGGCGTCCATTCGCGTCTGCATCTCCTTGACGAGATGATCGTTGAGGACGCTGACGTCGGGCAGGCCCAGGAAGGTGCGCGCCTCCACGGGAGTGCATTCGATATCGAGGGTGACCTTCATGGGACCGTCGCTTCCTTGTGCGGCTTTGCTTTGTTATGGGCCAGTCACCCCATAGGAACAACGCCAGAAGAATTGCGGGAGAGCGAGACCATGAGCGGCCAGACCCTGACGATCAGCACGCCGGACGGCGAGTTCTCGGCCTATGTGGCCCGCCCGGCGGCGGCCCAGGCGCCCGCCGTCGTGGTCATCCAGGAGATCTTCGGCGTGAATGCGGTGATGCGCGAGATCACCGACGGGCTGGCCCAGGCGGGCTACCTCGCCATCTGCCCGGACCTCTTCTGGCGGATCGAGCCGGGCGTCGACATCACCGACCAGTCGGAAGAGGAGTGGAAGAAGGCGTTCGGCTACTACCAGGCGTTCGACGTGGAACAGGGCGTCGAGGACATCGCCGCCGCCATCGACCTGATCCGCGCCGATCCCGGCTGCTCGGGCAAGGTCGGGGCTGTGGGCTTCTGCCTCGGCGGGCTGCTGGCCTTCCTGACGGCGGCCCGCACGGACGCCGACGCCTGCGTCTCCTACTACGGGGTGGGCATCGAGAACTTCACGGCCGAAGCCGACAAGCTGGCCCGGCCGCTGTTGCTGCACATCGCCGAGGAGGACCAGTTCGTCTCCAAGGAGGCGCAGGCCGCCATCGTCTCGGCGCTCGGCAACCATCCGCAGGTCGCGATCCATACCTACCCCGGCCGCGACCACGCCTTCGCACGCCAGGGCGGCGCCCACTACGACGCGGACGACGCGGCCAAGGCGGGCGAGCGGACCCTGGCCTTCTTCAAGGCGAACCTGGGCTAGGACGATGCTGACCATCCAGATCGAGCGGACCGGCGGCCCCGAGGTGATGGCGGCGGTCGACCTGCCCGTCCCCGCGCCGGGGCCGGGTGAGATCCTGATCCGCCAAGAGGCGGTAGGCCTGAACTTCATCGACACCTATTACCGCACCGGCCTCTACCCGACGCGGCTTCCCGCCGTGCTGGGGGTCGAAGGCGCCGGGGTCGTCGAGGCGGTGGGCGAGGGGGTCGAGCGCTTCAGCGCCGGCGACCGGGTCGGCTATGCGGGCGGGCCGCTCGGGGCCTATGCCGAATGCCGGACCTACAAAGCCGACCGGGCGGTGGCGCTGCCGCCCGGCGTCTCGTCCGAGCTGGCGGCGGCGAGCCTGCTCAAGGGCATGACGGCCGAATTCCTGCTGCGCCGTTGCTTCCACGTGGAAGCGGGACAGACCATCCTGGTCCATGCGGCCGCCGGCGGCGTCGGGCTGATCCTCGTCCAGTGGGCTAAGGCGCTGGGAGCCTCGGTCATCGGCACGGTCGGTGATGCGGCGAAGGGAGGGCTGGCCCGGGCCAACGGCTGCGATCACGTGATCCTCTACAAGGACGAGGACGTCGCCGCGAAGGTTCGCGAGATCACCGACGGCCGGGGCGTGCCGGTGGTCTATGACGGCGTGGGCGCGGCGACGTTCGAGGCCAGCCTGAACAGCCTGGCCAAGCGCGGGATGCTGGTAAACTACGGCAACGCCTCCGGGGTCGCACCGCCGGTCGCGCCGTCGCGGCTGGCCCAGGGCGGCTCGTTGTTCCTGACCCGTCCGGGCCTCTTCGACTACATCGCCAGCCGCGAGGAACTGGACGAAAGCGCCGGCGCCCTGTTCGGAGTGCTGGCCTCGGGCGCGGTGAAGGTCGAGATCGCCCAGCGCTTCCCGCTGGCCCAGGCACGGGCGGCGCACGAGGCGCTGGAGGGCCGGGCCACGGTCGGCTCGACCCTTCTCCTCCCGTAGCGGCTATTGCGCGGCGGCGCGCTGGAAGGCGGGGCGGGCCTTCAGCCGCTCCCAATACTCCGCAACCGCCGGGGCGTACCTGTCCGACAGGCCCAGGAACTCCCCGAACCCGAGGGCGTAGCCGACGGAGATGTCGGCGGCTGTGAAATCCTCGCCCGCCATGTAGGGACCCTTGCCCAGCTGAAGCTCGACCAGCTTCAGGCGGTTCAGGAACACCTCGGCGTTGTTGCGGACGGTCCAGTTGTCCTTCTGGTCCTCGGGCGCCATGAATCGCGTGCGGACCAGCGGCGTCAGGTTGGCGGCCAGCGTCGCCTCGCCATAACTCATGAACTGCAGGAAGGCGGGGAAGGCGGCGCTGTCCGCCTGTGGGACCAGCGGCGAGCCGTGCTTGGTTCCCAGGTAGTGCAGGATAGCGACCGACTCGGTCAGGACGGTGTCGCCGTCGACCATCGCCGGCAGGGTCCGGGTCGGGTTGGCGGCCAGGAAGTCCTCGCTCGGCGAGAACAGCGAGCCTGCCGCGACCTCGTACGCGAGACCCATCTCCTCGGCCATCCACAGGACCCGCAGCGAACGGCTGCGCGGCTGATGGAACACCTTGATCATGTCGACCCCCTGTAAGTTTCGATTGAGGACTGACAAGACCATGAAAAAGGCGGGGTGTGAAGCCCCGCCTCTTCGCCGTCCCTTACGTGTTCATCGACTGGAAGAAATCGTCGTTGGTCTTGGTCTGGCGCATCTTGTCGAGCAGGAACTCGATGGCGTCCTGGGCCCCCATCGGGTTCAGGATGCGGCGCAGGACATAGGTCTTCTGGAGCTGGTCGCGCGGGGTGATCAGCTCTTCCTTCCGCGTGCCGGACTTCAGCACGTCGATGGCCGGGAAGATGCGCTTGTCGGCGACTTTGCGGTCCAAGATGATTTCGCTGTTACCCGTGCCCTTGAACTCTTCGAAGATCACCTCGTCCATGCGGCTGCCGGTGTCGATCAGGGCGGGCGATGATGGTGAGCGAGCCGCCCTCCTCGACGTTCCGCGCCGCGCCGAAGAAGCGCTTGGGCCGTTGCAGGGCGTTGGCGTCCACGCCGCCAGTCAGCACCTTGCCCGAGGACGGGACCACGGTGTTGTAGGCCCGGCCCAGGCGGGTGACGCTGTCCAGCAGGATGACCACGTCGCGCTTGTGCTCGACCAGGCGCTTGGCCTTCTCGATCACCATCTCGGCGAC
>CAZOHI010000042.1:0-26661 GCA_964579695.1 uncultured Caulobacter sp. | reverse complement strand
GTCAGCGAGCCCGGAGGGATTCCACGATCTGCATGATCGCTGCGCGGTCGTGGGTGGAGAGCGTCCTGACCGCCGAAACGAAGCGCGCCTCGTCCCAAGAGGCCCGACCGGCCTCAGCCATGCCGGAAGAAGAAGCGCCCCTGCGCTGGCCGGTGATCACATATTCCACGTCCACCCCCGCAAGGGCCAGGGAGGCGAAGTATTCCGCGTCGGGCGAGCGTTTGCCGGCTTCATACGCATGCTGGGCGCCAAGCTTCACGCCCCCCGCGGCTCCGAAATCGGTCTGTGAAAGGCCAAGCCTGTTGCGTTCCTCTCGGAGACGCCCCCCGATTTTTTCCATTCGGGCAAAAGCCTGTTGACTTGTTTTTACATTTGAGTAAATAGAGAGGCGCCTCACCCAGGGTGGGACGCGGCTCTATATGCACACCTAACAGGCTGATTTCGCAACAGCCGGATGCGTCTGCGCATGCGGATATTTTCGTTTGCCGATCAAGGAGCTGGCGCGATGCCTCCAACCGAGGACCTTGATCTCGCGCTGGGGGTGATGTGCCTGCTCTTTATTGTGGTGTTTCTTGGGTTCGCAGCCTGCGCCGTGATGTAGGGCGCCCGCCTACGCCGCCTGGAGCTGCTGCTTCACCCGCTCGGCCAGGATCTTGATGTCCAGGGGCTTGGGCAGAAACGTCACGCCGGTCTCGCCTTCCAGCAGGTCGCTGAACTCGGCCTCGGCGTAGCCGCTGATGAACATCACCGGGGCGGTCCCGAGATAGCCCCGCGCCTTCTTAAGCAGGGTCGGGCCGTCGATGCCCGGCATGATGACGTCGCTGATCAAGAGGTCGATGGTCCCGGAATGCTGCTCGGCCAGAGCCAGGGCCTCCTCGCCGTCGGCGGCCTCTATCACCTCGTAGCCTCGGGCGCGGAGCAGGCGCGCGGCGACGCCGCGCACGGCGTCCTCGTCCTCCACGAACAGGATGCGGCCGACGCCGGACAGGTCGCGCGGCGCCTTGCGCTTGGGCGCGGCGGCGGCGGGCGCGGGAGCCGAGGCGACGCCGGGGAGCGGGATGTGGACCGGCAGGAAGATGCGGAAGGCCGCGCCCTCCCCCGCCTTGGATTCCACGTGTATCCAGCCGTCCGACTGCTTGACGATGCCGTAGACGGTGGCCAGTCCCAGGCCCGTGCCCTCGCCGACCGGCTTGGTCGTGAAGAAGGGGTCGAAGATCTTGGAGATCACCTCCGGCGGGATGCCGGGGCCGTCGTCGGCCACCTCGATCAGGGCCATGTCGCCGGCGGGTGGCCCGGCATAGCCCAGGGCCGTCGCCTCGGCCGGGTTCAGGCGGGCGGTGCGGATGCAGACGGTGGAGCCCTGCCCCGCCGCGCGCACGGCGTCGCGGGCGTTGACGGCGAGGTTCATCACGGCGGTTTCGAGCTGGCTCTTGTCCGCCCGCACGGCCGGCAGGTTGCGGCCGTAGTCGGTGACCAGCTTGACGTCCTCGCGCAGCAGGCGGCGCAGCAGCACCTCGAACTCGCTGATCAGTTCGCCGAGGTCGAGCACCTCGCGCTGCACCGTCTGCTTGCGGCTGAAGGCCAGCAGCTTGCGCACGAGGTCGGCGGCCCTGGTCGCCGTCTGCCTGATCTCGTTCAGGCCCTCATAGGAGGGATCGCCCACCGGGTGGCGTTGCAGCAGCTCGTCCAGGCGAAGCTGGATGGCGGTCAGCAGGTTGTTGAAGTCGTGCGCCACGCCGCCGGCGAGTTGGCCGATGGCCTGCATCTTCTGGCTCTGGGCCAACTGAAGCTCGATCTGCTTCTGCTCGGAAACGTCCACAAGGTAGGCGACCAGGCGCCCCCCGGTCCGCGCCAGGTAAAGGTGCGCGATTCGGCTGGGGTCGTGGGCAAGGCGCACCTCGATGGGTCCGCTGGCGCCCTCGGCCACGCCAAGGCCCGCGTCGATGTGCGGCTGGGCGATCAGGTCGCCGAAGGTCAGGCCCGGCCCGGCCTTGCCGCCGGTCATGGCGCCCAGGGCGGGGTTCGCCTCGACGATGGCGGCGGTGAACACCTCCTCGCCTTCCAGCAGAGCCGCGCCGAACGGCGAGGCGGCGGCCAGGGCGTCGAGGGTCTGGGGCGAGGCCACGCGCGGCGCGGGCTCGGCCAGCGGCAGGGTGTCGGCGGTCAGGCGCAGCGGCTCGCCCGCCGGGTCGGCCAGCCGCACCAGGAAGCGACCGATGCCCAGCGGCGCGACCGAGGCCGAGCGTTCCTCGCCCTTGGCCTTCAGCGAAGCGCGGGCGATCTCGCCCTTGCGCGCCTTGAGCAGGGCGGCGAACAGGCCGCTGGCCGCCCCGCCGTTCTTCGGCAGGCGGCGCACGGCGCCGACCGCCTCCCGCCAAGGCGCGTTGAAGGCCAGGATGCGTCCGTCGGCGCCCGCCACGGCGGCGGCCTCGGGCAGCGCGTCGAGCAGGGTTTCTGGGCCGTCCTCGTCGACTGGAACCGAGTTGCTGGCCCGGAAGGCGAGCAGGCCGATGAAGGCGACGCCCGCCAGCCCGACCAGCAGCAGCAGGCCCGCCAGGGTCGCCGGACCGGCCTTGAGCGCGGGCACCGCCGCGAACGCCACCGCCAACAGGAAGAAGCCCGCCGCCGCCCAGGTCAGCGGGTCGAATCGACGCCTGCCAGCCTCGTTCAGAGACCCGGCCATGGCGTCCGGAGGGTGCGATGTGAGCGAATCACGCATGGAGGATACTCGCTAAAGCGGTCTGGCGCGCGGCTTCGCGGCGCTCATGATGAAGCCGATCAGCTTGGCGACGGCCTCGAAGTGCTGGGCGGGAATCTGCTCGTCGATCTCGACGGCGGCATAGAGGGCGCGGGCCAGGGGCGGGTCCTCGATCACCGGCACCCCGGCTTCCTCGGCCACTTCCCTGATCTTGAGGGCCAGGGCGTCCATGCCCTTGGCCACGCATTCCGGCGCGGGGGTCTCGCCCGCGACATACTTCAGCGCCACGGCGTAGTGGGTCGGGTTCATCACCACGACGGTCGCTTCCGGCACCGCCTGCATCATCCGCCGGCGCGAGCGCTCCATGCGGATCTGCCGCTGCTTGGCCTTCACGTGCGGGTCGCCGTCGCTCTGCTTGAACTCCTCCTTCAGCTCCTCCTTGCTCATCCGCATCCGCTTCATGAAGCGGGCGCGCTGCCACAGGAAATCGACCGCGCCCATGAAGGCGAGGAAGGCGAGGACGGCGAAGAACAGGTCGCGCAGCATCATCGCGCTGACCGGCAGCATGTCGGCGGGCGAGACCGCGGCGAGCTGCTGAAGCTCGTCGGCGTGAGGCCGAAGCGCGAACCAGGCGATGACGCCGGTCAGGATCACCTTCAGCGCCGATTTCAGGAACTGCACCAGGCCGTCGATTCCGAACAGCCGCTTGAAGCCGCCTAAGGGCGATATCTTCTTCAGCTCCGGCTTGATCTTCTCCGGCGCGTAGAGGAGGCCGTGCTGGAGGAAGTTGGCCAGGAACCCCGCCACTCCGGCCGCCACCATCACCGCCAGCAGCGGCGGCAGCGCGGCCATGGTGGCCTGCTGGGCGACGAAGACCCCGCCCGCGCCGTCCAGGCTGATCTGGGCCGGGTGGGCGACGAAGGGAAGGAGCGCCATCGTCAGGTCGCGGGCCATCCAGCCGCCGCCGACGGCCAGCACCCCGAACGCTCCGGCCAGCGAGGCGAAGGAGGCGAGGTCGGCCGACTTCGCGACGTCACCCTTCTTGCGGGCCTCCTCGAGCTTCCTCGGTGTGGGCTCTTCTGTCTTCGATGCGCCGTCGTTCTCCTCGGCCATGTCAGGTGAACACCGCCAGCAGCTCGCGGTAGCGCGACACCCAGACCATGCCGATCGACCCCAGGCTGAGGGCGAAGATCGACAGGCCGAAGATGACCGCCAGCGGCGAGGACACGAAGTAGATCTGGAACTGCGGCATCACCCGCCCGATCAGTCCGGCGGCGAGGTTGAAGACCAGCGAGAAGACGATCACGGGGGCTGCGAGCTGCACCCCCAGCGCGAAGGAGCCCGCCACCGTCTGTACGGCCATGGTCGCGGCGTCTCCCACCGGCAGCGTCCGGTCGAAGGGGAAGATCGCATAGGACCGCGCCATCGCCCCGATGAACATGTGGTGCAGGTCCGTGGTCATGATCAGGACCACGCCGATGAGGCTGAGGAAGGTCGACAGGGTGGCGGCGGGCTGGCCCAGCGAGGGGTTGGCAGTCTGGGCGAAGCCGAGCGTCGTCTGGATGGAGACGATCTCGCCCGCCGTGGACAGGGACGAGACGAACAGCTTCAGGATCGCCCCGATCATCAGCCCGATCAGCACCTCGCGGATGACCATGCCCGCCGCCCCGCTGACCGTGTCCGGCACGGTCAGGTTCGGGGCCACCAGCGGGGCCAGCAGCAGCGCCATCAGGAAGGCGAACGACAGGCGGATGCGCGGGGGCACCGACTGTTCCCCCACGCCTGGAATCAGCATCACCAGCGCCCCGACCCGCGCGAAGACGAGGCCGCCCGCGAACACCTGCGAGGCTGTGGCGTAGGCCTCCATGCCTACATCGCCGCGATGCGGGCGGCGATGTGGCGCATGAAGCCGCCCATCAGCGCCCCCATCAGCGGCAGGAAGATCAGCAGCGAGATGAAGATGGCGACGATCTTGGGGGCATAGACGAGGGTCGCTTCCTGGATCTGGGTCAGGGCCTGCATCAGGCCGATGCCCACGCCGACGATCAGGCCGACGATCAGCACGGGCGCGGAAAGCTGGATGGTCAGCCAGATCGCGTCGCGCCCGACGTCGAGCACCTCAGCGCCGTTCATGGGAAAGCCTCACAGAATCGCGGGAATTGCGCCCGCAGACACTGAGGCGGATATGGTTAACGGCCCTTTACAAACGGGGGTGGGCGGCGGCGTCCTTCTCCCTCGCGGGGGAAGGAATCAAGGCTAATGCACCCGCGCCCGCCCGATCTCCAGCCCGTCATCCCCCGCTGACACCTCGATAACGGCCCCGTCCTCCAGCTCGCCCGCCAGCAGCTTGCGCGCTATCGGGTCGACCAGTTCCTTCTGGATCACGCGCTTGAGAGGCCTCGCGCCGTAGACCGGGTCGTAGCCGCGCTCGCCCAGCCAGTGCATGGCGCCGCCGTCCAGGGCGATGGCCATCCTCCGGTCGGCCAGCAGCTTCTCCACGCGCTGGAGCTGGATGCGGACGATATCGTCCATCTCGCCCCGGCCCAGGCGCTTGAAGAGGATGATCTCGTCGATGCGGTTCAGGAACTCGGGCCGGAAGCTGCGGCGCACGACCTCCATCACCTGCGGGCGCACGGCCTCGACGTCGTCGCCCTCGCCCTGGGCGGCCAGGAACTCGGCGCCCATGTTCGAGGTCATGATGATCAGGGTGTTGCGGAAATCGACCGTACGGCCCTGGCCATCCGTCAGGCGGCCGTCGTCCAGCACCTGGAGCAGCACGTTGAAGACGTCCGGGTGGGCCTTCTCGACCTCGTCGAACAGGATCACCTGATAGGGCCGGCGGCGCACGCTCTCGGTCAGGGCCCCGCCCTCGTCGTAGCCGACATAGCCGGGGGGCGCCCCGATCATGCGGCTGACCGAGTGCTTTTCCATGTACTCGCTCATGTCGAGGCGGGTGATGGCCGCCTCGTCGGTGAACAGGAATTCGGCCAGCGCCTTGGTCAGCTCGGTCTTGCCCACGCCCGTAGGGCCCAGGAACAGGAAGGAGCCGATGGGGCGGCTGGGGTCCTGCAAACCCGCACGAGCCCGGCGCACGGCGTCGGATACGGCGACCAGCGCCTCCTCCTGGCCGACGACCCGGCCGCGCAGGGCGTCCTCCATGGACAGCAGCTTCTCGCGCTCGCCCTCCAGCATCTTCTCCACCGGCACGCCGGTCCAGCGGGAGACGACGGCGGCGATCTGCTCGGCGTCCACGACCTCGGGGGTCATGGGTTCGGCCTCGCCGGCCTTGTTGGCCTCCTCTTCGGCGAGACGGCGTTCGAGACCGGGGATCTCGCCATAGGCGATCTCCGAGGCGCGTTGCAGGTCGCCGCGGCGCTGGGCGGCGGCCAGTTCGGCGCGCAGGCGGTCCAGCGCCTCGCGGGTCTGGGCCGCGGCGCCGACCTTGTCCTTCTCGGCGCGCCAGCGGGCGGTCATGGCGGCGGACTGCGCGTCCAGCTCGGCGACCTCCTCCTCCAGCTTCTCCAGCCGGGCCTTGGAGGCCGTGTCGGTCTCCTTCTTCAGGGCCTCGCGCTCGATCTTGAGCTGCACGAGGCGGCGGTCGATCTCGTCCAGTTCCTCGGGCTTTGAGTCGACCGCCATGCGCACGCGGCTGGCCGCCTCGTCCACCAGGTCGATGGCCTTGTCCGGCAGGAAGCGGTCGGCGATGTAGCGGTTCGACAGGGTGGCGGCCGCGACGATGGCGCTGTCGCTGATCCGCACGCCGTGGTGCAGTTCGTACTTCTCCTTCAGGCCGCGCAGGATGGAGACGGTGTCCTCCACCGTCGGCTCTTCCACGAACACCGGCTGGAACCGGCGAGCCAGGGCGGCGTCCTTCTCCACGTGCTTGCGGTACTCGTCGAGCGTGGTGGCGCCGACGCAGTGCAGCTCGCCCCGCGCCAGGGCGGGCTTGAGCAGGTTGGAGGCGTCCATCGCCCCGTCGCTCTTGCCGGCCCCGACCAGGGTGTGCATCTCGTCGATGAACAGGACGATGGAGCCCTCGGCGGCCGTCACCTCGTTCAGCACGGCCTTCAGCCGCTCCTCGAACTCGCCGCGGTACTTGGCCCCGGCGATCAGGGCGCCGAGGTCGAGGGACAGCAGCTTCTTGTCCTTCAGGCTTTCGGGGACGTCGCCTTCGACGATGCGGGCGGCCAGGCCCTCGACGATGGCGGTCTTGCCGACGCCCGGCTCGCCGATCAGCACGGGGTTGTTCTTGGTGCGGCGCGACAGGACCTGGATGGTGCGGCGGATTTCCTCGTCGCGGCCGATCACGGGGTCGAGCTTCCCGTCGCGGGCCTTCTGGGTGATGTCCTGGGCGTAGCGCTTCAGGGCGTCGTAGCCCTCCTCCGCGCTGGCGGTGTCGGCGGTGCGGCCCTTGCGCAGGGACCTGGCGGCCTCCTCCAGGGCGGCGGCGTTCGCGCCCACGGCTTTGGCCGCCTCGCCGCCCTCGGTCGCGATGGCGATCAGCAGGCGCTCGGTGGTGACGAAGGCGTCACCGGCCTTCTTGGCGTCCTCCTCGGCCTTGGCGAAGACGCGGGCCGTCTCGGGCTTGAGGTAGAGCTGGCCGGAGCCGCCCTCGACCTTGGGCATGCGGGCCAGCGCGGCCTCGACATTGGCGTCGGCCGTATCGGCGCGGCCCCCGGCGCTTTGGATGAGGGCGCGGGACTGGCCGTCGTTCTCCTCGAGCAGGACCTTCAGGATGTGCTCGGGGGCCAGTTGCTGGTGGCGGCGGGCGAGCGCCAGCGACTGGGCCGACTGGATCGCCTGCTTGGCGCGGTCTGAATAGAGATCGATGTTCATGGCTCACCCATGTAGTGTGGCGTAAAGGTCACACAAGCCCGGACGGTTCCGCCGAACCTCGCCTGATTTCGCGCGTTGGAAAACCAGTGAAGTTTCAGGAGGCGCGTAAGTGGCCAGGAAGCGGCCGAAAGGCGTGTTGGAGCTGGGTTGGGCCTGTTTCGAGAGCGCCGCGTCGCGGCGGCCCGAGCATGTGCCGGTCAGCGCCTGCTATCCCGACACCGTGGTGCGGCGGATCGCCTTCCAGGCGGGAGGGGGCAACGACTGGCGCATCTCGGCCCTGACCACCCCGCGCGAGGCGCCCGCCCCGTGGAAGATCGTGGTGGTGACAGGGGCGCCGTCGTGGGCCGAGTACTGGGCCGAAACGCTGGCCGCCCTGCCGCAGGACCGGGAGATGGTGGTCGTCGACCGGCCGGGCTTCGCCAATTCGGAGCCGGTGGAGTACGTCGGCGACATCCGGGTGCAGGCGGCGGCGCTGGCGCCGCTGCTGGAGGCCCCGCGCGGGCAGAAGGTGCTGCTGGTCGGCCAGAGCTATGGCGCGGCCATCGCCAGCCTGATGGCGGGGGGCAATCCAGGGAAGGTGGCGGGACTGGTGCTGCTGTCAGGCTTCTTCGGCGAGGCGGGGCCGACGGCAAAGTGGCTGGTGGACCTGGGGACGCGGGTCGTCGGCCTGATCCCCCGCGACCTGCGCAACGCGGTGCTGGAGGTCAGCGGCCAGAAGACCCAACTCGAACACATGCACGAGGCGCTGGGGCGGGTGAACGCGCCGGTGCATGTCGTCCATGGGACGGCGGACGACTTCGCGCCGATAGCGACCGCCGAACGGCTGGTGGCGGAGACGAAGACCCGCCGCCCGATCCGCTTCCAGCGGGTCGAGGGCGCCGACCACTTCCTCAACGACGGCCCGGCGGATGATCTGATCGCCGTGCTGGAGGCGTGCATCCCGGCGAAGGCCGGGTGGGTGGAGATTATACGAAAAGCCCTCCCCCCTGGATGGGGGAAGGGAGGAAGATCAGGCTTCTTCGGCGGCCGGGGCCTTGGGCTTGCGGGTGCGCTTGGGCTTGGGAGGCGCGTCGGCGACGGCTTCCGGCTTCGGCTCGGCCGCGCGGCCCAGGAAGGCCGGGGCGTGGCTCACATCGCCGCTGGCGCTGCGCAGGACGGGTGAGCTTTCCGCCGGAGCGGCGGCGGGAAGCGGCGTGGACTGGGGCTCGACGACGGCCAAGGGGTCCTGGCGCGGCTCGCCACGGTCGAAGCGCTCGCGGCGATCCTCGCGATCACGCCAACGGTCACGACGGCCACCGCCCTCGCCCTGCTGCTGAGGACGGTCCTCACGGGGAGGACGGTCGTCGCGCGGCCGGTCGTCGCGGGGGGGACGATCCTCGCGGGGCCGGTCATCCCTGGGGCGGTCATCCCGAGGACGGTCGTCGCGCTGGCGGTCGCGGTTCTCGAAGCGGTCGCGGTTGCGGCCCTCGAAGCGGTCGCGGTCGCGGGGCCGGTCCTCGCGGGGGCGTTGCTCGCCGCCCTCCTCGGTGGAGGATTCCGTCGCGTCGGCCTCAGGCTCGGCGGCCCCTTCCTCCGGCTCGGCCTCGAAGTCGAGGTCGAAGCCCGAACTCTGGTAGTCTCGGCCCAGGATCTCGGCAGCCGGCCGCTGCGGCTGCATGGCGCGCAGGGTGCGGAAATAATGCTCGGCGTGCTGCAGGTAGTTCTCGGCCAGCACCCGGTCGCCCGAGGACGCGGCGTCACGCGCCAGTTGCTGGTACTTCTCGAACACCGTCTGGGCGTTGCCCCGGGCCTTTACGCCGTCCGGTCCGTTGGACTCGAACGCCCGGTTGGCGTTGTGCTGCTGGGGCTTGCCCCCGCCGCCGCGATTGCGGCCGCGTTGACGCTTCATGCCCTTGAAATCTCTCATATTCCCCTAGACCTGTCCGCCGGACGCCATGCGTGGGCCGGCTCTTGAGAGGGTCGGACTCTGCGGTCCCGCTAGTTCCAAAAACGCTTGTTCCTTGAGTCCCCGCCCCGGTTTCCCAGCGCGTCCGGCCCCTCGGGGTCCGCGCGCCTGCCGGATGGACCTTTCGGCCCTTCACTCCGGCGATCTGGGTGGAGACAGTCTTGATGTAGCGACTCGGCTCTAAGTTTCCAAGGGGTTTTTGATCCCGGTAACCACGCGGTCGCGGTCGCCGAGGTCGCGGACCGTCGCGACGTTGAAGGCGCCCGCCTGCCGGAACAGGGCCTCGACCGCCGCCGACTGGTCGTGGCCGATCTCGACGGCGAAAACGCCTTGCGGTTTCAACACCCTGAGGATCTCCGGCGCGAGCAGCCGATAGGCGTCCAGCCCGTCCGTCCCGCCGTCCAGCGCCAGGCGCGGCTCGTGGTCGCGGACCTCGGGCTCCAGCGTCTCGATGTCGCGGGTGGGGATGTAGGGCGGGTTGGCGACCACCAGCTCGAACGAGGCGTCGCCCAGGCCCGCCGTCCAGTCGCCGCGCATCAGGGCGCAGCGGGAATCGAGATCGAGGTTGGCGGCGTTCTCCCGCGCCACGGCCAGGGCCTCCTCCGAGACGTCGATCCCCAGGCCCTTGGCCCCCGGCCGCTCGGCGAGGATGGCCAGGATGATGGCGCCCGAGCCGACGCCGAGGTCGAGCACCGAAAAGCGGGCGTCCTCCGGGAAGGCCCCCAGCGCGACCTCGACCACCGACTCGGTGTCGGGCCGGGGGGTGAGGACGTCGCGGGTGACGCCCAGCATGATCTTCCAGAAGCCCTTGCGGCCCAGGATGTGGCTGACCGGCTCGCGGCGTTCGCGCCGGGCGAGGAAGGCGTCGAAGGCGCTCGCCTGCTCGGCGCCCAGCAGGCGGTGCGGGTCGGTCAGGATGTCCATGCGGGTCACCCCGGCGGCGGCCTCCAGCATCAGCCGGGCGTCGATGGCGGGCTGGTCCACTCCGGCGGCGCCCAGGCGCTCCTGCGCGGCCTTCCAGGCCTTGACGAGGGACTGGCTCATTGCGGAACCCGCAGCAGGTTGACGAGGCGGGCGCGGGTCTCGCCGTCGGCGATCCCGTCCCAGCGGGTCTGGAGCCAGTGGCGCTGGAAGGCGCTGACCACCGTGGTCGTCTCGGCGTCGAACCGGCCCGAGGGCGCGCAGTCGAAGCCCAGCCGCGTCAGGCCGGCCTGGAGGGCGAACACGCCCGCCCCCTCGTCCCCCTCGGCCAGGGGCGCGCCGGGGGCGGCGCCGCTCTCGACCCACAGGCCGTGGCCCGCCTGGGCCAGGGTGCGCCAGGGGAACAGCTCGCCGGGGTCGGTCTTGCGGCCCGGCGCGATGTCGGAATGGCCGAGGATGCGGCTGTCGGGGACCTGCCAGCGCGAGCGGATGTCGCCGAGCAGGGTGATCACCGCCTCTATCTGCGCGTCGGGAAAGGGGCGGTAGCCGAACTCGTGGCCGGGATTGACGATCTCCACGCCGATGGAGACGCCGTTCAGGTTCTCCTGCCCCTTCCAGAACGACACGCCCGCGTGCCAGGCGCGGCGCTCGTCGGGGACGAGGGAGAAGATGCGGCCGTCCTCCTCGACGAGGTAGTGGGCGCTGACCTTCGCCTCCGGGTCGCGCAGCCGGGCCAGGGCCGCCTCGCCGCTCTCCATGCCGGTGTAGTGCAGGACGATCATGTCCGGCGGGGCGAGACGGGTGTCGAAGTTGGGCGAAGGGGTCTGGACGTAGTTCAAGAACGGCTCCGGGCCAGCAGCGGCGTGACCTGGTTGGGCCTTACCGCGATGATCAGCACACCTAGTAACGCGAGCGCCGTCCCGATGGCCATGCGGGTGTCGAAGTGGTCGTTGGTGATCGCCACCCCCATTGCGATGGTCGCCAGCGGCGTCATCAGGGTCAGCGGCGAGATCAGGTTGGCCTCGTGCCGCTGGATCAGGCCGTAGTAGGCGGTGTGGGCCAGCACCGACACCACCAGCGCCGAGAACAGCACCGCCGCCCAGAAGCCGAGCGCCGCGCCGGCCACCGCCGCCGCCTGCCCGTGCTCGAACAGCAGGGTGAAGAGGGCCAGCGGCCAGACAGAGGAGAAGCCGACCCACGCCTGGAACTGGAGCGGCTTGATGCCCTCCACCTGCTTCATCATCACCGCGCCCAGCGAGCCCGCCAGGGCCGAGCCCGCCACGAACAGCAGGCCGACCGAGGCGTCCAGCGCCCCCGGATGCCACATGACCGCCAGCGCGCCCGCCAGCGTCAGGGCGATGCCGATTCCCCGCCGCCAGCGGATGCGCTCGCCCAGCATCAGCACCGACAGCAGGGTGGTCATCGGCACGCCGAGCTGCACCACCACCGACGCCGCCGAGGGCGAGGCGGTCTGGAAGCCGATGAACAGCAGCGCGAAGTTGCCTCCGCCCATCATCAGCGAGATCAGCACGATCCGCCAAAGGGGTTTGGGCGCCGGCAGCAGCCACGGCGCCATGGCCAGGGCCACGATGGCGAACCGCACGGCGGCGTAGAACAGCGGCGGTACCCCCCAGTCCGACACCACGATCTTGCTGATAATGTTGTTGGACGCCCACACGAGGCAGACCAGCGCCAGCAGCATGAAGTCGCGCAGGGGCATCGCGTCAGGGGCGGCAGGAGGCGACGAAGGCCCTGGCGAGTTCCGGCGCGGGCGGATCGAACGGCCCGACGTTCTGGGCGCCGTAGTTGACGGCGATCTTGCCGCCGCCCGCCTCGATGGCGCTCAGCAGGGCCGCGTCCGCCTCGCCGCCGGCCGCGACGCCCGTCACCATGGGGTCGGATACGGGCACGGCGGCCAGCGCCGCGACCACGTCGCCCGAGCCGACGCTCATGCGGTCCTCGCTCTCGACCCGGTCCAGGCCCTCGGCGCGGACGGTCATCTGGCCGTCCTTGCAGCCCAGGCGCAGCAGGTCGCGGCCGTCCTGCTTGAGGACCAGTCCGCCGTCCTCCAGTCCCTCCCACGCCAGGACGGGCGTAGGCGGCGGCGCCTCGACCACCGCGGGCGCAGGCGCGGGCGGCGGCGGGGCGGGCTCGGCCTGTTCGTACTTGGCCACCGGCTCGCCGCAGGCGGCGACCAGCAGGGCGAGGAGGAGGACGGCGCGGGTCATGACTTTACGCTCCGGTGAAGTTGGGCGACCGCTTTTCGAGCAGGGCGCTGACGCCCTCCATATGATCGTCGGTCAGGTGGGCGATGGCCTGGGCCGCCGCGCTCATCTCCATCAAGGTGTCGTAGCTGGTCGTCTGGCCGTGCTTGAGCAGGCTCTTGGCCAGGCGCAGGGCATGCGGCGGCTGCTGGGCGATGCGGGTCGCGAGCGCCAGCGCCTCGTCCATCAGCGAGGCGGCGGGCACGACGCGGCTGACGAGGCCCCATTCCTGGGCGGTCCTGGCGTCGATGACGTCGCCGGTGAACAGCAGCTCGGCCGCGCGGCTCATGCCGATGGTGCGCGGCAGCAGCCAGGCGCCGCCGTCGCCGGGGATCAGGCCGAGCTTGAGGAAGGTGACGCCCATCTTCGCCTCTTCCGAGGCGATGCGGATGTCGGTCATGCAGGCCACGTCGCAGCCCAGCCCGATGGCCGCGCCGTTAACGGCGGCGATGGAGGGGACCTCCAGGCCGTAGATGGACCGGACCACCCGGTGGATGTTGTTGCGGTAGCCGTCGCGAAGCTGGACCGAATTGCCGCCGAACGCGCCCTCGCGCGCCTTCATCGCCTTGACGTCGCCGCCGGCCGAAAACGCCCGGCCCGCGCCGGTCAGGATCACGCATCTGATATCACGGTCGGCGTTGATCGCGGCGCAGGCCTCGGCCACCTGATCGCCGTCGCCGGGCGCGCCCAGCGCGTTCATCGCCTCCGGCCGGTTGAGGGTCAGGATGGCGATGTGGCCGCGTTTTTCGGTCGTGATGAGGGACATTCATATACTCCGTTGCCTTCTCCCCTCGCGGGAGAAGGTGGCCTCCGTAGGAGGTCGGATGAGGGGGCCCCCAGCACTATCCGCAAACGCCGCGCAAAAAAAGCTGAGGGGGCGCGGAGCCCCCTCATCCGTCCGCTTCGCGGCCACCTTCTCCCGCGAGGGGGAGAAGGGAATCTTCTCCTACGCCGCCTTGTCGAACGACAAGCCCTCGTAGCGGCGCAGGTGGTGGTCCACCGAGCCGAACAGGCCCTCGATCAGGGTGGCGCGCTTGAAGTAGTGGCCGATGGCCAGCTCGTCCGTCATGCCCATGCCGCCGTGGATCTGGATGGCGTTCTGGCCGACGAACTTGCACGCCTTGCCGATCTGCACCTTGGCGGCGGAAACGGCCTTGGCCCGTTCGGCGTCGTCGGAGACCTTAACGGTGGCCATGTAGGTCATGGAGACCGACTGCTCGACCTGCATGAACATGTCGACCATGCGGTGCTGAAGCACCTGGAAGTCGGCGATGGCCTTGCCGAACTGCTTGCGCTGGCGGGCGTAGTCGAGGGTGCCCTCGTGCAGCTTGCGCATGGCGCCGACGGCCTCGGCGCAGACGGCGGCGGTGGCCTCGTCGATCACCTTGTGGACCAGAGGCAGGGCGGCGCCCTCGCCCCCGATCAGGGCGTCGGCGGGGATGGAGACGTTCTCGAAGTAGACCTCCGAGGCGCGGGCGCCGTCGACGGTCGGGTAGTCGCGGGTGACGATGCCGGGCGCCGACTTGTCGACCAGGAACACCGACACGCCCGAGGCTTCGCGCTGAGAGCCGCCGGTGCGGGCGGTGACGATCAGGTGCGTCGCCCACGGCGCGCCCACGACCACGGCCTTGTGGCCGTTGAGGACGTAGCCGGAGCCTTCCTTCCTGGCCGTCGTCTTCAGGTCCGCCCAGTTGTAGCGGCCCTGCGGCTCGGCGTAGGCGAAGGCGATGACGGTCTCACCGGCGATGATCTGGGCGATCACGTCGGCCGCGGCGCCGTAAGCAGAGTGCTTCAGGAAGCCGCCGCCGATGACCACCGTGCCCAGGTAGGGCTCGACGACCATCGCCTTACCGAACTCCTCCATGACGATCATGTTCTCGACGGCGCCGCCGCCCAGGCCGCCGAGGTCCTCGGAGAACGGCGCGCCCAGGATGCCCAGCTCGTTGGCGAAGGCGCTCCAGTAGTCGGCCCGCCAGCCGGTGTCGGAGGCGACGATCTTGCGGCGGGTCTCGAAGTCGTACTTGTCCTGCAGGAAGCTGGCGACCGTGTCGCGCAGCATCGACTGCTCTTCGGTGAAGTTGAAGTCCATGGGTCGTTCCTAAAGCTGTAGCGGGGCTCAGAGGCCCAGGACCATCTTGGCGATGATGTTGCGCTGGATCTCGTTGGAGCCGCCGTAGATCGACGTCTTGCGGACGTTGAAATAGGTCGGCGCCGTGCGGTGGGCGTAGTCGGGGCCGATGGGGTGCATGTTGTCCCCATCCGCCGGGAAGCCGCGGAAGTAGGGCGCGCCGTAGTGGCCCGCCGCCTCCAGGGCCAGCTCCGTGACCCGCTGCTGGATCTCGGTGCCCTTGATCTTCAGCAGGGAGGACTCCGGCCCAGGGCCCTTGCCCGCGCTCTCGGCGGCCAGGGTGCGCAGTTCGGTGTATTCCAGCGCCGTCAGGTCGATCTCAAGCTCGGCGACCTTGCGCTTGAACGAAGCGTCGGCGATCAGCGGCGCGCCGTCGTCGCCCATCTCGGTGGAGGCCATGTCGCGGATGCGCTCGATGCCGCGCTTGGAGCGCGCCACGCCCGCGATGCCCGACCGCTCGTGGGCCAGCAGGAACTTGGCGCAGGTCCAGCCCTTGTTCTCTTCATAGATGCGGTTCTCGACCGGCACCTTGACGTTCTCCAGCCAGACCTCGTTGACCTCATGCTCGCCGCCCAGGGTGATGATCGGGCGGACCGTGATCCCCGGCGTCTTCATGTCGATCAGCAGGAAGGAGATGCCCTCCTGGATCTTGGCGTTCGGATCGGTGCGGACCAGGCAGAAGATCCAGTCGGCGTGCTGGGCCAGCGTCGTCCAGGTCTTCTGGCCGTTGACGAGGTAGTATTCCTTGCCGTCGTCGCCGGTGAAGCGCTCGGCCTTGGTCTTCAGGCTGGCGAGGTCGGACCCCGCGCCCGGCTCGGAATAGCCCTGGCACCACCAGGTGTCGCCCGACAGCGTGCCCGGCAGGAAGCGTTCCTTCTGCTCCGGCGTGGCGAAGGTGTAGATCACCGGCCCGACCATGTTGATGCCGAAGGGCAGGATCGGGATGGTGTCGGCGCGGGCCTGTTCCTCGGACCAGATGTAGCGCTGGGTGGCCGTCCAGCCGGGGCCGCCGTACTGCGTCGGCCACGCGGGGGCGACCCAGCCCTTCTTCGCCAGGATCTTGTGCCAGGCGAGGAAGTCCTCCTTGGACAGCTCCTCGCCCTCCTCCTGCTTGCCGCGCAGGTGGGCGGGGTAGTTCTCGGCGATGAAAGCGCGGACCTCGTCGCGGAATGCGAGGTCCTCGGGCGAAAAGTCGAGGTTCATGATGGGCTCCCGAGAAGGCCTCTGAGGGCCTTTTTCTGATCGGCGCGGATCATAGGGACCAGCCGCCGCTTTGCAAAGATGACGCTAGCGTCAACGTCACCTTAAGGCGGCCGCCAGCCTCGCCAGCGCGATGGCCGCCGCCCCGCCCGCGCCGCCGCCCGACGGCAGGGAAAGGTCGAGCAGCGGCGCCTTGCCGATGTGCTCCAGCAGGATGGCGTGGCCGGGCTCGGTCGAGACGTGGCCGGCCAGGCAATGGTCGATGGCGTCGGGGCGCAGCGCCTGCAAGGCCGCCGCCGCCGCGCAGGCGCCGTAGCCGTCGAGGATGACCGGGACCTTCTGCACCCGCGCCGCGACGATGGCCCCTGCGGCGGCGGCCATCTCCCGCCCGCCGAGCTGGCGCAGCAGGTCGAGGGGGCTGTCCGAGCCCTCCGCCCGCGCCCGCTCCACGGCGGCCTTCACGAGGTCCGATCGCGCGGTCCAGTCCTGCGGCTGGCCGCCGAACAGGGCGTGGGAAAGGGCGGCGGCGGCGATCTCGCCTCCGACGCCGGCCTCGGCCACGACCAGCAGGTCCGGCTGCTTGGCCAGGGCCTCCATGCCGAAGGCCATGGTGGCGGCGCATTCCTTCTCGCTCATCGCCGCGCGCAGGGTGATGTCTCCCACCGGCCGGTCGACGGCGAGGTCGTAGGCGTCCAGCCCCGCGCCCTGCGCCTGGGCGATCCCGCTGACCGGGGCCATCCCGGCGGCCATCGCCTCCAGCAGGCCGCGCACCGGCGGGCCTTCCCCCAGGTGCGCCGCGACCCCGTGGGCTCCGGCATACACCGCGATCACCGGGCGATTCACCGCCGCCGGGGCCTTGCCCGACCAGGCGGCCAGCCAGGCGGCGGCCTCCTCCAGCCGCCCCATGCCGCCGAGGGCGAGGGACGGGACGGGGGCGGGACCGGGCAGGTCCTCCAGCAGGGCGCGGATGTCGTCGAACGGGCGAGTGCTCATGGCCGCGCGGCTTAGCCCTCCCCGCGCGATAAAAAAAGAGCGCCCTGCGGGGGAGCGGGGCGCCCGAGGCGATAAGGAGGGCTCCGGGGCGTCTTCAGCCCAGGAAGGTCTTGCAGATGCCGTCCCGCTCGGCGATCAGCCCGGCCTTGGCGCCGTTCTCGGCCTTGGCGGCGGCGCGCATGGCGTCCTTGCGGGCGTTGGCGGCGCGGTCGAGGATGAAGCTCTCGCGGGCCCGGCGCTGGGCCTTGAGCAGGGCGTCGAACGAGGCGACGTCGCCGCCGCCGAGCGCCTCGGCCCCCATCAGCCCCGCGCAGCGCGAAGCCTTTATGTATTCCACGTCCGACAGGCGCGTGGTCTGGGCGAAGGCGCCCGTGGAAGCGGCGGCGGCCGCGGCGAAGATGATGATAGCGGTCGGAATACGCATGGCGTCTTCCCTCTCCCCAGGTTGAACGTGGGGCGACAATGCGACCGCTTGGTCACATTCTCAAATTAAATGGAGTACATATTCATCCATTACTTCATTGTAATCGTGAACGCCGTGTAACGTGAGACGCACGTTTCTGTAATCGCCAACCCCGCTTGCCCGCCGCGCCCGGCTTTGCCATAGGAAAGGCGATGACCGCCGCCGCCCCGCCCCGCCCGATCGCCACGCCCTGCATCAAGGTCTGCGTCGTCGACGGCGAGAGCGGCCTGTGCCTGGGCTGCCAGCGCACCTTGCCGGAAATCGGCGGCTGGGGCCGGCTGACCGACGAACAGCGGGCGGCGATCATGGTCGAGCTGCCCTCGCGCCGGGACCGGATCAAGCCGGAGAAGCTGTGGCGCTGAGGCGCGCAACGTCCTTAACGCCTTACGAATTCCCGATTCACGCGTTGCAAACCCCTGCGGCCTATTGTCCTCGCCTGCAAGGGGCCGAGAAACGGCCCTTCCAAAGCCAGGTCTTGGCGGGGTGTCGGCAATGTACAGGTATGCGTTGATCGCGCTGGTCGGAGCGCTGTCGGCCGTCGGCGCGGCCAAGGCCGTGGTGACTCTGGACGAAGCCAGCCGCGCCGCGCCGCCGCGCGCTGAAGCCGCCTCCCTCTCCTCCTCCGCGACGCCGAAAGCCTCGGTGGCCCAGGTGGTCAAAGCCAGCGACGGCCACTACTGGGCCGAAGGCGTGGTCAACGGCCGGGCCGTGCGCTTCCTGGTCGACACCGGCGCGACCGCCGTGTCGCTGACCACCGAGGACGCCCGGCGCCTGGGGCTCGACCCGCAGCAGCTCAGCTACGACTACGACGTCCTGACCGCCCAGGGCAAAGCCCGCGCCGCCGCCGTGAAGCTGGCCAGCGTATCGGTGGCCGGCGCCGCCGTCGCCGACGTCGACGCGCTGGTCATCGAGAAGGGGCTGGAGACGTCCCTGCTGGGCATGACCTACCTCGGGCGACTAAGCCGCTTCGAAGCCACCCGCACGGCGCTCATCCTGCGGCCTTGATACGGCCGCCAGCGCGGCGGCGATCACCTGGGTCCCCGCGCCCGGCTTGACCCCCTCCACCGTCAGGATGCGCCGCCACGCCCGCGCGCCCGGCATCCCGTGGAACAGCCCCAGCATGTGCCGGGTCATGGCCGCCAGGTGGACGCCCCGCGCCAGTTGCCTCTCGACATAGGGCATATAGAGCGCCACCGCCTCGAACGGCCCGACGTCCGGCCCCGCCTCGCCGAACAGCCGCCGGTCCACCGCGCCCAGGATCGCCGGGTCGTGATAGGCCGCCCGCCCGAGCATCGCCCCGTCCACGCCCTGCGCCAGATGCCCCTCCACCTCGTCCAGCGAGCCGATCCCGCCGTTGATGACGATGGTAAGCTCCGGCCGCTCGCGCTTCAGCCGATGCACCAGCGGGTAGTCGAGCGGCGGCACGTCGCGGTTCTCCTTCGGCGACAGGCCCTTGAGCCAGGCCTTGCGGGCGTGGACGACGAAGCTCGTCACGCCCGCCTGCGCGCAGAGGTCGACCAGCCGAAAGAGGCTCTCCTGCGGGTCCTGCTCATCCACGCCGATGCGGCACTTCACGGTCGCCGGGACCTTCACCGCCGCGCCGATGGCGGCCATGCACTCGGCCACCAGCTCCGGCTCGCGCATCAGGCAGGCCCCGAAACGGCCGCTCTGCACCCGGTCGGACGGGCAGCCGACATTGAGGTTGATCTCGTCGTATCCCAGGTCCTCGCCGATCCGAGCGGCGGCCACGAGGTCGCCGGGCTCGCTGCCGCCGAGCTGCAAGGCCACGGGATGCTCCACCGCCTCGAACCCCAGCAGCCGCTCGCGGTCGCCATGCAGCACCGCCCCGGCCGTCACCATCTCCGTGTAGAGCAACGCCCGCCGCGACAGCGTGCGGTGAAGCGCCCGGCAGTGCCGGTCGGTCCAGTCCATCATGGGCGCAATGGACAATCTATGTGCTTGAAATTGCGTCACTTTTCCCATACAAATCAAGCCGTTCGGCGCTGACCGGCGTCCGCCTTCCTACGCTATTTTTCGACCCTTTTCGCCACGTTTCGACATCCCACTGCACCGGATTTGCACCCAAAATGGCATCGATCCGAAAACAAGAATCCGGAACCTGGCGGGTCCAGGTCCGCCGCAAGGGACGAACCGTCAGCGAGACGTTCGTCCGCTACGACGACGCCAAGAAATGGGGCGTCGACGCAGAGCGGCAAATCGACCGCGGCGAAACCCCGACTCTTTCCAAGGTCGGCAAGCTGCAGACGTTCGGTGACCTGATCGATCTGCACATCGCCGACATGACCGAGGTCGGCAAGCCGCCCGGACGGTCTAAGGACGCCACGCTCGCGATGTTGAAGCGCCGGCTCGGCTCCCGGAACATGGTGGAACTGGACCGCGAACGCCTTCTGACCTTTGGCCGCGAACGGGCGGCCGAAGGCGCCGGGCCGATGACCCTCAGCATCGATATCGGCATGATCAAGCTGATCCTATCGCACGCTGCCGCCGTCCATGGCCTGCCTGTGCGGGTCGAACCTGTCGATCTGGCCCGGATTGCGCTCAAACGCTTGGGCCTGGTCGGCAAGGGTAAGGAGCGGGACCGTCGGCCCACCGACGAGGAGCTTGAAAAGCTCTGCGCTCACTTCGACGGCAATCCCCGCCAGATCAT
Source organism: uncultured Caulobacter sp. (assembly GCA_964579695.1). Lineage (GTDB taxonomy): Bacteria > Pseudomonadota > Alphaproteobacteria > Caulobacterales > Caulobacteraceae > Caulobacter. Next base: position 6,545 of record CAZOHI010000042.1, on the reverse strand, counting down.
CCCCATGAGCCGCATCATTAAGTTCGCGGTCGCCACGGCGATGCGCCAGGAGGAAATTTGCCGGGTCACCTGGAGCGATCTGAACACGCGCACCAAGATGCTGACGATCCGGGACCGTAAGGATCCGCGGGAGAAGAAGGGCAACGACCAGCGCATCCCCCTCCTCTCGGTGTCCGGATTCGATGCTCTGGCGCTGGTCGAAGAGCAGCGCGCGATCCGGGGCAACGAGGATGACCGCATCTTCCCTTATGCCCACAAATCGGCCGGCACGGCTTTCACCCGGGCCTGCCAGGACCTCAAGATCGAGGACTTGCATTTCCACGATCTGCGCCATGAGGGCACGAGCCGGCTCTTCGAGGCGGGGTTCGAGATTCAGCAGGTCGCGCTGGTCACCGGCCACAAGGATTGGAAGATGCTACGACGGTACACGCACCTCCGTCCGGAAGCGCTGCACGCCATCGCAGAGAAGAAGGTAGCGGCTTAGTCGGCACGTCAGCTAGGTGTGGAAAGCGGACGCCGGAAGGGGTCATTTTCCTGGCGGCGCTTCAACCTCGGAGAAAGCCAGAACGGCGTCTGGGAGACGAGCGCCGCGAAGTTCGATGGCGTTGACCGCGGCGGTGAAATCAGCCAGCTCACTAGGCGTCAACTTCACATGCGCCGCAGCAGTGTTTTCGACCATGTGCGCCATCTGCGTCGTCCCGGGGATGGCGACGATCCAGGGCTTTTGCGCCAGCAGCCAGGCCAGTGAGACCTGGCCCGGCGTGGCGTTCTTCCGCTCCGCCCAGTTGCTGAGCAAGGCCACAAGTCGCAGATTGTTCGGCAGGTTTTCAGACGAGAACCGGCTTTCGGTCGCGCGAATGTCGCCCGGTGCGAACCGAGTGCCCGAGTCGATGGCCCCGGTGGTGAAGCCGACGCCCAGCGGGCTCCAGCAGACCAAACCGACGCCCAGTTCCTCGCAGGCCGGGATCACCCATTTTTCCGGTCCGCGCCACAGCAGCGAATATTCGTTTTGGACGGCCGTGACCGGATGCTCGGCATGAGCGCGGCGCAGCGTCTGCGGCCCCATTTCGCACAGTCCCCAGTATAGCACCTTTCCCTGGGCGGCTAGGTCCTTCATCAGCCCGGCGACGTCCTCGATCGGCACGGCGGGATCGACGCGGTGCTGATAGAGCAGGTCGATGCGGTCCGTGCGCAGGCGCTTGAGCATCGCGTCCACCACAAGGCGGATATGCTCGGGGCGACTGTTCAAGCCAGGCAGCCGCCGCCCGGTGGCCGGGTCGATATTCCAGCCGAACTTGGTCTCGATCTTGATTTGGTTGCGGAACGGCTGGACGGCTTCGCCGAGCAGCTCCTCGACGACCCACGGGCCATAAGCCTCGGCAGCGTCGAACAGGGTCACGCCCTGCTCGTGGGCGGCGCGGATGATCCTCAGCATCTCGGGCCGATAGGGCACCGTCGTCTGATAGGTGCGCGTCATGTTCTGAACGCCCAGCCCGATGCTGGACACCTCCAGATCGCGGCCGAGCCTGCGCGACGGCAGGCTTGCGCTGGACCGGCGCGGCGGTTGCGCCGTTGCACCCCCAGCAGCCGCCAAGGCCGGCGCGGCCATGCCCAGCGCCAGGAGGTCTCTACGGCCGACGCCGCCGGTCTGCTGGGTCACGATCGATCTCCTATGGGTCAGAGTTTGCGTTGGCCGATCCACTTCACCATCGCCGGATCGCGGTGGTCGAAGAAGCTGCTGGCCTTCTGGTCGAGACCGCCGATGGCGGCGATGTCCCCGTCGTCGAGCTGAAAGTCGAAGACGTCGAAATTCTCGGCCATACGCGCCTTGCGCACCGACTTGGGGATGGCGACGATGTTGCGCTGGATCAGCCAGCGCAGCACGACCTGGGCAATGCTCTTGCCGTGCTTGTCGCCGATCCCCTGCAGCAAATCGTTGCTGAACAGGCCGTTTTTGCCCTCCGCGAACGGGCCCCAGGCCTCAGGCTGAACCTTGTATTCGGCGAGGAAGGGCAGAGCATCGTGCTGCTGGTGGAAGGGGTGGGTCTCGATCTGGTTCACCGCCGGAGTGACATCCGTGTGGAGCGCGAAATCGACCAGACGGTCGGGATAGAAATTGCTCACACCGATGGCGCGGATCTTTCCGGCGCGATGCAGCTCCTCCATGGCCCGCCAGGCGCCGTAGACATCGCCATAGGGCTGATGGATCAGCCACAGGTCGAGATAGTCGAGCTGCAGCTTGTTGAGCGACCGCTCGAACGCCGCCTTGGCGCCCTCATAGCTGGCGTCCTGCACCCACAGCTTGGTGGTGATGAAAAGCTCGGCGCGGTCGATGCCGTGACCGCGGATCGCGGCGCCGACCGAGGCTTCGTTGCCGTAGGAGGCGGCGGTGTCGAGCAGCCGGTAGCCGACGTCGATGGCGTCGCGGACACTGCGCTCGCATTCGGCGGGGTCAGGCACCTGAAAGACGCCGAAGCCCAGGATCGGCATGGCGACGCCGTTGTTCAGGGTCACGCTCGGGGTGGTGTCTGTCATGGCCGGTTCTCTCTTGTCTGAGCGAAAGGTAAGCCCTGCACATTCGGAAGATTAGACGCTAGGATACGCATGGACCTATCGTCGGAGCGACTGAATGCGGCGCGATGAGTTGCCGGGCCTCTCAGCCTTCCTGGTCGTGGCCGAGGAGCGCAGTTTCACCCGCGCCGCCGCACGGCTTGGCACCTCGCAGTCGTCCTTGAGCCAGACGGTGCGGCGGCTGGAGGCGCGGCTGGGCCTGCGGCTGCTGACGCGCACGACCCGCAGCGTCTCGCCGACCGACGCGGGACTGCGCTTGCTGGAGCGGTTGCGGCCGGCCTTCGACCAGATCGACACCGAGCTCGATGCCCTCGGCGAGTTTCGCGGCGCGCCCAGCGGTTCGGTGCGCATCACGACGAGCCAACATGCCGCCGAGACGGTGCTGTGGCCGGTTCTGCGCCGCGTGCTCGCCGACTATCCGGACATCGCCCTGGAGCTTTCCATCGACAGCGGATTTCGCGACATCGTCGCCGACCGCTTCGACGCCGGCGTGCGGCTGGGCGAGGAGGTCGCCCAGGACATGATCGCGGTGCGCATAGGCCCCGACCTGCGCATGGCCGCCGTCGCCTCGCCCGACTATCTGGCGCGCCATCCCGCGCCGCTCACCCCACACGACCTGACCCAACACCGCTGCATCAACCTGCGCTTCCCGACGCTGGGCGGCCTCTATGTCTGGGAGTTCGAGAAGGACGGTCGTGAGCTGAATGTCCGCGTCGACGGCCAGCTGACCTTCAACGACCGCGGCCGCATCATCGAGGCGGCGCTGGACGGCTTCGGCATCGGTTTTTTGGCTGAGGACAGCGTCCTGGGCCTGGTCGCGGAGGGGCGGTTGGTCCGCACGCTGGAAGACTGGTGCGCGCCTTTCTCCGGCTACCACCTCTATTACCCCAGCCGCCGCCAGCTCTCGCCGGCGTTCGTCGTTCTGGTGGAGGCACTGCGTCACAAGCAAAGACCTCACCAGAGAGCGGACTCGTCTGACGTCCGCTAAGGGTCCGATGGAAGGCTTCCGAGGCCGCCTTTTTGTAGCCGGTTCTGCGACCCCTTACGACCTCCCGCCCTTTGCTCTGGCGCCAGCGTGATCGCCTGTTCACATGCCCTCCTGTCAGGAGGTCCACATGCGGACAATCGCGATCATCAGTCAGAAGGGCGGCGCCGGGAAAACCACCCTCGCCATCCATCTGGCCGCAGCGGCGGCCAGCGAGATCGTCACGCTCGTCGTGGACACCGACCCGCAGGCGACTGCCAGCCGGTGGAGCGAGTGGCGCGGCGGGACCGACCCGGAGATCATCGACTGCGGGGCGCCTTCGCTGCTGGCCGGCAAGCTGAGCAAGGCGGCTGAGTTGGGCGCGGAGTTGGCGGTGATCGACACCCCGCCACATGCCGACGCCATGGCGCGGCAAGCCGCACGTCTCGCCGACCTGATCCTGATCCCCTGCCGGCCCAAGGCGTTCGACCTGGCCGCGATCGAAGCGACCGCCGAGTTGGTGAAGGCCAGCGATAAGCCCGCTTTCGTGGTGTTGATGGCTGGCCCGCCCAAAGCCCCGCTGATCTACAAAGAGGCCGCTGAGGTGATCGAAGGTTCCTTCGGTCTCCAGCTTGCCCCGGTCATGTTGCCGGAGCGCGCCGCCTTCCACCACAGCACGGCACAGGGCCGAACGGCCGAAGACTTCGATCGTGGCGGCAAGGCGGCCGGCGAGATCAGGGCGCTTTGGAACTGGACACGTGGACAGCTGAGCATGTCCGCACGTGAACCTATTCACACGCTGGCGCCTGCCGGATGAGCCGGTTCGCCGCAATCAAGTCGGAGAAGACCAAGCCGGCGCCGGCCGCGGCGCCGGCTCCCGGCCATTCAGACGCGCCGGCGGCGGCGACAAAGGCGCCGGCCAGGATCGGGAAGAAGGCGGTGAGCGGCTACTTCAGTCCGGAGATGAGCCGCGGTTTGCATCTGCTGGCGCTTGAGCAGGGAACGAGCCTGCAGGCTCTCATGGGCGAGGCTTTTGACGACCTTATGCGCAAATACGGCAAACACCCCTTCGGCGAACGGTGAACGATCAGCCGAAGGCGCGGGACTCCTGGGGACGGGCCGGCAAGACGCGGCCCTGACCGGGATCGGAGGTCGAGCTTTTGGCCCCGCGATCAGCCCAGCTCTGCAGATCGTCTATGGCATAGACCACCCGCCCGCCGATCTTCCGGTAGGTCGGACCCGTCCCATAGGTTCGGTGCTTCTCGAGGGTCCGGCCCGACAGGCCGAGGAAACGCCCTGCTTCTGAGGTCCGGAGCAGTCGGGGCGGCATGGGAGCGCCTTCAAACATCGCAAATCCTCCTGGCTTTCCGATCAGGGTCCGCAACTGCGCGAAGCGAGAACGGCATGCGACTCACCTATCCAGGCGTAGGCGTGGCGGGAAAGGCGTAAGTCTACCCGCCGCCGAGGGCGGGAGGGGCTAGCTGCGGGCGAACGCCAGGAGGGGCGCGATGTCGTGGGCGTCGGCGGCCTGCAGCGCCCGGACATAGTCCCGGCGGGTTTGGGCGGCTTCCACCAGGTTCGCTCGACCCCAGCTGAACCGCTGCCCGCCGAGTTGCTTGATCAGCAGGTCGGCGGCCAGGCGTGCGTGGCGCCCGTTGCCGTTCGGGAATGGGTGAATGGAGACGAGGCGGTGGTGGAAGCGCACCGCGATCTCGTCAGGCGCGAAGGTCTGATGGTCGATCCAGTAGCGGACGTCGCCCACCAGGGTGTGGAGGTCCACGGCGATGCGATGCGACGGCACGCCGATGTTGAGCTCGCTGGTCCGCTGGGCGCCGGCCCATCGCCATACTTGCCGCAGCATGCGGCGATGCAGGGCCATCAGGAAATCGACATCGACCACGTCGCCGCGCTTGCGGGAAAACGCCCACCGATCTGCCTCGGCGATGTTTTCCTGCTCGGCCTCGTTCAACTCGGCCCGCGTCGTGATGTAGGTGGGGATCAGACCCTGCCGCCCCTCCGGCGTGAGCGGCGTGTTGGCCTCGTCGTCCGCTTCAAACAGTGGGTCGGTCACGCGGGCTCGTCCCAAAGTCGATGCAGGTTCCCGCGCAGCAATTGGTCGATCAGCACCTCGCGTTGTCGCCGCTGGTCGCCAGCCGTGAGGGCTTGGTTCTCCAGGCGCATGGTGTGGCCAACGCCCTCAAGTTGCTCGTCAGCCTTGGCCTCCGCCCGCTCCCGGAGCATGTCGACGAGCGGGCGGTTCGGCACCATGACGTAGACCAGTTGGCAATCGAGCGCCTCCGCGGCGCGGCGCAAGCTCGCGAGGGTGACGGTCTCATCCACCTCGCCCTTTTCCAGGGCCACTACGCGCGGCTGGCTTACGCCCAGGCGCTTGGCGAATTGCTTTGTCGTCAGGCCAAGCGCATCGCGAATGGCGCGTAGCCAGCCGCGGGGTGGCCTAGCGACCGACCAGTTCCGTACCAGCGTTAGCCGCATATCAAGCGCGCGGGCCGCTCTATCCGTGGCAGGCATGATAACCTCTGCATTATCGAATGTTGGAATCGTTATAATCTATAGATTATCACAATCCAAACGCTTCATAATCCGTAGATTATTTTTATCCGCACATTTAATCACTCTTAGATTATCGCGAGCGGTCTTTACCGTCGCCAAGATGGCGATGGCGTATCGCTTCGTTCGCCGCTCGAAGTTCCCGCGCCAGAGCCAGGCGCTGGGTGTCGGGCGGGGGCATGTTTCGCACGAACGCCTCCACCTTCGCCCCCAGAGCTCGATCTGCTGGATCGGTTGATCGGCCGAGCAGTTGGGCCTGCGTGAGGTAGAGGTCGCGGACGACCCGTTGTCGCGCGACAATCTTTTGCTCCCAGGCCGTCCGCTCGGTCTGCCCCTGAAAGGCCGCCCCCGCCGCCGCGCGATAGGCCGTCCGGCGGACCCGCCCCATCGGCCCCTGCCCGGCTTCCTCCCGATCCCGGATCTTCCGCAGCGGCGTCCGCTC
>CAZOHI010000041.1:0-28522 GCA_964579695.1 uncultured Caulobacter sp. | reverse complement strand
TCCACCGGCATCAGGAACGGCAGGTCCACCGGACGCTCCGGCTGCGGGATGTAGGCGTCCACCGCGGCCATCAGCTCCAGGATCGCCTTCTCGCCGATCTCCGGGGTCTTGCCTTCCACCGCCGCAAGAGCCGAGCCCTTGACGATCGGGATGTCGTCGCCCGGGAACTGGTAGCTCGACAGAAGCTCGCGCACTTCCATCTCCACCAGGTCCAGCAACTCGGCGTCGTCCACCATGTCGACCTTGTTCATGAACACCACCAGCGCCGGCACGCCCACCTGGCGGGCCAGCAGGATGTGCTCGCGCGTCTGCGGCATCGGGCCGTCGGCCGCCGACACCACCAGGATCGCGCCGTCCATCTGCGCCGCCCCCGTGATCATGTTCTTCACGTAGTCGGCGTGGCCGGGGCAGTCGACGTGCGCGTAGTGACGGTTCTCCGTCTCGTACTCCACGTGCGCCGTGTTGATCGTGATGCCCCGCGCCTTCTCTTCCGGCGCCGCGTCGATGTCGGCGTAGTTCATCGCCTTCGCACCGCCCGTCTTCGCAAGCGTCAGCGTGATCGCCGCCGTCAGCGTCGTCTTGCCGTGGTCAACGTGGCCGATCGTGCCGATGTTGCAGTGCGGCTTGTTGCGTTCGAACTTTTCCTTGGCCATCGTCGTCCTCGAACCTTGCGCCAGCGGATGAATGAATAAGGGAGCCTGGAGCGGGTAGCGGGAATCGAACCCGCATCCTCAGCTTGGAAGGCTGCTGCACTACCATTGTGCTATACCCGCGCCTCCTGGCGGGGCGTGCCGTCATGTCTCCCTGATCGCCTTGGGACACCTCGCCTCAAGGGCGGCCGGATCGTGCGTGGTGGGGGAAGTAGGACTCGAACCTACGAAGGCTGACGCCAGCGGATTTACAGTCCGCCCCCTTTGCCACTCGGGACATTCCCCCGCGCGCGATAAGGCCTTCCTTGGCGGCTCGACACTCCCTAGGAACGGAAGCGCCGTGGGGCCCCAAATCGGAGCGCGTCTTATAGTGTCCTCGAATTCCGAACGCAACGACCGCAACAAGGGTTGGGACCCTCGAAAATCAAAGGGCCGCCAGCCCCATCGCGGACGCCCCTCGCATGCGCCCGCGAGCGATTCAAAAGAGTGGGTCTGGGGCCTTCATGCGGTCGAGGCGGCGCTGGCCAATCCGGCGCGCGGCGAGGCCCGCCGTCTGCTCGCCAGCCCCGAGCGCGCCAGGAAGCTTGGGCCCCATCCGGCGCTGGAGGTGATGGAGCCCGGCGAGATCGCCCGCGTCCTGCCGCAGGGCGCCGTCCACCAGGGACTGGCCCTGAAGATCGATCCGCCGGAGCCTCTCTCTATAGAAGAGATCGGCGCGGACGCTTCCGGCTTCCTCGTCATGCTGGACCAGGTGACCGACCCGCAGAACGTCGGGGCCGTCTTCCGCTCGGCCGCCGCGTTCGGGGCGAAGGGCGTGATTCTGCAGGACCGCCACGCCCCCGCCCTGTCCGGCGCGCTCGCCAAGGCTGCGGCCGGGGCGGTCGACAAGATCCCGCACGCCGCCGCCGTCAACCTGTCGCGGGCGCTGGAAGCCTTGTCCGACATGGGCTGGCGCATCGTCGGGCTGGACGGCGAGGCCGAGGTTTCGCTCGAACAGGCGCTGGACTCACAACCGACGGTTATTGTTCTTGGCTCGGAGGGCGAAGGATTGCGGCGGTTGGTCGCGGAACATTGCGATGTACTCGCCAAAATACCCATGCCGGGCCAGTTCGAGAGCCTGAATGTCTCCAATGCAGCGGCCATCGCCCTCTATGAAGCGGCCCGTATTCGCCTCTAAGGCGAAGCTTCTACTCTGCATCCGAATTAACCGTTTTGCTTTTGTCATGGCTGCGTGATTTGCTGCCGCCTGGTTAACCAACGGGGACGACCTCGTCGGGGCTTGTCGGCATGGATTCGGGGGTTTCGATGCTGAAGGGGTATGTTCGCCTGGCGGCCCTGGCCGTCTCCGGGGCGTCTTTACTGGCTCTCACAGGCTGCGGCGCGGCGCGGGACGACCTGTCGTCGGCGCCGCCGCCCTATGCCTATGAGGACCATGGGCCGAGGCCGGAACTGGCGGGCGCGCCGCAGTACGCGGGCGCGGCCGACGACGGCCTGGGCCTGGCCGGCGGTCCCGCCCGCGACGCCTCGGCCGTCGCCTCCGCGCCCCTGCCGCCGCCGTCGAACCTGGACAGCTACCGCCGCCAGGACGGCACGCTGGTTCTGGCCATGAAGCCGGTGCCGAACCCAGAGGACATGTCGCCCGCCGAGCGCCACCGCGTCTACGGCGCCCGCTACGCGCCCCGCGCCGCCACCGTCACTCCGCGCAGCCGCCGCCGCCCGGCGCCGGTCGCCGCCGCTCCGGCCCCGAAGCCGGTGGTCAAGGCCACCGCCCCGGTTCCCGTCGTCAAGGCCCCGCCGCCCGCGGCCAAGCCCGCTCCCGCGCCGGTCGCCGCCGCCAAGCCGGTCCCGGTCGACAAGTTCGGCGCCCTGCAGGCCGCCATCCAGGCCGAGGCCACGCGCGGCTCGACCCTGTCGGTCCCGGACACCCTGGCCGAGGGCCAGCCTGCGGAGGTCTCGCTGACCCTGCCGCAGACCCTGCCGGACATCATCCAGCGCGAGGCCGCCCGGTTCGGCTTCGCCAGGCCCGCGCGCAAAGCGGAAGTCACGGCGACCCTCTCCGGCCAGGGCTACGAGATCACGCCGAACGGCCCGCAGACCGCCCGGCTCAAGCCCGGCGAAGCGGCGAAGTTCGACTGGCAGGTCAGGCCGTCCGAGGGCGCCAAGGCCCCGCTGAAAGCCGAGGCGACCGCCGCCCTGAAGGGCCAGGGCGCGGCCAGGACCTTCCCGCTGGTGACGCTCGAACAGGCCGTCCAGCCGCCCGCCCCGCCGCCGGCTCCGGCCGAGGCCGGGAAGGGCTTCAGCCTGCCCAAGTTCGCCCTGCCGGGCCTGCCCGGCCTTCCGAGCCTGAAGGGCTTCGATCTCTCCAAGCTGGCCATCCCCGGCGTGAAGGATGTCGATCTGCCCGTGGTCGGCAAGACGCCGTCGCAGCACCTCGTGCTGGGGGCCGCCGCCGCCCTGCTGCTGCTGATCCTGGCCCTGGCCTCCCGCGCCGCCGGGGAGCGCCGCCGCCGGGCCGAGCGCCGCCGCAAGTTCCGCACGATGAGCGCCCTCGGCAGCGAGCCGGAGCCAGAGGTCGAGCGCCACGACAACACGGTCAGCCCCGCGCTGGCCGCCGCCGGCGGCGCGGCGCTGGGCGCGGCGGCGACGCACTTCGCCCATGAGGCCCACGACGACCACGTCCCTGCGGCTCCGGTCCACGAGGCGCACGACGACCACGGCCATGCCCCGGCCCACGACGACCACCACGAACCCGAGCACGCCTGAGGTTATGGAACGCGGATGAAAAGCTCAGCCGCCGCACTTGAACGGATGCGGCGGCTGACGCATTGAAGCCTCCATGTTCGAACAGCTCCTAGGCGCATCCGCGGGCCCAGTCTCGGCCTTCCTTCAGGTCCTGATGATCGACCTGGTCCTCGCCGGCGACAACGCCGTGGCCGTGGGCCTGGCGGCGGCGGGGCTGCCGGCCGAGCAGAGGCGCAAGGCGATCCTGTTCGGGCTGGTCGCCGCCGTCGTGATGCGGATCGGCTTTGCGCTGATCACCGTGCAGCTCCTGGCTGTCGTCGGCCTGCTGCTGGCGGGCGGCCTGCTGCTCCTGTGGGTCTGCTGGAAGATGTGGCGCGAGCTGCACGAGCAGGGCAAGGAGGCGTCGGCCCAGGGCGAGCAGGCGCTGGAGGACGCCACCGGCGTCGACATCGACGGCCAGGCCACCCTCGGCTCGACCAAGGTCAAGTCGAAGACCTTCGCGGCCGCCTTCACCCAGATCTTCATCGCCGACCTGTCGATGTCGCTGGACAACGTGCTGGCCGTGGCCGGCGCGGCGCGCGAGCATCCCGGCATCATGGTGTTCGGCCTGCTGCTCTCCATCGCCCTGATGGGCGTGGCGGCGACCTTCATCGCCCGCATCCTGCACAAGCACCGCTGGATCGGCTTCGTCGGCCTGATCGTCGTGCTGTGGGTGGCGGTCAGCATGATCTGGGAAGGCCACCGCCAGGTGTTCGTCGACCTCGGGCGCGCGGAAGCCTACAACGCGGCCGTGCCGAGCTTCATGGACATCTCGCCGGAGGAAGTCGCCGAGCACATGGCGCACTAGCTCCCTTCTCCCCCGCGAGGGGAGAGGGGTTATTCCGCTCCGCCGAAACGGTCGGCCCACTCGGCGATCTGCACGTCCTCGATCTTGCGGAACAGCACCTCGGGGGCGCGCACGGGCCGCCCCACGGGCAACTCCGGCAGCGCCGACGGCCATTCCGGCGGATACGCCTCGCCCAGCCCCTCGGCGATCTTCTCGGCCGCGAAGGGGATGAAGGGCGCCGACACCCGCGCATAGAGCGCCGCCAGGTTCAGCGCCGTGCGCACGACCACCGCCGCCCGGGCGGGGTCGGTCTTGATCGCCGTCCAGGGCGCGGCTTCCTGCAGGTACTCGTTGCCCAGCACCCACAGGGCCCGCAGCGTCTGGGCCGACTTTCGGACTTCGATGGCTTCCATCTGGGCGGTCAGCTCGGTCAGCCGCGCCTTCACCTCGGCCGCCAGCGCCTCCTCCAGCGGGCCAGGCTCGCCGCCCTCGGGGACGGCCCCGCCGAACTTGCTCTCGTTGAACTTCAGGATGCGGTTGACGAAGTTGCCCAGCACGTCGGCCAGGTCGCGGTTCACGCTCGATGCGAACTGCTCCCAGGTGAAGGCGGTGTCCGAGCCCTCCGGCGCGTTCGCCGTCAGGTACCAGCGCCACAGGTCGGCGGGCAGGATCTCCAGCGCCGCGTCCATGAACACGCCGCGCTTTTGCGAAGTCGAGAACTTGCCGCCGTACCAGTTCAGCCAGTTGAAGGCCTTGAGCATGTCGACCATCTTCCACGGCTCCTGCGACCCGAGGACGGTCGCCGGGAAGCTGACCGTGTGGAAGGCGACGTTGTCCTTGCCCATGAACTCGACGTAGCGCACGTCGTCCGCGCCCTTGTCGGTGCGCCACCAGCGTTCCCAGTCGGTCCCCGTGGCGTCCGCCCATTCGACCGTGGCGGCGATGTATTCGATCGGCGCGTCGAACCAGACGTAGAAGACCTTGTCCTCGAATCCCGGCCGGGGCAGGCCGTCCTTCATCACCGGCACGCCCCATTCGAGGTCGCGGGTGATGCCCCGGTCGATCAGCCCCTCGTCCAGGTGCTTGTAGGCGATGGAGCGGGCCAGGGTCGGCCAGTCGGCCTTGCCGTCCACCCACTCGCGGATGCGCCCGGCCATCTTCGTCTGGAGCAGGTAGAGGTGGCGGGTCTGGCGCACCTCGATGTTTGTCGAGCCGGAGATCACCGAATACGGATTCTTCAGGTCCGTCGGGTCGAGCAGGCTGCCGCAGTTGTCGCACTGGTCTCCCCGCGCCTTCTCGTAGGCGCAGCGGGGACAGGTCCCCTCGACGTAGCGGTCGGGCAGGAAGCGGCGGTCGTCGATGGAATAGACCATCTCGTCCGTCCGCTCCTCGATCAGGCCGTTCTCCTCCAGCACCTGCGCGAAATGCTGGGTCAGGCGGTGGTTCTGCGGGCTGGACGAACGGCCGAACCAGTCCCACGACAGGCCGAAGGCGCGGCCGACGTCATGCTGCAGGACGTGCTGCTCGGCGCAGTAGGTCGCCACGTCCTGCCCCGCCTCGGCGGCGGCCAGCTCGGCGGGCGTGCCGTGCTCGTCGGTGGCGCAGACGTAGAGGGTCTCGTTGCCCCGCGCGCGCTGGAAGCGGGCGTAGACGTCCGCCGGCAGCATGGACCCCGCAAGGTTCCCGAGATGCTTGATCCCGTTGATGTACGGCAGGGCGGAGGTGATGAGGATGCGGGCCATGACCGGCGCATATAGAGGAGCGCACGCCGTTATGCAGCGCCCAAAATCTCAGACCCGTCCGGTCACCGGCACCAGCGCCCCCGTCACCGCTCGCGCGGCGGGCGAGGCCAGGAACAGGATGACGGCGGCGAGGTCGTCGGCCTTCACCCAGCGCGAGGCGTCGGCGTCCGGCATGTCGGCGCGGTTGGCCGGGGTGTCGATGATCGAGGGCAGCACGGCGTTGACGCCCACCCCCTGGTCCTTCAGCTCCTCGGCCAGGGTCTCGGTCAGGCGGTGGACGCCGGACTTGGCGGCGGCGTAGGCCCCCATCCCCGTCGCGGCCTTCAGCGCGGCGTTGGCCCCGACGTTGACGATCCGCCCCTCCCCCGCCCGGACCAGGTGCGGGATGGCCGCCTGGCAGGCGTTGAAGGCGGTGCGGACGTTCAGCGCGAACATCCGCTCCCACGACGACAGCGCCCCCTCGCCCACCGTCTCCCAGGTGAAGCCGCCGGCGATGTTGGCCAGCGCATGGATCGCGCCCGCCTCGCCCGCGATGGAGTCGATGGCCCGGGTCGCGGCGCCGGGATCGGACAGGTCCACCCCCGCCCGCACGATGTCGCCGCCGTCCGGGCCCTGCGGCGAGAAGTCGACCAGCGCCACGCGCCAGCCGCCCGCCCTGGCCGCGGCCGCCACGGCCCGGCCCAGCGCGCCGAACCCGCCCGTGATGACGATCGTCCGTTCCATGTCCCCCTCCAGTGGTCAGTCCCGCCCGGCCAGCGGCGCGTGGATGGTGCAGACGAGCCCGTCCGGCTCGAAGGCCAGCTCGGCCGAGCCGCCCAGCTCCGTCGCCAGCCCCTGTTGCAGCAGACGCGAGCCGAAGCCCCGGCGGCTGGGCGCGACGACGGGCGGGCCGTCGTGCTCGCGCCACTCCAGGGTCAGCTTCTGCTTCCTGTCCACCGACCAGCGCACGCTGACGCGGCCGTTCCCGTCGGACAGGGCGCCGTACTTGGCGGCGTTGGTGCCCAGCTCGTGCAGCGCCATCGACAGCGCCAGCGCCCCGCGCGGCCCGACCCGCAGCGACGGGCCCTCGACCGCGATACGCGGCGCCTTGATCCCGTCGTAGGGGCGCACCGCCTCGGCCACCACCTCGTGCAGCCCGGCGCTTTCCCAGTTCTCGCGGGTCAGCACGTTGTGCGCCGCCGACAGGGCCAGCAGGCGCGAGGTCAGCAGGTCGCGGGCGTCCTTCGTCACCTCGCCGCCCTTCAGGGTCTGGTGGGCGATGGACTGGACGGTGGCGAGGGTGTTCTTCACCCGATGGTTCAGCTCGTTGATCAGGAGCTGCTGGTGCGTCTCGGCGCGGCGGGCGTCGGTGACGTCGACGTTGACCCCGATCATGCCGACGAAGCGCCCCTGGGCGTCGCGGCGGGGCACGGCGCGGGTGAACAGGGTACGGATTTCACGGTCGGCGCGGAAGTAGCGGGCCTCGAACTCGAAGCCTTCCTGACGCTCCATGGCCGGGCCAACCGTCGCCGCCATCGCGGGGCGGTCCTCGGGGATGATGGTCTCGGCCCAGACGAAACCGGACAGGTCCTCCGTCGCACCCCAGAACTCGCGCAGGGACCTGTTGAGGTAGAGGCAGTTTCCCACCTCGTCGCCCATCCACAGCATCACGGGCGCGTCCTCGGCCACCAGCCGAAAGCGCGTCTCGCTCTCGCGCAGGGCGGCCTCGCGGACGGCGACGGCGCGGCTGGCCTCCTCGAAGGCGGCGGCGAGGTCGTCCACCTCGGCCAGGCCCGTCCGTGGGATGGAGAGGTAGCCTCCGTCGCCGGAAGCGCGGGCGGCGGCGGCCAGCGCCTCGACCGGCCGGGCCACGCGCCGGCCGACATGGGCGGCGGCGGCGATGCCCAGGCCCAGCAGGGTGACGCCGAAGATCACCGCCCACAGGAAGCTGTCCCGCGCCGCGCCCGCCAGCTCGCCGCGCGGCACGCCGACGATCACCGCCCAGCCGTATTCCGGGATGCGGTTGTAGGCCGAATAGGTCGCCACTCCGTCCAGGGTCTCGGTCTTCACGACGCCGGTGTTGTGGCGGCCGAGGGCGCCCAGCATCTGCGGGGAGGCGCGGCGCCCGACCAGCTTGTCGCTGTCGCGGCTGCGGGCGACCAGCGCGCCGGTGGCGTCGACGATCGAGCCCGTCCAGGTGGAAGGCAGCTTCTGGTCCTTGAACACCCCCTCGAACTGCGAGGCGCGGGCGACGGCGCGCAGGCGCACGTCCCGCCCGTCGGCCAGCCGCACCGGCATCTGAACCAGCACCAGGGGCAGCTTTGTCTGCTTGCCGATGATCAGGTTGGAGACCTCCACCGGCGGTCCCGTCGACCCGGCCCAGCGCAGGCCGACGGCGCTGTCGGGAACATGCGCCAGTTCCGCCCCCACCGGCAGGCGGGTGTTGACCAGTTGCCGGTTGTCCGCGTCGGTGACGGTGATCCAGACCTCGCGGTTGCGGACAGTCTCCGCGGCCTGGACGTGGAAGGCGCTCCAGTCCCCGGCCTTCAGGCTGGGCACGGCTGACAGGGCCTCGACCACCGCCGCCTGCTGGCCGATCTGGCGGTCCACGACCAGCGACAGGGCGCGGGCGGTGGCGGTGACCTGGCTTTCCATCGCCGCGCTGGCCTGCCGCTCGACGTTCCACAGCAGGATGCCGGTCAGCAGCAGCGCGGGGGCCAGCAGCGCGACCGTCAGCAGGACCAGGCGGCCGCGTATGTTCGACAGCCGCAACCGGCTATCGACCTGGGCCTCTTCCAAGCGTCTCGTTGGTGCGTGCAGCGACGGAATCCCCCTGTACGGCCAAGCACGTTACCCGTTGCCGGTGAAAACGCGAGGGTCGAGGAGGCTAAACGCCTACCAGGCGCCTTGGTTCTGCATCGAGGCCCACGGTTCGGCGGGCGCCAGCGCCGCCCCCTTCTGGAGCAGTTCGACGGAAATTCCGTCGGGAGAGCGGACGAAGGCCATGTGGCCGTCGCGGGGCGGCCGGTTGATCGTCACCCCGGCGTCCATAAGCCGCCGGCAGGCCGCGTAGATGTCGTCCACCGCATAGGCCAGGTGGCCGAAGTTGCGGCCGCCGGAATATTCCTCGTCGTCCCAGTTCCAGGTCAGCTCGACCAGCGGCGCCCGGCGCGCCCGGGCCAGCTCCACGTCGTCCGGCGCGGCCAGGAAGACCAGCGTGAAGCGTCCGCCCTCGTTGTCCATGCGCGAGACCTGCGCCAGCCCCAGCGCGTCGCAATAGAAGGCGAGCGCGGCGTCCAGGTCGCGGACCCTGACCATGGTGTGGAGGTATTGCATGGGTCCCAAATGCCACGTTTCGCCGCAGGTTCCTATTCTGTCCCGGAATTCATTTGCAGCTTGACCTTGGGGCGCACATATCCAGGCCCTTATCGGGGCCTGTCATGCGCTGGAAATCCTCCCATCTGTTCGCCGCCGGGATCCTGGCGGTGGTCGTCCTCTACTTCGTGATCCGGGGACTGTTCGGCGGGGAGGACCAGGAGGCCAAGGCCGCCGAGGAGCGGCAGGCCGCCGCCGCCAGCCAGGCCGCCCCCCTGGTCCAGGCCCTGCTGGTCGAGGAGCAGCTTCGCCCCTACGCCGTGGTCATCCGGGGCCGCACCGAGGCCGCCCGCACCGTCGTCGTCCGCGCCGAGACGGCGGGCGTGGTCGCCGCCGTCCCCGCCCGCGAAGGCGGCTTCGTGACGCGCGGCCAGGTGCTCTGCCGCCTGGAGGTCGACGCCCGGCAGGCGACCCTCGACCAGGCCCGGGCCAACCAGAAATCCCGCGAGCTGCAACGCCAGGCGTCGGCCAACCTCGCCGAGAAGGGCTACCGCTCCCAGACCCAGGTCCTCCAGGACCAGGCCAACCTCGACGCCGCCTCGGCCTCCGTGCGGCAGGCCGAGGTGGCGCTGGAGCAGATCAACATCCGCGCCCCGTTCGGCGGCGTCTTCGACCGCCGCGACGCCGAGGTCGGGACCTACCTGTCGCCGGGCCAGGCGTGCGGCACGATGATCGAACTCGATCCCATCCTGATCGTCGGCGACATCCCCGAGACCCAGACCGCCCAGGTCAAGGTCGGCGCCCCCGCCACCGCCCGCCTCGTCTCCGGCGAGGTGCTGAGCGGCCGGGTCCGCTACGTCGCCCGCGACGCCGACCCGCAGACCCGCACCTACCGGGTCGAGATCGAGGCCCGCAACCCGCGCTCGGCCGCCCGCTCCGGCCTGTCCGCCGAGGTCAGCCTGGACGCCGGCGCCGGTCCCGCCCACCTCGTGCCGACCACCGCGCTGGTGCTGGACTCGGCCGGGCGACAGGGCGTGCGCCACGTCGTGGCGGGCGAGCGGGTCGCCTTCGCCCCCGTCCGCGTTCTGGACGAGACGCCGCAGGGCCTCTGGATCGCCGGGCTGACCGGCCCCGCCCGCGTGGTGGTCGTCGGCCAGTCCTACGTCTCGGAAGGCCAGAAGGTCCGGGTGGCGGCGAAATGATCGGCGCGCTGATCGACGGGGGCATCAAGCGCCGCAAGGTCGTGCTGGGCGTGGCGATCATCGCCTCGCTGTTCGGCTTCTTCGCCTACCTCGGCCTGCCCCGGGAATCGAACCCGGATATTCCCGTCCCCTTTGTCTCCGTCACAGTGCCCTATCCGGGGGTCTCGCCCGAGGACGCCGAGCGCCTGCTGGTGCGCCCGCTGGAGACAGAGCTTCAGTCCCTCGAAGGGCTGAAGGAGATGAACGCCATCGCCACCCAGAACATGGCGCTGGTCTACCTCGAATTCGAGGTGAACTTTAACAAGGACAAGGTGCTGGCCGACGTCCGCGCCAAGGTGGACATGGCCCGGGGCCGGTTCCCGCCGGACGCCGAAGAGCCGATCATCGCCGAGAACAACGTCAACGATAACCCGTTCATCGGCATCATGCTGTTCGGGGCGGCCCCCGAGCGCACCCTCTACCAGACCGCGCGCGAGCTTCAGGACCGGCTGGAGAGCCTGCCGGGCGTGCTGCGCACCGAGCTGTCGGGTGGGCGCGAGGAGCTGCTGGAAGTCACCATCGACCCGGTGCGGATGGAGGCGGCCAACGTCACCACCGGCGAGCTGGCCCAGGTCATCGCCCGCAACAACCAGCTCGTCCCGGCGGGCAACCTCCAGACCCGCGAGGGCGCCTTCGCCGTGAAGGTGCCGGGGGTGGTCGAGAACCCGCAGGACATCCTGTCCCTGCCGATCAAGCGCAACGGCGACCGGCTGATCACCGTCGGCGACATCGGCGAGGTGCGCCGCACCTTCAAGGAGCCGACCCGCATCACCCGCTTCAACGGCCAGCCCGCCTTCGCGGTGGACGTGGTCAAGCGGTCGGGCGCCAACGTGCTGGACAGCGTGCGCGACGTGCGCGCGGTCGTCGCCGAGGAGCAGACCCGCTGGCCCTCGACCATCGGCGTCGACTTCACCTTCGACGAGAGCGAGTTCATCGAGCGCAGCCTGACCATCCTGGAAAGCGGCCTGATGATCGCCACCATCCTGGTCATGACCATCATCGTCGCCAGCCTCGGCGTGCGTCAGGGGCTGATGGTCGGCGCGTCGATCCCGGTCTGCTTCATGCTGGCCTTCCTGATGCTCCAGAGCATGGGCGTCACCCTGAACCAGATGGTGATGTTCGGCCTCGTCCTGGCCGTCGGCATCCTCGTGGACGGCGGCATCGTCGTGGTGGAGTACGCCGACCGCAAGATGGCCGAGGGCGCCGAGCGGGGCGAAGCCTTCGCCGCCGCCGGCAAGCGGATGTTCTGGCCGGTGGTCAACGGCACCCTGACGACGCTGTGCGCCTTCGTGCCCTTCATGTTCTGGAACTCCATCGCCGGGAAGTTCATGAGCTTCCTGCCGCTGACCCTGTTCTTCGTGCTGGGAGCGTCGATCTTCGTGGCGCTGGTGTTCATCCCGGCGCTGGGCTCGATCTTCGGCCGCAAGGCGGGGGTGGACGCCGAGCACCTGGCCGAGATCGAGAAGTCCGAGCGGGGCGACCCGCGCGAGATGACCGGCTTCATGGGCTGGTACGCCCGGGCCGTCTGGTGGGGCGGCGAGCATCCGGGGCGGGTGCTGGCGGCGGGCCTGCTGATCATCGTCCTCATCTCGGCCGCCTTCATGGCCAAGCCGCACCGGGTCGAATTCTTCCTCGACGAGGACCCGGAGTATTCGACCGTCTGGGTCAAGGCGCGCGGCAACCTGTCGGCCGAGGCCGCCGACGCCCTGGTCAAGAAGGTCGAGGCGCGGCTGGCGGGCACGAAAGGGGTGGATTCGATCTACGTCTCGGCGGGCCAGTTCCGGGGCGGCGGCGGCTTCGGCGCGCCGCCCAACGACGCCGTCGGCCGCGTCCAGATCGACTATCTCGACTTCGAGGACCGCAAGGCCCTGGGGGTGCGGGGCAATGACATCACCGCCGATATCAGGAAGCGCATCGCCGACGTGCCGGGCGTGCTGACCGAGGTGCGCCTGCCGCAAGGGGGCCCGCCGCAGGGCAAGGACGTGCAGGTCGAGCTGCGCAGCGTCGATCCCGACGCGCTGGAGCATGCCGCCGACCTCGTGAAGGCCAGGTTCATGGCCGATCCCCAGCTCATCGAGCAGGACGACAACCGCGCCTCGCCCGGCATCGAGTGGAACCTGACCGTCGACCGCGAGGCGGCCGGGCGCTACGGCGTGGACGTGGTCAGCGTCGGCCAGACGATCCAGTTCGTGACCGGCGGCGTGCTGGTCGGCCGCTTCCGTCCCGACGACGCCGACGACGAGCTGGATATCCGCGTTCGTTTCCCGGAAAACGACCGCAACCTCGCCGCCTTCGACCGGCTGCGGATCACCACCCCCACGGGCGCGGTGCCCGCCAGCTACTTCGTCAAGCAGACCCCCGCCCAGCAGGTGACGACCATCCAGCGGCGGGACGCCCAGCGGCTGGTCATCATCCAGGCCAACACCATCGACGGCGTGGCCGCCAACCAGAAGATCGCCGAGCTGAAGCCCTGGCTGGAGAAGGCCCCCATCGACCCGGCCGTGCGCTGGAAGTTCACCGGGGCCGACGAGGAAGGCGCCGAGGCGGCCCAGTTCTTCGCGGGAGCGATGATGGCGGCCCTGTTCATGATGGGCGTCATCCTGCTGTGGCAGTTCAACAGCTTCTACGGCGTGGTCGTGACCTTGTCGGCGGTGGCGCTGTCGACGGTGGGCGTGTTCTTAGGCGTGGTGGTCAACCTGAACCACACCTTCGACTACATCTCGGTGATCATGCTGGGGACCGGCGTCGTGGCGCTGGCGGGCGTGGTCGTGGGCCACAACATCGTGCTGGTCGACACCTTCTACCAGCTTCGCCGCCAGGGCTATCCGGCCGACGAGGCGGCGATGCGTTCGGCGGTCCAGCGGTTCCGGCCGGTGATGCTGACGACGGTGGTGACGGTCGTCGGCCTTTTGCCGCTGATGTTCCAGGTCCACCCGAACTTCCGCGGCGGGCACATCGAGTTCAAGGCGCCGGGCTCGGAGTGGTGGGTGCAGCTTTCGGGCGCGGTCGTCTGGGGCCTGACGTTCTCGACGCTGCTGACGCTGGCGCTGACGCCGGTGCTGCTGGCCGCCCCGAAGACGATGAGCCGGCGGTTCGGGAACCTGGCCAGACGGATTTCCGGGTCCTCCCCCTCCGGGGGAGGTGGCCCGAAGGGCCGGAGGGGGCAAGGACGTCGCAAACTCGCCCCCTCAGTCGGCTTCGCCGACAGCTCCCCCGGCGGGGGAGCATCCTAACGCCCCCGCGTCTGCCGCTTCCACAAGGTCGCGTACTCCCCGTCCGCCGCCAGCAGCGCCTCGTGCCCGCCGCGCTCGACCACCCGCCCGCGCTTCAGCACCAGGATCTCGTCCGCGTCCGCGACCGTCGAAAGCCGGTGCGCCACGACCAGCGTCGTGCGCCCGGCCCGCGCCTTGCGCAAGGTCGCCTGGATCGCCGCCTCCGTGCGGCTGTCGAGCGCGCTCGTCGCCTCGTCGAGGATCAGGACGCGCGGATCAGCCAGCAGCGCCCGCGCCAGCCCCACCCTCTGCCGCTCGCCGCCCGACAGCTTGAGGCCCCGCTCGCCGACCTTCGTCGCCATGCCCTCCGGCAACGCGCGGATGAAGTCGCCCAGCTCGGCCGCCTCCGCCGCCGCCCACACCTCGGCCTCGCCCGCGCCGGGCTTGGCGAAGGCGATGTTGGCCGCCAGGGTGTCGTTGAACAGCGCCACGTCCTGCGGCACCAGCGCCACCGCCCGCCGCAGGGCCGCGAACTTCAGCCGCCGCAGGTCCACGCCGTCGATGCTCACGCTTCCAGCCTGCGGGTCGATCAGGCGCAGGGCCAGCCGCACCAGCGTCGTCTTGCCCGCCCCCGACGGCCCGACCAGCGCCACCGTGGTCCCCGGCTCGGCGCGGAAGCTGACGTCGGCCAGCCCCTCGGCCCGCGCCCCGTGGCGGAAGCTGACGTCCTCGAACGCCACCGCTCCGCCGCGATTGTCGGTCGGCGGCAGGTCCGCCGCGTCCGGCGCCTCGGCCACCTCCGGCTTCTGGCGCTGGAGGTCGAGCATGGCCTCCATGTCGATCAGCGACTGGCGGATCTCCCGGTAGGCGAAGCCAAGGATGTTCAGCGGGCCGTAGAGGTTGATGAGGATCAGCACCGCCGCCGTCACGTCGCCCGGCCCCATCCGCCCGGCGGCGGCGTCCATCCCCGCCAGCACGGCCATCACCGCCAGCCCGATGCTCATCACCGCCGACTGGATGACGTTGAGCAGCGACAGCGACGAGGCCGCCTTGACCTGCGCGTCCGCATAGACGCCCAGCGCGCGGCCGTAGTCGCCCACCGCCCGGTCCTCGCCGCCGAACGCCTTCACCGTCTCGTAGTTCAGCAGCGCGTCCACCGCTCGCCCGGCGGCCTCGGCGTCGGCCTCGTTCAACGCCCGGCGGTGGGCGATCCGCCAGTCGGAGATGGTGAAGGTCAGCACGCCGTAGACGACCACCGTCAGCACCGCCGTCGCCGCGAACCGCCAGTCGAAGGCCTTCGCCAGCACCACGGCGGCGATGACCAGCTCCACCGCCGTCGGCCCGAGGTTGAAGACCAGCGCCCGCAGCAGGAAGTCCATCGACCGCGCCCCGCGCTCGATCACCCGCGACAGCGAGCCGGTGCGCTTGGTCTGGTGGAAGTCCATGGAGAGCGACAAGGCGTGGGCGAAGGTCTCCGACGCCGCGCGCGACTGCGCGGCTTGCGCGACCGGCGTGAAGATGGCGTCGCGGACCTGAGGCGCCGCCGCCGAGGCGAACCGGATCAGCGCCCAGCCCAGCGCCAGCCCTGCGAACCCGGCCGCCACGCCGACGGCCGCCCCCTGCCCCGCCGCCAGCCGGTTGACCGCCGCGCCCAGCAGCAGCGGCGCCAGCACGCCCAGCACCTTGCCCGCCAGCGTCAAGGTCAGCGCCAGGGTCAGCCGCCACCTCAGCCCCGGCGCGCGGGACCGCAGCACCAGCCGGAACAGGTCGCCCATCGCCGAAAAGAAGCGCACCTGCGCGCCGGGCGGCGGCACGGGACCTCTGGGGGCGACGGAGGCGCGAAGGCTCATGGCCGCTCGAAGACCTGGGTCGTCTGCACGCCGCCGCCGGGCGTGGTCCAGTCCACGCGCCAGCCATAGGGCGTGCGTCGCCCGGCGAACGGTCCCGATCCGAGGCTTCCGGCGCGGGACGCCTCGATGCTCAGGCTGTCCTCGCCGCCCTCGCCCGCCACCTCCAGCAGGTGCGCGCCGGGGTCCAGCGCCTCGGTCAGCGAGATGGAGAAGCGGCCCCGGCCGTCGGCCTTGGTCTCGCCGCGCGGCGTCCGGTCGACCCGCAGGCCGAGCCCCGCGCCCGGCGCGGCGATGCCTGACACCACCGCTCCGCCGTCGCGGTCATAGTCCACCGCCAGGATGCGGGGCGCTCGCGAGGGTTCGGCCAGCGGCGCGGCCCCCGCCCCGCCTCGAAGCTGGGCGGCGGCGCCCTCGGCGGTCAGCATCAGGTAGCCTTCGGACTGCACGGCCCGGTCCTCGGCGGTCATCGACAGGCCGAACAGCCGCACCGGCGCGCCGGGCGCGATCACGGCCCGCCACCGCCCCGCGGCGTCGGCGTCGGCGAACAGCGGCTGGCCCGCCGGGGCCGCCAGCCGCACCCTGGCGTTGGGCGCCGCCGTGCCCGACAGGGCCAGGGTCCCGCCGGGCTGGAGGGCGGCCTGCGTCACCTGCGGCGGCGCGAGATAGCCCGCCTCCGCCGCCAGGCTCAGCGACTTCGGCTCGGCCGTCCAGGCGGCGGGCTCGCCCTGCCCGCACCCGGCCAGGATCAGCGAAACAAGCGCGGCCTTTAGCCCTGTGGACGTCACGGAACCTTGAAACCCCCGGTGCGTAATCCGAACATGGTGCTAGATCGTAGCAGTACGGCCCGCCCGCAAGCGCGCCGCCCTTTCCCGGAGTGATCGAGAATGGCTGGTGAGTCCAGAAGGGTGGACTCGGTCTGCGTCTATTGCGGTTCGTCCGACGACGCCGACCCCAAGTTCCTGGACGCCGCCCGCGCGCTGGGCGAGGCGCTGGCGCATGCGCGGATGACGCTGGTCTACGGCGGCGGCGGGGTCGGGCTGATGGGCGCCTGCGCACGGGCCGCCCACGAGGCGGGCGGCGAGGTGCTGGGCGTCATCCCCGACTTCCTCGTCGGCCGCGAACGGGCGCTGGAGACCGTCGAGACGGTGGTCGTCTACTCGATGCACGAGCGCAAGATGATGATGTTCGACCGTTCGGACGCCTTCATCGCCCTGCCCGGCGGCATCGGCACGCTGGAGGAGATCGTCGAGCTTCTGTCCTGGCAGCGGCTGGGCCTGCACGACAAGCCGGTGGTCTTCTACAACCCGCGCGGCTTCTGGGACCCGCTGTTCGACCTGTTCCGCCACACCATCCGCGAGGGCCTGACCCCGCCGGAGTTCGAACGCGCCTGGACGGCGGTCGAGCGCATCGAGGACCTTGTCCCCGCTCTCCTCGACATGGCCGAACACTCCCGCGAGCGGGCGGTCGAGGCGGTGACGACGCGGATTGCCTGACTTCCCTTCTCCCTGAGGGAGAGGGATTCGAGGACTAAGCGCTCTCGCCCGCCAACCGCTTCAACGCCTTTTCCCGGCCGATCAGGGCCAGCAGCGGGCCCATCTCCGGCCCGTGATCGAGGCCGGTCAGCGCCCGCCGAAGCGGCAGGAACAGCGCCCGGCCCTTGGCCCCGGTCTGCGCCTTCACGGCCTCGGCCCAGACGCTCCAGTCGAGCGACTCCGGCAGCAGCTCCCGCGCCTTGTCCAGGAAGGCCTGGTCCTCGACGACCGGAGTCACCGGGCCGTTCACCACCTTCGCCCACTCCACCACGTCGGCGAAGAAGGTCAGGTTGGCGCGGATGGCGTTCCAGAACGCCTCGCCCAGGTCCGCGCCCAGGTCCTTGAGCCGCGGCTGGGCGGCTTCGTAGGGCATGGCGTGCAGGACGGCGGCGTTGATCCGCGACAGGTCCGCCGGGTCGTAGCGGGCGGGCGTGCGGCCCATCTTGCCGAAGTCGAAGCCCGTCCCCAGCGCCTCCAGCGTCGGCGCGGGCTCCAGCGGGTCGGAGGTGCCCAGCCGGGCGATGTGGGAGGTCAGGGCCAGCGGCTCGTAGCCCTGCTCGCGCAGGTCGCTGATCGACAGCGACCCCAGCCGCTTCGACAGGGCCGAACCGTCGGCGCCGACCAGCAGGCTGAAGTGCGCGAACGCCGGGGCCTTCGCGCCCATCGCCTCGAAAATCTCGATCTGGGCGCCGGTGTTGGTGACGTGGTCCTCGCCCCGGATGACGTGGGTGATCCCCATGTCGATGTCGTCCACCACCGACGGCAGGGTATAGAGGAAGGCCCCGTCCTCGCGGATCAGCACCGGGTCGGACATGGAGGCGGTGTCCACCTCGCACGGGCCGCGAACGAGGTCGTCCCACTTCACCCGCTTGCCTTCCAGCCGGAAGCGCCAGTGCGGGCGGCGGCCCTCGGCCTCCAGCGCCTCGCGCTCCTCCTTGGTCAGCTTCAGCGCGGCGCGGTCGTAGATCGGCGGCTGCCCGCGCGAGAGCTGCACCTTGCGGCGGCGGTCCAGTTCTTCCTGCGTCTCATAGGCCGGATAGAGGCGGCCCTGCGCCTTCAGCCGCTCGACGGCCTGGCTGTAGACGGGGAAGCGGGCGGACTGGTTGTGCTTCTCGTCCCACACGAGGCCCAGCCACTTCAGGTCCGCCTCGATGCCGTCCTCGTATTCCTTGGTCGAGCGTTCCAGGTCCGTGTCGTCGATGCGCAGCACGAACTGGCCGCCCTGCCCCTTGCCGAACAGCCAGTTGACGATGGCGGCGCGGACGTTGCCGACGTGGATGCGGCCGGTGGGAGACGGAGCGAAACGGACCTTGACGGCCATGGGGAGCGTCCTCTGAGAGAGGCGGCTAGGTCGGGCCTTGACGGGCGGAAGTCAAGCCGCCGCGCCTTTCGGTAAACCTTCCGCTAACCACTCGGGCCGTACCCAGGCTGCGGGGCAAAATGCCCTTCGGCTCGCGCGTGCGGCCGATCCTAGGAACCGGGGCTTGCGTCGTCGATGCCGTTGAACAGCATCAACACGAATTACAGCGCGATGATCGCGCTGCAGAGCCTGAACGCCATCAACCGTGAGATGGCGACGGTCCAGACCCGCATCAGCACCGGCCTGAAGGTCTCCAGCGTCAAGGACAACCCCGCCATCTGGGCCATCGCCCAGGGCCAGCGGGCGGAGCTGGCGGGCCTGTCGGCGGTCGCCGGCTCCCTCCAGCGCGGCCAGTCGGTCGCCGACGTCGCCATCGCGGCGGGCGAGACCATCTCCGACCTGCTGATCCAGATGAAGGAACTGGCGCTCGCGGCCCACGACCACGAGGGCAACCCTGACCCCAGCGTGGCGCTGAGCAACGACTACATCGCCCTGGCCAACCAGATCGACAAGATCGCCGCCAACGCCTCGTTCAACGGCATAAACCTGATCTCGGGCGGCGGGACGGACCAGGTGAAGGCCCTGGCCAACACCAAGGGCACGTCGACCATCGACATCGACCACGTGGACCTGTCCACGGGCGGGACGGCCCTGACCGGCGTCCGGCCCAACGGGTCGGGCGAGATCTTCATCGCCGACATCGACGCGGCCATCAAGAACGTCAACGCCGCCGTGGCGAGGCTGGGCACGGGTTCCAGGGCGCTCGACACCCACCTGACCTTCATCGGCAAGCTGCAGGACACGATGGAGACCTCCATCGGCCGCCTGGTCGACGCCGACCTCGCCAAGGAAAGCGCCCGCTTCCAGGCGTTGCAGGTGCGCCAGCAGCTCGCCATCCAGGCCCTGTCGATCGCCAACCAGGGACCTTCCCTGCTCCTGCAATTGTTCAGGTAGGCTGTAGGATCGCGGCCCGCCCGTTCGTCCTACGCACGTTAGCAACGACAGGAGGCAGGCATGCCCTACGTGGATGGTTTCGTGCTGGCGGTCCCCAAGGACCGGCTGGAGGAGTACAAGGACATGGCCCGGCTGGCGGGCTCGGTGTGGATGGAGCACGGCGCGCTGAGCTACGTCGAAACCACCGCCGACGACGTGCCCTACGGCGAACTGACGTCCTTCCCCCGCGCGGTGCAGGCCAAGGACGACGAGATCGTGGTGTTCTCGTGGATCACCTACGAGTCGCGCGAGAAGCGCGACGAGATCAACGCCAAGGTCATGGCCGACCCGCGCCTGAAGGGCGAGATGGACAAGATGCCCTTCGACGGCAAGCGCATGATCTTCGGCGGGTTCGCGAGCTTTTTGACGCTCTGAACCCTTCTCCCTCGAGGGCGAAGGGGAGCGTTCAGTCGTCCCGATGCACCCGTTCGCGGCGCTCGTGGCGTTCCTGGGCTTCCAGGCTCAGCGTGGCGATGGGGCGGGCTTCCAGGCGGGCGAGGCCGATGGGCTCGCCCGTTTCCTCGCAGTAGCCGTAGCTGTTGTCCTCGATCCGGCGAATCGCCTCGTCGATCTTCGAGATGAGTTTCCGCTGGCGGTCGCGGGTGCGCAGTTCAAGAGCACGGTCCGTTTCCGACGAGGCCCGGTCGGCCAGGTCGGGATGGTTCTCCGTCTCTTTCTGAAGATGCGTCACCGTCTCGCGAGATTCGCGGAGGATGTCCTCTTTCCAGTTGAGGAGCTTTTGCTTGAAGTACTCGAGCTGGCGCTCGTTCATGAACGGCTCGTCCTCGGACGGCCTATAATCGCCAAGCTTTTCCAGAACCGCGGTCGCCTTCATTGACGCCTCACGCCCCAATACCCCGCTCACTGCGAGCATGGGCCTTATATCAAAAGGAAACGGCCGTTCAACACGCTCGCGCAGAACGCGCGTTCATGCCGCACGAAGCAGTTGCAGCTTGGCCAGTTCCACGGCCGCCCGCGTCTCTATCTCGTTCAACACCCCTTCCAGACCCGGATCGTCCGTCGAGGCCCGCTCCTCCCGCACCGCGCGCATCAGCCGGTCCAGCGAGGCGGGCGACAGCTCCCCGTCGAGCAGCGCGACCTTGAGGTCGTCCAGAACGTCGAGGATGCGCCCTGCCCGGCCCACGGCCCGGCGACGGCGCTCCAGCGGCCCGCCGACGTCCTGCAGGGCGATCAGGGCGTCCAGCGAGGCGACCATCGACACCCCGCCCGCCCGCGCCGCGCCTGCGGCCGACGAGGCGGCGCCCACGCCCGGCAGGCTGAAGCCGCCCTGCCCGCCGGAGGCTTTCGCCGACCGGGGACCGGACGCAGAGCTTATGCCGCCGGGACCGCCTACCTTCATGCCGCCACTGTCCGCCGCGTTGCTTGCGGCATGGTTAATGCCGGGCAAATTCTGCCGCGGGCGCCCAGCGCAACGCCCAAACATTTGATTTCATAGGGAAGATTTCTGGCGCGGTTCTCGCATGGGCGCGGGCGTGTCTCGTCGTGACGTCAGGATTTCCATGCGCCGTCCAGTTCTCCGAGCCCTCGGCATCGCCCTCGCCGCCTGCGCGGTCGTGGCGAGCCCGGCCTTCGCCGGCTCCCGCATCAAGGACATCGTCGAGTTCGAGGGCGTGCGGGAGAACATGCTGGTCGGCTACGGCATCGTCGTCGGCCTGAACGGCACTGGCGATTCCTTGCGCAACGCGCCGATGACCAAGCAGAGCCTGGAGGCGATGCTGGAGCGGCTGGGCGTCAACACCCGCGACGCGGCGCTGAACACCAAGAACGTCGCCGCCGTCATGGTCACGGCCCGCCTGCCCGCCTTCGCCGCCGCCGGATCGCCCGTGGACGTGAGCGTCTCGGCCCTGGGCGACGCCAAGAGCCTGCTGGGCGGCACCCTGCTGGTCACGCCCTTGCTGGGCGCGGATGGGCAGGCCTACGCGGTGGCGCAGGGCACGGTCCAGACCGGCTCCATCGCCGCTTCCGGCGCCTCCGGCTCGTCGGTGACCAAGGGCGTGCCGACCGCCGGGCGCATCGCGGGCGGGGCATTGGTCGAGCGCGAGATCGGCTTCCAGCTCGCCAGCCTGGGCGAGATGCGCATGACCCTGCGCAATCCCGACTTCACCACCGCCCGCCGCATCGCCGACGCGGTGAACCAGCGCTATCCCGGCACGGCGGTGGCCGAGAACCCGACCATCGTCGCCCTGCGCGCCCCGGCGGGCCGCGACCTCGTCAGCTTCGTGACCAACATCGAGGGGCTGGAGGTCACGCCCGACAGCGCCGCCCGCGTGATCATCGACGAGGTGGCGGGCGTGGTGGTCATGGGCGAGAACGTCCGCGTCTCCACCGTCGCCATCGCGCAGGGCAACCTGACCATCTCGGTGCAGGAGACGCCCTCCGTCAGCCAGCCGAACCCCTTCAGCCGGGGCGGCAACACCGAGGTCGTGCCGCAGTCGACCGTCACGGTGGAGGAAGAGAAGGGCCGCCAGCTCGTCACCCTGAGGAACGGCGCCTCGCTGGCCAGCCTGGTGGCGGGGCTGAACGCCCTGGGCGTCACGCCGCGCGACATGATCTCCATCCTCCAGGCCATCAAGGCGGCGGGCGCGCTGCAGGCCGACATCGAGGTGATGTGATGGACGCCGTAGCCGCCCCCACCGACGTCCTCTTCGCGCAAGGACAGCGCGGCAAGATCGACAAGACCGCCCAGGCGTTCGAAGCCTCGTTCCTGTCGATCATGCTCCAGCAGATGTTCACCGGCGTGGATCTCGAGGAGCCGTTCGGCGGCGGCCAGGGCGAGGAGATGTTCCGCTCGTTCATGACCGACGCCTTCGCCAAGCAGATGGCGAAAGCCGGGGGCGTGGGCCTGGCTGACACCGTGCAGCGGGAAATGCTGAAGCTTCAGGGCCTGGAGGGCTGACGATGGAAGACCGCGTGGAACAGCTCATCGCCCTTACCGACCGGCTGACCGAGCTGATCGCCGTCGAGGCCCTGGCCTTCGAGGAGCGGCGCCCGCAGGACGCGGCCCTCCACATCGAGGAGACCTCGCGGCTGGCCAACATCTACCGCCACGAGTCCGCCAAGGCCCGCAACGACCCGGCCTTCATCCAGGCCGCGCCGCTGGAGCAGCGGATGCGCTTCATGCGCGCCACCGAAGCCTTCGACGCCGTCCTCGCCCGCCAGGGCCGGGCGCTGGAAGCGGCCAAGACCGTGACCGAGGGCCTGGTCCGCGCCATCGCCGAGGAAGTCGCCTCCAAGCGGGCGTCGGGCAGCGGCTACGGCCCGGCGGCGGAAGCGGCCCCGGCGGACGCCCGGGCGATCACGCTGAACAAGCGGGCGTAGGAGACCTCCTACCGCGCCGCCTTGAACAACGCCGCCAGTTCCTCCCCCGCCGCCAGGATCGGCGCGGGGGAGCGTTCCACCCGCGCCTGCACCAGCGCCCCCTCCAGCGCCGAGACGGCGAAACCCGCCAGCCGGCTGGCGCGGTCGAAGCCCATGCGCTCGCCCATCAAGGCGTCGGCGATCACCGCCCGCCAGCCCTCGAACGCCTCGCGGCCCGCGTCGCGGATACCGGGCTCCTCGGCGGCGGTCTCCAGCAACGTCGTGGCGATGGGGCAGCCGTCGCGCCAGCCGGACTGCGCCATCCAGTCGGCCAGGCGGCGGACGTACTCGCGGATCAGACCGGGAGCGTCGGGCGTCTCGGCGCGCATCTGCTCCAGCGTCCGGCGCACCGTCTCCCCCGCCTGCCGCACGGCGGCCTCGCCGATCTGCGCCTTGCCGCCCGGGAAGTAGTGGTAGAGCGAGCCCTTCGGAGCCCCGCTGCGCTGGACGATGTCGTTCAGCCCCGTCGCCGCATAGCCCCGCCGCCGGAACTGCCCCACCGCCGCCTGCAGGATCGCCTGACGATGTTTCGGCTGGGCGGGCACGGGGGCGCTCCGTTCTATAACCAGCTATCTATATAGACTGGTCTACATCAGAAGTCAGCGCCCGCTTAGGCCGCCCCGGCCATCTGCCCGGCGTCCTCCCCCAGGGACAGGCTGATCTCGCGCTTCATCCAGTCGGCGAAGGCGTGAATCTTGTCGAGGCGGGCATGGTCCTCGGGCCACACGAGGTGGAAGCTGGTCGAGGTCGGCGCCCAGATGTCGAAGGGCTGCACCAGCCGCCCCATCTCAAGGTCCGTCGAGGCCGAGATGCGGCAGGCCATCGCCACGCCGTAGCCGTCCATCGCCGCCCCCAGGGCCAGCGACGGATCGAGCACGGCGCCCGCGTGCTTGCGCCCCTCCATCCCGGCGGCGGCGAACCACAGCTCCCAGGCTTCCTCATCGTGGACCAGCAAGGTCGCGCTCTGGAGGTGCTCCGGCTCGTTCAGGCCGTGCTTCCGCTGGAAGCAGGGACTGCAGACCGGCGTCACCGTGCGGTCGAACAGGTGCTCGACCCACAGGCCCGGCCGCACCCCTTCGCCGCTGATCACCGCCACGTCGATCTGGGTGAAGTCCGGCTCGGCGTCGTCGGCCCGCACCTCGACCCGCGTGGCCGACAGGGCGTCGCCGAACACGCCCAGCCGGTGCCGCAGCCACGGGTTTGCGACGGACGCCGGCAGGCTGACGACCAGCTTGGCGGGCTCCTTGGCCGTGGCGCGCTGGAGGCTGCGCTCGAGCGTGCGGGTGGCGCGGCGATAACCGTCGGCCAGCTCCTGCGCCGCGTCGGTCGGTTTCATCACCATGCCGTCGCGGACGAACAGCTTCACGTCGAACTGCTTCTCCAGCCGGGAAATCTGCTGGCTGATGGCGCTGTGGGTGACGTTCAGTTCGCGGCCCGCGCGCCGGAAGTTGCCGTGACGGCAGGCCGCGTCGACCAGGCGCAGCGCGCCAAGAGTCGGAACATCGTCGCTCATGGTCGTTTCCCCCGAGGCCGCCGAGCAGATAGGCCGCCTGCGGGGAGCTTGCTAGCCCCCGATTTGGGGAAACGCAAATGAAGTGACGGTAATATCTTCTACCGGATGCGTAACTTCGCGTTGGGGTAGCGTGGCCCAGAAACCTCGCTTTCGTTCACAGAGAGATGTTCTTCCCCACGCCGACCTTATGAAGGAAATCCTTGTCGTGGCTGACGACCAGAAGGGCGCCGTCGTACCCCGCGAGGGCGGCTTCGACCGCCTCGATGGACGCCAGGTCGAGGTGATTGGTCGGCTCGTCCAGTATGAGCAGTTGCGGCGCGCCGCCGCCGAGCACGCAGGCCAGGGCGGCCCGCAGGCGCTCCCCGCCGCTCAACGATCCGGCCGCCTGATTCGCCGCTTCGTTGCGGAACAGGAAGCGGGCGAGCACGGCGTGGGCGTCGTTGACCCCGGCCGCGGGGTTCAGGCGCAGGAAGTTCTCCAGCACCGTCCGGCCGTCGTCCAGCACCGCCGTCCGCTGGTCGAGGAACACCGCCCGCCCGCCGCGCCGCACTACGCCGGAGGTCGGCTCCAGCTCTCCCGCCGCCAACCGCAGCAGGGTGGTCTTGCCCGCGCCGTTGGGGCCGACGACCGCGACCCGCTCCGGCCCGGCGATGCGGAAGGACACGCCCTCCAGCACCGGCGCTCCGTCCGGCCAGGCGAACCCGACATCCTCGAACGCCAGCACCAGCTTGCCCGCCGCGAGACCCGAGGGCGGCAGCGCGAAAACCGCCGTGCGCACCCGCTCGACCTCGGCGCCCGCCTCCTCCAGCGCCCCGGCCGCCGCCTCGCGCCGCCGCTGGGCCAGCAGGTTTCCGCGCGCCCCGCTGTTCTCCGCCCGCTCGGCCATGGCGCCCAGCAGGATCTTCGGCTCCGAGCCCCTGGCGGCGAACCTGCGTCCGGCGGAGTCGCGGCGATCCTTGCGCTCGCGGGCGGCCTGGGCCTCGCGCTCCACCCGCTTCAGCTCGCGCCCGGCGCTCGCCAGCCCCCGCTCGGCGGCCTCCCGTTCCGCCGCGCGGCGCTCGGCATAGAGATCGTAGCCGCCGCCGTAGACCTTCGCCCCCAGCCCGGACAGCTCGACGATGCGATCCATCCGGCGCAGCAGGTCGCGGTCGTGGCTGACCACCACCGCCCCGCCGCGCCAGCCCTCCAGCACCCGCGCCACCATCGCCCGCGCCTCGGCGTCGAGGTTGTTGGTCGGCTCGTCCAACAGGATCAGGTCCGGCCGCGCGATCAGCAGGGCCGCCAGCGCCGCCCGCGTCGCCTGACCTCCGCTCAGTTCGGCGGCGGCTCGCCCCGGCGGCGCATCCAGGCCCACAGCCTCCAGCGCCTCGCCCATCCGCGCGGGCAGCAGCCAGTCGGCGTCGGCCAGGTCGGCCGCCCGCCCCTCCCCGCGCTCGATCCGATCCAGCCGCGCCAACTCGTCCGCCACGCCCAGCAGGTCGGCGAGGCTCGCCCCCGGCGGCGGCTGCAACGCCTGGCGCAGCACGCCGATGGTCCCCGTGCGGGCGATGGATCCGGCGGCAGGCTCGGCCTCGCCCGCGACCAGCCGCAGGAGGGTGCTCTTGCCCACGCCGTTGCGTCCGACGAGGCCGGTGCGCTCGCGGCCGAACGCGAGGGTGAGGTTGTCGAAAAGCGCGCGGCCGTCAGGCGTGACGGCGGCGACGGACTCCAGGATGACGAATGCAGGCATGACGGACCACGAGCGGGAGGAAGGAAAGGACTAAGCGGTCTTCCGTCTTGCCGATCATGTTCGCCTCCATCGTCTGGACGGCCGTTATATCAGGGCGCGCCGGACGCCGCCATGGCGCGGGACTGGACCGGGGCGGCGCGTCCGGTCGCCTCGGCGTGGACCATCGACAGCACCGGGCGGTTCATCCTGCGCACGGTCCTGTCCAGCGCCTTACGCGCGCAGGCCCTGTCCTGGTCCCAGACCTCCAGGTCGCCGCCCGCCCCGCTGTCGCAGGCCCGCTTGGCGGCGGCCCACAGCTTTCCGTGCAGTTCGCGCATCGCCTCGGGGTCCGAATAGTCCGGCGTGGGGACCTTCACCCTCACCTCCGTCCGCTCGCGCGGCAGTTCCTCCGCCCCGGCCGCCGCAGCCAACGCGCCGGCGCATAGTCCGGCTATCAAAAGCACTCGCATGGTAGCCCCCCAGCCTTTCGCTGGAAGGCCATAGCAGAAACCGCCTGCAAGTTGAACCAACCCCCGACGCCACCCTGAGGCCGCCCGCGACAATCGCGCCGCTTGTTCTCAAAATGTTCTTGTGCAAATAGCGACTCTGCGCACTACATATGCCCGTTGCGCCGCGCCCTTCGGCCGGTCTCAAGCGTTCTCGAAAAAGCATGGCCGACCATCAGAACTTCATCCGCGTGCGTGGCGCGCGCGAGCACAATCTCAAGAATGTCAGCCTCGACATCCCGCGCGGGGAGCTGGTGGTCATCACCGGCCTGTCGGGGTCGGGCAAGTCGTCGCTCGCCTTCGACACCATCTACGCCGAAGGCCAGCGGCGCTATGTCGAGAGCCTGTCGGCCTACGCCCGCCAGTTCCTGGAGCTGATGAGCAAGCCGGACGTGGACCTGATCGAGGGCCTGTCCCCGGCCATCTCCATCGAGCAGAAGACCACCAGCCGCAACCCGCGCTCCACCGTCGGCACGGTGACGGAAATCCACGACTACATGCGCCTGCTGTGGGCGCGGGTGGGCGTGCCCTATTCCCCCGCCACCGGCCTGCCCATCGAGAGCCAGACCGTCAGCATGATGGTCGACAAGCTGACCGCCCTGCCCGCCGGGGAGCGGCTCTACCTGCTGGCCCCCGTCGTGCGCGGCCGCAAGGGCGAGTACCGCAAGGAGATCGCCGAGTGGCAGAAGGCGGGCTTCCAGCGGCTGAAGATCGACGGGGAGTTCTATCCCATCGAGGACGCCCCCGCCCTCGACAAGAAGTTCAAGCACGACATCGACGTGGTCGTGGACCGGCTGGTGACCAAGGACGGGCTGGAAAGCCGCTACGCCGACTCGATCGAGCAGGCCCTGCGCCTGGCCGACGGCATCGCGGTGGCCGAGTGGGCGAACGTCGCCAAGGGCGAGACCGAGCCGCGCCGCATCCTGTTCTCCGAGAAGTTCGCCTGCCCGGTCAGCGGCTTCACCATCACCGAGGTCGAGCCCCGGCTGTTCTCGTTCAACAACCCGTTCGGCGCCTGCCCGGTGTGCGACGGCCTGGGCATGAAGCTGGCCTTCGACGCCGACCTGGTGATCCCGGACAAGGACAAGACCCTGCACAAGGGCGCGGTGGCCCCGTGGGCGCGCGGCCCCTCGCCGCTCTATACCCAGACGCTCCAGGCGCTGGCGCGGCACTACCGCTTCTCCATGGACGAGCCGTGGTGGAAGCTGTCGGAGCAGGCCAGGCGGGTGGTGC
Source organism: uncultured Caulobacter sp. (assembly GCA_964579695.1). GTDB lineage: Bacteria > Pseudomonadota > Alphaproteobacteria > Caulobacterales > Caulobacteraceae > Caulobacter. The sequence goes on along the minus strand of CAZOHI010000041.1, from coordinate 742 downwards.
TGCAGGGCACGGGGTCGGAGAAGATCCACTTCGTCTATGACGACCAGGCCCGCAAGTACGAGGTCAGGAAGCCCTTCGAGGGCGTATTGCCCAACCTGGAGCGCCGCTGGCGCGAGACCGACAGCGCCTGGGTGCGCGAGGAGCTGGGCCGCTACCAGGGCGAGACGCCGTGCGAAGCCTGCGGCGGCAAGCGCCTGAAGCCGGAAGCGCTGGCCGTGAAGGTCGGCGCCCGCGACATCGCCACGGTGTCGGCCCTGTCCATCCGCCACGCCCGCGAGTGGTTCGAGGCGCTGGAAGGCCAGCTCACCGACAAGCAGATGGAGATCGCTCGGCGCATCCTGAAGGAGATCAACGACCGCCTGCGGTTCCTGGTCGACGTCGGGCTGGACTACCTGAACCTGTCGCGCGGGTCGGGGTCGCTGTCGGGCGGCGAGAGCCAGCGCATCCGGCTGGCCAGCCAGATCGGCTCGGGCCTGACCGGCGTGCTCTATGTACTGGACGAGCCGTCCATCGGCCTGCACCAGCGCGACAACACCCGGTTGCTGAACTCCCTGCGCGGCCTGCGCGACCTCGGCAACTCGGTGCTGGTGGTCGAACACGACGAGGAGGCGATCCTCACCGCCGACTGGGTGATCGACATGGGCCCGGCGGCGGGCGTCCACGGCGGCGAGGTGATCGCCGAGGGCAAGCCGGACGACATCATGGCCGCCCCGCGCTCGGTGACCGGCCAGTACCTGTCGGG
>CAZOHI010000040.1:0-28775 GCA_964579695.1 uncultured Caulobacter sp. | reverse complement strand
CGACGGCGGGCGCCTACGACCCCGAATGGCCTGTCGCGGTGGTGACGGCCGGTCCCGCGCGCGGCCGCATGGCCGAGTGGAAGCAGATGCAGGCCGGACCGGCCAGGGTCGCCCGCGACGGCTATGTCCGCAACGTCGAGGGCGCCGGCCACGCCACGGTGCTGGGCCTTTCCCACGCGGCTGAGATCGTCAAGGCGGTGATGTTCGTGCGCGAAAAGGCGGCGGCGTGAGCGAACACGCCCTGGTCCTCGACGGCGTGACCCGCCGCTACGGCGCCTTCACGGCCGTGGACGACCTCAGCTTCACGGCCCGGCGCGGCGGCATCCTCGGCTTTCTGGGGCCGAACGGGGCGGGCAAGACCTCGACCATCCGCATGATCCTCGGGCTGATGTCCCCGAGCGCCGGAACGATCAGCGTGCTGGGCGCCCCCGATGCGCGCAAGGTGCGCGAGAAGATCGGCTTCCTACCCGAGGAACGCGGCCTCTATCGCCGCATGACGCCGGTGGACGCCATCGCCTTCTTCGCGGGGCTGAAGGGCGTGCCGGGCGCGGAGGCCCGCCGCCGGGGCCGCGCCCTTCTGGAGGCCCAGGGGCTGGGAGAGGCCGCCGACCGCCAGATCAGGAACCTGTCCAAGGGCATGGCCCAGAAGGTCCAGCTCCTGTCCGCCATCGCCCACGAGCCGGAGCTGGTCATCCTCGACGAGCCCTTCTCCGGCCTCGACCCCGTCAACCAGCAGGCGCTGGAGACGGTGATCCGGGGGCTGGCGGCGAACGGCGCGACGGTGGTCTTCTCCACCCACGTCATGCAGCACGCCGAGCGTTTGTGCGAACACGTCGTCCTGATGGCCCGGGGCCGCAAGGTGTTCGACGGCACGGTGGCCGAGGCCAGGGCCTTCGCCCCCAGGGCCCTGGTGCTGGAGGGCGCGCTTGAGGAGGCCGCCGTGCTGGCCCTGCCCGGCGTGGCCTCCGTCCATGCCGAGGAGGGCCGGATCACCGCGGCCCTCAAGCGCCGCGCCCACGGCCAGGATGCGCTGAAAGCCGCCTTCTCGCGCGGGCTCGACATCACCCGCTTCGAGCTGAAGGAGCCGTCCCTGCACGACGCCTTCATCGAGCTGACCGGCGAGGCGCCCGAATGATGCGCCTGCTCAAGATCGCCCGGCGCGAATACGTCGCCTATGTCCGCACGGTCGGCTTCTGGCTGTCCATGCTGCTGATGCCGGTGGGCCTGGGGCTGGCGGCGGGCCTGCCGTCGATGATGGAGAAGACCGCGCCGGTCCCGACCCTGGCGGTCGTGGACCTGACCGGCCGGGGCTTCGCGCAGGCCGTCAGCGACGACGTGCGGCCGGGGCCGGGCGATCTGCGCCCACGCGCCCATGTGGTCGCCCCCCCCGGCGTCCCGGCCACGGCGGCCGAGGCGGGGCGGGTCTTCAGCCCCTACCTGACCGGCGGGAAGGTCCTGCCCGACGGCCGGACGCTGGACGCCGCCGCCGTCATCCACGGCGCGGGCGAAGTCCCGGTCATCGACTTCTGGAGCGTCAACCTCACCGACCGCGAGCTGGAGCAGGCCGTGCAGGACGCCGTCGCCGGGGCCATGCGCGGCGAGCGGCTGCGGGCCGCCGGGCTGGACGCCGCCGCCGTCCGGGCGCTCGACGCCCTGGAGCCGAGGGTCGCGTCCTACTCGCCCAAGGCGGCGGCGCGGCAGGTCTCCATCCGCGACCGCCTGCCGGGGGTGGTCGGCTTCGCGCTCGGGATGCTGCTGTGGTCGGTGATCTTCACCGGGGCGGGCATCCTGCTCAACAGCGTCATCGAGGAGAAGTCCAGCCGCATCCTGGAGGTGCTGCTGGCCTCGGCCTCGGCGACCGAGATCATGTTCGGCAAGATCCTCGGGGTGGCGGGCGTGACGGCCACGGTGCTGGGCGTCTGGGCGATGCTGGGCGGAACCGGGCTGGCGATCATGAACCCCGGCATCGCCGCCGACGTGATGGCGGTGCTGCTGGACAAGGGCCTGATCTTCTACTTCGCCGTCTACCTCGTGGGCGGCTACCTGATGTACGCGGCCATCTTCATCGCCATCGGCTCCTTCTGCGAGACCACGCGGGAGGCGCAGACGCTGCTGGGGCCGGTGATGATCTTCCTGATGGTCCCGGTCCTGTTCATGAGCCAGGCCATCCGCCGCCCGGACGCGCCTCTGTTGGAAGCCTTGTCCTGGGTTCCCCCCTTCACGCCCTTCCTGATGGTGGCGCGGGCGGCGGGCGAACCTCCGTTGTGGCAGGTGGCGGGCACGGGCGTGCTGATGGCGGCCACCACCGTCGCGGTGGTGTGGATCGCCAGCCGCGCCTTCCGCACCGGGGCGTTGTCGAGCGGCGGATTGAGCTGGGGCAGGCTCCTCGCGAGATTGAGGAGCTGAAAACGAAAGGGCCGCCCGGTCGCCCGGACGGCCCTTCGAAACTTCGTGCTCTATATAGAGAGCCTACCGTGCGGCGGGCTTCTTCGGCGCGGCGATCAGGCCCTCGCGCTGGGCGCGCTTGCGGGCCAGCTTGCGGGCGCGGCGCACGGCCTCGGCCTTCTGGCGCGCGCGCTTTTCCGAGGGCTTCTCGTAGTGCACGTGCCGCTTCATTTCGCGGAACGAGCCCTCGCGCTGCATCTTCTTCTTCAGGGCCTTAAGCGCCTGGTCGACGTTGTTGTCGCGGACGAAAATCTGAACCAGGGGTATCTCTCCTTCGGCTGCCCGCCGCTGCCTCAGCGGCGATGCGGTCGAAATACAAAGTTGGCGTCCCGTGAGGAGACCCCCTCGGGATGAGGCGCGCGGGATATCAGAAGCCTCATGGCTTGTCCATGCGCGAGCGGGTAAATGAAGGCCATGAACGACTGGGCGAGCGAAACCGAGCGGAAGGTGCTGGACGAGGCCGTGCGCCTGGCCCCGCGCCTGGGGTGGGGCGATGCGCTGGTGACGCAGGCGGCCGTGGCCGCCGGCCTGACCCGCCCCGAGGCGGACCTGCTCATGCCCCACGGCGCGCGCGACCTCGCCGCCCTGCTGTCGCGCCGCCACGACGCGTCGGCGCTGGCCGCCCTGCCCGACCCGGCCAGCCTGAAGATTCGCGAGCGTATCCGCGCCGGTGTCGTGGCCAGGCTCGATGCGGCCCGCGCCGACGAGGCCGCCGTGCGCCGCTGGGCGGGCTTCATGGCCTTTCCGCTCAACATGCCGCTGGCCCTGCGGCTGGTCTGGGAGAGCGCCGACGTCATCTGGCGCTGGGCGGGGGACGTGGCCACCGACGAGAACCACTATTCGAAGCGGGCCATCCTGTCGGGCATCCTGATCACCACGCTCGGGCTCGACATGGGATCGGGGCGGGCGGCGGCGCTCACCCAGCTCGACCGCAGCATCGAGCATGTCATGGCCTTCGAGAAGTGGAAGGCCGGCTTCAGGCCCACCGACCTGGCCCGCGACGTGGCGGGAGCCCTGGCGCGGATGCGGTATCGGTGAGGGGCGTTGCGGGGTTCGAGACGCTCGGCCGACCTCGCTCCTCGCCATGAAGAATGCTGAGTTCGTCATCCTGAGGAGCGGCGAAGCCGCGTCCCGAAGGACGCACCGCCCCTAGAGCGGCCGCACCCGGTTCACATGCCCCATCTTGCGGCCCGCCTTCGCCTCGCGCTTGCCGTAGAGGTGGACGCGGGTCTCGGGCTCGGCGGCCAGGCGGGCCCAGCCGTCCGCCTCCGCGCCCAGCAGGTTGGTCATCTCGACATGCCGGATGGCGTCCGCCGGGCCAAGCGGCCAGCCGGCGACGGCGCGGATGTGCTGCTCGAACTGGTCCACCGCGCAGCCATCCTGGGTCCAGTGGCCGGTGTTGTGGACGCGGGGCGCGATCTCGTTGACCAGCAATCGCCCGTCGGCCAGCTCGAACAGCTCCACCCCGATGACGCCGACATAGTCCAGCCCTTCGAGGACCTGCAGGGCGATCCTCTCGGCCTGGGCGGCCGTGGCGGGCGAGACCTCGGCCGGGGCGCTGGTGCGGCGCAGGACGCCGCGCTCGTGGTGGTTCTCGCCGAGGGGATAGACGACATGCTCGCCCTCCCGGCCCCGCGCGGCGATCGCCGACAGCTCCCGCACGAAGTCGGCCCTCGCCTCGACGATGGCGGGGACCCCGCCGATGCGGGCGAAGGCGGCGGCCGCGTCGTCGGCATGCTCGACCCACGTCTGGCCCTTGCCGTCGTAGCCCTCGCGCCGGGTCTTGAGCAGGGCGGGGGCGCCGATGCGGGCGACGGCCGCGGCGATCTCTTCCACGCCCGAGACGGCGGCGAAGGCGACGGTCGCCGCCCCCGCACCGTTCAGGAAGGTCTTCTCCTCCACCCGGTCCTGGGCCACGGCCAGCGCCCTGGCGTTGGGCGCGACCGGCGCCCCGAGGGTCAGCAACCGCTCGACGGCGGCGGCGGGGACGTTCTCGAACTCGTAGGTCACGACGTCGGAGGCGTCGGCCAGGGCCTTCAGCGCGTCCGGGTCGGCGTACTGGCCGACAATGGTGGTCTTCGCCACGCGGGAGGCGGGACTGTCCGTCTCCGGCGTCAGGATGACCACGTCGAAGCCGATCCGCGCCGCCGCCAGCGCCAGCATCCGCCCGAGCTGCCCGCCCCCGAGGACGCCGATGGTGGAGCCGGGGGGAAGCGGGAAAGGCATCAATCCTCGACGGTTTCGGCGACGGAGGCGGTCTGGCGGGCGCGATGCTCGGCCACCCGCTCGGCCAGGGCCGGGTCGGACAGGGCGAGGATCTGGGCCGCCAGCAGCCCGGCGTTCTTGGCCCCCGCCGTACCGACGGCCAGGGCGCCCACCGGCACGCCGCCGGGCATCTGGACGATGGAGAGCAGGGAATCGAGGCCGTTCTGGAGCTTGGACTCCACCGGCACGCCCAGCACGGGAAGCTCGGTCATCGAGGCGGTCATGCCCGGCAGGTGGGCCGCGCCCCCGGCCCCGGCGATGATCACCTTGATCCCCGCCGCCTTGGCCCCGCGCGCGAATTCGTACATGCGCTCAGGCGTACGGTGGGCCGAGACGACCTTGGCCTCGTAGGCGACGCCCAGCGCGTCGAGGGCCTCGGCGGCGGCCTTCATCGTCGGCCAGTCGGACCGGCTGCCCATGATTATGGCGACAGGCGCGCTCATCGGTATCCCTTCAGCCCCCCGGAAAGGGCGCGGAGTATAGGCGCCGCTTGTCCCCCCGCAACCGATGCCGTTAGGATTCGTCCACAAGCCAGGGGTGGCGTGAGGTGATTCTACGATGAAGATTTCGGGCGCACGCGCCGAAGCCTTCTCCGCTATGCGCAAGCGCGCGCTGGCCCAGGCCGGCGCGAAGGCCGCGCCGTCGCCGCCGCCGGCCGACAAGACCGCCTTCCTCGGCCTGGAGGAAACGGAGCTGACGCCCGCCGTCCAGGGCGCGCTGAAGACGCTGCTGATCGAGATCGAAGACCTGCGCGGCGAGGTCGGACGGCTCAAGCACAAATTGACCGAGGTGGAGGGGCTGGCCGACCGCGACGTGCTGACGCCGCTGCTCAACCGCCGGGCCTTCGTGCGCGAGCTGCACCGCATCGCCGCCTTCACCCAGCGGTATGGATCGCCCGCCAGCCTCGTCTATTTCGACCTTGACGGCTTCAAGAGCGTGAACGACCGCTTCGGCCACGCGGCGGGAGACGCGGCGCTGAAGTCGGTGGCCGAGCGGTTGCAGGCCAACGTGCGGGAATCGGACATCGTCGGGCGGCTGGGCGGCGACGAGTTCGCCGTCATCCTGGCGCAGGCCGACCTCGACACCGCGACGGCCAAGGCGCAGTCGCTGGCCAGGGTGATCGAGGCCTCGCCCGTGCAGTGCGGCGACTGGTCGGTGCCGCTGCACATCAGCTTCGGCGTGCGCGAGATCGACGCCGGCGCGGACGCTGAGACGGCGCTGGCCGAGGCCGACGCGACGATGTTCGTGCGCAAGCGGGAACGTACCGCCTGAAGGAAGATCCTAGGCGATGATGTCCGGCATGAGCTGGTCTTCCAGCTTGGTGATCTGGTCGCGCAGGCTCAGCTTCTTGCGCTTCAGCCGGACGATCTGGAGCTGGTCGGCGAGCGGGCGGGCGGCGAGCGCATCGATGGCGTCGTCGAGGTCCTGGTGTTCCTGGCGCAGTTCGGCGAGACGCGCCCGCAGGGCCGTCTCACCGTCGCCGGTCGGTTCGTCGTCGTTCATCCCGCGCCCCGTCAACAGCGGCTGGGGTATAGCAGAGCAGCAACGTCCTTAAAGAGGCGTTCAGCCGCGGGCCTTCCCCAGGCGGCCGACGCGGCGGCCATCGCGGCGGCGGGGTCGCCTTCCGCCCGGGGAGCCAGCGGCTCCAGCCGCTCCAGCAGGACGCGCTCGGCGGCCAGTTCGGCCGCCTTGACGGCCTCGCGCACGGCGCCGGGCTCCAGCCGCCGCCGCACGCCGCGCAGGGGACCCGTCACCGAGCCCTCCCACTCACGCGCGACGGCGGCGCCCCGGTCCAGCACCGCCGCCTCCGAGGTCCCGGCCCAGGCGGCCCACAGCAGCAACGGGACGTTCTGGCCGTGATCGTCCTGCAGGGCGAGCCAGGCGGCCGGGTCGCGGCCGTAGGCTTCCACCGCCCAGTCCCACAGGCTCATGACGCGGGCGGGGGCGCGATCCCCTCGCCCCAGCGCTTCACCGGCCGCCAGGCGAGGCCGAAGAGGTCCAGCGCCCGTCCGACCGACTGGTCGACCATCTCCTCGATGGATTGCGGTTTGGCGTAGAAGGCCGGCAGCGGCGGGGCGATCACCGCGCCCATCTCGGCCAGCCTGGTCATCGTCCGCAGGTGGCCGAGGTGGAAGGGCGTCTCGCGCACCATCAGCACCAGCGGGCGGCGTTCCTTCAGCGTCACGTCGGCGGCGCGGGTCAGCAGGGACGAGGTCGCGCCGGTGGCGATCTCGCTCATGGTGCGAACCGAGCAGGGCGCCACGATCATGCCGAGGGTGGGATAGGAGCCGGACGCCACGGAGGCCCCGATGTCGCCGACCTTGTGGACCACGCCGGCTTTCGCGTTCACGTCGGCGGGCGACAGCCCCGTCTCCTGCGACAGGGTCAGGACGGCGGCGCGCGACAGGATCAGGTGGCTCTCCACCCCCAGCTCGCGGCAGGCGTCCAGCGCCCGCAGCCCATAGACCACGCCCGAGGCGCCCGAAATCCCGACAACCAGCCGCTCAGCCATCTCGATCCTCCGTCTGCAAGGATATGTGATCTGACAGATCGGCGCAGGGGGTGTTCTAATCGACGGTTCCTACAGCATGGAGGCGCTAAACATGGCCGTCGATGCCCGTATCCGCGAACTCGGGAACCGTCACAAATCTCTGGACCGCATGATCCAGGACGAAACGAGCCGCCCGGCCTCCGACGACATGCGCTTGACGCAGCTCAAGCGCCAGAAGCTCAAGCTGAAGGAAGAGATGGAAGGCCTCAGGGCGCGGATGCACTGAGGCCCCTGAGGGGCCCTCAGTCCTCTTCGTCGCCCTCGGCGTCGTAGACGGGCTCCTCGTGAGCCTCGGCTTCCGGCGCTTCGACGGCCTCGCCCTCGAAGGACCCGGTCTCGGACGCCGGACGCAGGGTCGCGCCTTCGGGCGAGGTGATCCCGCGCTTGGCGTCTTCCTTGGCCTTCTTGTCGGCGGCCTTGCGGACCACCGCGTCCAGCTCGAGCTGGCCGACGAGGCCCAGCGTCACCGGGTCCACCGGCTTGATGTTGGCGCTGTTCCAGTGGGTGCGGCTGCGCACCTGCTCGATGGTGGCCTTGGTGGTGCCCAGCAGCTTGGCGATCTGGCTGTCAGCCACTTCCGGGTGGTTGCGCACGAACCAGGCGATGGCGTCCGGGCGGTCCTGGCGGCGCGACACGGGCGTGTAGCGCGGGCCCTTCTTCACCGGCTTGAGCAGCTCGGCGTGACGGCTCTTCTGGGCCACCATGCGGTACTTGGGGTTGGCCCCGGCGCGGTCCAGCTCCTCGCGCGAAAGCTGGCCGTTGGCGATCGGGTCGGCGCCGCGGATGTCGCGCGCCACCTCGCCGTCGGCGATGCCCTTCACTTCCAGCGGGTGCAGGCCGCAGAAGTCCGCGATCTGCTCGAAGGTCATGGAGGTGTTGTCCACCAGCCAGACGGCGGTCGCCTTCGGCATCAGGATTTGGTCGGCCACTCTTGCCTCCAGTGGATGGGGAGCTGTGCTCCAGAAACAGCGGCGCCCGGCCTTTCGGCCGGGCGGGGTGTGGCCGCCTCTATAGAACCGTTTGCCCGCGAAGGGAAACAAATCCCTTTAGTTTCAGGGCGTCGTGGGGTGCGGCGGATTTGATGTCGTTGTCGAAGTAGACGTAGACGTCGCGGCGCCCGGCGGTCCAGCCCTCGACCTCCCGCGCGAGGGCCTTCAGGTCCTTTTCCGGGTAGTCGCCGCAGTAGCGCCCGCCCGGCCCGTGCCCGCGCCAGTAGACCCAGTCCGCCGTCACCACGCTCGGCGCCGGGGCGCTGTGGTGGTCGGAGATGACGAAGGCGATCCCGTGGGCGGCCAGCAGGGCGTAGACCGCCTCGTCGTACCAGCTGGGGTGACGGAACTCGACGGCTACCCGGCGCCTCCTGGGCAGCCAGCCGATGAAGGTCTCCAGCCGCTCGTCGTCGCGCCGCATCTGGGGCGGGAGCTGGACGAGGGCGGGACCCAGATGCTCGCCCAGCGGCTCCATCCGCCCGAAGGCGAGGTCGACGCTTCCTTGCAGTCCTTCAGCCGCTTGTTGTGGGTGACATAGCGCGAGACCTTCCAGGCGAAGACGAAGCCGTCCGGCGCCTGTTCGGCCCAACCGGCGACGGCCTTCTCGGTCGGCAGGCGGTAGAAGCTGGCGTTGATCTCGGCGGTCGAGAACTGCGTGGCGTAGAAGGCCAGCCGGTCCTTGTCCCTGGTCCCGTCGGGATAGAAGGGTCCCTTCCAGTCCTTGTAGGCCCAGCCTGAACAGCCGATGTGGAGCATAACCGCTCAACGCGGCGCGGGCCCCGCCGGTTCAGACGGTCAGCACCACCTTGCCGAGATGCTCGCCGCCTTCGAGGAAGGCGTGGGCGCCCGCCGCGTCCTCCAGCGGGAAGGTGCGGTCGACGACGGCCTTGACCTTGCCCGTCTCGATCCACGGCCAGACGATCCGCTCGACCTCGGCGGCCAGCCGGGCCTTCTCGTCGTTGGAGCGGGGGCGCAGGGTCGAGCCGGTGATGACGGCGCGCTTCTGCATGACCTTCAGCACCGGGACCTCCAGCGTCCCCCCGCCGAGCGCGGCGATGTAGACGATCCGGCCGCCGGTGTTCAGCGCCTCCAGGTTCTTCGCGAAGTACGACCCGCCGACCATGTCCAGCACCACGTCGACGCCGCCCTGCGCCTTGCAGACGGCCTCGAAGTCCTCGGCCGTCGTGTCGATGGCGACGTCGGCGCCGAGAGCCTTGGCCTGGGCCGCCTTTTCCGCGCCGCGCCCGGTGGCGATGACCTTCGCCCCCGCCGCCTTGGCCATCTGGATCGCCGTGACCCCGATGCCCGAGGTCGCCCCGTGGATCAGGAAGGTCTCCCCCGCCTTCAGGCCGCCGTGCTCGAAGACGTTGGCGAAGACGGTGAAGACGGTCTCGGGCAGCGCCGCCGCCTGGACCCTGTCCAGCCCCGCCGGGATCGGCAAGGCGTGCCGGGCGTCGACCGCCGCATACCCGGCATATCCGCCCCCGGACAGCAGGGCCGTGACGCGGTCGCCCGCCTTCCAGCGTCCGGCGCCCCGTACGACCTCCCCGGCGACCTCCAGCCCGATGATCTCCGACGCTCCCGGCGGCGGCGGGTAGTAGCCCATGCGCTGGAGGAGGTCGGGGCGGTTGACCCCCGCCGCCTCGATACGGATCAGCACCTCGCCCGGTCCCGCCTCGGGACGGGGGACGGAGACGGGCTTCAGCGCCGCGGCCGGTCCCTTGCCGCCTTCGACGGCGATGGCTGTCATGGTCGATTCAGGCATGGTCCTGCTCTCCGCGATGTTGCGCGGGGCTCAGATAGCGTAGTCTGGGGGCCGGGCGAAGGGAGGCAGCCATGCTGGACGAACCCGCCGGGCCGAGGTCGGCCAGGGGAGAGGCGCTGCGGGAGGCCCTGCGCGAGGACCTGGAGGTCTACGCCGTGGCCGACCTGGAGGAGCGCATCGCCGAGCTGGAAAAGGAAATCGACCGCACGAAGGCGCAGCTCGACAGGAAGCGCGCGGGGCGGTCGGCGGCGGACGCGTTCTTCAAGCTCTGAACTACGAGATTCTGGCACGGCGGTTGCAGCCGATGGGGCCGAGCGGGACACGTTTCCCGCGCATGATGTGAAGGGGTGGAAGTTGTCCATCAGCGAACTGGGCGCCGAGACGGCGCCGCGGCGGACCGGCGTGATCGTGGACTTCGCGCGGTCGGAGCTGTTCGCCCGCACCTTCCAGGAGGGCATGGACCTCGTGGAGGAGACGGCCGCCTACCTCGACGGCGGCGGGCGCCACGACTCCAAGCTGCTGTCGCGGGCCGCCGCCCTGGCCTACGCCAGCGAGAGCATGCGGCTGACCACCCGGCTGATGCAGGTGGCTTCATGGCTGCTGGTCCAGCGGGCCGTGCGCGAGGGGGAGATGGCCGCCGAGGCCGCCTGCGAGGACCGCTACCGCCTGGGGGCCGAGGCCGTCTGCATGGCCGACCAGCCCGCCGAGATCGACGAGTTGCCGATGGGCCTGCTGGAACTGCTCGACCGCTCGGCCAAGCTCTATGAGCGGGTGCGCCACCTCGACCGGCGCATGTACCTCGAAGCCGAAGAGGCCGAGACGCCCAACCCCGTCCTGTCCCAGTTCGACCGGCTGCAGAGCGCGTTCGGGGGCTAGCTGCGTCCTTCGAGACGGCCGCTTCGCGACCTCCTCAGGATGACGAATGCTGAGTTCGTCATGGTGAGGAGCGAGGCCCCAGCCGAGCGTCTCGAACCACGCACCCCACAAAAGCGAAAGGCCGGGCGGCGGTTCCCCGCGCCCGGCCTCCGGCCCGCAAAGCGCTTTCGCGCCTATTTCTTCGTGAAGGCGCCGAACTTGGCGTTGAAGCGCGACACCCGGCCGCCGCGATCGAGCAGCGTCTGGTTGCCGCCGGTCCACGCCGGGTGCGTCTTCGGGTCGATGTCCAGGTTCAGGGTCGCGTCTTCCTTCCCGTAGGTGGAGCGCGTCCGGTAGGTCGTGCCGTCGGTCATCACCACGGTGATGAAGTGATAGTCGGGATGGGTGTCTTGTTTCATCGGGCGATCCAACCGACTTAAGCGGCGTGAAAAAATTGTCGCGAGGCCCCAGGAGGGGTGACCCGCGAAGACGCGCGGCTATACAGAAGCGGCGCGGATTAGGCAAGGGGCGGTCCCGATGAGCGACACGGCGGAAACGGCCGACGGACGGCCGGGCGCGGGGGCCGAGCTGGCCCAGAGCCTGGCGGACGCGGCCCAGCGCCGCCCCAAGACCCGCGACATCCGCCCCCTCGGCCACCTGCTGCCGCCCGTGCGCCGCCACTGGCGCTATGCGGCGGGGGCGCTGTTCTTCCTGCTGATCTCGACCAGCGCCACGCTGGGGATGACGGCGGCGGCCAAGAGCGTCGTCGACAGGGGCTTCGGTCAGGATTCGGGCGCGGAACTGAACCGCACCTTCCTGATGCTGGGCGCCGTGGCGCTGGCCCTGGCGCTGGCGACGGCCCTGCGGTTCTTCTTCATCACCCTGCTGGGCGAGCGGGTGGTCGCGGACCTCAGGCGCGACCTCTACGCCAACATCCTGCGGCTCGATCCGTCCTATTTCCTGAAGACCCGCACCGGCGAGGTGCTGTCGCGGATGACGACGGACATCACCATCGTCGAGGGGCTGGTCGGCGCCTCGGCCTCCATCGCCTTGCGCAACCTGCTGTCCCTGATCGGGGCGACGGCGATGCTGGCCATCGTCAGCCCGCGCCTGACGGGCTTCGTCATGCTGCTGGGCGTGCTGGTGCTGGTCCCGATGTTCGTGATCGGGCGCCGGGTGCGCAAGCTGTCGGCCAACGCCCAGGACCGCTTCGCCGACGCCGTGGCCTATGCGGGCGAGAGCCTCGACGCGCTGGAGACGGTGCAGGCGTTCGGCCGCGAGAAAAGCGCCGTGTCCCGTTTCGGCGAGGCGGTGGAGACGGCGTTCAACGCCTCCGTCGCCCGCATCCGCGCCCGCGCCCTGATGACGGCGCTGGTCATCGGCCTCGTGTTCGGCGGGGTGGCGATGGTGCTGTGGGCCGGAGCCCATGCGGTGCTGGACGGGACGATGAGCGCGGGCACGCTCGTGCAGTTCGTCTTCCTGTCGGTCATGGCGGCGGGCGCGGTGGGCGCGCTGGGCGAGGTGTGGGGCGAGGTGCAGAAGGCGGCCGGGGCGATGGACCGCATCGCCGAGCTGCTGTCCGCAACCCCCGCCATCGCGGCTCCCGCCAGGCCCGTCCCGCTGCCCAGGCCGCCGCGGGGCGAGATCGCCTTCGAGGGCGTGACCTTCGCCTATCCCGGCCGCGACGACCTGCCGGCCCTGCGCGGGTTCGACCTCAGGGTCGCGCCCGGCGAGAAGGTGGCGCTGGTCGGGCCGTCGGGAGCGGGCAAGAGCACGGTCTTCCGCCTGTTGCTGCGGTTCTACGACCCGCAGGGCGGCCGGGCGCTGGTCGACGGGGTGGACCTGCGCGACGCCGACCCGGCCGAGGTGCGGGCGCGGATGGCGCTGGTGGCGCAGGACTCGCCGCTGTTCTCGGGCTCGGCCTTCGACAACATCCGCTTCGGCCGCGAGGAGGCGACGGCCGAGGACGTGTTCGCCGCCGCCCGGGCCGCCCAGGCCGCCGCCTTCGTCGAGGGCCTGCCGCAGGGCTTCGACACCCCGGTCGGCGAGCGGGCCAAGACGCTGTCGGGCGGCCAGCGGCAACGGCTGGCCATCGCCCGGGCGCTGGTGCGCGACACGCCCATCCTGCTGCTGGACGAGGCCACCAGCGCGCTGGACGCCGAGAACGAGCGGCTGGTGCAGAAGGCGCTGGACGAGGCGATGGAGGGCCGCACGACCCTGGTCATCGCCCACCGGCTGGCCACGGTGCTCAAGGCCGACCGGATCGTGGTGATGGACGAGGGCCGCGTGGTCGAGCAGGGCACGCACGCCGAGCTGTCGGCCAGGAAGGGCGGCCTCTACGCCAAGCTGGCGAAGCTGCAGTTTGGCGGCGATCCTCCTCTCCCTGAGGGAGAGGAAGGGGCCCGCCGCGAAGCGGTGGGAAGGTGAGGGGTTAGGGACCTGAGGGCGTAAACCCTCGTCCTCCCGCTTCGCGGGCCCCTCCTTCTCCCTGAGGGAGAAGGGTTCAGCCCGCCGCCTTCAGCTTCTCCAGCAACTGCGGGTGCAGTTCCATGTTGGCCGCGCAGACGCTTCCCTTGGCCAGCATCTCGCCCTCGCCGTCGAGGTCGGTGACCTTGCCGCCCGCCTCGGTGACCAGCAGCAGGCCCGCCGCGATGTCCCAGCGGTTCAGGTCCCGCTCCCAGAAGCCGTCGAACCGGCCCGCCGCCACCCAGGCGAGGTCCAGGGCCGCCGAGCCGAAGCGCCGCACGCCCGCCACCCGCTGGCTGATCTGGTGCAGCTCCTTCAGGAACTTCGCGTGCTGGCCGTGGCCCATGAAGGGGATGCCGGTGGCGAACACCGCGTCGTCCAGCCGCGTGCGGGCCGCGACCCGCAGGCGCTTGTCCGACATGAAGGCGCCCTTGCCCTTCTCGGCCCAGAACATCTCGTTGCTGATCGGGTTGTAGGTCACCGCCGCCACGATCGCCCCCTCGCGCTCCAGCGCGATGTTGATGGCGAAGTGGGGGATGGCGTGCAGGAAGTTGGTGGTGCCGTCGAGCGGGTCGACGATCCAGGTGTGGGTCTTGTCGGTCCCCTCCACCATGCCGCGCTCCTCGCCGAGGAAGCCGTAGCCGGGGCGGCCCTTGCTCAGGGCCTCGAACAGGACCTGCTCGGCCTTGATGTCGGCGGCGGAGACGAAATCGGCGGCGCCCTTGCGGGACACCTGAAGTTCGCCGAGTTCGCCGAAGTCGCGCGTCAGGCCCTTGGCCGCCTTGCGGGCGGCCTCGATCATCACGTTGAGAAGTGCGGAAGGTGTCGCCACGGGGCCTTGGGGGCTGGAAAGCGGCGGAAACTAGCCGCCGCCCCGGCTCAAGGCAAGGCGACCTTGGGCAGAGCCTCGCGCCGCTCGCAGGCCGCCTTGCCGGCGGCCCCCACGCCCAGCTCGATCCCGGTCTGCTGCGGCTCGTCCCGCCAGTCCGCCGCCAGCTTGCCCTTGCCGTCGAAATCCAGCCCGAGGTCCTTGTAGGCGTCGGACACGCAGTCGAGGGCGTAGACCATGATCGGCGACTTGCCGGCGGGCCAGTCCTTGTAGGTCGCGCCCTTCGCCTGGCCGATGGCGTAGCGCATGACGACGAGGCCCGTCGCCTCGTCCACCTTCAGGAAGTCGTTGTCGAAGTAGGCGCTGGGGTCGCCGGGCACGGCCTGCCAGTCTTCGGCCCCGGCGGCGGCCGGGACCCCCAGCATCGCCAAACAGAGAAAGAGCGTAAGACGCATGAAAGTTTCCCCCATTTCCTTTGCCTGGACAAAGGCTACGCTCGCCCGGCCAGGGGGACAAGCGGGGGGCGTGTCACAATCAGCGGAGCCGTCTCGTCTTGATCTGGCGACAACGAGGGAGACGACATGAGGACTCTGGTCAGGTGGATATTGCCGGTCCTGCTGGGACTGAACGGGGCGGTCATGCTGGCCGTCCCGCTGGACTGGTACGGGGCCGTGCCGGGGGTGACGGGGACCGGCCCCTTCAACCCGCATTTCGTGCGCGACATCGGGGCCGCCTACCTCGCCGCCGCCGTCGGCGTCGGCTGGTGGGCGGCGGGCAAGGGGATCGGCGGGGCGGTGGCCGCCGCCGTGTTCCTGGGCCTGCACGCGGTGGTGCACCTGGCCGAGGCGCTGGCCGGCGGGCATGCGGGCCATGACATCGCCCGCGACTTCGTGGGCGTGACCCTGCCCGCCCTCATCACCCTGTGGATCGTCTGGAGGGGCAGATGAGGTGGCTCCTGAGCCGGTTCGTCGACCGCTTCGAGCGGCGCTACGACTACGACGCCAGCTACATGCGCGACCTGCTGGAGACGGATGTCGCCGCCTTCATGGCCTTCGGCAAGATCCAGGGCTTCTCGGCCTACCGGAAGGCCCCGCCGGAGGCGCTGGCCGCCGCCGGGATCGTCGGGACGCTGGCCGAGGACTGCGGCCCCTGCACCCAGATCGTCGTGCGGATGGCCGAGGAGGGCGGGGTCGCGCCCGCCGTGCTGAAGGCCATCGTCACCGGCGACGAGGCGGCGATGGGGCCTGACGCGGCCCTGGCCTGGCGCTTTTCCAGGGCCTCGCTGGCCCGCGACATGGAAGCCGCCGATCCGCTGCGCGAGGAGATCGCGCGGCGGTGGGGGGACAAGGCCCTGGCCTCCCTCGCGCTGGGGCTGGCGGCGGCTCGGGTCTACCCGACGGTCAAGTACGCCCTGGGCTACGGCAAGGCGTGCTCGAAGGTGCAGGTCGGCGGCGAGGCCGTCGCGCCCAGGGCCGCATGAGCGAGGTCTTCGAGGCCCGGCGCGGGGCGATGACCGGCCTCGCCTACCGGATGCTCGGCTCGCGGGCCGACGCCGAGGACGTGGTGCAGGACGCCTGGCTGCGCTGGAACAGGGCCGAGGGGGTGGAGAACCCCGGCGCCTTCCTGCACCGGGTCGTCACCCGCCTGTGCCTGGACCGGCTGAAGTCGGCGCGGGCGCGGCGGGAGGTCTATGTCGGCGAATGGCTGCCCGAGCCGGTGCTGGACGCCGAGGCGCTGGTCCCGGACGCGGACCTGTCGGTGGCCTTCCTGCTGGCGCTGGAGCGGCTGACGCCGCTGGAGCGCGCGGCCTTCCTGCTGCACGACGTGTTCGACACGCCCTTCGCCGAGGTGGCCGCCGCCCTGGGCCGATCGGAAGCCGCCTGCCGCCAGCTCGCGTCGAGGGCGCGCGAGCATGTGAAGGCGGGCCGTCCGCGTTACGCCCCGACGCCGGAGGAGGAAGAGCGGCTGACGGCCGCCTTCCTGGCCGCCGCCGCGACCGGCGATGCGGCCGCGCTGCGCGAGGTGCTGGCCGGGGACGTGATCATGCACGCCGACGGCGGCGGGCAGGCCAGCGCCAACCTCAAGCCGGTGTTCGGGATGGAGAAGGCGATCCGCCTGATCCTCGGCATCGTCAGGAAATGGCCGCCGCCGCCCGGCTCGACGGTCCGGCTCGCCCGCGTCAACGGCCAGCCGGGAATGGTGATGGCGGGACCGGACGGGGCGGTGTTCCAGACCACGGCGCTGGAGATCGCCCACGGCAAGGTCGTCGCCGCCTACACGGTCAGGAACCCGCAGAAGCTGGCGCGCCTCAGCCCCTGATGGCGGCGTTGATCGCCTTGACGGCGGCGGCGGGGCCGTCCGGGTGGTTCCACACGCCGCCGAGGACGGCCACGAAGTCCGCCCCCGCGCTGGCCAGCATCCCGGCGTTGTCGGCCGTGATCCCGCCGATGGCGACGCAGGGGACCTCCATCGTCTCCTGCCAGATGGTCAGCAGGTCCGGCTCCGGGCGGTAGGGGACGTCCTTCGTCGTCGTCGGGAAGAAGGCCCCGAAGGCGACGTAGTCGGCCCCGGCCTCGGCGGCCTCCATGGCCAGGTGCCGGCTGTCGTGGCAGGTGACGCCGATCATCGCGTCCTTGCCCAGCAGGCGGCGGGCGTCCGCGACCGCGCCGTCCGACTGGCCGAGGTGGACGCCGTCGCAGCCGAACCGCGCGGCGAGGTCGGCGCGGTCGTTGAGGATCAGGGCCGCGTCCCGGGCGTGGCAGATGGGCGCCAGCACGTCGGCGGCGGCGGCGACCACCCCCTCCGGCGCGCCCTTGAGCCGCAGTTGCACGGCGGCCACGTCCCCGGCGTCCAGCGCGGCGGCGAGGTCGCGGGCGAAGGCGGCCAGGTCGTCGATGGCGGGCGGGGTGATGATGTAGAGGCGGCAATCGGACATGGCGCCTCTTAGCGCAGCAGGGCCTTCAGCGCATAGGCTGCGGCGGCGGTCGCCGCCGAACTGGCCAGCGCCAGCCCGAAGAACCAGGCGAGGCGCCGCCACAGCGGGCCCTCTTGCTCCTCCGGCTCAGTGATAGGCATCGGCGCTGACCTTGCCCCGGAACACCCAGTAGACCCACGCGGTGTAGCCGAGGATCATCGGCAGCAGCACGGCGATCCCGGCCAGCATCAGGGCGAGCGCGTTGTCGGCGCTGGCCGCCTGCCGGAAGTCGATGCCGTAGGGGACGATGTCGGGATAGAAGCCCGCCGCCAGCCCCAGGTATCCCGACAGGAAGACCAGGAAGCCCCCCGCGAACGGCAGCCGGTGAGACCCCCGCGCCAGCCCCCAGGCGACGACCAGCAGCCCAAGGCCGCCCAGCACCGGGATGGGGGCCAGCGGGGCGAAGGTCTCGGGATCGAACCCCTCGCCCGTGAAGCCCCAGCGCGCCGCCACGTCGTGGTGGATGAAGAGGGTGGCCAGGCTCACCGCCGCCAGCAGCGCGGCGACGGCGATCAGCGCTCTCCCCGCCCAGCGCCGGGCGTCCTCGTACAGCTCGTCCTGCGCCTTGACGATCAGCCACCCGGACCCGAGCAGGACATAGCCGGCCACGACGCCCACGGCGGTCAGGAGGCTGTAGCCGCTCAGCCAGTCGAAGGCGCCGCCCGCGAAGGCGCCGTCCCGCACCGTCACTCCCTGGATGAAGCCGCCGAGGATCAGCCCCTGCGACAGGGCCGCGACCAGGGAGCCGACGAAGAAGGCGCCCGTCCAGAACGCCTTGCCCCGCCTGCGCCCGTGCAGCCGGAACTCGAACGCCACCCCGCGCAGGATCAGCGCCAGCAGCATCAGGATGATGGGCGCGTAGAAGGCGGGCATCAGGATGGCGTAGGCCATGGGGAAGGCCGCGAAGAGGCCCCCGCCGCCCAGCACCAGCCAGGTCTCGTTGCCGTCCCAGACCGGGGCGATGGACTGCATCATCGCGTCCCGGTGGGCGGGCGGGCGGGCCAGCGGGAAGAGGATGCCGATCCCGAGGTCGAAGCCGTCCAGCAGCACATAGAGCAGCACCGCCGCCGCGATCAGCCCGGCCCAGACGAGGGGAAGGTCGAGGCTCATGGCTCGATGACCTCCGCGCTGAGGGGCACGCCGGGGTTCTTCGGCCGGGGCGGCTCCTCCGGCCCGGACGACGGCCCCTGGCGCATGAGCCGCAGGATGTAGAGGGCGCCGACGCTGAAGACGATGGCGTAGATGACCATGAAGGCGACCAGCGAGGCCGAGACCTGCCCCGCCCCCACGGGCGAGACCGAGTCCTCGGTCCGCAGGATGCCGTAGACGGTATAGGGCTGGCGGCCGACCTCGGCGACGATCCAGCCGCAGATGACGGCCACGAAGCCGGCGGGCCCCATGGCCACCGCCGCCCGCAGGAAGGCCCGCGAGTTCTCCGGCCCGCTGCGTCGCCAGCACAGCCATGCGCCCCAGGCGCCCAGGGCGATCATCGCCACGCCCAGAGCCACCATCACCCGGAAGGCCCAGAAGACGACGGCGACCGGCGGCCTGTCCCGCGGCGCGAAGTCCTTCAGGCCCTTGACCTCCGCGTCCGCCGACCCGGCGGTGATGACGCTGCCGAGCCTGGGGACCGACAGCTCGAAGCGGTTGGATTCGGTCTGGCGGTCAGGCAAGGCGAAGATGTGGAAGGGCTGCTGCGCCCGCGTCTCCCAGAAAGCCTCGATGGCGGCCAGCTTGGCGGGCTGGTGGACCTTCACCTGCTTGCCGGAGATGTCTCCGACCAGGAGTTGCAGCGGCGCGACGATGGCGAACATGGCCACCGCCATCCTGAGCGCCATCCGCGATTCGGGGGCGGCGCGGTCCTTGAGCAGGGCGAAGGCGCTGGCGGCCCCGACCACCAGGGCGGTGGTCAGGTAGGCGGCCAGCACCATGTGGGCGAGCCGGGCCGGGAAGCTGGGCGAGAAGATCACCTTCATCCAGTCCGCCGCCACCAGCGAGCCGTCCGGCAGCACCGCGTGGCCGGTCGGATACTGCATCCAGCTGTTGGCCGACAGGATCCAGAAGGCCGAGGCCAGCGTGCCCAGCGCCACCAGCACCGTGGCCGCAAAGTGCAGCTTCTCGCCCACCTTCTTCCAGCCGAACAGCATCACGCCGAGGAAGCTGGCCTCCAGGAAGAAGGCCGTCAGCACCTCGAAGGCGAACAGCGGCCCTATCACCGGCGAGACGAACTGCGAGAAGACGCTCCAGTTGGTGCCGAGCTGGTAGCTCATCACCACCCCGGACACGACGCCCATGCCGAACGACAGGGCGAATATCTTCAGCCAGAAGAGGTAGAGGTTGCGGAACACCTCGTTGCGCGTGGCCAGCCACAGCCCTTCAAGGACCGCCAGCCAGCTCGCCAGCCCGATGGTGAAGCTGGGGAAGATGATGTGGAAGGCGATGGTGAAGGCGAACTGAAGCCGCGACAGCAGGAGCGCGTCGAATTCCATCGAGGTCCCATCCCCACCCTCGCGGCGCTGGGGAGGCGCCGCACCAAGGCCCCAACGCACGAGCGGCCATCCGGTGGCAGCGTCATTCCGTCGCAGGGGATGGGCAGGTTCCAGTTGCAAATGAGTTGCAACGGCGTTCGCATGTGGCTAGATGGAAGCCAACATCTCTTTTTGGGGCTGGCCGCCTTGTACGTCTGCAACTGCAACGGCATCCGGGAACGCGAAGTCCGCGCGGCCATCGAGGCCGGCGCGAGCCGTCCGGCCGAGGTGTTCCGCGCCCGCCAGTGCCAGGCCCAGTGCGCCAAGTGCGTCTGCGAGATGCGCCAGATGATCGACGAAAGCCGCGAAGCGCTGCGTTACGCGGCCGAGTGAGAACTTTCTCTGCTAGCGCGAAACACTTGCAAACATAGCTGTTGAAGCGTGTTGCCGGATGGACGAACTTGCCCTCGATTGATTTGAGAGGAGCCAAGCCATGCAAGGCGATCCCGCCATCATCAGGCTGCTCAACGCCGTCCTGACCAACGAGCTGACCGCCGTGAACCAGTACTTCCTGCACGCCAGGATGTACGAGAACTGGGGCTTCAAGCGGCTCGGCAAGATCACCTATGACGAGTCCATCGGCGAGATGAAGCACGCCGACAAGCTGATCAAGCGCATCCTGTTCCTCGACGGCCTGCCCAACCTGCAGGACCTGGGCAAGCTGCGCATCGGCGAGGCCGTGCCCGAGTGCCTGGGCGCCGACCTCGCGCTCGAAGTCGCCGGCCGCGAGACGCTGGTCATGGGCGTCAGCCAGTGCGAGGGCGCCAAGGACTATGTCAGCCGCCAGGTGCTGAAGGAAATCCTCCAGGACACCGAGGAGCATATCGACTTCCTGGAGACCCAGCTCTCGCTGGTCCGGTCCCTGGGCGAGCAGAACTACCTGCAGAGCGCGCTGGGCGAGCTGGAAGGCGCGTAGCGGGAACCGCCGCCATGCGCGGGTGTTGATCGACCGGGGACCTTCCGGGAGACGCCGCCGCCATGATCGCCGACCAAGCCCGCGACACGCTCGACACCCTGATCAACGCCGAGGGCCGCTCCAGCCGGCACATCGCCGCGGGCGTGGCCCTGACGGCGGGGGCGGTGCTGCTGTCGTGGCTGATCGCGCGGCAGGGGGCGCCGGGGATCGACGAGAAGGCCGAGCGACGCTTCGACCGGCTCGACAAGCCGGCGATCACGCCGCCGAAGAAGGCCTTCGCCGCCGTCTGGCCGCCGCTCTACATCGCCCTGACGATATCGGGCCTGCGGGTCTGGAACGCCCCGGCCAGCCGGGAACGCACCAGGGCGCTCAGCATGTGGGGGCTGGTGCAGGGCTTCAACGCCGCCTGGATGGCCTTCGGCTTCAAGCACCTGGGCGGGCAGCTCACCGCGGCCATCGCCTCGCTGGGGACCAGCATGGCCTATGCCTGGCAGGCCAGGAAGGTCGACGCCCCCGCCGCCAACATGGTCGCGCCCTACCTCGGCTGGGTCAGCTTCGCCGGGGTGCTGAGCGAGGAGCTGTGGCGGCGCAACGCGGCCCCCAAGCCGACCTTGCACTGAGGCCCCCGCAAGGCATAGCTTCCGCCCGGGGTTAACAGGGGCTTTGCCATGCGTATTCTGACGTTCGCCGCCCTCGCGGGCATCGCGGTGGGGCTGGGCGGCTGCGCCACGCTCGACGAGGGGCAGTGCCGGATGGGCGACTGGGAGGGGATCGGGCGCTCGGACGGCGCGGCGGGCTATGCCCGCATCCGGCTCGACGACCACGCCAAGGCCTGCTCGAAGTTCGACGTCACGCCCGACCCGGCCGCCTACGACCGCGGCCGCCGCGAGGGGCTGACCTATTTCTGCACGCCGCGCCGGGGCTTCGAGGAGGCGCGCCAGAACCGCGCCTACGGCAATGTCTGCCCGGCGAACCTGGAGCGGGGCTTCCTGGAAGGCTACGCCGACGGCGGGCTGGTGGCGGCCGCCACCCGCCGCCTGAACGACGCCCGCTCGGACCGCGACGCGGCCCGCAACCGCGCCGAGGACTTCGAGCGCCAGATCCGCGAGAACGAGGCCAAGCTCGGCGACGCGGCGACCAAGAACGAGGAGAAGGGCGCCATCCGCGACCGTCTGCGCACCCTGCGCGAGGACCGCGACCGTTCGTGGGACGACCACCGCCGGAGCGAGCGCCGCGAGCGCGACTTCGAGCGCGAGGTCGAGGGCCTGCGCGCCCAGTTCACGCCCGTCTACGGACCCTGGTGAGGTCTTAGGCGGCCTTTTCCAGGCCGCCTTCCCACTTGCCGAGGCAGGCCAGGCCGTTCATCCGCGCGCGGTGCTCGAAGGCGCCTTGCGCGGCGGCGACGTTCTCGACCTTCCCGGCCCAGGCCCTCTGCGGCGCGGCCTGCAGCGCGCGGCCGTAGGAGAAGGTCATCTTCCAGGGGAAGCCGCCGATCTTGTTCATGGCGTCGAGGTGGGCCGTGGCCTGCTCGTCCGACTGGCCGCCCGACAGGTAGGCGATGCCCGGCACCGCCGACGGCACGGTGGCCTTCAGCGCCGCGATGGTGCGGTGGGCGACCTCGTCCACCGACGCGCCCTTCGAGCAGCCCTTGCCGCAGATGACCATGTTCGGCTTCAGCACGATGCCTTCCAGCGCCACGCGCTGTTCGTAAAGCTCGGCGAAGACGGTCTGGAGCACCCAGCGGGTGACCTCGTCGCAGCGCTCGATGTCGTGGGCGCCGTCCATGAGGATCTCGGGCTCGACGATCGGCACGATCTGGTTGGCCTGGCAGAGGGCCGCATAGCGGGCCAGGGCATGGGCGTTGGCCTTGACCGCGCCCCAGGTCGGGGTCCCGTCGGCGATGTCGATGACGGCCCGCCACTTGGCGAAGCGCGCGCCGCGCTCGTAGTACTTGGCCAGCCGCTCGCCGAGGCCGTCGAGGCCCTCGGTGATGGTCTCGCCGGGAAAGCCCGGCATCGGATGGGCGCCCTTGTCGACCTTGATGCCCGGGATGGAGCCGGCCTGCCTGATCAGGTCCACCAGCGGCGTGCCGTCGGCGGCGTTCTGCCAGATGGTCTCGTCGTAGAGGATGACGCCGGAGACGTACTTCATCGCCTCGGACGCCCGGAACATCAGTTCGCGGTAGTCGCGGCGGTTGGTCTCGGTGTTCTCCACGCCGATGGCGTCGAAGCGCTTCTTGATGGTGCCGGTGGATTCGTCGGCGGCCAGGATGCCACGCCCGGGCTCCACCATCTTCTCGGCCACTTCGTTGAGAGCCTGGAGGTTCATCTTAAGCACCCTGTGCAGAAAGTTATTGTTGTTGTTCAAGGGCCGCCACTCCGGGCAGCTCCTTGCCTTCCATCCATTCTAGGAAGGCGCCGCCCGCCGTCGAGACGAATGTGAAATCGGCTGAGACCCCGGCGTGGTTCAGGGCCGCGACGGTGTCGCCGCCCCCGGCCACCGCCGTGATGCGCCCGGCCTTGGCCAGTTCCCCCGCATGCCGGGCCGCGGCCACGGTCGCCACGTCAAACGGCGGGACTTCGAACACGCCCAGCGGGCCGTTCCAGATCAGCGTGGAGGAGGCGTCCATCGCCTCCAGCAGCCGCTGCGTGGTCTTGGGGCCCGCGTCGAGGATGCGGTCGCCGGGCCGCACCGCCGAAAGCTCGCGCACGTTCGAAGGCGTATTGGGCTCGACCTTCTCGGCGACCACGACGTCGACGGGCAGCAGCAGCTCGCAGCCGGCCTTCCTCGCGCTCGCCATGATCTGCCGGGCCGTGTCGCCCAGGTCGTGCTCGCAGAGCGAGGCGCCGACATCCACGCCCTGCGCGGCGAGGAAGGTGTTGGCCATGCCGCCGCCGATGGCCAGGCGGTCGAGCCTGGTCACGAGGTTGTTCAGCAGGTCCAGCTTGGTCGAGACCTTCGAGCCGCCGACGATGCCCAGCACCGGCCGCTTCGGCGCGCCGAGCGCGGCCTCCAGCATCTCCAGTTCGCGCTGCATCGAAAGGCCCGGATAGGCCGGCAGGAGGCGCGCCAGCCCCTCGGTCGAGGCGTGGGCCCGGTGGGCGGCCGAGAAGGCGTCGTTGACGTAGAGATCGCCCAGCTTCGCCAGTTCGGCGGCGAAGGCCGGGTCGTTCTTCTCCTCGCCCGCGTGGTAGCGGACGTTCTCGACCAGGGCCACGCCGCCGGGCTCCAGGGCGTCGATGACCGCGGCCGCGTCCTCGTCGGCGAAGGCCACCGGCTGCTCCAGCAGGGCCGACAGCGGCTCGACGATGGGCCGAAGGCTCATCTGCGGCACGCGCTTGCCCTTCGGCCGGTCGAAGTGGGCCAGCAGGACCACTTTGGCGCCGCGCACGCTGAGGGCGTGGATGGTCGGCAGGGCGGCCCGCAGGCGGGTGTCGTCGGTGACCCGCCCGTCTTCCATCGGGACGTTGAAATCGACCCGGACCAGGGCCCGCTTGCCCTGGAGGTCCGCCTCTTCGAGCTTACGGAAACCCATGTCCTTACAGGAACTTGGCCATCGCCAGGGCGGTGTCGCTCATGCGCGTGGCGAAGCCCCATTCGTTGTCGTACCAGGACAGCACGCGGCCGAGCTGGCCTTCGATCACCTGGGTCTGAGGCAGGGCCACGGTCGAGGAGGCGGCGATGTGGTTCAGGTCGCTCGACACCAGCGGGTCGTTCGACACCGCCAGCACGCCCTTCAGCGGGCCGTCGGCGGCGGCCGCTTCCAGGGCGGCGTTGACCTCGTCCTTGGTGATGGACCGGCCCGGCACGAACTTCAGGTCGACGACCGAGACGTTCGGGGTCGGCACGCGGATGGACGAGCCGTCCAGCTTGCCCGCCAGCGCCGGCAGCACCAGGCCCACGGCCTTGGCCGCGCCGGTGGACGTCGGGATCATGCTGAGGGCCGCCGCGCGGGCGCGGTAGAGATCCTTGTGCATCGTATCCAGCGTCGGCTGGTCGCCGGTGTAGGCGTGGATGGTGGTCATGTAGCCACGCTCGATGCCGCACAGGTCCTGGAGGACCTTGGCGACGGGCGCCAGGCAGTTGGTGGTGCACGAGGCGTTGGAGACGACGAGGTCGTCCTTGCCGATGCTGTCGTGGTTCACGCCGTAGACGATGGTCTGGTCGGCGGCGTCGCAGGGCGCCGAGACCAGCACCCGCCTGGCGCCCGCCTGGAGGTGGGCGGCGGCCTTGTCCTTGGAGGTGAACAGGCCCGTGCACTCCAGGGCGATGTCCACGCCCAGTTCCTTGTGCGGCAGCTCCGCCGGGTTGCGGATGGCCGTGACCCTGATCTTGCCCAGGCCGACGTCGATCCAGTCCTCGCCGGTCGTCACCAGGCCGGGGAAGCGGCCGTGGACGCTGTCGTAGCGCAGCAGGTGGGCGTTGGTGTCCACCGGCCCCAGGTCGTTGATGGCGACGACTTCGATGTCGCGGCGCGCATGCTCGACGATCGAGCGCAGAACGAGACGGCCGATGCGGCCGAAACCGTTGATGGCGACGCGAAGGGTCATCGGAAGGGGCCTCCTGGGCGGCTGAACATTGATTTCGCGCGCGGTTTTGCGGCAGGGGGACAGGAAGTCAACCCCGCGAGGGGTCACGAAGCGTAAGCGGCCGTGTCGGCGGTTGCGCGAGAGGGCGGTTGTGACCTACTGCGGCGTGTCCTCACATCCGGCGCGGGAGCTGCCCTTGGCCCGTTCGAACGGCCCCGTCCTCGTCTACTGTCCCGACCGGGGAATCGGCGACCTGATGTGGCACCTGCCGACCATCCGGGCCATCGCCGCCAAGACGCCCGAAGGCCGCGTGGCCCTGGCGACCCGCCCCTCGACCCGCGCCGCCGAGGTGCTGGCCGTGGAGCCGGCGGTCGAACGGGTGGACTACCTGACCTACCACGCGGGGCCCTTCAAGCAGGTGCGCGAGGTCGCGGACTTCCACCGCCTGTGCCGGACCTTGCGCCCCCGCGCCGTGTGGATTCTCGAAAAGATCGGCCGCCCGGCCCAGGCCGCGAAGCTGGCGGGGGTGCCGGAGCGGCGCGGCTTCGGCCTCGGCCATGCCAGCCAGGAGCGGTGGCTTTCCCCCGGCCCGACGCTGCCGAAGTCGATGCGGAGCGCCCACCGCATCGAGAAGCTGGAGGCGCTGGAGGCGCTGTACGGCCTGACGGTGGAAAGCCGCGAACCGGCCCTCGTCGTCGATCCGCGCAGGACCGAGGCCGTCGCCGCCCGTTTCGCCGACCGGCCGAAGCCGTGGGTGGTGTTCGGCCCTGGCGCGGCCGACGCCTACAAGTGCTGGCCGCGGGAGAGCTTCGCGGCGCTGGCGAACGAACTGGCCGCCGAGGCCGGGACCTTCTTCTGGCTCGGCGGGCCGCACGAGGCCGGACGGTTCGCGGAAGGGATCGCCCGCACGGGGGACCCGGCGAAATCCGTCCTCGCCTGCGACCTGACGCTGGACGCCTCGGCCGCCCTGATCGCGCAGTCGGCGCTGTTCTTCGGCAACGATTCCGGGCCGATGAACCTGGCGGCGGCGGTCGGGACGCCGACCATCGGCCTCTACGGCAGGACCCCGGCGCTGTTCTATTCGAAGTGGCTGGCCGCCCTCGTCTCGCCGACACAGGACCTGAAGGACATTTCGCCCGCCACGGCGGCCGACGCGGTCAGGCGGTCCCTGGCCGTCTCGCCAGCGCCGCCTCCATCATTGTCGTAGACCGCTCCCAGTCGAACCCGGCCAGCCGGGCGCGCAGGGCGGTGTTGAGGCGCTCGCGCAAGGCCGCGTCCCCCGCCAGCCGCACGATCCCCGCCGCCAGCCCCTCGATGTCGCCCACCGGGCGGACCAGCGCCGTCTCGCCGTCGATGGCGAACTCGCGATGGCCGAAGTTGTCGGTGACCACCAGCGCCGCCCCGCACTGCCCCGCCTCGCACGGCGGCAGGCCCCAGCCCTCGTTGTGGCTGGCCGACAGGAAGATGGCCGCGCGGTTGTAGAGCGCCCGCAGGCCCTCGTCGCTCAGCCCCCGGTTATACGTAATCCAGTCCGGCAGCCCCTCCGGCGGCTCGGCCCCGCCGAACATCTCGACCGTCAGCCGCGGCAAGGATTGCTTGGCCAGCATCAGGGCCTTCAGCCCGTCCGGCGCGCCCTTGTAGGGAGCCCGGTGGTAGAGCATCGCCACTTGCGCCGGATCGCGCCGGTCCAGCGGCGTATCGAGGCCGAACATCGCCGGGTCGAGCCCGTTGGGCACATAGGCCGCCTCATAGCCCATCGCCTTCGCCGCCTCCTGCGCGGAGCGGTTGATGACGATGTGCTCCTCCGCCCCCGCCCAGGCGGCGCGTATCTGCGCCTCGGGCCCGTAGCCGAAGTCCCAGTGCTGGGAATAGAACACCTTCCGCCCCCGGTCGGCGGGAAGGCGCGCGACGGGCGCCACCGTGTTCCAGGTTATCGGGATCACCACGTCGGCCGGGGGGAAGCGGTGCGACGCGAGGTCGGGCGTCCACAGGCTTCTCACCCGCGGATCGACCGCCATCCAGCGCGACGGCCGCCAATGCCCGTTCAGGCCCCAGACGAAATGGCGCACGGCCAGGCGCAGCGTCTTGGAGACGCGCTTCGCCGGCTCCAGTTTCGCCGGATGGATCACAGTCACCTCGTGCCCACGCGCGGCGAGGCGGTTGGCGTATTCGTAGATGACCTTGGTGCCGCCCACCGGCGTCGGACTGGCGCCGGGCATGACGAAGACGATGCGCAAGGCGGCAGCTTCCTTCAACATTCGAATCCAACTTGAGCGGGGCTTGGCGCGGCGATATGCGCGTGCATTGTAATGCTCGGGGGCGTGATGACCTTCTCTCACTGGCTAATCGTTCTGCTGCTCTTGTCCACCGCGATGTTCGCGCAGGCTTGGTATCGCCTGCGGGTCAAGCTGGCGCGGCAGAAGGGCAAGCCGCGCGGGAACAAGCTGCGATCGCTCCCGATCTGGGAGGTCGATCCGCTTTTCGAGATAACCCCCACCGGGCCGTCGAGAAGCACCGAGGTGGCCCACGTCGCCGCCGTGCGGGTCGTGGGCGGCGTCTCCGACCTGGAAAGCTGGATTCTGTGCAACCTCGCCCGGCGGGCGCGGAACATCTTCGAGTTTGGCACGGCCACCGGCAAGACCACCTACCTGATGGCGCGTAACGCCCCGCAGGCCAGGATCGTCACCCTGACGCTCGCCCCGGAACAGGCCGAGCGGGTCGGCCACGACCGTGGGGACGACACCGCCTCGATCACCGCCGCAAAGGAGGAGTCCTCCTTCGAGACCTTCCTCTATTCGGGCTCCGACGTCGAAGGGCGCATCGAACAGCTCTTCGGCGACAGCAAGACCTTCGACGAGGAGCCCTACGCCGGGACGATGGACCTCATCTTCCTCGACGGCGACCACACCGAAAGCTACGTCCGCAGCGACACCAGGAAGGCGATGCGGATGCTGGCGCCGGGGGGCTGGCTGCTGTGGCACGACTTCCGCGGCCCGGACCAGGCGCCGGGTGTGTGGCGCGCGCTTCACGAGATGAACGGCGACCATGAACTGGTCCATATCCAGGGCACGGCGCTGGTGGCCTACCGCAAGGCTGCGGAAGGCGCGGCTTGAGCGACATGAACTGGCGTTGTATGCGCACGCCAGCCCATTCGTTTTGAGATTTGAGAATCATGGCCGACCACGCCCACGACGCCCACGGCGACTACCATCGCGGGGAGATGGACATCCACGAACAGGTCGCGACCTATGGCTTCGTGATGAAGCTGACGAAGTGGGGCTCGCTGGCGAGCGCCGTGGCGATCCTGATGCTGGCCATCTGGTTCTGCACCGATGCGGGCTTCCTGGCCGGACTGGTCACGGGCCTGGTGACGACGGTGGCGGGCGTCCTGCTGCTGCGCGAGAAGACGGGCGGCGGGCACTAGGCCCGCCTCGTCCACACTTTAGCCTCAGGGGGGACTGAATGGCTCTCATCGCCGTCACGAAGGAACGCCGTGCGGGCGAAACCCGGGTCGCGGCCACGCCCGAGACGGCGAAGAAGCTGATCGCGGCCGGTTTCTCCGTCGTCGTCGAGGCGGGCGCGGGCCTTTCGGCCTCCGTACCCGACGCCGACTACGCCGCCGCCGGCGCCGAGATCGCCAAGACGGCCAAGGCCGCCCTGGCC
>CAZOHI010000039.1:0-29234 GCA_964579695.1 uncultured Caulobacter sp. | reverse complement strand
TGTTCAGCGTGAGCTTGCCGTCCAGCAGCGTATTCTTCATCCCGACTTCGAACGCGTCGATGAATTCCGGGGCGAAGGTCTTCGGGTGCGTCGCTGACTGCGCGACCAGGCCGTCGGCGACGCCAGGGTTGGCGTAGCTGACGATCCCCGCCGCCGGAGGGTTGGCGCCGCCAGCCTTGTAGCCGTGGGCGTAGGACGCATAGACCATCGTGTCCGGATTGGGCTTCCAGTCCAGCGCCAGGCGGCCGGTGGGTTCGGTCCACTCCTGCTCGATGACCTCGGCCACCGGATAGCCGACCGAGTGGGACGCCAGCAGCCAGCTCGGGATGCGCGGGGCCGACTTCCTGTCCACCGTCAGGCGCAGGCCGGCGGTGAGCTTCAGCGTGTCGGTAATGTCGTAGTAGGCCTCACCGAACGCGGCATAGGAGATCAGCTTGTAGGGATTGCGGCTGAGGAAGTAATTGTGGCCCTGGTCGTTGAGGCTGTCGATCGGGTTCGGATCGACGTAGATGCAGCCGGTCACGCCCTGGGCTTCGTTGGGATTCGGATAAATCGGGCCGTTGGCGAGGCAGGGCAGGTCGTCCGTGACGCCTGGTTGATAGGGCGGCGGAACGCCATTGGGCCAGTTCTGCCCGAGCGGGTCGTTGGCGATCAGCGAGTACAGCGTCAGCGTGTTGATGAAGACGTAGTACTTGTCCTCCGTGTCGTAGCGCAGGAAGTTGCCGCCGACGCTGAAGTTGAACGGGCCGTCGAAGTCGGACCCCAGGCGGAATTCCTGGCTGAACTGGCGGGACTCTGCGGTCGACAAATCCATGCCCACCAGACGGTCGGCGCACCCGATCTGCGGGTCGCAGAACACGTTGCCGTTGGGGCCGGGCTGAAGCAGGTTCGTCTTGACGAAGGTGCTGCGGATATTGGCGAAGGCGCCGGACGCCGTGTTGAAGCGGTTGAAGTCCTGCATCGAGAACAGGGTGTCGGCGCTATAGGCGGTTTCCGACGTCAGGGTCAGGGTGTCGGTCAGGTCGAAATCGATCTGCAGTTCCGCAACGTCCGCCTTGGCGCGGTAGATCGGATCGACGGTGGACTCGATAACCCGCAGGTCGCGCGACTGGGTCGTGCTGGCGTAGGGGTCCAGCCCGTTGACGGTCGGCAGCCACAATTGTCCCAGCGGATGATAGTAGGGCAGCGAGAACCCATTGGGCGCCTGATACGATTCCGGGGCGTACATCGAGGCCGGCAGGCAGCTCTGGTTGAAGAGGTTGGAGTACCCCGCGGTCGAGGAAGGCGTCGCATGACCACCGATCTCGGTCCGGTCGTCGCGCTTGCAGACCTGCTTGCCGGAACGCAGGCGGTCGTCGTCCTCCTCGAAATGCTCCCAGATCAGGTTGGCGCTGAGCCGGTCGTTGGGCTCGAACCGCAGCGAGGCCCGGGTCGACCACAGGTCGCGGCCGTCGATGGGATTGCCGGTGATCTGGTTGTCGACGAAGCCTTCGCGCTTGGTCCAGGCGCCGGCCAGGCGCAAGGCCACCGCGTCCTCGACCAGCGGGATGTTGATCATCCCCTCGACGCGCGTGGAATTGTAGTTGGCCACATCCCCCGAAGCCTTGGCTTCGTAGCGGAACTTCGGCTTGGCGCTGATGATGTTGACGACGCCCGCCGTGGCGTTGCGGCCGTACAGCGTGCCCTGCGGACCGCGCAGCACCTCCACCCGTTCGAGGTCGTAGAATTCCTGCTCGAAGAAGCGGTTGCGGATCATCGAGGTGTTGTTGAAGGCCACGGCCACGGCGGCGTCGGTCGTCGCCGAAATCGCTTGCGTGCCGATGCCGCGGATCTGGATCGAGTAGCTGGCGAAGTTGGTCTTGGTGAAGGTCATGTTCGGGACCTGGGTGATCAGGTCCGGGCCGCCGGCCACCTGACGCGTCGTCAGGTCTTCCTGCGTGAACGCCGATATCGCGATCGGCACGTCCTGGATGTTTTCTTCCCGCTTCTGCGCCGTGACGATGAGGGCATCAACGTCGCCGGCGCCTGCTCCCTGGGGGCCTGAGCCGCCTTCCTGCGCCACGATCACGAAGACGTCGCCATCGCGCCGGAAGGTGAGCCCCGTTCCATCGAGAAGCCGCGCCATGGCCTGCCGCTCGTCGCTTTCGCCCGCCACGCCGCCCGACACCTTGGCATTGGCGAGGCTGGAAGCGAAGATCACCTGCGTCCCCGTCTTGCCGCCGAATTCATAGAGGGCGGCGGCGAGCGGTTGCGGCGCGATCGTGATCGGCGCCTTGTCCTGAGCGACAGCGGCGCCGCTCATGCAAAGCACAGCCGCAGCAGATGCGCCGATAAAAAGGCGAGTGCGAGCGGTTCGTCCAGGTTGACGCATGGTTTCCCCCTAATGTTGTGGCGGTGGCATCCGCCTCTAATCAGGAAGAGCCGGTTTTCGGGAACTGGACCCTAGGCCGTTCGAGAAATTTTTATTGCGAGGCCACGATTCGAAACTCGGCTTGACTGCTGTCGTCCACCCGCCCAAGCTTTGACGTCTCCAGCGCGCGGGCGAGGCCCTCAAGGTCACCCGGGCGGAAGATGCCGCTAAGGTGGGCTTCGCCCAACCTGTGGTCGACCAGCACAACCTTGCGGTTGGAATAGCGGTTGAGTTCCTCGACCACCTCGCTCAGCGGCTTGTCGTCGATGACGATCTGGCCGTGCAGCCAACTGGTTTCCCGCGCCGTGTCCGTCCGCGTCACCCGCCAGTCGGCGTCGTCCGGCGCCACAAGCTGCGAGCCTGGCCCCATCTCGGTCGCGAGGACGCCTTGTTCGGGAGACGCCTGGGAAGCGCTGCGCGCCGGCCCGACGCTCTCCACTCGCACCTTGCCCTCGACCAGCACGACCTTGAGCTCGCGGCCGTCGACGCGGACGTCGAACGCCGTGCCCAGGGCCGTGACCGTGCGGCCGGCCGCCGTCACGATGAAGGGGCGGCGCCGGTCCTTGGCGACCTTGAAATAGGCCTGTCCCCGGTCGAGATAGACCAGCCGGCGCTCGCCGTCGGCGCGGGTTCTCACCACCGTGTCGGTATTGAGGGTGACGGTCGTGCCGTCGGGCAGGGTCACGGTCGCCTGCTGACCGACGCCGGTGCGGAAGGACTGGTTGGCGAGCGCCTTCGGGCCGCCAAATTCGTAGGCCGCCAGGGCGGAGAGCCCAAGCAGCGCAGCGACCAGTCCGGCGGCGATCGCCCGGCGCGGCCGCGCGGCCCCCGCCGACACGGACTTGCGCAGGGCCAGCAGATCGGCGTCATCCCCCGCCTCTCCCACGTCGGACCAGGCGCGTTCGACCTCCGCGTAGGCCTCGGCGTTGGGCGCGTCTTCCAGCCACGCCTCGAACGCGGCGGAGGCGTCGGCCGAAGCGGTGCGCCGCCGGACGAACCAGTCGACGGCTTCCGACTTGCGCGGATCGAGATCCAGTTCCCGGAGCCTGGTCATCGGCCTGCTTCCAATCCGACGATCACCTGGCGAATGGCGCGGCGCATCAGCTCCTCGACCGCCTTGACCGAGATGCCCATCCGGACGGCCACTTCCTCGTTGGTCAGCTGCTCGAAGCGGCTGAGGAAGAAGGCTTCGGCGCTGCGCGGCGGCACGGCCCGGAGCGCCTCGACGATGCGCCGGACCCCGTCGCGGCCGATGGCGATCCGCTCGGGCGACACCTCGTCCCGCAGGTCCTCATGTTCCTCGAGCGCCTCCTGCTCTCCCCATCGCCAGGTCCGCCGCCGACGTTGGCGCGCCAGCACGCTGACCGCCGTCTTGAAGAGGTAGCCCTCGACATTCTGGATATCGGAGGTCGTGCACCGCGCCCGCAGGGCCAGGAACACCTCCTGCACGAGGTCGTCGGCCTCGCTGGCCGATACGCGCTTGGCCAGGAAGCGTCGCAGCCCCGGCCCATATTGCGTCATCCACGCGCAAAGCTGCTCGTCCCACGCACTGAGGTCATCAGCGGCGCGGGGCGTTTCGAGCGGGTGCTTCGGCGACGATGCCATTGCCCAACCTGCACGCAAAACTCAGGCTCCTATGAGGAGGAGACCATCCGGCCGTCCTTCACCCTAGGTCGCGTGCGGAAGATTCATGGCGTCACCCAGGCTGCCTGGTCGTCCGCAGGTAGGGCTTGTGCGTCATGTAGCCGGGGAACAGGCCCTGGGCCTCCTCGTCGCTGACGGCGCCGGTGATGATCACGTCCTGCCCCTGCTTCCAGTCGGCTGGGGTGGCGACCTTGTGCCGGGCGGTGAGCTGCATGGAATCGATCACGCGGATGATCTCGTCGAAGTTGCGGCCCGTGGTCATCGGATAGGCGATCACCAGCTTGATCAGCTTGTCCGGCCCGATGACGAAGACGTTGCGCACCGTGGCGTTGTTGGCGGGGGTGCGGCCCTCGGAGGTGCCCGCCGTGTCGGCCGGCAGCATGCCGTAGAGCTTGGAGACGGCCAGGTCCGTATCGCCGATCATCGGGAAGTTGGGCGCGGCCCCTTGCGTCTCGGCGATGTCCTGCGACCAGCGGGCGTGGTTGTCGACGGGATCGACGGACAGGCCGATGACCTTCACTCCGCGCCTGTCGAACTCCGGCTTCAGCTTGGCGACCGCGCCCAGTTCCGTCGTGCAGACGGGGGTGAAGTCCTTGGGGTGGGAGAACAGCACCACCCAGCTGTCGCCCGCCCATTCGTGGAAGCGGATCGGCCCCTCGGTGGTCTCGGCGGTGAAATCGGGCGCGAGTTCGTTGATCTGCAGCGGCATCGGCGGCTCTCCCTGTCCTGCGGCCAAGCCTGGCCACGATGGCGCCATTCTAGCGGCAGTTCCGGCGGTTGGCGCGTCAGTATGACATGAACCTTTTGCGGCCCCCTTCCGCATCGATTCCGGGCGCCGGCCGGGCGCAGCCGCGCGGTCCGTGGTCAGCGGCGGTTTTCGAGGCCCGGCCCCCGCGCTCCCCGCCGTCATCCCAGCGCCGCCGTGCTAGCTGGCGGCTGTCGGGCAACGGCGCACGACGACGGCAAGCGCGGCCCCCTTCCGGGCCGCATCATCGGACAACGAGGTCCGGCGCGGGTCCATCCCGGCCGGACCTTTTTTATTGGGGATTCGACATGGGGAAGTTCATGGGGCTGGCGGCGACGGCGGCCGGGGCGATGCTGGGTGCGCCGGCGGCGGCGGACGACAGCCTGGCGGAGGCGATCGCGGCGGGACGGCCCATCCTGGAGATGCGCCTGCGGTACGAAGGCGTGGAGCAGCAGGCCGCCGCCGACGACGCGGCGGCGCTGACCCTGCGCACGCGGCTGGGGTGGGAGACGGGCGCCTGGCGCGGCTTCAAGGCGCTGGTCGAGTTCGAGGACGTGCGGGCGGCGGGCGACTACAACGACGGCGTCCCGCCCGCCGAGCCCTACCCCGCCATCGCCGACCCGGAGACGACCGAGCTGAACCGGGCGCAGGTCGTCTGGACGCCCGGCCCGGCGGCGTCGGCGACGTTCGGGCGGCAGCGCATAGTGCTCGACGACCAGAGGTTCGTGGGGGCGAGCGGCTGGCGGCAGGACGAGCAGACGTTCGACGCGGCGCGGGCGGATTTCAAGGTTGCGGGACTGAGCGTCACGGCCGCCTGGCTGGGCCGCGCCAACCGGGTGTTCGGCGAGGCGCAGGACTGGGAGTCCGATAGCTGGCTCCTGAACCTCGGCCACGAGGGGGCCGGGTGGCTGAAGCCGTCGGCCTTCATGTACGCGCTGGATTTCGAGGGGGCGCCGTCGAACTCCAGCCTGACGGTCGGGGCGCGGCTGACGGGCAAGGCCGCGGCCGGTCCGCTCGCCTTCGCCTATGCCGCCTCGCTGGCGCGGCAGACCGACCATGGCTCGGCGCCGGTGACCTTCGAACTGGGCTATCGGTCGGCCGACATCGCGGCGACCTACGGCCCGGCCACCGTGCGCGCCGCCTATGAGGCGCTGGAAGGAGACGGCGTGCGCGGGTTCTCGACGCCGCTGGCGACGCTGCACGCCTTCCAGGGGTGGGCGGACGTGTTCGCCGCCACGCCCGCCGACGGGATCGAGGACCGCAACCTGACCCTGACGCTCAAACCCGCGAAGCTGGAGCTGACCGCGCGCTATCATCGCTTCGAGACCGAGCGGACCGGCGCGGACCTGGGCGAGGAACTGGACCTGATGGCGTCCGTCCCGATCGGCAAGCGGGCGACGGCGGTCGCCAAGTACGCCGACTATGACGGCGTCGCGGGCTTCGCCGACCGGCGCAAGGTGTGGATCGGGATCGAGTTCAAGCTTTGAAGGCGGCGTCGTAGAGGTCCGGCCGGTACGCCCGCCGGGCCGCTGCGGCGGTGTCGAGGCCGGGCGGGACCTGGCCCCACCGCGCCATGTGGGCCAGGAACCATTCGGCGTGTTCGACCAGGGGCCGGTTGGCCTCGCCCCTGTGGAAGACGATGTAGTCGGGATCGTCGAAGGCGTGCAGCTCCGGCGCCCCGCCGCCCAGCAGGAAGAGGCGCATGGCCGCCTCGGGCGCCCCGACCACCGCGGGGTCGGCGAGCAGGCGGGCGAGGTCGGCGCGGTTCTCCTCCGCCCAGGCCGCGCCCCTGACGATCGCACGGACCAGGGCGGACAATGTTTCGGGGCGCCGCTCGGCCCACGCCTCGGTCACGCCGAAGACCTTGTCGGGGCTGCGGTTCCAGATCTCGCAGGCGTGGGCGACCACCTCGCCCAGGCCCTGCAGGACCGCCGCCGCGTTCCAGGGGGCGGTGACGCAGAAGCCGTCGATCTCGCCCGCCGCCAGCCGCTCGACCATGCGGGCGGGGGGCGTGACGACGATGCGCACGTCCTCGTCCGGGTCGACCCCGCCCGCCGCCAGCCAGTGGCGCAGCTCGTAGTTGTGGACCGAGTAGGGAAAGACCACGGCGAAGGTCAGCGGCGCCTCGCCGGCGGCCTTGCGCCGTTCGATCAGGCGGGCGAGCGGCCCGGCGGTCTTCAGGCGCGTGGCCATGGCCGCCGGGTCCAGCGCCCGCAGCGCGTCGGCCAGCGGCCGGGAGAGGGTGATGGCGCTGCCGTTGAGGTTCAGCGCCATGGCGGCGGCGATGGGCGCGGGGCCGCCGCCCCCGAGGCCGAGGTGCGAGGCCAGGGTGATAGGGCCGAGGATGTGGGCGCCGTCGAGCGCCCCCACCGCCAGCTTGTCGCGCACGTTGGCCCAGGACGGCTCGCGCGAGAGGGTGACGTCCAGCCCCTCCTCCTCGAAGAAGCCGCGCGCCTTGGCCGCCGCCATCGGCGCGCAGTCGGCCAGGGCGATGAAGCCGAGCGTCAGATCCCGCTTCTCCAGGCTCATCCGTTCGCTCCCTTCAGCACGCTCGCATAGGCGATGAGGTCGGCCGCCACCGCGCCCACGGGCCGCCCGGTGTCCATCGCCAGCTTGCGCAGCACGCGATAGGCGGCCTCCTCGTCCAGGCCGCGTTCCTTCATCAGCAGGCCCTTGGCCCGTTCCACGGTCTTGCGGGCCGCGAGGTCGGCCTGGGCCTTGGCCAGGTCGTCGCGCAGGGACTGCATGAGCTGGAAGCGGGTCAGGGCGACGTCGAGCACGGGGCGGATGCGGCCGGGCGCCAGGCCGTCGACGACATAGGCGGCCACCCCGGCATGGACGGCGGCCTGGGCCAGGGCGGGCTCGGAGCGGTCGACGAACATCACCACCGGACGCGGGTTGGCGGCGGTCGCCTCGCGCAGGCTTTCCAGGGTGTCGCGGTCGGGGCTTTCGCAGGCGATGACCACCGCGTCGGGCGCGAAGGCGAGCGCCTCCGCCTCGTCGAAGCGCAGGCTGCGGCGGACCTCCAGCGGCTCGATCCCGGAAAGGCCCTCGGCGACCAGGGCCGCTCGGGCTTCGTCGGGATCGATCACCAGGACGCGCATGATCTCTGTGCTGGGGCCTCGCCGGGGTCGGGGGCAAGGGCTGCGGGCGTCGGCGGGAGCGCAAGGGGTTCGGCGCCTGTTTTTCGGGCATGAGCCGCGACGGCGCCCACGAGCAGCAGGACCGGCCCCTCGAACGCCGCCGCCTCGACCGCGTCGGCCAGGCCCGCAAGCTCGCAGCGGACGAGGCGGGCTTCCGGGCGTCCGGCATTCTCCACCGCCAGGGCGGGGGTCGAGGGCGAACGTCCGTTAGCCGTCAGCCGGGCCGCGACCTCGCGCGCCGCCTGACCGGCCATGTAGAGGGCGAGGGTCGTTTCCGGGTCGGCCGCCCGGCGCCAGCCGCCTTCCACCACCTCGCCGTCCAGCGTGCGCGCGGTGGCCAGCATCAGGCGGCGGGCCTCCCCCCGATGGGTCAGGGGAAAGCCGAACTGGGCGGCGGCGGCGGAGACGGCGGTGACGCCGGGGACGACCTCGACCGTGACGCCGTGAGCTTCGAGGAAGGCCCGCTCCTCGCCGGAACGCCCGAAAACCGACGGGTCGCCGCCCTTCAGCCGCACGACCCGCAGCCCCCGCCCCGCAAGGCGCAGCATCAGGTGGTTGATGGTCTCCTGCCGCATGCTGGCCTTGCCGGACCGCTTGCCCGTGCGGATGCGCAGGCAGCGCTCGGGCGCCATGGCGATCACCTCGTCGCAGACCAAGGCGTCGTAGAGCAGCGCCTCGGCGTTCCTGACCGCCTCGGCGGCCCGCAGAGTCATCAGGTCGGCCGCGCCGGGACCGGCCCCGACCAGGAGGACAGGGCCCATGTCACGCCTCCGCCGGAATGAAGACGCGGCCCTGCTCGACCAGGACCGGGATCGTCGGGGTGCAGCCCTTGCCCGCGTCGGCGCCGGTCGGCTCGCCCGTGGCCAGGTCGATCACCCAGCCGTGCAGCGGGCAGGTGACGGCGTGACCGTGGACGATGCCTTCGCTCAAGGGGCCGCGCTTGTGCGGACAGGCGTCGCGCAGGGCGAAGACCCGTCCGTCGCCGGACCGGAAGAGGGCGATGTCGCCGCGCGGCGTGGCGACCCGGCGCGAGCCGCGCAGGGGGATGTCCTGCGGCGATCCGACGTCGATCCAGGCGCCGTGCGGCGCGGCGAGGGCTTGGGCGGTCATTCGGCGGCCATGGGGCTGGCGGGGGCGAGGAGGGCGAACTCGTGCGCGTCGGCGCCCCGGACCCGCTCGGCCCAGGGATCGTCCTGCGAGAAGCGCTGGCTGTAGAGGAAGCGCCCGGCAAGGGCCTGACGGGCGGCCTCGTCGGCCAGCCGGTCCTTCACATGGTCCAGGCCGACGCGCTCGATCCACGGCGCGGTGCGTTCGAGGTAGCGCGCCTCCTCGCGGTAGAGCTGCATGAAGGCGAAGCACCAGTCCATCGCCTCGGCCTCCGTCGCCACCTTGGCCAGCAGGTCGGTGGCGCGGACATGGACGCCGCCGTTGCCCCCGACGTGCAGTTCGTAGCCGCTGTCGACGCAGACGACGCCGAAGTCCTTGATCGTCGCCTCGGCGCAGTTCCGGGGACAGCCGGAGACGGCCATCTTGAACTTGTGCGGCGTCCAGGTCCCCCAGGTCGCCTTCTCCAGATTCACGCCCAGGCCCGTGGAATCCTGCGTGCCGAACCGGCACCATTCCGAGCCGACGCAGGTTTTCACGGTGCGCAGGCCCTTGGCGTAGGCGTGGCCGGACACCATCCCCGCGTCCCCCAGGATGCGCCAGACAGCGGGCAGGTCCTGCTTGCGGATGCCGAACAGGTCGATGCGCTGGCCGCCCGTGACCTTGACCATCGGCACGGCGAACCGCTCGGCGACCTCGGCGATGGCGCGAAGCTCGGCCGGGGTGGTGACGCCGCCCCACATGCGCGGCACGACGCTGTAGGTGCCGTCCTTCTGGATGTTGGCGTGGACGCGTTCGTTGACGAACCGCGACTGCTGATCGTCGGCGTATTCGCCCGGCCAGGCGCACAGCAGGTAGTAGTTCAGCGCCGGGCGGCAGGAGGCGCAGCCGTCCGGCGTCGTCCATTCCAGCGCCTGCATCACGGCGGGGATGGACTTCAGCCCCTCCCCCGCGATCCGCTCGCGCACCGCGTCGTGCGGGTGATGGGTGCATTTGCACAGGGGCCTTGGCCCGCTCGCCTGACGGAAGCCGTCGCCCAGCGTCAGGGCAAGGAGCTGCTCGACCAGCGGGGTGCAGGAACCGCAGGAGGCCGACGCCTTCGTCACCGCCCGCACGCCGTCCAGCGTGTCCAGCGACTTCGCCGCGATGGCCCCGGCGATCGCGCCCTTGCACACGCCGTTGCAGCCGCAGATCTCCGCCGTGTCGGCCATCGCCGCGACGGCCGCCAGCGGATCGACTCCGCGAAGCTGTTCCGAGACCGCCTGGCCGAAGACGATGGTAGAGCGCATCCCGCTCACGTCGGCGCCGGATCGCATCAGGTCGAGGTACCAGGGGCCGTCCGCCGCCTCGCCGAACAGCACGGCCCCCGCGATCTTGCCCTCCTTCAGGACGATGCGCTTGTAGACGCCGCGCGCCGCGTCGCGGAACACCACGTCCTCGCAGTCCTCGCCGCCGTTGAACCGGCCCGCCGAGAAGACGTCGACGCCGGTCACCTTCAGCCGCGTGCCGATGGCGGGGGCGCGGAAGCCCGGCGTCTCCTCGTCGGCCAGGGCCTGGGCCGCGACGCGGCACATCTCCCAGATCGGCGCGACCAGGCCGAAGGTCTCGCCGCGATGCTCGACGCATTCGCCGACGGCCTGGATCGCCGGGTCGGAGGTGCGCATCAGGTCGTCCACCACCACGCCCCGGCCGACCGCCAGGCCCGCGGCGGCGGCCAGCGCCGTGTTCGGGCGGATGCCGACGGCCATCACCAGCAGGTCGCAGGGCAGCACCCGGCCGTCGTCGAGGCTCAGTCCCGCGACGCGGCCGTCCTCGGCCAGGACGGCCTGCGAGCGAGCGCCCAGCACCGTCTCGACGCCCCGCTCCGCCAGCGCCCGGCCCAGCAGGAAGGCGGCCGCCGCGTCGAGCTGGCGTTCCATCAGCACGT
This sequence comes from uncultured Caulobacter sp., assembly GCA_964579695.1. GTDB lineage: Bacteria > Pseudomonadota > Alphaproteobacteria > Caulobacterales > Caulobacteraceae > Caulobacter. Next base: position 18,261 of record CAZOHI010000039.1, on the reverse strand, counting down.
CGAGCAGGTGGACGACGCTGACCGCCATGCCGCGCCGGGCCAACCCCGCCGCCGCCTCCAGCCCCAGCAGGCCGCCGCCGATCACCACCGCCCGCCCGCCGTTCGCGGCGGCGGCGGCCATGGCCTCCACATCGTCGATGTCCCGGAAGGTCACCACCCCCGGCAGGTCGATCCCGGGCAGAGGCAGCCGCACCGGCTCGGAGCCCGTCGCCAGGACCAGGCGGTCATACGGCAGGGCCAGCCCGCCTTCCGCGTGGACGGTGCGCCGCTCGCGGTCGATGGCGGCTACGGCGCGGCCCACGTGCAGGGCGATGGCGTTGTCGCGGTACCAGTCCATGCCGTTGAGGACGATGTCCTCGAACCGCTTTTCCCCCGCCAGCACGGGCGAGAGCATGATGCGGTCGTAGTTGACGCGCGGCTCGGCGCCGATGACGGCGATATCGTAGCGCTCCGGTTCGCGCCGGAGGACTTCCTCGATGACGCGGCAACCGGCCATGCCGTTGCCGACGACGACGAGCTTTTCCTTAGGTCGATCCATGTCCGACTCCGTGAGCCTCCGCGAATGCGAAGAGGCGTGAACACGGACGTCGTTGTCCTGATGGGCGCGCCGAGCGGCTTTGCCCTGCGTCGAAACCAATCTGCGGGGCGAGGCGCGGCGGTGAAAGCCCGGGAGCGGCGCGATCGTCGCCGAGCGGCGGCAAAGAGCAGTTTGTGGGCGCCCGTTCCGCAGGCCCTGCCCGCGTCTTGGTCAATCGTTCGAGAATCGCCGGTCCATGAAGACGCCCGGTTGCGGCCATGAAAGCGCGCTGGCTCCCTCGGTCACAGGCGGATGCGCCTGACGGCAGCTGACGCCGCCGGCCACAACGGGGTGGCCTCCAGAACAGTCTTCTCAGCGAGCAGCAACGGCGCTGCGTGTGCGCTTGTCCGCCCCTCCGGCGGACGGGGGATCACGTCCGCCGCCGCACGCGCATCGCCGACGGGTTCGACTGAACGGTCTTCGTCCCATCAAGCCACAAGGACTTCCCAGATGGCCTACCTCGCACCCGCCGAATTCGTCACCAAGATGATAGACGCCGGCGAATCCAAGATCTTCATGTCCACCCGCGACACCCTCATCCGCGCCTATATGGCCGGGGCTATACTGGCGCTCGCCGCCGCCTTCGCGATCACCGTCACCGTGCAGACGGGCGTTCCGCTCATCGGCGCGATACTGTTCCCGGTCGGGTTCTGCCTGCTCTACCTTCTCGGCTTCGACCTGCTGACGGGGGTGATGACCCTTGCGCCCCTGGCGTTGATCGACAAGCGGCCGGGCGTGACGCTCGGCGGCGTGCTGCGCAACTGGGGCCTCGTCTTCGTCGGCAATTTCGCGGGCGCCTTCACGGTGGCGGTGATGATGGCCATCGTCGTCACCTTCGGCTTTTCACAGGCGCCGGACGCGGTCGGGCTGAAGATCAGCACCATCGGCGAATCCCGCACCGTCGGCTACGCCGCCCACGGCGCGGCGGGGATGCTGACGCTGTTCATCCGGGGCGTGCTCTGCAACTGGATGGTCTCGACCGGCGTGGTCGCTGCGATGATGTCGACCTCGGTGTCGGGCAAGGTGATCGGGATGTGGATGCCGGTCATGCTGTTCTTCGCCATGACCTTCGAGCATTCGATCGTGAACATGTTCCTGTTCCCCTCCGGCCTGCTGCTGGGCGCCCAGTTCTCGGTCATGGACTACATGATCTGGAACGAGATCCCGACCGTGCTGGGCAACCTGGTCGGCGGTCTCGCCTTCGTGGGGCTGACCCTCTACACGACCCACGCCCGGACCGGCGCCGGCCGCCGGTCCGCCGCGCTCAAGATCGCCGCCGAATAGGGAAAGGCGAGCCCCGTCCCGCCGGGCGGGGCTCGCGCACCTTCATGTCGCGCGGACTTTCCATTTCCCTCGGCCAGTATTCGGACCGGGGCCGCAAGGCGGCCAACCAGGACTTCCACGGCGCGGTGGTCCCGGAAGGCCCGGCGCTGGCGCTCAAGGGCGCCGCCATCGCCATCGCCGACGGGGTCAGCACCAGCCCGGTCGGGCATCTGGCGGCCCAGATCGCGGTCGGCAGCTTCCTGGCCGACTACTACGCCACCTCCGACGCCTGGACGGTGGAGCGCGCCGCCCACCGGGTCATCAGCGCCACCAACGCCTGGCTCCATGCCGAGACCCGCCGCGGCCGCGACGCCGAGGACATGGACAGCGGCTATGTCTGCACCCTGGCGGTCGCGGTGCTGAAGGCGCGCACCGCCCACCTGTTCCACGTCGGCGATTCCCGCATCTTCCGGGTGGCGGGCGAGAGCCTGGAGCCGCTGACCGAGGACCACCGCGTGGTCCTGTCCGGCCGCAGCTACCTGGGCCGCGCCATGGGCATGGCCGCGGACGTGGCGCTGGACTACCGGCCCGTGACCCTCGGCGAGGGCGACATCCTCGTCCTCAGCACCGACGGGGTCCACGAGCACCTGCCGCCCCGCGCCGTCGCCCGGCTGATCCGCGAGGGCGGCGACGACCTCGACGCCGTCGCCCGCCGGATCGTGGAGGCCGCGCTGGAAAGCGGCGGCGAAGACAACCTGACCGTCCAGGTCGTGCGCGTCGACCGGCTGCCGGACGCCGACGCGGCCGACTTCCTCGACCAGGCCCACGACCTGCCCGCGCCGCCCTTGCCCGAAGCCCCGGCGGACTTCGACGGCTATCGCCTGCTGCGGCGGATACACGCCAACAACCGCAGCCACATCTACCTGGCCCGCGAGGCGGACACCGGCGCCGCCGTCGCCCTGAAGATGCCCGCCACGGACCTGCGCGCCGATCCCGCGCTGCTGCGGCGGTTCGCGATGGAGGAGTGGATCGCCGCGCGGACGGACAGCCCGCACCTGCTGAAGGCCATGCCGCCCGCCCGGCCGCGCGGCTTCCTCTATGTCGTCACCGAACACGTGGAGGGCATGTCGCTGCGCCAGTGGATGTACGACAACCCGGCGCCGGACCTGGAGACGGTGCGCGGCGTGCTGGACCAGATCGTCAGGGGCCTGAGGGCCCTGCACCGCAACGAGATCACCCACTGCGACCTGCGCCCCGAGAACATCCTGATCGGCCGCGACGGGGCGCTGAAGATCATCGACTTCGGTTCGGCCCGCGTCGAGGGCCTGGTCCAGGCGGCGCCGGACCGGGCGGGCGAGGCCATGCTGGGGACCTTGCAGTACGCCGCCCCCGAATGCCTGTACGGAGATCCGCCAAGCTGGCGCTCCGATCTCTTCTCGCTCGGCGTCATCGCCTACGAGATGCTGACCGGCCGCCTGCCTTACGGCGCCGAGGCGGGCCGGGTGCGCAGCCCCTCCCAGGCTCGGGCCCTGCGCTACGTCCCCGCTCGCCACGAGAGCCGCGCCGTACCCGGCTGGATCGACGGCGCCCTGCGCACCGCCGTCCACCCCGACCCGGGCCGCCGCCAGGAGGCGCTGTCGGAGTTCGCCGCCGACCTGAGGACCCCGAACGGCCGCTACGTCCAGGCGGGCCGGGTCCCGTTGGCCGAAGCCAACCCCGTCCGCTTCTGGCAAGCCGTCTCGGCGGTTCTGACGGCGGCGTTGCTCGGACTGCTGATGCGCCTGTGGGGGTGAGACGCCAAAAAACCCTTTTACAGCAAAGCTTTGAGTGACGAGATGCCGCGGCGGGAGGCCCCATTGTCGCCCCATCCGACCGGCAAGAACCACCCTTCGAACTCGCCCCAAGAGCGAGCGCACGAGAAAAGGGAAAGCCGGAAGCATGGTGCAACACTCCACGTCCGTCCGCGCGCGCCTGGCGCAGTTCGCCGCCGCGCGCCTGCATGAACGCCACGTCTGGGTGTCGCGCTTCGCGGCCATAGCGGCGATGACCATGGCCAGCGGCGTGATCGTGGAGGCGGCGGCGGCGGTGCGCGAATCCCCGCCGAAGTTCCTGGAGCAGGTCGTCCGCGCCCCCGCTCCCGAGCCGAAGGTCACACACACCACCGTCATCCGCTGGCTGGGCAAGGACCTGGACGGCGACGGCGCGGCGGACTTCGTCAACCCGACCGGCCAGGCGCCGCGCGTCCACGACGCCTATGGCTTCGGCCACTTCGGCGCCCGTCGCGACGGCGGAGCGCGGGCCCATGAAGGCGTCGATTTCGCGGGTGTGGCGGGCCAGACCGTCGTGGCCCCGATGTCCGGCTATGTAACCAAGATCGGGTATGCCTACGCCGGCGACAGCAACCTGCGCTTCGTGGAGATATCCAACCCGGCGCTGCGCTACGAGGCGCGGGTCTTCTACGTCGACCCCACGGTCGAGGTGGGCCAGGCGGTGCAACTGGGCGCGCCGATCGGCACGCTGCACAGCCTGCAGAAGACATATCCCGGCGGCATGACCGACCACGCCCACCTGGAGATCATCACCCCGAAGGGCCGCATCGACGCGACCAAGGTGATCGTCGCGCGCCTGGTGCGCGAGACCGTCGCCCAAGGCTGACCGCTTCCCGGCCGGGGCCGGCGGGCCTATCCTCCCGTACAACCACCGGAGGAAGCCATGCGCCTGCCCGCCCCCACTCTCCTCCTCGCCTGCGCGGCCGCCGCGCTCGCCGCCTGCTCCAGCGCCGGCGAGACGCTGCCGACCCAGGCGACCTATGGCGAGACCCCCGCCCTGCCCCTGCCGACGAAGCAGGGCCTGCTGCCGGTCCTGAACCCCGCCGAGGCGACCGGCTGGCCCGCGGGCGTGGGGCCGGTCGCGCCGGCCGGGTTCAAGGTCGGGGCCTTCGCCTCCGGCCTCGACCACCCGCGCTGGATGCTGGTGCTGCCGAACGGCGACGTGCTGGTGGCCGAGAGCAATTCCCCCGCCCGTCCCGTCAAGGGCCTGACAGACTGGGTCGCCGCGCGGATGATGAAGCGGGCTGGCGCGGGCGTGCCCAGCGCCAACCGCATCACCCTGCTTCGCGACACCGACGCCGACGGGGTGGCCGACGTGCGCACAGCCTTCATCACCGGCCTGAACTCGCCGTTCGGCATGACGCTGGTGGGCGACAGCCTCTATGTCGCCGACACCGACGCCGTGGTGCGCTTCCAGTACACGCAAGGGGCCACCCGCATGGAGGGGCCGGGCGTGAAGGTGCTGGACCTGCCCGCGGGCGAGCCGAACAACCACTGGGCCCGCAACATCGTCGCCAGCGCCGACGGCTCGCAGCTCTATGTGACCGTCGGCTCCAACAGCAACATCGGCGAGAACGGCATGGAGAGCGAGGAGGGCCGGGCGGCCATCCACGTCTTCAACCCCGACGGCGGCGGGCGGCGGGTCTTCGCCTCGGGTCTGCGCAACCCCAACGGCCTGGCGTGGGAGCCGGTCACCGGCGCGCTGTGGACCACGGTCAACGAGCGCGACATGCTCGGCCACGACCTCGTCGCCGACTACATGACCAGCGTGCGGGACGGCGGCTTCTACGGCTGGCCCTACAGCTACTGGGGCGCGACCGTCGATGCGCGGGTCAAGCCGCAGAGGCCGGACCTGGTCGCCCGCGCGCTGAAGCCGGACTATGCGCTGGGCGCCCATACGGCCTCACTGGGGCTGGCCTTCTATGGGGCGGAGGCGTTCCCGGCCCATTACCGGGGCGGCGCCTTCATCGGCCAGCACGGCTCGTGGAACCGCAAGCCGCACAGCGGCTACAAGGTCGTCTTCGTGCCCTTCGCGGACGGCCGCCCCGCCGGTCCCGCCGAGGACTTCCTGACCGGCTTCCTTAGCGCCGAGGAAAAGGCCCTGGGCCGTCCCGTCGGCGTCGAGGTCGACCGGACAGGGGCCCTGCTGGTGGCCGACGACGTGGGGAATGTGATCTGGCGGGTGTCGCCGGCGGCCTAATCCACATGCACCCGGCAGAACCCGCCGCGCAGGAAGACCAGCGGCTCGTGCGCCGGGTCGTACCGCACCTTCAGGACCCGCCCGACGATCACCCGGTGGTCTCCCGCGTCGAACGCCGTGTGGCGCTCGCACTCGAACACCGCCATGCAGCCGTCCAGCACCGGCGCCCCGGTCGCCCAGGTCTGGAACCCCACGCCCGCGAAGCGGTCGCCGGTCTTGCGGGTGAAGCGTCCGGCGATTTCCTCCTGCCCCGCGTGCAGTACGTTGACGGCGAAGACCCCCGCCTCCTCCAGCACCGGCAGGCTGGCGGCCTTCAGGTCCACGCAGACCAGCGCCAGCGGCGGGTCCAGCGACACCGAGGCGAAGGCGTTGGCCGTGAAGCCGACCGGCGCCCCGTCCGCCCGCCGGCTCGTGACCACCGTCACGCCCGTGGTGAAGCAGCCGAAGGCGTCGCGCAGCGCCCGCGCGTCGGCGGCGGCGTCCGAGCCAAGCTGGAAGGTGACGGGTTCGGCCATGGGGGTCTTCTGCGGCCCCGGCCCGCCCCCGGTCAAGCCGCGCTGCGGCCGTAGAAGGTCATCTGGAAGGGCCCGAACCAGAAGGTCTTGCCCAGGCCCCGCACGGCGCGGTCCAGAGCCACGGCCCGGTCCGGCGCGTGGACGCCCCACTTGATCAGGGCCACCAGCCCGAACGCCGCCGCCTGGCCGAGCCCGATGACCATCCACCGCGCCACCCCCGCCCAGTCCGGCGGGTCGGCGGCGGCCGCCGCCTCGCTCGGCCCCTGGCCGTAGGCGAAGGCCCGCCTCAGCGCATAGGAGAGGTTCAGCCGCTCCGGGACCGGGTCTTCCCACACCCAGGCGTCCGGCGCCCAGGCGAACCGCGCGCCGCGCGCCTGCATCCGCCCGAACAGCAGGTCGTCCTCCCCCCCCGAGCGGTTGCGCTCGGCCGCGAAGGGGGCGTGGGGGTCAGGCAGCGCCGCGCGGCGCAGCAGGCTGTCGCCGCAGCCGTGGTAGTGGTCGATGAGCCCGCCCTCGGCGGGGCCTTCGCGCGAAAAGAAGCATTCGAGGTATTCACGATGCTGCACATTGGCCGGAGCCCGCCCCCGGACCGGCCCGAACACCACGTCGGCGTCGTAGCGCGCCTGGGCGGCCAGCAGGGCCGCGAGCCAGCCGTCCGGCGCCTCCTCGTCGTCGTCCAGGAAGGCGATCAGTTCGCCGCTCGCCGCCGCCATCGCGGCGTTGCGGGCGTTGGCCACCCCGGCGGCCGGCTCATGGACGTAGAGCACGGGGAAGGGCGCGCCGCGACCGGCGGCCTCGACGGCGGGACGGGCCGAGGGCTGCTGGTCGTTGTCGACCACCACCAGCTCCAGCTCGCGCGGCTCGACGCCCTGCTGGCGCAGGACCGAGCGCACGGCAGTCGCCAGCCCCTCGGGGCGGCGCTGGGTGGGCACGATGATGCTGACGCGGACCGGCATGGCCGCCGGCTTAGCGCGGCGTGGGTTTAGGATTGGTGAGTCGGGCGCCGAAGGTCCGGGCGAGGATCGTCTCCAGCCAGCCCACGTCCGTCTCGTCGAAGGCCCGCAGCCGGTCGGAATCGACGTCGAAGACGCCGAGCAGCGTTCCCGCGGCGTCGACCACCGGCACGACAACCTCGCTCAGCGAGCGGCTGTCGCAGGCGATGTGGCCGGGGAACGCGCGGACGTCGGGCACGAGCTGGGTCTTTCCGCTCGCCGCCGCGGCCCCGCACACCCCCGCCTTGAAGCGGATGCGCAGGCAACCCAGCGTGCCCTGGTACGGCCCGACGACCAGTTCCCCCGGCCGCTCGGGGTCGACAAGGTAGAAGCCTGTCCAGAAGTAGTGGTCGAAGCTGTTGGACAGCATCGAGACGACGGTGGCCATACGCGCGACCAGGTTGCGCTCGCCCTCCAGCACCGAGGCGATCTCGGCGGCCACCTCGGCGTAGCGGGCGTGCTTGGCGGCGGGCAGTTGCTTGTCGTTGAAGGCTTCGGCCATGAGGCATGGATAGCACAAAGGAGGAGGCGGCGGATCGCTCCGCCGCCTCGTGCAGTTCCGATCGGGTCTGGCCGGGCTAGAAGCCCTTGCTGATGCTCAAGCCGATCAGGCGTGGATCGAGGACGAAGATGTTCGTCGTCATGCCGGTCGAGTCCGAGTTGAGGAAGGCGTCGGTGATGGGGGTCTTGTCGAAGACGTTCTTGGCATAGAGTTCGATCGCCAGCGCCTGGTCGGGACGCTCCAAGCGCAGCGTCAGGTTGGTATTGTCCCAGGCCCGCAGCTTGTCGTTGACGGCGTTGTAGACCCGCGCGAACGACTGGCTCTGCCGGTAGTAGTCGCCTCGAACTGTCGCCTCCCAGCCCGCGCCGAGCGGCGCCGTGTACTGGGCCCCGACGTTGAAGGTCCAGTGCGGCGCGTTGGGCAACTCATTCCCCGAGAGGTCGTCGTAGAAGCCTGTTCCGTTATTGATCTCGGGGAATTCCGACGGATCGAAATCCAGGCCCAGATCCGTGAAGTTAGAGATGTACCCCGTACATGCGGTCAGTATCCGGTCGTCCCCGACGAACTCCTCGATCAACGCTAGGGGAAGGATGCAATTCGAGGTCTGCTGAAGCCAGGGCGTCAGCACTCCCCACCCGGGCTGCCCCTGCGTCCGGTTGAAGATATCGATCGATCTCTCGCCATCGGCGATCTTCGTATCCAGATAGCCGAGGCTGGCGTTGACGCGCAGATTGTGGCTGAGCCGCCACACGCCCTCCAGTTCCAGACCCCAGGTGGTGGCGTCGAAGGTCTCGTTGACGACGGTGCGGTCCACGACCTTGGATATCTGATAATCCGTATAGTCGTAGTAGAAGGCCGATGCGTTGACGACCAGCGCACCGCCCAGGAGGGAATTCTTCGCCCCGATCTCGAAGGCGTTCACGAATTCGGGCGCGAAAGTGGCCGGATGGTCCACCGGCAGGGTGAATCCCTCGGGAAGCGCGGCCGGAGGCGGGTTGGCGCCGCCCCCCTTGTAGCCGCGCGAATAGAAGGCGTAGAGCAAGGTGTCGTCCGTGAACGGCAGCACGGGCGACCAGTCGAGGCCGAGACGTCCGCTGACCTCGGTCCAGCGCTGGTTGATTGTGGGGTCGGGATAGTAGTCGAACCCGAACTGCATCAGCTGGCTGCGCCAAGGGGTGAAGGACTTGCGGTCATCTGTGTAGCGCAGCCCGGCCGTCAACTTCAGATCTTCGCTGATCCGCCAGTAGGCCTCGCCGAACATCGCCTTCGATTCCAGCTTGTAGGGGTTCTGGTTGCGGAAATAGTTGTGCCCGTCACCCTGGAGGCTTTCGACCGGATTGGGGTCGATCGTGATGCATGCGGCCCCGTTATTGCATCCGTCTATGGTGGGCGAACGGTTGTATTGGACCTGAGCTATCGCCGTGACGATATTATAGAACAGATAGTAGTCGTTCAGCCCCTTGAAGCGCGTATAATTTGCTCCAGCTGCGAAATTTATACCGCCATCGAAATCGGACTGAAGGCGCAGTTCCTGCGAAAACTGCCTGCTCTCGCTGGACGATATCTCGAAGCCGGCCAGCCTGTCGGAAGACCCGACCTGCGGATCGTTGTAGAACCCGTCCGGCACGGTCTCCCTGTAAGGGCTCGGAGCTGTGCCGCTGGTCGCGTAAAGGCCCGAGGAGTCGCTGAAGTTCGGGAAGGTTGCGAAGCGGTGATAATCTTGGAAGGAGTAGACCTCATCGACGTTGTATAGCGTCTGGGAAATCAAGCTGAGACCGTCGGAGACGTCGAAGTCGAGATTGAGGGAGTAGATGTCGGCCTTGGCCCGATATCGTGGATCGTACATCGACTCCATGACGCGAAGATCGCGTGACTGCTTGCCGCCAAAGGGGTCCACCCCGGGCTGCAGCAACGTGACCCGATGCCTTCCCGGCGCGCCGGGAAGCGCCGATTGGCCCAGGATCGTCAGCCGCTGGCCGGCGACCACGAAGGGGATGCTGAAGCCGTTGGGCGCGCCGAAGGCGCCGTCGTCATAGAGCGAGCCGGGCAGGCAACCCTGGCTTAGGCGGCCCCGGACGACGACGTCGGTTACGGGTGTCCCGAGAACGTTCTCCGGCCCCGGATCGCGATGGCACAGTTGCTTGCCCGTGCGCAGGCGGTTGTCGTCTTCCTCGAAATGCTCCCAGACCAGATCGACCCGCAGCCGTTCGGTCGGGGCGTAGGCGACCGACACGCGGCTGGACCACAGGTCGCGGCCGTCGACGTCGGCGCCGGTGGTCAGGTTGACGCCGTAGCCCTGCCGCTCGGTGGCGGCGGCGGCGAAGCGGACCGCGAGGTGGTCTTCCAGGAGCGGGATGTTGGCCATGGCCGAGACGCGGCGGGTCTCGAAGTCGCCGACCTCGCCCTTCACCTTGGCCTCGAAGCTGTCCAGTTCCGGCCTGGCGCTGATGACGTTGATGACGCCAGCGGTGGCGTTGCGGCCGTAGAGGGTGCCTTGCGGGCCGCGCAGCACCTCGACGCGGCTGACGTCCAGATACTCCTGCTCGAACAGCCGGTTACGGATCAGCGAGACGTTGTTGAACGACACCGCCACGCCCGGGTCGCTGGTGGCGGAAACGGCCTTGGTCCCCACGCCCCGGATCGAGAAGTTGTAGCTGGAATAATTCGACTTCGAGAACGTCACGTTCGGGATCGCCTTCAGCAGGTCGAAGCCGCCCTCGATCTTCTGGTCCTCCAGCGCCTGCTGGCTGAACGCGCTGATGGCGATCGGCACGTCCTGGATGTTCTCTTCCCGCTTCTGCGCCGTGACGATGAGCGCTTCAACGTCCCCCCCGGCGCCTGCGGACTGGGGGCTCGATCCGCCCTCCCCGGCCTGCACGATCAGGAAGGCGCCGCCGGTCTTCTCAAAGGCCAGCCCCGTGCCGCGCAGCATCTGCGTCAGAGCCGCCTCAGGCTCCAGCGAACCGACGACGCCGGGCGATATCTTCGCATGGCCGATCTCGGGCTTGAGCAGCACCGCCTGCTGGCTCTGTTCGCTGAAGGCGCTGAGCGCCTGGTCGAGCCTTTGCGGCGATATATTGAATTTCGCTTCCGCCGCCTGCGCCGCGCCGGCGCCTAGAACCGCAATGATTGCCGCGCTGCAAAGCAGTCGCGCACAACGTCCGTGTGGCATTGCTTGCCTCCCCCTCTTTTTACCGGAGCTGTCGGCTCCCCGATGCTTAGGAGTGGGCAGGCTGGAAAATCCCTACAGAGATGCGAAAATTTTTTTCACCGGGGCGGCGCCAGCCGGATCACGGCCGGACTGTCCAGTTCCACGCGGGCGATGTCGTAGTGCTCCAGCGCGCGGGCGAAAGCCTCCACGTCATCGGCCTGGAAACGTCCGGTGATCGGGCGGGCGGCCAGCGCGGAGTCGGCGATGACGATGCGGCGGTTGGAATAGCGGCCGAACTCCGCCGCCACCTCGCCCAGCGGCTCGTCCTGGAATTTCAGCCAGCCGGTCAGCCAGGTCGTTTCCTGCTCCACGTCGGCGCGGGCGACGCTCCAGCGGCTGTCGTCGGCGGCGGCGAACTGGTTGCCGGGCATCAGTTCCACCGCCTGCACCGGCGCGGGTGCGGCGGGCGTCTTTCCGGGACGAGGGGGCGGCGTCTCGACCCTCACCTTGCCTTCCACCAGCGTCACCTCGAACCGCCCCTGCTCGGCCCGCACGTCGAAGGCGGTGCCCAGCGCGGTTACGGTGCGCCCGGCGGCGTGGACGATGAAGGGGTGGGCCGGGTCCTTGGCCACGCGGAAGAAGGCCTGCCCCCGGTCGAGATAGATAAGCCGCCTGTCCCCCGACGCCCGCGTGCGCAGGACCGTGTCGGTGTTCAGGGTCACCACCGACCCGTCCGGCAGGGTGACGGTCGAGCGCTGCCCGACCTCCGTGCGGAAGGTCTGGTCGGGATACTTGCGCCAGCCGAACACGCCCGCCTGATGCAGCCCGGCCCCGGCGATCGCCACGGCCAGCCCGGCGGCCAGGGCCCAGCCCGCGCGGCGCCGCGTCATCACCGGGCGGCGATAGGCCCCGGCCCGCAGCGCCAGGATCTCCGGCGCCTCGCGCGACAGCTCCATGCGGCCCCAGGCGCGGGCGACCTCGTCCATCGCCTCGCGGTTGGCTGGGTCGGCCTCCAGCCAGGCGTGCAGGTCGGCGGCCTCCTGCGCCGTCATGGCGCCGGAGCGGTCGCGGGCGAACCAGGCGATGGCCTCGCGGACGGCGGCGGTCATGGGCGGTTCTCCATCAGGCCCATCACCCGCTCCATCGTGCGGCGGATGTGCATCTCCACGGCCTTGACGCTGATGCCCATCAGGACGGCGATCTCCTCATAGGACTTGTCCTCGAAGCGGTGGAGGATGAAAGCCTGGGCGGCGCGCGGCGGCGCCGCCTTCAGGCCCGCCATCAGCCCGGCCAGCGTCTGGCGGGCGATCACCTCCCGCTCGGGCGAGCGCTCGTCGGCCAGCATCAGCTCGTCCAGCGTGGCGTGGTCGGACCAGCGCCAGGTCCCCGGCCGGTTCCTCGCCGCCATCACGTTGGCCGCCACGCGGAAGAGGTAGCGGCCGACATGGTCGATCCCGGCCACTCCGCCGCGCGCCTGCATGGCCAGGAACACCTCCTGCGCCAGGTCCTCGGCGTCGGCGGGGCCGACCTTCTTGCGGAAGTAGGCGCGCAGGGCCGGCCCGTACTGGACCATCCAGTCGGGGGCGGGTTCGGTCCTGCTCTCGGGCCGCGGCGGAAAGGCCATTCGATTACCCTCTACCGGGGTAAGGAGCGGGGTTCGGGGAAAAACCCTACAGGCCGGACGCAAAAAAGTTGAGGCGGCGGATCGCTCCGCCGCCCCGTCAGGTTCAGCCGGAGGGGGCTGGGACCTAGAAGCCCTTGGTGACGCTGAAGCCGATGAGCCGGGGATCGAGGACGAAGACGTTGGTCGTCATGCCCGTCGAGTCCGAGTTCAGGAAGGCGTCGGTGATCGGCGTCTCGTCGAAGATGTTCTTCGCATAAAGCTCGAACGCCAGCGCATCATCCGGCCGCTCGATCCGCAAGGACAGGTTGGCGTTGTCCCAGCCGCGCAGCTTGTCTGAGGCGGTGTTGTGGACGCGCGAGAAGCTCTGGCTCTGGCGGTAGAAGTCGCCGCGAACCGTGGCCTCCCAGCCTTCGGAGAACCGCATCGTGTACTGAGCCCCGATGTTGAAGGTCCAGTGCGGCGCGTTCGGCAGTTCGTTGCCCGACAGGTCGTCGAAGAAGCCCGCGCCGTTGTTGGCCTCGGCCGGAGCGTCCTCGCGGCGGTAGTCGGTGAACGGCGAGATGAAGTTCGGCGAGAAGATCGAGCAGGCCTGCACGATGGGCGAGGCGAAGGCCGCCGCGCCCGGAAAGATGGGATAGGCGGCCAGTTCCGCCACTACTTCCGTCGGCAGGATGCAGTTCGACGTCTGCTGGATCCACGGCGTGACGAGCATCCAGCCGTCGCGGCCTTGGGTGCGGTCGAACACGTCGATGGACTTCTCGCCGTCGCCGATCTTGGTGTCGAGGTAGCCGAGGGCGGCGTTGACCCGCAGCTCGCGCGTCGGACGCCAAACGGTCTCGAACTCCAGGCCCCAGATGGTGGCGTCGAAGTTCTCGTTGACGATGGTCCGGTCGACGACCTTCGACACCTGGTAGTCGGTGTAGTCGTAGAAGAAGGCCGCACTGTTCAGCGTCAGCGCGCCGCCCAGCAGGGTGTTCTTGGCGCCGATCTCATAGGCGTTGACGAACTCCGGCGCGAAGTTGGCCGGGTGCTCGGCGGCGGGGAACTGCCAGTTGGACGACATGGCCGGGGGCGGGTTGGCGCCGCCGCCCTTGTAGCCGCGCGAATAGAAGCCGTAGACCATCGTCTCGTCGGTGAAGGCGAGCACGGGCTTCCAGTCGAAGCCGAGGCGGCCGGTGAATTCCGCCCAGCGCTGGTTGACCTCCTGGGCGGGGCCGTAGTCGTAACCGGGCACGAGGAGCTGGCTGAGCCAGGGCGTGAACGACTTGCGGTCGTCGGTATAACGCAGGCCCGCCGTCACCTTCAGCGTGTCGCTCGCCTGCCAGTAAAGCTCGCCGAACGCGGCCTTGGATTCCAGCTTGTAGGGATTCTTGTTGCGGAAGTAGTTGTGGCCGCTCCCGCTCAGGCTCTCGATCGGGTTCGGGTCGACATCCATGCAGTTGAAGCCGCCGGTGATTCCGCTGCACACGCCCATTTCAGGCGAGCGGTTGTACATCCCCTGGGCCAGCAGCGTGACGATGTTGAAGAACAGGTAGTAGTCATTCACCCCCTTGAAATGGGTATAGTTCGCCCCGGCGCTGAAATTGATCGGCCCGTCGAAGCTGGATTGCAGGCGGAAATCCTGCGAGATCTGGGTGCTCTTGCTGGACGAGATTTCGAAGCCGGCCAGCGTGTTCGCGGGGCCGATCTGCGGGTCGTTGAACACCCCGCCCGGCATCAGCGGCGCCAGGCCGTCGGGATCGTCGCAGGTCGCGAAAGGGTCCGCCGCCCACAGGTCGTAGCAGAACATGTTGTAGGCCTGCGACGAGTCGTTGAACGTCGGGATCGTCGCAAAGCGGTTGTAGTCCTGGAAGGAATAGACCTCGTCCTCGTTGTAGAGGGTCTGGGAGGTCAGCGTCAGGGCGTCCGTCAGGTCGAACGACAGGTCCAGGCCGATGATGTCGGCTTTGGCCCGGTACTGGGCTTCGCGCAGCGAGGAGATGGTGCGCAGGTCGCGCGACTGCTCCAGGCCATAAGGATCGACACCCGGCTTCATGAAGGGAATGTGGACGGCGTCATAGTCCGTCATCCCGTCCGGCGCGTACTGCGGCCGGTCGAAGCCCAGGAAACCGACGAGCTGTCCCGCGAACACGAACGGGATGCTGCTGCCGTTCGGTGCGCTGAAGGCGGCGTCGTCATAGAGCGAGCCCTGCTTGCAGCCCTGGCTGAGGCGGGCGCGGTAGAGGGGGTTCAGCACGGCCAGGCCCGGCACGCTTTCTGGACCTTCGTCGCGGTGGCAAAGCTGCTTGCCCGTCCGCAGGCGGTTGTCGTCCTCCTCGAACCGCTCCCACACCAGGTCGGCGCGCAGGCGCTCGCTCGGCTCGAAGGCGACCGAGACGCGGCCCGACCACAGGTCGCGGCCGTCGACGCTGTCGTTGGTGGCTGTGTTGAAGCCGTAGCCGTCGCGCTGGGTGAAGGCGCCGGCCAGGCGCACGCCCAGCACGTCGTCGATGATGGGCAGGTTGACGAAGGCCGAGGCGCGGCGGGCGTCGTAATTGCCGGCCTCCAGCTTCACCCGGCCCCCGAACGAATTGAGGTCGGGCTTGGCGGTGACGACGTTGATGACGCCGCTGGTCGCGTTGCGGCCATACAGCGTGCCCTGCGGGCCGCGCAGCACTTCCACTCGCTCGATGTCGAGGTATTCCTGCTCGAACAGGCGGTTGCGGATCAGCGAGATGTTGTTGAACGACACCGCCACGCCCGGGTCGGACGTGGCCGAGACGGCCTTGGTTCCCACGCCCCGGATCGAGAAGTTGTAGCCGCTGTAGTTCGACTTCGAGAAGGTGACGTTGGGCACAGCCTTGAGGAGGTCGAAGCCGCCTTCGATCTTCTGCTCGTCCAGCGCCTTCTGCGAGAACGCCGAGATCGCGATCGGCACGTCCTGGATGTTCTCTTCCCGCTTCTGCGCCGTGACGATGAGCGCGTCAACGTCGCCGGCGGTCACGTCCTGGGGGCTGCTACCTCCCTCCCGCGCCTGGACGATCAGGAAAGTGTCGCCGCTGCGACGCCAGGAGAGCCCCGAGCCGTCGAGGAGGCGGTTCAGCGCCAGTTCGATATCCTGCTCGCCGCTGACGCCGCGTGTCACCTTGGCCGTGGCCAGCGACGGCGAGGCCAGGACCCCGTGCCCGCTCTGGTATCCGAATTCCTTCAGCGCGTCGGCCAACGGCTGGGGCGCGATGTTGAAGGTCGCAACCTCTTGCGCCATGGCCTGTCCGGCCGCCATCAACAGAACAGCCGCAGCAGCGCCGCCGCTCAGGCGCGCCCGTAGTCTGTCGCTCATCTTGATCATCGTCGGATCCCCCCAATTTTTCGGGAGCACACCGCCCCCTTATGCTGAGAGACGCAAGGTTCGGCGCGGGCGATACATACGGACACGAAAATATTTCATGATGGCGCTTTCAGCTCGACCGTACTGTCGGTTTCCGCCCCGACGCTGGCGAGGTGGTAGCTTTCCACCGCCCGCACGAAGGCCTCGACATCGCCGGCCTTGAACACGCCCAGCACCGGCGTCTTCGCCACCGCCGGATCGCGGATGACGATCTTCTTGTCGGAATAGCGGTTCATCTCGGCCACCACCGTGGCGAGGGGGTCGTTGTCGAAGGCCAGACGTCCGTCGAGCCAACTCGTCTCGCGCGCCACGTCGGTTTCGGCCACCGCCCAGCCGCGGTTCTCGCCTGCCACCAGCCGCGCGCCGGGCGTCAGCTCGACCGCCGTCGGCTTGGCGGTGGTGCGCTTGGGTGGATCCTCGACCCGGACGCGGCCCTCCACCAGCGTGACTTCGAACCGCTTGGCGTCTGCGCGCACCTCGAACACGGTGCCGAGCGCGGTGACCGTGCGCCCTGCCGCCACCACCTGAAACGGCCGCGAGGGGTCGTGCGCCACGCGGAAGAAAGCCCGGCCCCGGTCCAGCCTGATGCGCCGCTCGCGGCCGGTCAGATCGACGCGCATGACCGTGTCGGTGTCGAGCGTCACGGCCGAGCCGTCGGGCAGCATCACCGTCTGGGTCTGGCCCACAGCCGTGTGGAAGTTCTGCCGGCCGGAGATCAGCACCGGACTCCATATCCACACCGCCCCCAGCAGCAGCAGGGCAAGACAGGCGGCCGCCCCGCCCCAGGCCAGCGTGCGCCGGCCACGCCAGCGGCGGTCGGCGGCGTCACGCATGGCCAGCACCTCCGGGCTCTCGCGCACGGCGGCGGCGATCTGCCAATAGTGCTCCAGGTTGTCGTAGGCGGCCCGATGCTCGGGGTCGGCGGCGAGCCAGGCCTCGAACGCCTGGGCCTCGTCCGCCGCCAGCGGGCCGGAGCGGCGCAGGGCGAACCAGTCGGCGGCGGCCTCCTCGGGCGTCAGGGCCATGTTCTCGGAAAGGCCGGTCATGCCCGCGGCTCCATGATCTCGCCGATACGCTGCATCGCCCGCGCGATCAGCTTTCGCACCGCCACGACCGAGATGCCCATGCGCCGAGCGATGGCCGGATGGCTCATCTCCTCGAAGCGGTGGAAGATGAAGGCCTCGCGCGCCCGGGGGGGCAGTTGGCCCAGCGCCACGATCATGCGCTCACACTCCTGGCGGCCGATCAGGACGCGCTCGGGCGTCAGGTCCTCCACCGGCTGGACGGCGTCGGTCAGCGGCCCCTGCCGGCTGAAGACGCGGCTGCCCTCATAGCGGTGGCGGCTGACGAGCACATTGTTGGCGATGGCGAAGAGGTAGCGTTCGACATTGTCGACCTCCCCGCCCGCGGCCCGCGCCTGCAGCCGCACGAACACCTCCTGCACCAGGTCGTCCGCCTCGGTCGCGCCGGCCCGCTTGGCGAAATAGCGCCGCAGGGCCGGGCCGAACCGGACCAGCCATGCCGCAAGATCGTCCTGCGACGCAGGTCCCGGTGGTCTTTCCGGCGGTGAAGCCATCACGGCGTTGTGTCCCCAAAGGTCTGCCTGCGGGCGCGCGGGCCCCATGGACGCAGACGCAAGGATCGTCCGAAGCGATACATCGGCGCAGCGATTTTCTTGAGGCGGGCAAAAGAAAAGACGGCGGGTGTTGAGCCCGCCGCCTCAGTGAAGCCGGTTCGGAGGGACCGAAACCGTAAAGCTCGCCGCGCCGCGGTCGTCCTTGCCCCCCCCCCCAAGTACGCGGCGCGCCGCCGGCCTTCATCGGCCGTTGGGCTTCGTCCCTCCTGGGCGCAAGGCCCAGGAGACGACGGCCTGCTTGTCTAGAATCCCTTCCTGACAGACAGCCCGATCAGGCGCGGGTCGAGCATGAAGACGTTGGTCGTCAGGCCTGTGTCGTCGGAGTTGAGGAAGGCGTCGGTGATCGGAGCGTCGTCGAGCAGGTTCTTGACGTAGAACTCGATCTTCAGGTCCTCGTCCGGCTTCTCGATCCACACCGAGAGGTTGGCGTTATACCAGCCGTGCAGCTTGTCGTAGGGATCGGAATTGTAGACCCGCGCCCAGGACTGCGACTGCCAGTAGACGTCGCCGCGCACGGTGGCCTGCCAGTCGCCCAGCACATCCCAGCGGTACTGGGCGCCGATGTTGGCGGTCCAGTGCGGGGCGTTCGGCAGCTCGTTGCCGCC
>CAZOHI010000038.1:0-29235 GCA_964579695.1 uncultured Caulobacter sp. | reverse complement strand
ATGTTCGGGACCTGGGTGATCAGGTCCGGGCCGCCGGCGATCTGGCTGGTCGTCAGGTCTTCCTGCGTGAAGGCCGAAATGGCGATCGGCACGTCCTGGATATTCTCCTCCCGCTTCTGCGCCGTGACGATGAGCGCATCAACGTCCCCCCCGGCGCTTGCGGACTGGGGGCCCGAGCCGCCCTCCTGCTGGAGAATGACGAAGACGTTCGCCTCTCGCCGGAAGGTGAGCCCCGTGCCTTCGAGAAGCCGCGCGAGAGCGGCCTGTTCGTTGGCCGCCGTGCTGACGCCGGTCGAGGTCTTCGACACCGCCTGTTCCGGCGTGAACATGACCTGATGGCCGGTCTGGCTGCCGAAGGCGTGCAGGGCCGACGCCAGGTCCTGGGAGGGGATCGTGATCTGGGCCTCGCCCTGCGCCCAGGCGGCGCCCGAGCCGAGCGCAATCACCCCGATGGCGGCGCCCGCCATAAGACGCGCGCGGATAGTCTTGCGGAAAATCTTCATTCCCCTCCCCCAAAGTTTGTACGGGGCTCACGGCCCCCTACTTTGAGAGATGCCGTGTTCGGCCAAAACCCTATATCCCCGCCGCAACTTTTTATTGCAGCGGGACTATATGAATTTCACCGTCCGGCTGCTCCCTCGTGTCGGCTATCCCCGCGATCTTCAGGGCGCGCGAGAAGCCATGTACATCGCCCGGCGAATAGTTGCCGCTGAGCCGTCGTTGCGCGAGGCGCGCGTCGGTTATGATGATCTTCCGTGTGGAGTATCGGTTCAGTTCCTCCACCACTTCCGCCAGCCCGGCCCCGTCGAAGATCAGTTGTCCCTTCAGCCAGCTCGTTTCGCGCACCACGTTGGTCCGGGTCAGCCGCCAGTCGTCGTCGTCCGGCGCCACGAGCTGGGAGCCCGCGGACATCTCGGTGACCATCGGCGTCGAGGCGGGCGGCGGGGCGGCGGAGGCGGCCTTCCCGCGCTCTGGGGGAACGGCGGGCTTGGCGGATTCCACCCTCACCTTGCCCTCGACGAGCACGACCTTCAGCGATCCATCGTCGACGCGCACGTCGAAAGCCGTGCCTATCGCCGTGACCGTCCGCCCGCCCGCCGTCACGATGAAGGGATGGCGCCGGTCCTTGGCCACCTTGAAGAAGGCCTGCCCCTTGTCGAGGTAGACCAGGCGGCGGTCCTCGTCGGCCAGCGTCCGCAGCACGGTGTCGGTGTTCAGCGTCACCTGCGATCCGTCCGACAGGGTCACGGTCGCCTGCTGCCCCACCGTCGTGCGGAAGGACTGCGTGCTGAACGGCTTGGGGCCGCTTTCCAGGTAGAGGACGCCGCCTCCCAGGCCGACAAGGCCCGCGACCGCCCCGGCCAGGACGACGCGCCGCGTCCTGCGCGTCCGGTCGGCCGACGACACGGCCCACCGCCGGGTCGCCTCGAAGGCGGGGTGCCGCTCGAGCTGCGATGTCGCCGACCAGAAGGCGTCGACGGCGTCATAGATCTCCTGGTGCTCGGGAGAGCGCGCCAGCCAGGCGTCGAAGTCCGCCTCTTCCGCTTCGGACAACGGGCCCCGGTCGCGGCGGAGAAACCAGGCCGTGGCCTGCGACCTGAGCTGCTCGGCCCGCGCGTCTTCGGTCGCCGCGCTCATGGGTGGCGCCCCACCTGCTCGAACAGGCGCCGCAGGGTCCTCTGGAGCAGCGCCTCCACCGCCTTGACGGAAATTCCCATCCGCCGCGCCACCGCCTCCTGCGTCAGGTGCTCGAAGCGATAGAGGATGAAGGCCTGGGCGCAGCGGGGCGGAAGGTCGCGGAGCGCCTTCATCATCGCGTTGAGGGATTCCTTGCCGATCAGGATGCGCTCGGGCGAGAGGTCGTCGGCGAGGTCCGCGACCTCCTCCAGCCCCTCCTGCTTGCCCCAGGCCCATGTCGGGTAGCGTCGGCGCTGGCCCAGGACGTTCGCCGCCGTCTTGAACAGGTAGCCCTCGACATTCTCGATGTCGGACGTGGCCCCGCGAACCTGGAGCTTGAGGAACACCTCCTGCACAAGGTCGTCGATGTCGGAGGCGCCGGCGCGGCGGCTGAAGTAGCGCCTCAGCGCCGGAGCGTACTGGATGGCCCACGCGCGCAGGTCCGCGCCGTCGTGCGGCCCCTTCCCGGACGTCGCGCCGCTTGGCGGAGGCTTCAGCGAAGACGCCATTGGCTCCCATCGGTGCGGCTGGGTGAACACAGCCCTCACTTAGGATGATGCGCGCAAACGGGTTTCCCCTATATCCCGCGCGAAAAACTTTCCGGCCCGTAAGACGCTATCTGAACCGGCCGATCGAACTGCCGGCCTCGTCCGCGCGTTACACCTCGACCCTACCCGGAGAGATCGACATGAGCATGGACCTCGAAGCGCCTGGCCCCGCGCGCAGCACCTCGGCGAAGAAGGCCGCCCGGCGGATCAAGGACGGCGCGCTGAAGACCGCGCAGAGCGGGCGTGAGCGCCTCGACCAGGCGACGGGCCTGGCGAGGGACCTCACAGCCAACGGCCGCCACCATATGGAGCATGCCGGCAAGGCGACGGCGGCGCACGTCCGTCAAAAGCCGCTGTCGACCGGGCTGATCGTCGCAGGCGTGGTCGCCGGCGGCGCCTTGCTGCTCAACCCCGCCCTTCGCCGCATGGCCATCGCGGCGGGACCGGCGCTGTGGAAGATGATGCAGAAGGCGCGGCCGCCGGTCTGACGCCTAACCCACAGTGTCGCGCACGACGGACTTGCGGGCCTCCCAGTAGAGCCAGGCGCCGTAGACGCCGACCAGGGTGCAGATCACCTGCGCCCAGCGGATGCCTTCGGCCGCGCCGTAGCCCAGGCCGTCGGCGATGAAGTCGCTCAGCAACCCCACGAGCAGCGGGCCGAGGCCCAGGCCGACGAGGTTGGTGGTCAGCAGGAAGAGAGCCGAGGCCGTGGCGCGGGTGCGGGGCTGCACCACGCTTTGCAGCACCGCATAGAGCGGGCCGTAGGAAATCCCGTAGAGCAGCGACGGCAGGAACAGCAGCGCCAGCGCCAGGGTCGCGGAATCCACCAGCATCGCGGCGATGTACAGCGGCACGGCCAGGAAGTTGGCGACCGCCGGAAGGGTCGCCAGCACACGCGGGTCCTTCGAGCCGAAACGGTCGCCCAGCTGGCCGCCGATGTAGGTTCCGACGATGCCGCTGATCCCCATGATCAGGCCGATGCAAAGCCCAAGGAAACCAGCCGTCTGCAGGCCGAAGTTCGCCGCTGCGGCCGCCAGTTCCGGTCCATGGTTGCGGAAGAAGAACGAACCCAGGAAGGAGTTGTGGCCGTAGGCGATGAACCCCTGCACAGCCCCCGCCGTGCAGAACAGCCAGAAGGTCCGGCAGGCGCGCAGCTCCTTCGCCGCGTCCGCGATGGTCGGCGCCTTCACCGCCTGCGCCGGGGCGGGCATGGTCTTGCGCGGCTCGACCAATGTCAGGGCGGCGACCGCGCCCAGCAGCAGGCCAGGCGCGGCGGCGACGAAGAAGGCCGCGCGCCAGCCCCACAGGTCGGCGATCAGCCCGCCCACCGCCATGCCCAGCAGGGTGCCGATGGGCCCGCCCATGGAATAGAAGGCCAGCGCCGAGGCCCGCTTCTCGCGCGGGGTGTAGTCGCTGATCAGCGAGTGGGCGGCCGGGGTGCATCCCGCCTCCCCCACGCCCACGCCGATACGGGCCAGCACCAGGTGCAGGAAGGTATGCGCCAGCCCGCAGACCGCCGTGAATGCGCTCCAGACCGTGATCGAGACGGCGATGATCAGCGAGCGGTTGCCCCGCTCGGCCAGCCGCGCGATGGGCACGCCCAGCAGGGTGTAGAAGATGGCGAAGGAAAAGCCCGTCATCATCCCGAGCTGCCAGTCCTTCAGGCCCAGCTCCTCGCGGATCGGCTCGGCCAGGATGTTGACGATCTGCCGGTCGAGGAAGTTCAGGACGAAGATCACCAGCAGCAGCGCCAGCGCATAGCGCCGGTAGCCGGGTGAAACCGGCGGCGGCGCCGCCTGCGCTGCACTGTCTTGGGCGCTCATCCGGCTGTCCTCCGCAATGGCGGCTCTCACCGGCGCGCCCGAAGGCTGACGATGACATAGAGAATACTTTTTATGCAAGCGACCATCACGCCGCTCTAGGAAGGCGCGCTTGACGTATCGCAATTGAGATTGCTCTATTTTCGGAAACACAAGGGAGGCGGCCATGGCCTTGAAGGTCCTGCAATGGTCCACCGGCCGCGTCGGCTCGGCCAGCGCGCGCGGCGTGCTCGCCCACCCCGCCCTGACTCTCGCCGGGGTCGGGGTCTATGACGATACCAAGGCCGGGCGGGACGCGGGCGAGATCGTCGGCGGCGAGGCCACCGGCCTGCGCGCCGTCCCCGTCCGCGACCTGATCGGCATGGAAGCCGACTGCGTCCTGCACAATCCCAAGGGGGAGTTCGCCCCCGACGACGCGGTGGCCGACATCTGCGCCCTGCTGGAGTCCGGCAAGAACGTCTGCTCGACGGCGGTCATGTCGCTGGTCCACCCCCGGACGATGGCGCCCGAACACAAGGCCCGGATCGAGGCCGCCTGCGCCGCCGGGCGCTCGACCTTCCACGCCACGGGGATCAATCCCGGCTTCTTCGCCGACGTGATGACGATGACCGTCTCGGGCCTCAGCCACAGCATCGAGCACGTCCACGCCATCGAGATCTACGACTACCGCAAGCACACCTCGCGCACGACGGTCGTGGAGCTGCTGAAGTTCGGCCGTCCGCCACAGGAGGCCGCGCAGCCCCGCGCCTACCGCGTCGGCCCCGCCGAGCCGGGGATGCACATGCTGGCCGACGCCATGGGGATCGCGCTGGACGAGGTCCGCCGCGAGCGGCAGGAGCGCCAGGCGGACGAACCCTTCGACATCGCCGCCACCCACGTCGCGGCCGGGACCCACGCGGCGCACCGCTATCTCTATACCGGCCTGTCGGGGGGCGAGGAGAGGATCAGGTTCGAGTTCATCGGCCGGGCCGCGCCCCACGTCGCGCCCGACTGGCCCGCCCCCGCCCGCGAGGGCCTGCACCGCTGGGAGAATCGGGTGCGCGGCGCGCCGGACGTCGTCTCCTCCGTCGAGATCGGGCTGAACGACCCGCAGGGCGTTTCCGGCGCGACGGCGACGGCGATGCGGGCGGTCAACGCGGTGGAGGCGGTCTGCGCCGCGCCGCCGGGCATCGTCACCATCCTGGACCTGGGCCTGCTGCGCGGGTCCTTCAGGCGCTAGCGGCGGACGATCCCATCCCCGCGCCCGTCCAGCCACCAGTCGATCGTACCCATCGCGGCCACGGCGCGGCGCGTGTCGCCCTCTCGGCGCAGTATGCCTTCCGCCCCCACGATGCCGCTGGACCGGGTCGCGGCCCGCTCGCCGTTCGGAGCGATCTCCCACACCCAGGTCTGGCCCAGGAAGCGGTAGGCGATGCGTTCGGGATAGCCGCTGGGCCGCACCTGCGCCTCGACCTCGATCTCGGTGCTGGCGTGGAACCGGCCCTCCTCGTCCAGGACCATGGCGAAGCCCCAGCCGTCCGGCCCGCAGGCGAGGCTGGCGTCGATGGCGGTCCCGTCCTCGAAGGCGGTGGCCATGTGGCCCCAGTGGACCTCGCGCCCGCCCCAGCCGTACGGCGAGTTGAAGAAGTCGTGGCCCTGCGGGAAATAGTGGACCTCGTGCGCGAAGAAGCCTTCCGCCGCCTCGCCCAGCACCGTGCCGGACGCGCGGAACTTGGTGGTGACAGCCAGGCCCCCGCCCCCGTCGCGCCAGGGGTTGTACCACTGGGTCGCGGGCGCGGACTTCACGCCGCGCACGTCGAGCAGGCCGTCCTCGCGCCAGACCGCCCCCTCCTCGCCGATGACATGGAGGAAGCCCTTACCGCCCGGCGGCGCGAAGACGACCTCGTCGCCGACGCAGCGGGTCTGGACCGGCCCGCGCCAGGTAAGCCCCTCCTCGGCCTCCTGCCGTTCGAGCTGCCCACCCGCGCGCGTGCTGAAGACGAAGCACCCGGCCTCGCTCTGGTACGGCTTTATCCCGCGCAGGAAGCGGTGGAGCGTCCCGTCGGCCGTCCGCCAGGCGCCCAGCAGGTAGGACGAGGACTTCACCAGCCCGAGCGCCCGGCCGTCCGGCATGAAGAGGTCGGGATTGGGCCTGCACGCCCCGACCAGGCACGCGCCGCCGAAGTCGCCCCAACGATTCAGGCTGGTCATCGCGGACTCCCCATTTCAGGCCTCTGTGACCCGGACGTCACACTAAAGATATTACTCTATAGCCACAACACGCCCCCTTTCGTAGGGGCGCTGGACACCAAAATGCAAATGAGATAACTCAAGTGACAGGTCGAAACGCAAATCGCGCGCCGAAAACGACGAAGTCACGACCACTCGCCTTGAGCGGGAATGCGCGCGGGAGGGAGCTAAAGATGCGGGGTAACAGGATCAGTCTGCGTGCGGCGCTGTTGGGCTGCGGCAGCGCCTTGCTGATGGGCGGGGCGGCTTACGCCCAGGACGCGGCCGAGCCGCCGACCATCGGCGAAGTCATCGTCACCGCCCTGCGGGCGAGCGAGAACATCCAGAGCGTGCCGGTCGCCGTCACCGCCTTCGACGAGCAGGCGCTGGAAAAGCAGAGCATCGTCGAAGTGCGCGACGTGCAGTTCCACGTCCCCAACGTGCGCGTCCGTGAGGAAGCCGGGGTCGGCGGCCTGACCATCGGCATCCGCGGCATCAGCGTCAGCGCCGAGAACTTCTCGCTGGACACCGCCGTCGGCGTCTACATGAACGAGGTCTTCATCGCCCGCTCGAACGACTTCAGCGGCTCGTTCTTCGACGTCGACCGCCTGCAGGTCCTGCGCGGCCCGCAAGGCACCCTCTATGGCCGCAACACCCCCGCCGGCGCCCTGCTGATCGAAAGCAAGCGTCCGGGAACCGAATACGGCGGCTACGCCAAGGTCGGCCTGGGCGGCGGCGGCTGGGGCGACGGCGCCGACCGGACGATGTACCGGTTCGAAGGCGCGGTCGACCTCCCCTTCACCGACACCTTCGCGGTCCGCGTCGCGGGCTTCCACGAGGAAGACGACGGCTGGGCCCGCAGCCGCTTCACCGGCTATGAGAACAACAGCCGCAACGACACTGCGGTGCGCGCCACGGCCACCTTCAAGCCGACCGACAACTTCGACGCCACGCTGATCGTCGACCACTCGATCTTCAAGCGCGGCGCCCCCCTTTGGGTGCCGCTGCAGCGGGTCGCCGGTTCCTTCAGCTACCAGCAGCTCAACGGCGGCACGGCCGTGCAGGACGCCGTCGACGCCGAGATCGCCGACGGCCTCGATCCCTTCGAGACCAACCACGAACTGGACCACGAGAAGAACAAGGGCGAGTCGACCTCGGCCACCCTGCTGCTGAGCTACGACATCAACGAGCGGTGGCAGGTCCGGTCGATCACCGGCTGGCGCGACATCGAGCGCCGGACCTACAACGAGTCCGACAGCACGCGCTTCCCGAGCCAGGCGACGCCGAGCGTCATCGCCCAGACCCAGATCTCGCAGGAACTGGTGTTCAGCGGCGAACTGACCGAGAAGCTGAACTTCGTCGGCGGCCTCTTCTACTTCAAGGAGACGGGCCTGGACGAGAACACCATCCTCTACAACGTGACCAACCCCGGCACGCCGGGCGCCTTCGTCGATCCGCTGCAACTGCGCGGCGAGGACTTCGAGAACACCAGCCAGGCCGTGTTCCTGAACTTCGGCTACGACATCCTGCCGACGCTCACCGCCTCGCTCGGCTACCGCTATACGCAGGAAGAGAAGTCCGTCTACGTGAACAGCCGCCGGACGGTGTCCAACACCATCCTGGCGGTCGGCCTGGAAGAGTTCGACGACACGGTTTCGCTGTATGACGTCCGCCTCGACTGGCAGGCGACGCCGGACCTGCTGCTGTACGCCAAGTACGGCACCGGCTACCGCGCCGGCGGCATCGGCTTCCGCGCCGCCGACGCCCAGTTCGAGCCTGAAGAAGTGGCCACCAGCGAGCTGGGCGCCAAGTGGGACTTCAACGTCGGCGGGATACCCGTCCGCCTGAACATGGCGGCCTTCTATTCCGAGTACGAGAACTTCCAGATCCCCGTCGTGCTGAGCGGCCCGACCCGCCAGACGATCATCAACGCCGGGGCGGCGACGATCCAGGGGGCCGAGTTCGAACTGACCGTCAAGCCGACCAGCAACCTGACGATCTCCTCGTCGCTGGGTCTGCTCGACGCGGCGTATG
Source organism: uncultured Caulobacter sp. (assembly GCA_964579695.1). Classification (GTDB taxonomy): domain Bacteria; phylum Pseudomonadota; class Alphaproteobacteria; order Caulobacterales; family Caulobacteraceae; genus Caulobacter. Next base: position 20,948 of record CAZOHI010000038.1, on the reverse strand, counting down.
ACGAGTTCGCCTTCACCAACCTGTCGCTGGGCGGTCTCATCGACCTGACCGACAACGAGATGCGCGAGGCGCCGGACGTCACCTTCTCGACCTCCGTCGGCTACGAGGTTCCCTCGTCCATCGGCCAGTGGCTGTTCCAGGTCGACTACGCCTACACCTCCGACTACGAGGCCGACACGGTCTTCCAGACCGGCGCCCCGACGGCCGCCCGCACGACCGTCTTCCACCAGGATGCGACCAGCGTCTGGAACGGTCGCGTCAAGCTGGGCGAAGCCTTCGGCTCCCGCGTCGACCTGTCGGTGTGGGGCAAGAACCTGACCGACGAGAAGCGGCTGGTCTATGTGCTGCACAGCGCCCCCATGCGGACGGGCGTGTTCAGCGAGCCGATGTCCTACGGGATCGAGCTTCGCGCCGCGTTCTGACGAACGAAAAAGGGGCCGCCGCGGTCACCCCGCGGCGGCCCGCTTTCCTTTCCGAGAGTACCGCCATGAACATCCAGGACATGCTCGACACTCCCAGCCGGGAGCTGTGGTCCTGGGACCAATCCGAACGTGAGGCCGTCCAGCGCGAGATCATCGCCCGGCGCTTCGCCGACCTGAAGCCGAAGATCGCCCAATTGGCCAAGCTGGCGGCGTTGCAGAACGTCGAGGCGATCGACGCCCTCGACGACGTCACCCCCCTCCTCTTCCAGCACACGGTCTACAAGTCCTATCCGATCTCGCTGATCGAGAAGGGCCGCTTCGACCTCTTGACCCGCTGGCTCGACGGCCTGACCGCGCACGACCTGTCGCAGGTCGACGTGTCGGGGTGCGACAGCTTCGATTCCTGGTTCGACGCTCTGGAGGCCCAGACGGCCCTGCTGCCGAACCACTCCACCGGCACCACCGGCAAGCTTTCCGTCATCCCTCGCGACCGCGAGGAAGTGGCGCGCTTCGAGCGCAGCCACACCAAGCAGATGGAGCCGTTCGGCGACGAGCCCGACCGGCTGGCCCGCCTGCGCGACGGCGATGCGCCGGTCCCGATCGTCTATCCCTCGTACCGCCGGGGCCGTCACGTGGCCCAGCGGATGCTGGACGGCCTCGTCCGCGCCCACGGCTCGGAGGAGACGACCTACGTCCTCTACGACGACTTCATGAGCGCCGACGTCGCCTCGCTGGCCGGGCGGGTGCGGGGGGCGAGCCAGAAGGGCGCGCTGGACGACATCCAGATCGCCCCCGACCTGATGCGGCGCTTCAAGACCTCCATGGAGCGCCAGGCCAACCAGGCGGCGGACCAGGAGACCTTCTTCGACCGGGTGCTGAAGGACCTGCGCGGCCGCAAGGTCTTCGCCTTCGGGGTCGTGCCGCTGCAATACAACTGGATGCTGCTGGGCGAGGCCCGGAGCGTCGAGAAGCTGTTCGCGCCGGAGAGCGTGATCTCCACCGGCGGCGGCATGAAGGGCGTGGCCGTGCCCGACGACTGGCGCGAGCGGGTCGAGCGTTTCCTGGGGGCGCCCCTGCGCTTCGGCTACGGCATGTCGGAGTGCATCTGCTCCAACAGCCAGTGCCCGGAGGGGAACTACCACCCCCTGCCCTTCACCGCGCCGTTCGTGCTGGACCCGGAGACCGGCGCGCCGCTGCCGCGCGAGGGGACGCAGACCGGCCGCTACGCCTTCTTCGACCTGCTGGCGGAGTCCTTCTGGGGCGGGTTCGTGACCGGCGACAAGGTGACGGTCACCTGGGACGGTTGCGGATGCGGCCGGGCGGGGCCCTATTTCCACCCGAAGATCGAGCGCTTCAGCGAACTGGAGGGCGGCGACGACAAGATCAGCTGCTCCGGCTCCAACGACGCCCACGAGGAAGCGATGTCCTGGCTGATCGAGCGTGCGAGGGAATTGTCATGACGACCGTGGACGTTCCCCTCATCGTTCGCGGCAAGGTCGTCGACAGCGACCTGGAAAGCTACGGCGCCCGCGCCGGCGGCGTCTCCTTCCGCGCGCCGGACCTGACGAAGCACCTGTCGAAGCTTCCGACCCAGGCCCATTCGCTGGGCGACCTCTATGCGCTGAGCCTGGACGAGATCATCGACTTCATGGCGCAGGTCGGCGCGGCCCTGGACCTCGACAGCAACGCGCATCTGCGCACCGCCTTCGAGCTGAGCGCCGTGACCTCGGGCATGTCGCGCACCATCCTGGAAGCGCTCTACCGCGCCCTGCCCCAGAGCTTCGGGCGCGAGACCATCGCCCGGTTCGTCGACACCCAGATCGGCCGCGAGTACCTGGAAGGCTGGGTCCGCCACGAGCTGCCCGGCGGGCGGGCGCTGAACGTCCGCGCCTTCGGGGCCCGCACGGTGCACGTCATCGCCGGCAACTCGCCGGGGGTGGCCTTCCTGACCGTCCTGCGCTCGGCCATCACCCGCTCGGACGCCATCATCAAGCTTCCGTCCAACGACCCGATGACGGCGGTCGCCATCCTGCGCACCATGATCGACATCGCCCCCGACCACCCGGTCACGCGGCACATGAGCGCCGCCTACTGGAAGGGCGGCGACGAGCGGGTCGAGAGCGTCCTCTACCAGCCGCGCAACATCGAGAAGATCGTCGCCTGGGGCGGCTTCGCCTCGATCACCCACATCACCAAGTACCTCCAGCCGGGCATCGACCTCATCACCCTCGATCCCAAGCACAGCGCCTCGATCATCGGGCCGCAGGCGCTGGAGAGCGACGAGGCCGTCGAGGAGGTCGCGGGCCGCGCGGCCCTCGACATCGGCGCCTACAACCAGGAACTCTGCGCCAACGCGCGGGTCATCTACGTCGTCTGCGACGAGCACGACCCCGAGCAGATGGCGCGGCTGAACAGGCTGGGCGAGCGCATCCTGGCCAACATCCAGACCCTGCCCTCCACCATCAGCACGCCCGCCAAGCATCCCAAGCCGGAGCTGCTGGAACAGCTCGCGGGGATCGCGTTGCAGGACGACTTCTACAGGCTGATCCAGACGCCGGACGAGGCGGCCGGGGCCATCGTCGTCTCGCAGTTCGACGAGGTGGTGGAGTTTTCCGACATCCTGGCCAACCGCACGGCCAACCTCGTGCCGGTGGCCAGCGTCGGCGAGGCGCTGAAGCGCATCAACGCCGCTTCGCAGACGGTCGGCGTCTATCCCGACGACCTGAAGCTGGAGATCCGCGACGGCCTGGCCATCCAGGGCGCCCAGCACATCGTCTCGCTGGGCAAGGTGACCCAGCTCGGCTCCTTCGGCCCGCAGGACGGGCTGCAGGTGGAGCGGCGGATGCTCAAGTGGGTCCGCGACATGACGGCGGCCTGAAAACACCAAACGGAGGAAGCACGATGGGCAAGGAACTGGACGTCGGCGCATTCGGCGCCTTCAACAACAAGAACGTCTTCGGCTTCTTCGACCAGACGCTGGAGTCCTCCTTCCCGACCACCACGATGTTCGGGATGCGCATCGACGCGCTGGTGCCGAACGCGACGCTGGTGGACGAGGAAGGCAACCTCTGGAACGTGGTGCGCTACCACGACCACCGCTCCAGCCTCGGCCTGTTGCTGCGCACCAACGCCGACGGCGGCAAGCTCTACAACCCCGCGCCGGGCGCCGAGCGGGCCTATGTCGGGCCGGTGACGAACCGCATCGAGGGGAACGCCCACCTCGCCGAGAGCACCGTCCAGATTCCGGGCAAGGAGCCCTACCGCTACGTCCGCCGCGTCGATGGCATGGAGTGGAGCGAGGGCGAGCTGCTGCAACTGACCGGCGTCAGCGCCGCGCCGGGCATAAGCTGGTATTCGCCCAACGAGCAGGGCGGCTGGATGTTCACCTCCTACATCACCCGCGTGCAGGGCACGGTGCTGGGCCGCAAGTGCGAGGGCTTTTCCGAATACGCCACCTGCTGGAGCGCGCCGGGCGTGAGCTGGCCCGCCACCTACATCCAGCGCGGCATGGTCTGGCTGATCGTCTGCAACGAGTACGAGGACGGCACGCGGGACTTCTGCCACATCGGCTACAACCGCGACGAATGCCAGTTCGCCATGATGGCCACCGAGAAGGGGCCGCGCATGGTGACGCGCGACGTGAAGCTGAAGATCGAGCTGGACGAGGGCCGCTATCCGAAGGTCCTGCACTACGAGATCGGCGGCGAGCGCTGGCGCTGGGACGGCGCCGAGCACGGCCACATCGGCCACCCGAAGGTCGGCGTCGAGCGCGGCCGCGAAGGCATCGCCCGGCGCGAGGGCGACACGCGGAAGTTGAAGCTGGCGTACGGCTGGGTGAACTTCTTCTCCGACGAACGGATCGACCATCTGGTCGTGGGGTGATCCCCTCCGCCCTTCCCTCTGGATGGGGGAAGGGCTTTACCGCGGCGCCTCCGCCATCACGCCCACGTTCGCGATCCGCTCCAGCACGGAGGCCGGATAGCCCAGCGGGATGGCGCTCAGCGCGTCCAGCTCCGCCATCGCCTCCTCCGGCAGCCGCACCGTGAGCGCCCCGAGGTTGTCCTTGAGCTGCGCCGCCGTCCGCGCCCCCACGATCGGGATGTGGCTGGGGTCCTGGGCCATTACCCAGGCCAGCGCGACCTGCGCAGGCGTCGCGCCCAGCTCGGCCGCCACGTCCCGCACCTTCAGCGCGATCTTCTGCGTCCGCTCGGCCCGCGACAGGTCGGCCAGCGGCCAGTCGGCGGCGTCGATCCGCCCGCCCTCCGCTCCGTCCAGGTACTTGCCCGTCAGCACCCCCGATCCCAGGCAGGCGAACGCCGCCACGCCCAGCCCCAGCGCGCGGGCCATCGGCAGCGCTTCCCGCTCCGGCGTGCGCTCGACCAGGCTGTAGGGAAGCTGCACCCCCGTGAACGCCGACCAGCCGCGCATCTCGGCGATGGCGTTGCAGCGCGAGACCAGCCAGGCGGGCGAGTCCGACACCGCGACGTGCAGCACCTTGCCCGACGCCACGAGGTATTCCAGCGCCCGCATCACCACGTCGGTGTCCGTCGTCTGGTCCCAGCAGTGCATCCACAGGACGTCGATGTAGTCCGTCTTCAGGCGGCGCAGGCTGCCCTCCACCGACACCACCATGGACTTGCGGTGGTTCCCGCCGGAGTTCGGGTCGTCCGCGTTCATGCGCAGGGTGTATTTGGTGGCCAGCACCAGCCGGTCGCGCATCCCTTCGGCGAACTCCCCCAGGAAGGTCTCGCTCTGGGTCGCCTGGTAGCGGTTGGCGGTGTCGATGAAGTTGCCGCCCGCGTCCACGAAGGCGTCGAACACCGCCCGGCTGGTCTCCCGGTCCGCGCCCCACCCGTAGGCCGTGCCGAAGGTCATCGCCCCAAGGCACATCGGCGAGACGCGCAAGCCGGACGGCCCGAACAGCTTGTACTCCATGGCGGGGTCCCCTTCTATTATTGAGATAACTCAATCACAGATAAAACGGCGCAATCAAGCGATTTCGAGGAGGCGTCGCCTTGACGGAACACCCCATAGAGTTATGGTTTTGCGGAGTGAAGCATAATCACGGGAGGACGAAGCGATGACCGATGTGAGCGATATCCCGGTCCCGGACCATGTGCCGCCGGAGCTCGTCGTCGATTACGCCTTCGCCGACCAGCCGAACGTGGACCGCTGCCCCTACTCGGCCAACGCCAAGATCCACGACCTGCCGGACGTGTTCTTCTCGCGCCGGGCCTACCGCTCGGGCGCGAGCTGGATTGTCACCTCGGCGGAATACATCCGCGAGGTCTACACCAACCCCGAGACCTTCTCGAGCAACAACGCCACCGGCTTCCTGCGGCTGCTGGGCAAGGACGTGAACCTGATCCCGGTGGAAGTCGATCCGCCGATGCACCGCCTGTACCGCAGCATCATCAACACCCGTTTCATGCCCGCCGTCCTCAATCCCATGGAGGAAAGCCTGCGCGAACGGGCCCGCGAGATGATCGCCGGGCTGCTGGACAAGGAGATGTTCGAGTTCGAGACGGAGTACGGCCGCCCCTATCCGGTGCGCATCTTCCTCGACCTGATGAACCTGCCCAAGGACCGGCTGAACGAGTTCGTGGAGTGGGAGGACAACCTCCTGCACGGAAGCAGCCTGGAGATCATCGCCCAGGGCGCCAAGAACATCATGGACTACCTGGAAGGCGTCATCCCCGAGCGGAAGAAGAACCTCGGCGACGACCTGCTCAGCACCATCATCCAGGCCAAGGTCGGCGACCGCCCGATCACGGACGAGGAAATCTTCGCCATGAGCTTCCTGCTGTTCTTCGGCGGGCTGGACACGGTGGCGGCGACGATGACCTTCATCTTCAAGCACCTGGCCGAGCACCCCGAGGACCAGGCCCTGCTGCGGGCCGAGCCGGAGCTGATCCCGGACGCGGTCGAGGAGTTCCTGCGCGCCTACTCCGTCGTCTCCTCGCCCCGCGTGGTGGCCCACGACGTGGAGTTCCACGGCGTGCCGATGAAGAAGGGCGACCGGGTGCTGCTGGCCTCGACCATGGCCGGCCGCGACCCCGAAGCCTTCGAGAACCCTGAGAAGGTGGACCTGCGGCGCAAGAACGTGCGGCACCTGGCCTTCGCCTCAGGCCCGCACATCTGCGTCGGCGCGCCCCTCGCCCGCCGCGAGCTGCGCATCTCGCTGGAGGAGTGGATGAAGAACGCACCGCCGTTCGAGATCGCCCCCGGCGACCGGGCCGTCACGCGCGGCCAGGGCGTGTTCGACGTCAAGCGCCTGCCGCTGGTCTGGAAGCGGGAAGGCTGAGCCCATGACCCAGCCGCTCGATCCGGCCAAGGCCGAGTTCCGGCCGGACCTGATGCCGTCCGACGCCTACATCTCCCCCGCCTACCTCCAGATGGAGGACGAGCGGATGTGGCCGCGCGTCTGGCAGATCGTCTGCCGCGAGGAGGAGATTCCCGACGTCGGCGACTTCGTGACCTACGAGATCGTCGACGAGTCCATCATCGTCGTGCGCGCCTCGAAGGACGAGGTGAAAGCCTACTACAACGTCTGCCAGCATCGCGGGCGGCGGCTGAAGGACGGCTGCGGCAACACCGGCAAGTCGATCTACTGCCGCTTCCACGGCTGGTCGTGGAACATCGACGGCTCGCTCAAGCACGTCACCGACCGCGAGGACTGGGACGGCTGCCCGGCCTTCGAGGACAAGGACCTGGCGCTGAAGGAAGTGCGCGTCGGCCACTGGGCCGGCTGGGTGTGGATCAGCATGGACCCGGCCATCGAGCCGCTGGCCGACTACCTCGCCCCCCTGCCCGACGTGTTCCGCAACTTCGAGCTGGAGGGCCTGCGCTACGCCTGGCGCAAGACGCTGGTCGTGCCCTGCAACTGGAAGGTCATGATCGACGCCTTCAACGAGGGCTACCACACCGAGGCCACCCACCCGCAGGTCGGCGCCCGCAGCGCGCTGGGCACCGTCGGCGCGGCCCACGGCAAGCACGCCATGTTCTGGTTCCCGGCCCCCGAAAAGGCCCGCAAGCGCATGGCCATGGCCCCGCCGGGCGCGGACTTCCGCCCCGCCATCCGCGACGGGCTGGTGGACCTGCGCACGACGCTCAAGGCCCTGGCCTCCGACCACAAGGTCCGGGCCGCCGAGCGGCTGGTCGAGGAGGCCCCCGCCGACGCCTCGGTCCCCGAGCTGGTCGGGATGCTCAACCGCTTCCACCGCGAGGAGCTGGAGAAGACCGGCGCCAGGTGGCCGGAGAACCTGACCGACGCCGACATCCAGCGCGCGGGCACCGACTGGCACATCTTCCCCAACACCATCATCCTGCCGAGCGTCGACAGCTTCCTGTGGTACCGGGCGCGGCCGAACGGGCGCAGCGTGGACAGTTGCCTCTTCGACGTCTGGTCTCTGGAGCGCTTCCCGGAAGGCAAGGCTCCGCAGCCGGAGCAGGAGGTCTATCCCGACCTCGACGCCTTCGTCGGCCAGAACCCGTTCCTGGAGCAGGACTTCGGCAACATCGCCGCCGTGCAGAAGGGCATGAAGTCGCGCGGCTTCACAGTGGCCCGCACCAACCCGGTGCAGGAGACGCCGATCAACAACTTCCACAAGACGCTCTACCGCTACCTGGCGACGCCGCCGGGGGAGCCTGCGCCGAAGGTCTAGCGCGCCCCGCGTCCAGCCGCGGCGGCGTTGGCGATTTCATGCGCGCGGCGCGGGGCCGCGAGGTAGGGTGGGGTTTCAGTTCGGGGGATTCATGAGAACGATTCTTGTGCTGGCGTTCGCCGCCGCGTTGTCCATCGCGGCCGTCGCCACGGCGGGCGATCCCTTCGACGACGCGCGACACGCCATCGCCATCAAGGACAACGGCTCCGCCGAACGGCTGATCGACAGCGGCCAGTTCGACGTCAACATGCAGAACCACGAGGGCTACACCCTGCTGCACTTCGCGGCGGGCGACGGCAATCTGGCCATGGTGAACGCGCTGCTCCAGCGCGGCGCCGATCCCCGGATCAAGAACAGCCTTGGCATGACCGCGCTTGACCGGGCGGTGGGGACGATGGTGTCGGCCCGCCTCAGGCAGGCGATGAGCGCGCCGGCGGCCCGGCCGGGCGCCAATCCGGCGGCGGGGGGCGGAGGCGGAGGCGACTTTGACAAGGCGCGCTACGCCATCGGAACCCGGGACAACGCCGCCGTCCTCGCGGAACTGGACAAGGGGCTGGATGTCCGGATGGCCAACAGCGAGGGCAACACGCTGCTCCACTACGCGGCCGGTGAAGGCAACCTCGCCATGGTCGAGGAGTTGCTGCGGCGGGGCGCCGATGTCAACGCGGCGAACGACGTGAAATTCAGGCCCCTCGACCGGGCCATCGGTACGGCCGTCGCGGCCAGGATCAGGGCCGCGGGGGGCACATCGGGCATCGCTTCGTTGACGGTGAAGCCTGTCACGATGACGCCGCCCAAGCCGGCCGGCGCGCCCAGCTCGCCGCCATCGGCGAAATCCCCGAACGAGAAGATGTGCGCCAGTCGCCACTATTCGTCCTCCGCCCTTTGCAGCGACTCCACCTGCAAGATGCGGGAATATCGCAAGTGGCAGACCTGCCTGAAGACGGGGAGCTACTACTAAGGCGCCCTACGCCTTGTTCACCGCCGCCGCAGCAGCCGCCGCCAGCCGGGGGATGATAAGGTCGCGCACGACGGCGGTGTTCATGTATTCGCGCATCTCGCAGATGCGCCCGTCCCGGAATTTCAGCGCATAGTGGTAGTCGTTGGCGTAGACGGCGCCGTCGTCCTTCAGCGTGCCGCGCGAGCGGGCCATGACAGCCACGCGGTCGCCCTCGGCGATGGTCTCCACGATCTCCATCTCGAAGTCGCCTTCGAACAGGGTCTTCAGCAGGCCGACCATCATCCGCAGCCGCGCCAGCGGGAAGGTGTCGCCGCTGGTCGCCGCCCAGGCGGTCATGTCCTCGGTGACGAGGGCGTCGTCAATCGACCCGGCGGCAAGGCCGCGGACGAAGGCTTCGGCCTTGCGCTTGTCGCCTTCCATCGCCGCCTCCATCAGTGCGTGGTCCAGCCGCCGTCCACCGGCATCGCCACGCCGGTGACGAAGGACGCAGCGGGCGAGACGAGGAACAGGATGGCCGCCGCGATCTCCTCCGGTCCCGCGATGCGGCCGATGGGATGGAGCGGGACCAGCGCCTGCTTCACCGCGTCGGGGATCATGGCCGTATCCGTGCCGCCGGGACAGACGGCGTTCACCCGCACGCCCTTGGCCGAATACTCCATGGCCGCCGCCTTGGTCAGGCCGACGACCGCGTGCTTTGAGGCGATGTAGGAGCTGGCCATCGGGCTGGCGACCAGCCCCATGGTCGAGGCGACGTTGACGATGGCCCCGCCGCCGCTTTCCAGGATGGCGGCGATCTCGGCCCGCAGGCACAGCCAGGTCCCCTTCACGTTGACGGCGATGGTGCGGTCGAAGTTCTCCTCCGGCACGTCGGTCAGGAGGCCGCCGCCCAGCGTCACCCCCGCGCAGTTCACCCCGATGTGCAGGCCCCCGAACGCGGCCTTGGCCCTGGCGACGGCGGCGCTGACCGCCACTCCGTCTGAGATGTCGAGCACGATGGCTTCGCCCTTTCCCCCGGCCTCTCGGATCGCGGCGGCGGTCGCCTCGGCGCCCGGCAGGTTCACGTCGCCGACGAGGACGGATGCGCCCGCCGCGCCCAGGGCCAGCGCGGCCGCCCGCCCTATCCCGGAAGCCCCGCCGGTCACCAGGGCCGCCTTGCCCGAAAGGTCGATGGAGGTCATGGGGGCACCCTTCCTATCGCTTCGCAGCGTTGCCTGAACTGTCGTGGTAGAAGTCGAAGTCGCGGGAGGCGAACTTCCATTCGCCGCGCACGCGCCGGAACGTGTCCTCGTACCAGCCGGAATAGACGGCCAGCGTCTCGCCCGGCACGCGGGCATAGAGGGTCGAGCGGCCGCCCGCCTCGTCGCCGTCGATCTCCAGCACCAGGTTGCCGACCAGCGGGATCGTGCCCAGCGGCCGCAGGTTGGCGAAGAAGGCCCGCAGCGCCTCGCCCCCCTCCGCCGTCCGCTGGCCCGCGCGGAAACGCCCGTCCTCGGCGAACAGGGCGGCGACCGACGCCCCCTCCCCCTGCGCCACCAGCATGGCGTAGCGCGCGACCAGTTCGGTCAGCGCCGCCCGGTCCTCCAACTTTCTCAGCCGCGTTTCGAGATCGGTCATGTCGAGCCTTGGAAACCTATACTCACTCCTATAGAGTAATCTCAATGGACATCAACCGCCAAGCCGGAACCGATGGATGCAGAGGGCGCGATTCGAGGCGCAAACCCGGCTGGGCGCGCACCTGCCGATGCAGGGCCGGCGCCTGGAAGGCCGGGGCGCCGTCGTTTCCGGCGCGGGCTGTGAGGGTGACTTCCTGGGCGTGGGGGCCGCGACCGCCGTCCTCTTCGCCATGCAGGGCGCGGGGGTCGGGGTGCTCGATGCTTCCGCCGAACGGGCGGCTCACACCGTCGCCCTGATCGAGGGACTGGGCGGCGAGGCCATCGCCCTCGTCTGCGACGTGCGCGACCGCGCGCAATGCGAGGCAGCCGTGGCCCGGCACGGGGAGGTCTATCCCCCGCTCGGCGTGCTGGTGAACAACGCCGCCGTGGTGCGCCGGGGCGACGTGGCCTCCATCGAGGACGACGCCTGGCGCGAGACGCTGGCCGTCACCCTCGACGGCGCGCTGAACCTGACCCGCGCGGCGGCCGAGGCGCTGAAGGCTTCGGGCGGCAGCGTGGTCAACATCTCGTCCGCCGCCGCCTCGCTGGGGCACGGCGCGGTCGCCTACGCCGCCGCCAAGGGCGGGCTGGAGGCGATGACCCGCGACATGGCCTTCAGCCTGGGTCCGGCCGGCGTGCGGGTGAACGCCATCGCGCCGGGCCAGCTTTCGACGCCGATGACCGGCCGCCGCGCGCCATCCGAGCGCGCCATGCTGGCCAGCGAGGGCACGGCCTGGGACGCGGCATGGGCGGCCCTGTTCCTGGCCGGCGAGGAAGCCCGGTGGATCACCGCCGAAACGCTGCGGGTCGACGCGGGCTTTTCCGCGTCCGGTCGCCCGCGCCCGAACGAATGAACAACAAGGAGCGAGAGGGGACGATGGTCACGATCATCTTCATCGAGGCGGACGGAACGCGCCACGAGATCCAGACGCAGGAAGGCCGCACCGTCATGGAGGCGGCGATCAAGAACAACGTGCCCGGCATCGAGGCCGACTGCGGCGGGGCCTGCGCCTGCGCGACCTGCCACGTGATCGTGGACGAGGGCTGGTACGGCCGGACCGGCGGCCCCGACGAGATCGAGGAGTCGATGCTCGACTACGCGCCCGTCCGCACCCCGACCAGCCGCCTGTCGTGCCAGATCAAGGCCGCGCCGGCGCTGGACGGCCTGGTGCTCCAACTCCCTGAGAGCCAGCGCTGACGATCAGCCCGCGTGGAAGGTGACGGACTTGATGAAGGTGAACTCGTTCAGCCCCTCGAGTCCGTATTCCTTGCCGTGGCCCGAGCGCCGCACGCCGCCGAACGGGGCGTGGCTGGGCATCGTGCCCGCGCCGCCGTTGATCGAGACGTTCCCCGTCCGCAGCGCCAGCGCCATCTGGTAGGCCTTGCCCGTGTCGCGGGTGAAGACGCCGCCGCCGAGGCCGTAGTCGCTGTCGTTGGCCAGCGCGATCGCCTGCTCGTCGTCGTCGTAGCCGATGACCACGCCGATGGGGCCGAACACCTCCTCCCGCGCGATGCGGTGATGGTTCTCGACGTTGTCGAACAGGGTCGGGGCGTAGAAGAAGCCCTTGTCCAGCCCCTCCGGCCGCCGCCCGCCCGCCACCAGGGTCGCGCCCTCGTCCTGGGCCGCCTGGACATAGGATTCGGTGCGCGCCCTCGCGCCCTCGCGGATCAGCGGGCCCATGCCGACGGCCGGATCGGCGGGATCGCCCACCTTCACCGCCTCGGCCATCGCCTTGAGCTTCGCGACATACTCGGCGCGGACGGAGTTGTGGACGATGTGCCGGGTCAGCAGCGCGCAGCCCTGGCCGCAGTGCAGGGTGAAACCGCCCAGGCCCGACATGGCGGCGGCGGTCAGGTCGGCGTCCGGCCGCACGATCATCGCCGACTTGCCGCCCAGCTCCATGACCACGCGCTTGAGGGTCGGCGCCGCCTGGGCCTGGATCAGCGAGCCCACCTTGTCCGAGCCGGTGAAGGTGACGAGGTCGACGCGGGGATCGGTGGTCAGCGCCTCGCCGACCTCCGGGCCGCCGTTGACGATGTTCAGCACGCCCTTGGGCAGGCCCACCTCGTCGGCGATCTCGCCGAACAGCAGGGCCGAGAACGGGGTGAAGGGCGAGGGCTTCAGCACCATCGTGCAGCCCGCCGCCAGGGCCGGGATCACCTTCGCCAGGTTCAGGAAGAAGGGGAAGTTGTAGGCCGTGATCGCCGACACCACGCCCACCGGCTGGCGCACGGACAGCGCCATGCCCAGCATGGTCGTGCCGTCCCGCTGCGGCGTCAGTTCGGGGCTGTAGGGGGTGACCGGATCGCGGGTCGCCAGCGCCACGGTGGCGCGGGCGTGCTTCATCGGCACGGCGTAGTGGACGAACTGGGCCTGCATCGCCGTGGCGCCCGCCTCGGCCACGATCAGGGCGACGATGTCGTCCTTCCGCGCCTCCAGCGCGTCGAGGAAGCGGGTCATCGCCTCCTGCCGCTTGTGGGCGGGAAGGTTCGGCCACGGCCCCTTGTCGAAGGCTTCGCGCGCCGCCGCGATGGCGTCCTCGGCGTCGGCCCTGCCGCCGACCGGCGCCTTGCCGAGCAGGGCCTCGGTGGCGGGATTGATCACGTCCTCGGAAAGACCGCCGCCGCCCGCGGACCAGCCGCCGCCGATATAGAGCCCGCGAGGGGTGGAGAATGCGATTGACACGGCGGCCTCCCATTGAATTATGAGATAACTGAATAGGGGCTGCGCGGCTAAAACTCAAGAACTCGCGCAGCGAACGGCGATATAGAACCGACTCAATTCGGATCACGGGGCTGGAGAGTGGGATGGCGCAGTTCGACTATATCATCGTCGGCGCGGGCTCGTCGGGGTGCGCCCTGGCGGGTCGCCTGTCGGAGGACGCGAGCGTCTCCGTCCTGTTGATCGAGGCCGGTCCCGCCGACCGCAGCCCCTACATCCCCATCCCGCGCGGCTACGCCAAGCTGATGACGGACCCGAACTATGCCTGGATGTACCCGGGCCAGCGCAGCCGGGGCCTGAACGAGCCGGAATTCCACATCCGGGGCCGAACCCTGGGCGGGTCGAGCGCCATCAACGGCCTCGTCTACATGCGCGGCCAGCCGAGCGACTACGACGGCTGGAACGTGCCCGGCTGGGGCTGGAGCGACTTCCTGACCGCCTTCCGCGCCATTGAGGGCCACGACGGCGGCGCCGACGACACTCGCGGCGGCTCCGGCCCGCTGCGGATCAGCGGCAAGCCCTATGACCTGCCCCTCTGCGACGCGGTGCTGGCGGGGGCGCAGGAGCTGGGCGCCCCGCTGCGCGCCGACCTGAACGCGCAAGGCGGCGAAGGCGTCGGCTACACCGTCCGCAACATCTGGCGCGGACGGCGCCAGAGCGCGGCGGCGGCCTTCCTGCATCCGGTGAAGAGGCGGGCCAACCTGACCATCGCCACCGAGACCAGCATCGACCGCATCACCTTCGACGGCCGCCGCGCCACGGGGGTCGAGGGCCGTGATCGGTCGGGCGCGGTCGCCCACACCGCCCGGCGCGGCGTGGTGCTGGCGGCGGGCGGCATCGCCACGCCGAAGCTGCTCCAGTTGTCCGGGGTCGGCCCCGGCGACCTCCTGCGCCGCAACGGGATCGAGGTGGTGCTGGACGCCCCTGGCGTCGGCCGCAACATCTCCGACCACCGCTGCTTCTTCCTGAAGTTCCGCGTCAAGGATGGCAGCGAGAACCGCGAGTTCAGCGGCTGGCGGCTCTATCGCAACGTCCTGCGCCAGACCCTGCTGGGCACGGGGCCGATGAGCCGCCCGGCCTTCGAGGTCGGGGGCTATGTCCGTTCCGACCCGTCACTGGCCGAGCCGGACATCCGCCTGCTGGTCAACCTCGTCAGCATCGCCGCGACCGGCGGCCGGATGCAGATGGAGGACCATCCCGGCATGACCATCGGCGGCTACCAGATGCTGCCGAAAAGCCGCGGCTATGTGGAGATCGCCTCCCCCGACCCCGACGCCCGGCCGACCATCGTCACCAACGCCCTGGAGCACGAGGACGACCAGCAGGCCGCCGTGCGGCTGGTCCGCTACGTCCGGCGGCTGGCGAAGACGAGCGCGCTGGCCCCCTACGCCCTGTCCGAGACTTTCCCCGGCCCGGCGGTCGAGAGCGAGGCGCAGGTCATCGACATGTGGCGGCGCGCGGCCGGGTCCGGGATGCACATTTCCGGCGCCTGCCGCATGGGCGCGGACGAGGACGCGGTCGTCGACCCGCAACTGCGGGTGCGAGGGGTCGAAGGCCTCTATGTCACCGACATCTCGGTGCTGCCGAGCGTGGTGTCGGGCAACACCAACGCTCCCGCCATGGCGCTGGGCTGGATGGCCGGCGAGCGGATCCGCAAGGCCGCAAATGGATAGACTCTATTGATGATCGGGCGTACGGCTCGCGCAAGGTCCTAGCCAGGGGGAAGCGATGGCTCGCGGGCGCCATGAGCGTAAGAAACGGGAAGCCTCGTCGCGCGTCCTGCACATCGCGCGCGCCTTGAGGGACGACTGCCTGAAGCTGGCCGAGGGCTCGCTGATCGGCTCCGAGGAGGAGCTGGTCGAACGCTATCAGGTCAGCCGCCCGACCCTGCGCCAGGCGGCGTCGCTGGTGTCCCAGGAGCAGCTCCTCTATGTGCGGCGCGGCGTCGGCGGCGGCTATTTCACCCGGCGGCCGGACAGCCGGTCGGTGGCCCACACCGCCTCGATCTACTTCCGCGCCCGCGGCACGGCGATGCACGAGATCATCACGGCGGTCGAGCCGATCCGGGCCGAGATCTCGCGCCTGGCCGCCCGCTCGCGCGACGTGGAGGTGCGGGGGCAACTCGCCCGGTTCGTGACCATCCGCCGCGACGCGGTGCTGGACATCACGCCGGAAGCCTACCGCAACTACCTCGGCGCCCTGCGCGAGTTCGGCGGCCTGACCGCCCGGCTGGCGGGCAACGAGCCGCTGTCGCTGTTCCAGAGCATCCTCTACGAATTCTGCGCCAACGTGCGGCGGGAGGACGACATCTTCGCCGGCGACCTGGAGCGGATGACCACCTACCACGGCTACATGCTGCAACTCGGCGAGGCGATCCTGGCCCGCGACGAGGAACTGGCCGTGCTGATCGGCGGGCGCGGCGCCAAGCTCCTGACCCAGTGGCTGATGGAAGACCTGGGCAAGGGCGCGACCAACCCGCTCGGCGAGTTCTCCTCGGCCTTCCTCGACCTCGCCCGGCCAGCCGCCTCCTAGAGGCTGGGGTCGCCGTTCCAGTCGGCGGCGCGCTTCTCGCGGAACGCCTTGGGGCCTTCCAGAGCGTCGGGGTGCGAGCGGTGGCGGATCAGGATGTCGAAGCCGCTCGCATAGGCTTCCTCCAGCGGCAGCTCCATCGCGCCCCAGATGGCCTTGAGCGAACGCTGCACGGCGGCGGGCGAGACGCTGGCGGCGATCTGCGCCAGCTCCATCGCGCGGGCGTCCAGGTCCTCCGGCGCCAGGACCTCGCCGATCATGCGCACCTCCAGGGCCTGCTGGGCGCTGAGCCGTTCGGCCTTGCCCAGGATGACCATGCGCAGCACCGCGTCGAGCGGCATCTTCTGCATCAGGCCGATGGGCTCCAGGGCCGTGACCTGGCCGACGTTGACGTGGGTGTCGACGAAGCTGGCCGCCGAACTGGCGATGACGATGTCGCTGTCGGCCACGAAGTGCAGCCCCGCCCCCGCGCACACGCCGTTGACCGCGCAGATGGTCGGCTTGAAGACCTTGGCCTGGCGCATGGTGAACTTCGGGACGTGGACGTCCTTGGGGTCGTTCGACCCCTGCGCCCCCGCCTCCAGCCCGCCGACGTCCGCGCCCGAGCAGAAGGCCCGCCCCGCGCCGGTGATGACCACCGCCCTCACCTCCGCATCCTCGCCCGCCGCGACGAAGGTCCGCTCCAGCGCCAGTTGCAGCGGCCGGTTCAGGGCGTTCAGCCGGTCGGGGCGGTTCAGGGTGAGCTTGAGGACATGGCCCACCCGCTCGACGATCAGTTCCTCGGTGCTCATGGGGTCTCCTCGGCGAAGCGTTCGCGAAGTTCGAGCTGGCTCACCTTCATGGACGTGGTGCGCGGCAGTTCGTCCAGCTTCAGGAAGCGGACCGGCGTCTTGTAGGGCAGCAGCCGCGCGCGGACGAACTCGGCCAGCGCCGCGGCGCCCGGATCGGCCGCGCCGGGCTTGAGCACATAGGCCGCCGCCGGGACGTGGCCCAGCCGCGCGTCGGGCAGGCCGATGACGGCGGCCTCATGGATTGCCTCGTGCAGGCGCAGCGCGCCCGCCACCTCGTCGGGATCGACCTTGAAGCCGCCCCGGATGATGACGTTGTCGGACCGGCCCAGGATGAACAGGAAGCGGTCGGCGTCGACGATGGCGATGTCGGTGGTCCTGACCCAGGTCTCGCCGTCGCCGACCTGCCTGCCGCGCAGTTCCAGGACGCCCTTTTCGCCCGGCGCCAGGGGCTGGTGCGTCTCGGCGTCCACGACCCGGGCCTCGACGCCCGGATTGACCCTCCCGACGGCGCCGCGCTTTTGCGGGTAGTGCGCCTTGAAGTCGCCGAGCGTCCAGCCCGCCACGCCGCCGAACTCGGTCGCGCCGTAGTTCTGCAGGACCGGCACGCCGTAGGCCGCATGGATGGCGTCGGCCAGGTCCGGGTCGAGCGGCGCGGTGCCGGTGCGCAGGGCCGAAAGGCTGGCGAAGTCCTCGCGCGGCAGGTCGGCGTCGAGCAGCATCTTCAGGCCCGCGGGCGGCGCGCCCGCCACCTTCGGCCGGTGGCGGCGCACGGCGTCGTGGAAGGTCTCGACGGTGAACCGCTCCAGCAGGCACGAGCGGCGTCCCGACAGGATGGCGTTGAGGAAGGCCAGCAGCCCCCCGATGTGGGACATCGGCCCGGTCAGCAGTTGCACCCCCGGCCGCAGCACGGGCGCGTCGCCCGCCTTGCGCCCCGCCTCGAAGTTCAGGGCGGCCAGCACCGCCTTCTCCATCGCCTCGGCGCGGAAGGGCACGCGCTTGGGCCTGCCCGTCGTGCCGCTGGTCAGCATCTCGACCGCCACGCCCGGCGAGGTCGCGCGCGGGAAGTCGGCCAGCGGGCGCGCGGCGTCGGCCAGCACCCCGATGGTCAGGTCGTCGCGCACCTCCAGGCACAGGGAGCCGACGCGGCGGGCGGCCTCCGTCACGCCCGGCCGCGCCCACTCGCGCGTGGCGGCGATGACGACCGGCGCGGCGACGGCCTCCACGTCCTCGGCCAGCCTGTCGTCGGGATTGACCGGGTTCATCGTCACCAGGCACCAGCCGTTGGTCACGCAGGCCAGGATGGGGGAGACGGCCTCGGGCCGGTTGCGGACGAACACCGCCACGCGCAGGGCGTCAGGCGCCCCGGCCAGCGCCGCCTCGATCCGGGTCTTGGCGGCGGCGATGACGCCCCAGGATATCCAGGCTTTCTCGAACTCCATCGCCGGCGCGGCGGGGTCGAGCGCCAGGACTGCGTTCACGCCTTCGGACAGGGCCTGCATGATTGCTCCTTACCGCGACCGGGGCAGGTTCATCACCCGGTCGGCGATGATCTCGCGCTGGATTTCCGAGGTGCCGCCCGCGATGGTCAGCACCCAGGCCCACATGAAGTCGTAGGTCCAGGGGTTGCTGGCCCGCGTGTCGGCGTAGTCGAGGAAGGACAGGCCGAGGATCTCTGACACCGTCTCCATCAACCGCTTGTTGGTCCCGGAGACCAGCAGTTTCACCATCGAGCCCTCAGGCCCCGGCGTTCCCTTGCGGTCGACGTTGGAGACGTTGGCCAGCGCCATGGCCCGGTGCGACACCGCCTCGACCTTGGCCTGCGCCAGCTTCGCCGCGATGGCCGGATCGTCGATGGCGAGCGCGCCGTCCGCCAGCCGCGTGCGCTGGGCCAGCGCGATGGCCCGTTCCACCTTGGCCCCGATGGCGATCTGGTCGCGCAGGAAGGTCGTGCCGCGCTCGAAAGCCAGGGTGGACATCGCCACCGACCAGCCGTCGTTCACCTCGCCGACCACGTTGGCCAGCGGGATGCGCACCTCGTCGTAGAAGACTGAGCAGATTTCCGACTCGCCCATCATGGTGCGGATCGGCCGCACCTCGATCCCCGGCGAGCGCATGTCGCAGATGACCCAGGTCAGGCCCTTGTGGCGCGACGACGACGGGTCGGTGCGCACCAGCAGTTCCTGCCAGTCGGCGTGGCGGGCGCCGGAGGTCCATATCTTCTGACCCGTGACGACGAGGTGGTCGCCATCGACCACGCCCCGCGCCTGCACGGCGGCCAGGTCCGACCCCGCGCCGGGCTCGGAGAAGCCCTGGCACCACAGGCTCTCGCCCCGCAGGATGCGCGGCAGGTGGAAAGCCTTCTGAGCCTCGCTCCCGCGCGCGATCAGGGTCGGCCCCGCATGGGTCTGGGCGATGGTCATCAGGCCGTAGGGCGGCGCCTCGGCCCGCTCGCACTCCTCGAACCAGATCAGCGACTGCACGCCCGACAGCCCGGCCCCGCCGAACGCCTTGGGCCAGTTGATCCCGGCCCAGCCGCCCTCGAACAGCCTGCGCTGCCAGGCGCGGTCGAAGGCCGCCGTCTCCGGGCTGGAGGGCGGACGCGGCTCCTTCGGAACATTGTCGGCCAGCCAGGCGCGGGCGCGCCGGCGGAAATCGATCAGCTCGGGCGTCAGGTCGAGGTTCATCAGACGCCCCCCATCGGCCGGTGCAGCGCATCCTTGAGCGCGCCCCGCGCCCCGCCCAGCCACAGGCCGAACACGGCGGCCCGCTTCATGAAGAGGTGGGCGTCGTAGTCGTCCGTCACCCCGATGGCGCCGTGTAGCTGGATGGCGGCGTCGGCGTTCAGGCTCGCCGCCTGCTGCGCCAGCACCCGCAGCGCCGAGACCTGGAGGCTCACGTCGTCGCGGCCCGCGTCGATGGCGAGGGCGGCGAAGAACAGTTGCGACCTGGCCTGCTCGCTGCGGGCGGCCATCTCGGCGATGGGGTGACGCACGGCCTGGTAGGCGCCGATAGGCCGCCCGAAGGTGGTGCGCATCCGGGCGTAGTCGGCGGTCAGGTCGCGCACGGCCTCCGACGCGCCGACGTTCAGCGCCGACAGCAGCAGCATGGCATGGCGCCACACGGCCCCGCCGTCCTCCACGCCGCCCAGCAGCGGCGCGCCCGCGAGGTCGATCTCGTACATCGACAGGCCGGGGTCGAGGCAGGGGATCGGCGCGACCGCCGCCTGCTTCACATCGAACAGCCAGGCGCCGTCCGGCTGCGCCAGCACCGCCAGCGCGGGCGGGCCGTTGGAGAACAGCCGCACCGTCCCCTCGCCCCTGTCCGGGCGGCAGGGAGCGGCCGGCGTGGCGACGGCGACAGTCGCTTCTCCTGAAAGGACGCCGTCCGCTCCCCTCCCCGCCCCGGGGCGCCCGGCGACCGCCGCGGCCAGGGCCGAGACCGGCCCCAGCACCCGCCCAAGCTCGCGGAACACCAGCGCCTCGTCGGCGACCGAAAAGCCCGCCCCGCCCTCGCCTTCCGGCAGGCTCATGCCGAGCCAGCCCATCTCGCCCAGGGTGCGCACGGCGGCGGCCTCGGCGTCCTTGCCGCCATGCAGGCGGGTTACGGGAAGCTGCTCGCGCAGGAAGGCGGACACCTCGGAGAGCAGGCTTTCCTGGTCGGGCGTGAGGGTCAGGTCCATGCGCCTACCAGCCCGCCAGCGCGGCGGCGCGGGCCCGGTGCTCGGCGGGCGCGCCCCAGGCCACGCGGTCGAACATCGCCCGCTTCAGGAACAGGTGCAGCGGATATTCCCAGGTGTAGCCGACGGCGCCGTGCGCCTCGACCATCGCGCGGGCGGTGGCGACCGCGACCTCGGGCACGTGGGCCTTGGCCAGGGCGGCGGGGCGCGGGGCCTCGGCGGGCGCGGCGTCCCAGGCGTGGGCCGCGCGCCAGGCCAGGAACCGGGCCGGAGCCATGACCAGCGCCGCATCGGCGAGCTGGTGCTTCAGCGCCTGGAAGGAGCCGATGGGGCGGTCGAACTGCCGACGCTCCTGCGCGTAGGCGACGGTCATGTCGAGCGCCCGCTGGCCCGCGCCATAGGCGTCGGCGGCCAGCAGGATGATCCAGGCGTCGCGCAGGCGCCCGGCCAGCGCCGCATCGCCCAGCGGCTGGCCGTCGCCCTCGAACCGCACGGCGGCGCCGGCGCGGGAGGCGTCGAGCGGCAGGCGAG
>CAZOHI010000037.1:0-29293 GCA_964579695.1 uncultured Caulobacter sp. | reverse complement strand
GGCGGCCTGCCGTGGAGGCGGCTATTTAGCGGCGCGCGGGGCGCTTGCCAAGCGGCGTCGGCGGCGCGGGGGCGGTTCTGCGCCCGCGGGCTGCAACAGGTCGCCCACGCCGGGGTCGTCGGGGACCGGCAGGACGATGGGCGCGCCCGTCTCGGCGGCGGCCAGGAAGGGCGTCGATTCGGCGTAGGAGACCGGCAGTTCGGGCAGCTCGCTCATCGAACGCTCGCGCCGTTCCAGGCGCGGGTGGATCAGCTCGCCGCTCTCGCCCCAGGTGGAGACCAGCCGCGCCCAGTCCTCGCGCGTGTAGTTGAAGGCCCGGCCCTCGGGGTCGAGGTCGGACCAGTCCGGCTCCTGCGGGGCGGCCGAACCGCGCGCGATCCAGGCGCGGGCCTCGTCGGCGGCCCCGGCGGCGTAGGCGACGCGGGCCATCAGCCCGGCGAGGCGCTGGGTCGCCGGCCCTTCGTCGGCCAGGGGGCGGGCGGCCTCGCGCGCGGCGGCGATGTCGCCGGCGATCAGGGCCTGCTCGACGCTCAGGATGCGGCTTTCGCGCGCCTCGGGCTTCAGGGCGGCCAAGCCCGCCAGACGGGCGGCGCGCTCGCGCGGCGTCTCGCTGGTGCGCAGGTCGCGGTAGGCGAGCCACAGGGCCGGGTGGGGGGCGTCCTTCCAGGCGTTCTCGATCAGGCCCGAGGCGCGGGAGACCTTGCCGTCCACGGCCAGCAGCCGGGCGGCCATGACCACGCCGGGGGCGAAGCCGGGCTGGAGGCGGGCCGACTGGACGGCGTAGTCGAGCGCCTGGGAGCGGGCGCGGTCCTCGGGGCTGGATTCCAGGTCGGCGGCGCTGGCGGCCAGCAGGGCGGCGCGGGTGCGCTCGGAGACGATGGGCGAGACGATCTTGCGCTGCAGGGCATGCTCGACCAGCTCCAGCGCCTGGGCCCACTCGCCGTTCTCCAGCCGCCATTCGAGCAGGGCGCGCCAGGCCCAGCGGGCGGTCTTGGCGAGGTCGTAGGCGTTCTGGGCATGGCGCAGGGCGGCGGCCTTGTCGCCTTCGGAGATCGCGATCTGCATCAGGCCGCGCTGGCCCGCCAGCCGCATCTCCGGGAAGCCCAGCATGGCGGTGTAGGCGGCCTTGGCGGCGGGCATGTCGCCGGCGGCCTCGGCGGCCTGGGCGGCCAGCACGCGGACCAGGGCGGGGGCGTCGTCGGCCAGCTCGGCGGACTTCTGGGCCAGGCGCCGAGCTTCCGACCCGTCGCCCGCGGCGGCGGCGATGAAGCCGCGCGCCAGGGCCTCGCCGCCCTGCTTGCGGCGCGAGGCGGCCCGGGCGGCGGCGGAGCGGGCCGGGGCCTCCAGCACCCACAGCAGCAGGCGCCAGAAGACGGTGGCGGCCAGGGCCGTCAGCAGCACCAGCAGGGCGGCCGAGGCGGCGGTCATGTCCACCCGCCAGCCGAGCCACACCAGGCTGGCGCGGCCGGGGTCGCCGGTCAGGGCGAGGACCGCGACGGCGACCGCCGCGACGAAGACGAGGACGATGGCCGTGCGGATCATGGCTGGGCCCTCGCGACCTGGGCCAGGTCGGCCAGGGCCGAGGCGCGGATGGCGGCGACCCGGCGGTCGATCTCGGCCCGGCGCTCGGCGCCCGCGCGCCAGCCGGCCATGGCCTGCTGCGCGGGCTCGGGCAGTTCGGCGAGGGTGTGGAGGGCGCCGTCGATGTCCCCGTCGCCCACCTGCCGCTCGGCGCGGGCCAGCACGGCGTCGGCGCCGTCCCCGGTGGTGGAGCCGACGCGGCGGATGGTGACGATGGCCGACAGCATGTGGGTCAAACGCGCCAGGGGGCCCGCGCGTTCGCCGGGGTCGCGGGCGGCGACGGCGGCGCGGGCGGCCGCGTCGTCGAACCCGGCGGCCAGGGCGGCTCTGGTCGGGGCGCCCGCCTCGGCGAACTGGCGCAGGGCCAGGGCGTCGGGCGACATCGGCAGCACCCGGTCGAGGGCCGAAAGCTCGGCGGCGAAGGGGCGCGAGCTTTCGGCCGCCTCCGCCAGCAGGGCCGAGGCGAGGGCGGCGGCGGCGGCGTTCATGGTGCGGGCCTGGGCGGTCTCCAGCGTCCTGACCCGGCCTTCGAGGGCGCCGAGGTCCTGGCCGGGCGCCGGGGCGAAGGCGTCCTGCTGCGGGACGGGAAGGAGGCGCGTGGGCGGCGACAGGGGCGCGGGCCGCACGGCGGCGGGTTCGGGCGCCCTCAGCGCGGGAAGCCGGTCCTTGCCCCAGAAGGCGATGCCGATCCCGGCCGCCACGCTCACCAGGCAGGCGGCGGCGACCAGCCAGAGGCCCGGCCCCCGGCGGCGCGCGTAGGTGGCCGGATCGCGGGGCGGCGTGATCTCGGCGGGGTCGGGCGCGATGGTCATGGTGTCATACTCAGTGCCGCAGCGGTATGCGGGGCGCAATCCTGCTCACGCCCGCCTGTCTATCAGATTAAGCAGCGCCGCCTCGATTGGAATGGGGGCGCAGACTTTCCCGGCCAGCCTGGCGCGGGAAAGGGGCTTCAAGACGGCGGGCGACAGGCAGCAGGCGACGAGCTGCGGGGCGGGATGCTTGCGCAGCACCTTGGCCAGGGTCCGCGCCGCCTTGGGCGAATGCAGCAGCACGAGGTCGAGATCGCCGATCGCGGCCAGGAAGTCGTCCGGCGGCGGGCTGGGGACGGTGTCGTAGAGGGGCAGGAGCCTGGCCTCCATCCCCGCCGCCCTCAGCGCGCCCACTAGGTCTCCGGCGGGCTCCAGCGCGCCGGGGTGCAGGACGGAGCCCTGGATTTCCCGCGCCCGCGCCGCGATGCGCTCGGCCAGGGCGGCGACATCGCCCTCGGCCGACAGCACCGCCTTGAACCCCGCCGCCTTGGCCGCCGAGGCCGTCGCCGAGCCGACCGCGAAGACGCGCAGGGCGCGCTCGGGACAGGCCCCGGCGAAGGCCCGCACCCCGTTGGCGCTGGTGAAGGCCAGGGCGCCGACGCCGCGCAGGTCCACCTGGGGATCGGGGATGGGTTCGACCGTCAGCAGCGGGGCGACCACCGGCTCATGGCCGCGCGAGCGCAGCCGCTCGGCGGTGGCCCATGCGCCGGGCTCGGCCCGCGTGACCCAGATCTTCAGAGCGGCCCCTTCCATGCCCGCCACCCTATGCGGCGGCGGGCCGGGGTCAAATCGTCATGATGAGGTCGTCGCCGCCTTCGGCGCGGACCTCGGCGCCCAGGCGCAGGCCAAGCTCGCGGGCGGCCCCCTCGTCGGGCGAGGCGATCTCGCCCTCGCGGCGGAAGCGGCGGCGGCCGTCGGGGGTGAGGGCCTCGACCGTCAGGGTCAGGCGTTCGCCGTCCAGCCGGGCGTGCGCGCCGACGGCGGTGCGGCAGGAGCCTTCCAGCGCATAGAGGGCGCCGCGCTCGGCCGCGACGGTCAGCGTGGTCGGCATGTGGCGCAGCGCCGACAGCCACGGGGCGTCCCGATCCTCCATGCGGGCCTGGATGGCCAGGGCGCCCTGGCCCGGCGCGGGCGGTGCGGCGACCGGGTCGAGGAAGGCGGTCGCCGCGTCGGGCATTCCCAGCCGGTTCAGGCCCGCGGCGGCCAGCAGGATGGCGTCGAACTCGCCCGCCGCCAGCTTGGCCAGCCGGGTGTCGACGTTGCCGCGCAGCATGGCCACGTTCAGGTCGGGGCGGACGTGCAGCGCCTGGGCCTGACGGCGCAGGGAAGCGGTGCCGAGGGTGGCGCCTTCGGGCAGGTCCTCCAGCGTCGCGAACCGGCGCGACAGGAAGGCGTCGCGGGGGTCCTCGCGCTCGGGGACGGCGGCGATGGCCAGCCCGGCGTGCATCTCGGCGGGCACGTCCTTCATCGAGTGGACGGCGCAGTCGATGCGGCCCTCCAGCAGGGCGTCCTCGATCTCCTTGGTGAACAGGGCCTTGCCGCCGAACTCCAGCAGGCGGCGGTCCTGGATGCGGTCGCCGGTGGTGACGATCTCGACGAGGACGGCGGCGTCGTCGGACCCCAGGGCCTGGGCGATGCGGCGGCGCATCATGCCGGACTGGGCGGTGGCGAGCCTGGAGGCGCGGGTGCCTATGCGGACGATCTGCGACATGGCCGGGGTGCTACTTGGTTGCCGTCGCCGCCGCAACTCGCCTATCTGTCGCCGATGACCGCGACCGTCCTGGGCATCGAAACGAGCTGCGACGAGACCGCCGCCGCCGTGGTGCGCCGGGCGGAGGACGGGCGCACCCAGGTGCTGTCCTCGATCATCGCCAGCCAGATCGCCGAGCACGCCCCCTACGGCGGCGTGGTGCCGGAGATCGCGGCCCGCTCGCACGTCGAGGCCATCGACGGGATCGTGGCGCGGGCGCTGGCCGAGGGAGGCGTCGGCTACGGCGACCTTTCGGGCGTGGCGGCGACCGCCGGGCCGGGGCTGGTCGGCGGGGTGATGGTCGGCCTTTCGTTCGGCAAGGCCGTGGCCCTGGCGCGGGACCTGCCGCTGGTGGCGGTGAACCACCTGGAGGGCCACGCCGTTTCGGCGCGGCTGGCGGCCGACATCCCCTATCCCTTCCTGCTGCTGCTGGTGTCCGGCGGGCATTGTCAGCTTCTGGACGTGTCGGGCATCGGGGCCTGCCGCCGCCTGGGCTCGACCATCGACGACGCGGCGGGCGAGGCCTTCGACAAGATCGCCAAGTCCATGGGCCTGCCCTATCCCGGCGGCCCGGCGCTGGAAAAGCTGGCCGAGGGGGGCGATCCGGCGCGGTTCACGCTGCCGCGCTCTTTGCTGGGGCGCGAGGGATGCGACTTCTCCTTCTCGGGCCTGAAGACGGCGGCCGCGCGGCTGGCCGCCGGGCTGGAGGCGGCCGACGGGAAGGACCTCGCCGCCGCCGTGCAGGAGGCCATCGCCCGCCAGCTCTGCGACCGCACCGCCAAGGCGATGGCGGCGTGGACACATGATGAGCGGCGGTTCGTGGTCGCCGGGGGCGTGGCGGCCAACCGCACCGTCCGGGCGCGGCTGGAGGTGACGGCGGCGAAGCATGGATTCTCGTTCGCCGCTCCGCCGCTGGCCTACTGCACCGACAACGCCGCGATGATCGCGCTGGCCGGGGCCGAACGGCTGATGGCGGGCCTGACCGACGGCCTCGATGCAGCCGCCCGGCCCCGCTGGCCGTTGGACGAGGCGGCGGCGCTCGCCAACCCGACCCACCAGCCCGGACGCAAGGGAGCCAAGGCTTGAAGCACGCAGGCGTCATCGGCGGAGGAGCCTGGGGGACCGCGCTCGCCCAGGTCTGCGCCCGCGCGGGGCTCACCGTCACCCTCCAGGCCCGCGAGGCCGAGGTGGTCGAGGGGATCAACCGCTCGCACGAGAACAGCCTTTTCCTGCCCGGCGTGAGGCTGGACGAGGCGGTGCGGGCGTCGACCGACATGGCGGCCCTCGCCTCGTGCGATCTCGTGCTGGCGGTCGCTCCCGCCCAGCACCTGCGCTCGGCCCTGACCGCCTTCGCGCCCCATGCGCGCCCCGGCCTGCCGGTGCTGCTGTGCGCCAAGGGGGTGGAGCAGGGCTCGCTGAAGCTGATGACCGAGGTCATGGCCGAGACCCTGCCCCAGGCCGCCCCCGCCGTGCTGTCGGGGCCGAGCTTCGCGGGCGAGGTGGCGCGGGGCCTGCCGACCGCCGTCACCCTGGCCTGCCCGGACGCCGCCCTGGCTCGTGAGCTGGCCGAGGCCATCGCCGGTCCCGCCTTCCGCCCCTACCTCGCCGACGACATGGTCGGGGCCGAGGCGGGGGGCGCGATCAAGAACGTGCTGGCCATCGCCTGCGGCGTCGTCGAGGGCAAGGGCCTGGGCCGGTCGGCCCACGCCGCCCTGATCACCCGGGGCTTCGCCGAGATGACCCGCATGGCCGTGGCCCTGGGCGCCGAGGCCGAGACGGTCGCGGGCCTGTGCGGGCTCGGCGACCTCGTGCTGACCTGCTCCAGCCCCCAGTCGCGCAACATGAGCGTCGGCCTCGCGCTGGGCGCCGGCAAGACGCTGGGGGAGACGCTGGCGGGCAAGCTGACGGTGGCCGAGGGCGTCGCCTCCGCCCCCGCCGTCCGCGATCTCGCCGCCCGCCACGGCGTGGAGATGCCGATCTGCGAGGCGGTCGCCGCCATCCTGTCGGGCGAGCAGACCGTCGACGCCGCCATCATGGGACTTCTGTCCCGCCCCATAAGAGCCGAGCAGACCTGATGCCCCTCTTCGTCATCTCCTGGACCGACAAGCCCGGCGCTCTGGCCATACGCCTGGCGACCCGCGAGGCCCACCTGGCGCACGTCGCCGCCGCCTCGGGCGCGGTGAAGCTGGCCGGGCCGTTCCTGAGCGCCGAGGGCGAGATGGAGGGCTCCCTGCTCGTGCTGGAGGCCGAGAGCCTTCAGGCCGCGCAAGCCTTCCACGACGCCGACCCCTACAAGGCCGCCGGGCTGTTCGAGGCGTCGAGCGTCCGTCCCTGGCGCGTCTCGGTCGGCGAGCTGGCTTGAACCCGGCGCGGCCGCCGCCGGGCACGGTGCTGTGCCGCCTGGACGCGCTGGCCGACCCGGGCGCGAAGGGCTTTTCCTTCCGCGTGGGCGAGGCCCTGTTCAACGGCTTCGTCGCCCGCAAGGACGGCGAGGTCGCCGGCTATGTCGATAGCTGCCCGCACGCCGGATGGCCGCTGGCGATGATGGACCGCTACTTCACGGCGGAAGGCGACCTGCTGATCTGCCGCGCCCACGGGGCGATGTTCGAGCCGCGCACGGGCGCCTGCGTCTCCGGCCCCGCCTGGCCGCGCGGGCTGGAGCCCTGGCCGGTCGAGGTGCGCGGCGGCGAGGTCGTCACCGCCTAGTTGCGTGGTTCGAGACGCGGACCTGAGGGTCCGCTCCTCACCATGACGCGCTCTGAGTTCGTCATGGTGAGGAGCGAGGCCCCAGCCGAGCGTCTCGAACCACGCACGGCCCGCCTTGCCTCGCGCCCCGCCGTCCGCATACTCCCCGCACAAAGAGGGAGAGAACGCGTTGAGCGACGGTCTGGTGTTCCCCGTTCCGAAAGAATGGGCCGAGCGCGCCCACATGGACGCCGCGTCCTACGACGCCGCCTGCCGCAGGGTCGAGGCCGACCCCCACGGCTTCTGGCGCGACGTCGCCGGGCGGCTGGACTGGATGACGCCGTTCACCGAGGTCAAGGACGTCTCCTACGACAAGGCCGACTTCCGCATCCGCTGGTTCGCGGACGGGGTGCTGAACGCATCAGCCAACTGCCTCGACCGGCACCTGCCCCACCGCAAGGACGACGTGGCCATCATCTGGGAGGGCGACGACCCCTCCCAGAGCCGCAAGATCACCTACGGCGAGGCCCACGCCGAGACCTGCCGCATGGCCAACGTGCTGAAGGCCCACGGCGTGAAGAAGGGCGACCGGGTCACCATCTACATGCCGATGATCCCCGAGGCCGCCTACGCCATGCTGGCCTGCGCGCGGATCGGGGCGGTGCATTCGGTGATCTTCGGCGGCTTCTCGCCCGACAGCATCGCCGGGCGGATCGAGGACTGCCGGTCGACCATCGTCATCACCGCCGACGAGGGCCTGCGCGGCGGCCGCAAGG
Source organism: uncultured Caulobacter sp. (assembly GCA_964579695.1). Lineage (GTDB taxonomy): Bacteria > Pseudomonadota > Alphaproteobacteria > Caulobacterales > Caulobacteraceae > Caulobacter. The sequence continues at coordinate 21,692 of CAZOHI010000037.1, read as the reverse complement.
TGCCGCTGAAGGCCAACGTCGACGAGGCCCTGGCCCGCTGCCCGGACGTGAAGACCGTCATCATGGTCAGGCGGACCGGCGCCGACGTGAACGTCGTGGAAGGCCGCGACGTCCGCTACGAGGAGGCCCGCGAGAAGGTTTCCGCCGACTGCCCGCCCGAGCCGATGGGCGCCGAGGACCCGCTGTTCATCCTCTACACCTCCGGCTCGACGGGTAAGCCCAAGGGCGTGCTGCACACCACCGGCGGCTACCTGACCTGGGCGGCGTGGACGCACGAGCTGGTGTTCGACTACCGGCCGGGCGAGATCTACTGGTGCACCGCCGACGTCGGCTGGGTGACGGGCCACAGCTACATCGTCTACGGCCCGCTCGCGAACGGGGCGACGACCCTGATCTTCGAGGGCGTGCCCAACTATCCGACCGCCTCGCGCTTTTGGGAGGTGATCGACAAGCACCAGGTCGAGATCTTCTACACCGCCCCAACCGCCATCCGCGCCCTGATGCGTGAGGGCGAGGCGCCGGTGACGAAGACCTCCCGCAAGTCCCTGCGCCTGCTCGGCAGCGTCGGCGAGCCGATCAACCCGGAAGCCTGGCTCTGGTATCACCGCGTGGTGGGCGAGGAGCGCTGCCCCATCGTCGACACCTGGTGGCAGACCGAGACGGGCGCGACCCTGATCTCCCCGCTGCCCGGCGCGACGGCGCTGAAGCCCGGTTCGGCCACCAAGCCCCTGCCGGGCGTGAAGCCGCAGCTCGTGGACGCCGACGGCGCGGTGCTGGAGGGCGCGGTCAGCGGCAACCTGTGCCTGACCGATTCATGGCCCGGCCAGATGCGGACGGTCTACGGCGACCACCAGCGCTTCATCGACACCTACTTCTCGACCTACCCCGGCAAGTACTTCACCGGCGACGGCTGCCGCCGCGACGAGGACGGCTACTACTGGATCACCGGGCGGGTGGACGACGTGATCAACGTCTCCGGCCACCGGCTGGGCACCGCCGAGATCGAGAGCGCCCTCGTCGGCCACGCCGGGGTCGCGGAGGCGGCGGTGGTCGGCTACCCGCACGACATCAAGGGCCAGGGCGTCTACGCCTACGTCACCCTCAAGCAGGGGGTGGAGGCGACCGAGGAGCGGCGCAAGGAACTGGTCCAGTGGGTCCGCGCCGAGATCGGCCCCTTCGCCGCGCCGGACGTCATCCAGTGGGCGCCGGGCCTGCCCAAGACCCGCTCGGGCAAGATCATGCGCCGCATCCTGCGCAAGATCGCCGAGGACGACGTGTCGAACCTCGGCGACACCACCACCCTCGCCGACCCGGCGGTGGTGGACGACCTGGTCAGGAACCGGGCCGGGAAAAACTGACACGAAGCATCGCGATATTGGCTCCCACCGATTCGGGAGCCGCCGGATGCTCAGCCTGTTCCTGGCCGTCGCGATCTCGGCGGCGGCCCCCGCTCCGGGCGAGCCGTGGATGGACGTCCGCCACGACGCCGACGCCACCCTGATCCGCGCCGGGGTGGACATCGCCGCGCCGCCGGAAGTGGTCTGGCGCGTCATCCACGACTGCGCCTACGCCTCCCGCCTGATGGAGAAGCTGCGGAGCTGCAAGGTGCTGGAGAAGGGCGACGGGTGGGACGTGCGCGAGCATGTCATCAAGCCGAATATCCTGCCGCCCGTCCGCACCGTCGTCCGCTCGGAGTACGACCCGCCGCGCGGCGTGCGCTTCAGGCAGGTCGGCGGGGACGTGAAGGGCCAGCAGGGGCGCTGGCGGCTGGAGGCCATTCCCGGCGGCACGCGGGCGACCTACGAGAATCGCATCGTCCTGGGCCTGCCGGTGGTCGAGCCCCTGTTCCGCGCCGCCATCCGGGCCGAGGGGCCGCGCGGGCTGGTCAACCTGCGCCGAACCTGCCTGATCGAAATGATGCGGGAGTAAGTTCCGTCCGCCGCGCCGGGCGGCTAGGGTCGCCCGATGATCCTCAAGTCCCTGCGCGCCGCCGCCTTCGCCCTCGTCCTCGCCGCCGCGCCCCTGGCGCAGGCCGCCGACCTCGTCCCGCCCATCGCCTACAAGGAGCGGGTCCTGGCCAACGGCATGAAGGTGCTGTCGTCGCTCGACCGCACGACGCCCAACGTGACGGTGCAGGTCTGGTACGGCGTCGGCTCCAAGGACGACCCCGAGGGCCGCTCGGGCTTCGCGCACCTCTTCGAGCACCTGATGTTCAAGGCCACGCGCGACATGCCCGCCGAGACCGTGGACCGGCTGACCGAGGACGTGGGCGGCTTCAACAACGCCTTCACCGCCGACGACATGACCGCCTACTACGAGGTCGTCCCCGCCCACCACCTGGAGCGCATCCTGTGGGCCGAGGCCCAGCGGCTGGGCTCGCTGGTCGTGGACGAGGCCGTCTTCAAGTCCGAGCGCGACGTGGTGAAGGAGGAGCTGCGCCAGCGGGTGCTGTCCGACCCCTACGGCCGCCTGTTCTCGCTGGTGATCCCGGAAGAGTCCTACTCGAAGCACCCCTACCGGCGCCCGACCATCGGCTCCATCGCCGACCTCGATGCCGCGACCATCGACGACGTGCTGAACTTCCACGCCACCTACTACCGGCCCGACAACGCCAGCCTGATCGTGGTCGGCAACTTCGAGCAGGCCGACCTCGACGCCTGGGTCGACCGCTACTTCGGCGCGCTGAAGACCCCCGCCGCACCCCTGCCGCGCGTGACCGCGCTGGAGCCCGCGCGGACCAGGGCCAGGACCGTGAAGGCCTACGCCGCCAACGTGCCGTTGCCCGCCGTGGCCATGACCTGGCAGGGACCGGCCGCCTCGCACCCGGACGCGGCGGCGCTGACCGTGCTCGACACCATCCTGTCGGGAGGCAAGTCCTCGCGGCTCTACGACAGCCTCGTCTACGAGCAGCAGATCGCCCAGGCGGCCTTCTCCAGCGCCGAGATGAACGCCCAGCCGGGCCTGTTCATCGTCGGCGCCATCCTGGCGGGTGAGCACAGCCTTGACGAAGGCGAGGCCGCCCTGCGCGCCCAGGTCGCCCGCGCCCGCGACGAGCCGCCCACCGACGCCGAGCTGTCGGAAGCCCGCAACGAACTGATCGCCGGCGCCGTGCGCCAGCGCGAGACCATCGACGGCCGCGCCACGGCGCTCGGCGCCTCACTGCTGCTGGAGGGCGACGCGGCCAAGGCCAACACGGGCGTCGCCGAGCTTGCGGCCGTCACCGCCGCCGACGTGCAGCGGGTCGCCCGCCAGTATCTCGACGACGGCCGGGTCACCGTCATCCGCTACGCCGACGAGACCGAGCGGCGCGGCCGCAGGCCGGTGGCCAAGGCCGAAAAGCCCCGCCGCTCGGGCAGGTTCAGGGGCGAGGTCGTCACCCTCGCGCCCGAGGGCCGGCGCCAGGCCCCGCCGCCCCTGGGGACCGCCGTCGATCCGGTGCTGCCGGTTCCGTCGGAGACGACGCTCTCCAACGGCCTGCGCGTCATCGTGGCGCGCAGCAGCGACCTGCCGCTGGTCACCGCCGCCCTGACCGTGCGCTCGGGGGCGGCGGCCGACCCGCAAGGGCTGGCCGGGACCGCCTCGACCATGGCCGACTTGCTGACCGAGGGCACCGCCACCCGCAGCGCCACCGACATCGCCCGCCAGACCGAGGCGCTGGGCGCCAACCTGTCGGCCGGCTCGGGCTGGGAAGCCTCGCAGGTGACCTTGAACGTCATGCCGGGCAACCTCGCCCCGGCCATGGCGATCATGGCCGACGTCGCCCGCAACCCGGCCTTCGCGCAAGGCGAGCTGGACCGCGTGCGGACCCAGGCGCTCGACGGGCTGTCGGTGGCCTTCACCCGGCCAGGCTCGGTGGCGGGCTTCGCCACGGCCCCGGTGATCCACGCGGGCTCGCCCTTCGGCCACGTCGCCGGGGGCACGCCGAGTTCGCTGAAGCGGATCGCCCGCGACGACCTCGCCGCCCTGCACGCGGCCTACTGGCGGCCGGACAACGCCGTGCTGATCCTGACCGGCGACCTGACGCCAGAGGAAGGCTTCGCCCTGGCCCGGAGCGCCTACGGCGACTGGGAAAGGCCGTCCGCGCCGCTGCCGCCTGCGCCCCGGGCCGTCGCCCCGTCCGCCCCGCGCGAGATCGTCATCGACATGCCGGACGCGGGCCAGGCGGCGGTGGTCGTCGCCAAGCCCGCCATCATCCGCACCGATCCGCGCTACTATCAGGCCCTCGTCGCCAACACCGTGCTGGGCGGCGGTTTCTCCGCCCGCCTCAGCCAGGAGATCCGCATCAAGCGCGGCCTGTCCTACGGCGCGGGCTCGGCCCTGTCGGCGCACCGGACCACCGGCTCCTTCGCCGCCCAGACCCAGACCAAGAACCCCTCGGCCCCCGAGGTCGTCGGCCTGATCCGCGCCGAGATGCAGCGGCTGGCCGAGGCCCCGGCGTCGCCGGAGGAGCTGGCGGCGCGCAAGTCGGTGCTGATCGGCGGCTACGGCCGCGACCTCGCCACCACCGACGGGCTGGCGGGGGTGCTGGCCGACCTCGCCCTCTACGACATCGAGCTTTCCGAGATCGCGGCCTTCACCGGCAGGGTGGAAGCGGTGCAGGCCGCCGAGGTGCAGGCGTTCGCGGCCCAGGTCCTGAACCCCGCCGACGCCAGCGTCATCGTCGTCGGCGACCGGCGCCAGTTCGGCAAGGCGTTCGGGGCGGCCGAGGTGATCACGATGGACCAGCTCGACCTCGACAGCGCCACGCTCCGTAAGGCTCCCTAAAGGGTTGCGGCCTATCCTGCGGGCTCTATCTGAGCCTTCGAGGACGTCCCGCCCGTGCAGATCGATGTCGTTCGTCCAAGCGAACTGACGGCGGCCGCCGTGGCGCGGTGGGAGGTGCTGCAAGGCGCCGATCCGGCCTTCGACAGCCCCTTCCTGTCACCCCGCTGGGCCCAGGCCGTCGAGCGGGCGCAGGGCCCCAAGGCCCGGGTGCGGGTGGTCGTGCTGGACGGCGGGCGCGGCTTCATGGCCGTCCGCGCGGGCCAGCTCGCCGCCATGCCCGCCGGGGCGCCGATGTGCGACTACCAGGGGATCGTCGCCGAGCCCGGCCTGACGGCCGACCCGCGCGCCATCGTCCAGGCGCTGGGCGTCGGGCGGCTCGACTTCTGCCACATGCTGGAGAGCCAGACCTCCTTCGCCGCCCACGCCAAGGGGCGGATGGACTCGTGGATCGTCGACGTCTCGGGCGGCTACGGCGCCTACGAGGCCGGGCGCAAGGCGGCCGGGGTGGGCATCGTCAAGGACCTGGCCAAGAAGCGCCGCAAGCTGGAGCGCGAGGTCGGCGAGACCCGCTTCACCGCCTTCTCCCGCGACCGCGAGGCGTTCGACCAGCTCCTCGCCTGGAAGCGCGCCCAGTTCCGCGCCACCGGCCAGACCGACATCTTCGGCGCTCCCTGGACCCAGCGGCTCATGGAGCAGCTTTTCGCCGAGCCGGCCGACGGCTTCGGCGGCGGCCTCTTCACTCTGCATGTGGGAGACAAGCTGGCGGCCGCGCACTTCCACCTGCACGGCGCACGCACCCTGCACGGCTGGATGATCGGCCACGACGCGGGCTTCGAGCGCTGTTCGCCGGGCCTGCTGCTGTTCCAGGACATCCTGCGCTGGATGGAGGGCGGGCCCTTCACCAGCCTCGACCTCGGCGCGGGCGACTACCGCTTCAAGCGCGAGCTTTCCAACCATCGGCAGGGCGTGACCTTCGGCTTCGTCGGCGTGCCCTCGCCCGCCGCCCTGGTGCGCGGCGCGGCCTACGGGGTGCGCAAGGCCGCCGAGGCCCTGCCCCTGGGCGAGGTCTCGCACCTGCCGGGCAAGGCCATGCGGCGCCTGGACGTGCTGCGCGGATTGCGGTGAGGCGGCGTGGTCGCTAGGTTGCCCGACCTTTTGACCGCCCCAATCCCATGACCCTGACCCTCGACGACATAAAGGCCGCAGCCTCACGGCTGGCCGGACAGATCGAACGCACGCCTTGCCGGCATTCGCGGACGCTGTCCGAGATTACCGGGGCCGAGGTGTGGGTGAAGTTCGAGAACCTGCAGTTCACCGCCGCCTACAAGGAACGCGGCGCGCTGAACGCCCTGCTGTCGCTGACCGACGAGGAGCGCCGCCGCGGCGTCATCGCCGCCTCGGCCGGCAACCACAGCCAGGGGCTGGCCTACCACGGCGCACGGCTGGGCGTGCCCGTGACCATCGTCATGCCCTCGACGACCCCTTTCATCAAGGTCAAGCACACCCGCGACTACGGCGCGGACGTGGTGCTGCACGGCGCCAGCTACGACGAGGCCAACGAGCACGCCATGGCGCTCAAGCAGCACCGCGGCCTGGTGTTCATCCACCCGTTCGACGACTACGCCGTGATGGCGGGCCAGGGCACTGTGGCGCTGGAGATGCTGGAGGACGTGCCGGACCTGGAGATGCTGCCGATCCCGATCGGCGGCGGCGGGCTGATCGCCGGGATGGCGACGGCGGCCAAGGCCGTGAACCCCGACATCCGCATCGTCGGCGTCGAGCCCAGCCTCTATCCGTCCTTCACCGCCCGGCTGGAGGGCCAGGAGTCCAAGGTCGGCGGCCTGACCGTCGCCGAGGGCATCGCCGTCAAGACGGTTGGCGAGCTGACCTTCGCCGTGGCCGCCCCGCTGATCGAGCAGGTGGTGCGGGTGGACGAGCCGTACCTGGAGCGCGGCGTCGCCCTCTACTGCAACGTCGAGAAGACCATCGCCGAGGGCGCGGGCGCGGCCCCGCTGGCGGCGCTGCTGCAATACCCGGAGATCTTCCGGGGGAAGAAGTGCGGCGTGGTCATCACCGGCGGCAACATCGACACCCGGCTGCTGGCCTCGGTGCTGACGCGCGAGCTGGTGCGGGCCCAGCGGCTGGTCTCCCTGCGGATCATCGGCGACGACCGGCCGGGGCTGCTGGCCACCGTCAGCCGGGTGATCGGCGAGAAGGGGGCCAACATCATCGAGGTGGCCCACAACCGCCTCGCCCTCGACGTGCCGGCCAAGGGCGCGGAGTTCGACATCATGATCGAGACCCGCGACGCCCAGCACACCCAGGAGATCATGGACGCCCTGCGCGCCCACGGTTATCCGCCGCGCGCCGTCTGAGGAGGACCCCTTGCGCCGCATCCTGACCATCGCCGCCGCCGCCCTGGCGCTGGCCGCCTGCAAGCCCAGCGAGGAGGCGGCCGCCAATCTCGGCGCCGCCCAGGCCTTCATGGCCGAGAACGCCGCCAAGCCGGGGATCAAGACCCTGCCGTCCGGCGTGCAGTACGAAGTGGTGAAGTCCGGGGCGGCGACCGGCGTCTCGCCGAAGACGTCGGACCTGATCAAGGTCCACTACGAGGGGCGTCTGACCACCGGCGAGGTGTTCGATAGCTCCTACGAGCGCGGCGCCCCCGCGACGATGAAGCTCGGCGACCTGATCCCGGCCTGGATCGAGGCGCTGCAGACGATGAAGCCGGGCGACGAGTGGATGCTCTACGTCCCGCCGGAGCAGGGCTACGGCGAACGCGGCGCTGGCCCGATCCCGCCGAACAGCGTGCTGGTCTTCCGCATCGAACTGATCGACATCCTGCCCGCGAAGTACAAGGAACGGCCGTAAAGCCCCTCTCCCGCTTGTGGGGAAGGCCCAGGCGTCAGTCCGTGAACACCACCGTCTTGCGGCCGTTCAGCAGCACCCGGTCCTCGAGCTGCCACCTCACCGCCCGCGCCAGCACGCGGCGTTCGATGTCGCGGCCCTTGCGGATCAGGTCCTCGGGGCTGTCGCGGTGGCTGATGCGCTCGACGTCCTGCTCGATGATCGGGCCTTCGTCGAGGTCGCCGGTCACGTAGTGGGCGCTGGCCCCGATCACCTTCACCCCCCGCGCATGGGCCTGGTGGTAGGGCTTGGCGCCCTTGAAGCCCGGCAGGAAGGAGTGGTGGATGTTGATGCAGCGCCCTTCCAGCTTGGCCGCCAGCCCCTCGGACAGCACCTGCATGTAGCGGGCGAGGACCACGAGGTCGGTCTTGGTCTCGCGGATCAGGGTCCACAGCGCCGCTTCCTGCTCCAGCTTGGTGTCCTTGCTGACCGGCAGGTGGTGGAAGGGCAGGCCCGACAGGTCGACGTGGCGGTAGGTCGAGGCGTCGTGGTTCGACGCCACCGCCGCCACCTCCATCGGCAGCTCGTCGTTGCGCCAGCGGTGCAGCAGGTCGGCCAGGCAGTGGTCCGACTTCGAGGCCAGGATCATCACCCGGTAGCGGTGCGAGCGGTCGCGCAGGGACCACTTCATCGCGAACGTCGCGCCGATCTCGGCGAAGCCCGCGCGCAGGGCGTCGCGGTCGGCGCCGTCGGGGTCGAGGACGACCCGCATGAAGAAGGTCCCCGTCTCCTCGTCGTCGTACTGCTGGGCGTCGAGGATGTTGCAGCCGCGCTCGAACAGGAAGGTCGAGACGCGGGCCACGATGCCGGGCCGGTCGGGGCAGGAGAGGGTCAGTATCATCGGATGCGCCCAATAGCGGCGATTGTTGCGGGCGGCTAGGGGGCCAGCCGCTCCAGCGCCCAGCGGGCGGCGTCGCGCACCGCCTCGTCGGGATCGTCCAGCAGCGCCCGCGCCGAGGCCGCCAGCGTCGGATCGCCCGAATTGCCGATGGCGTAGAGGACGTTGCGCACGAAGCGGTTCCGCCCGACCCGCTTGACGGGACTCTTGGAGAACAGGGCGCGGAAGCCCGGATCGTCCAGCGCAGCGAGGTCGGCCAGGCGCGGCGCCTTCAGGCTGTCGCGGGCGTGGAAGGCGCCCTCGCGGGCTTCCTGCGCGAACTTGTTCCACGGGCAGACGGCCAGGCAGTCGTCGCAGCCGTAGATGCGGTTGCCCATCGCCGGGCGGAATTCCTCGGGGACCGGCCCGGCGTGCTCGATGGTGAGATACGAGACGCACCGCCGCGCATCGAGCCGGAAGGGGGCGGGGAAGGCGTTCGTCGGGCATATGTCCAGGCACGCCCGGCAGGAGCCGCAGGTTTCCTCCCCCGCCGGGTCGGGCGCAAGCTCCAGGGTCGTCAGCACCGAGCCCAGGAACAGCCACGAGCCCAGTTCGCGCGAGACGAGGTTGGTGTGCTTGCCCTGCCAGCCGAGCCCAGCCCGCTCGGCCAGCGGCTTTTCCATCAGGGGCGCGGTGTCGACGAACACCTTCACCTCGCCGCCCAGGCGCTGCTGCATCCAGCCGGCCAGCCGCTTCAGCCGCTTCTTGATCAGGTCGTGGTAGTCGTCGCCCTGGGCATAGACGCTGATCGCGCCCCGGCCCCTGTCCTTCAGCGCCTCCAGCGGATCGGCCGCGGGGCCGTAGTTGACCCCCAGCACCACCGCCGAGCGGGCGTCCGGCCACATGCCCGTGGGGTGGGCGCGGCGCTGGGCCGTTTCCGCCATCCAGCCCATCGACCCGTGCAACCCCTCGGCGACGAAGGTCTCCAGCCGGGCGGACGCGGGCCACGGCTCGGCGGCGGACGCGAAGCCGCAGACGTCGAACCCCAGCGACAGGGCCTCCTCGCGGATCAGTTCAGAAGTCGAGGTCGTCATAATGCTGGGCCGGCGCCATGCCCGGCCAGCGGTCGGTCAGGAGGGGCCGGAAACACGGCCGGGACTTGACCTTCATGTACCATGTCTTGGCGGCCGCGAAATCGGCCCACGGCACGTCGCCGAAATAGTCGATGACCGACAGGTGCGCCGCCGCCGCGAAATCGGCCAGCGACAGCCTGCGCCCGGCCAGCCAGTCGCGGTCGGCCAGCAGGCTCTCGACATAGGTCAGGTGCAGCCGCAGCGCCTCGCGCCCGGCCCGCAGGTTGGCCAGCGCCGGGGCGCCGAGACCCAGAAGGCGCTTCTCCATCTTCTCGTGCAGGATCAGGCCGTTGACCTCGTAGTCGAACTTGCGGTCGAACCACTGGAGCAGGCGGCGCGTCTCGGCCTTCTCGGCCGGGTCGCGACCCATCAGCACCGGCTCGGGGCTGGCCTCCTCCAGGTGCTCCAGGATGGCGCGGGCCTCGCACAGCACCAGTCGCTGGTCGCCCTCGATCTCGACCAGCACCGGGGTCACGCCCGAGGGGTTCAGCGCCGTCAGGTCCTCCGGCCGCTCCCAGTAGCGGACGGGTTGCTCCACGAACGGCAGGCGCTTCTCGCCCAGCGCCAGCCGGACCTGCCGGGAGGCGGGATCGAGCGGGAAGTGGTGGAGGACGCGGCTGACGCTCATTCGGTGGGCTCGATTCGAATATCCTCACTCACACCCAACCCCCTTAAGGTCGCGTTTACCGCGGGTCGGATTCAGCGAACGCTCCGCCATGAGGTTCCGCCCGCCCGCGCGGGTCGGGGTGGACGATGATGTCGGCCGACGGGAAGGCAGACAGCACCCGCTTCTCGGCCGCGACCACCACGGCGTGGGCGGTCTCCAGGCTCACGGCGGGATCGAGGTCGACGTGCATCTGGATATGGACGAAAGGACCGGAGGCGCGGGTGCGAAGCTGGTGGACGCCCTTGATGCGGTCGTCGGCCAGGGTCAGCTCGACGATGGCGGCGCGGTCGGCCTCGGGCAGCTCGTGGTCCATGAGCTGGTTCGCCGCCTGCCGGAACACCCCGACCGCGCCCCATAGCAGCCAGGCCGCCACGGCCAGCCCGGCCGCCGCGTCGATCCGCGTCAGGCCGGTCAGCGCCACGGCCGCGATGCCCGCGAAGGCGATGACGTTCGAGGCGAGGTCGGCGGCGTAGTGGGCGCGGTCGCCCGACACGGCGATGGAGCCGGTGCGCCTGAGCGCCTGGGTCTGGGCGTACATCAGCCCGGCCGTCAGCACGGTCGAGAAGACCATCACCGCCATCGCCAGCCCCTCGGCCTGGACCGGGCGCGGGTCGATCAGGCGGCGCACGGCTTCCTGCCCGATCAGGGCGGCGGAGGCGAAGACCAGGCCCCCCTGCATCAGGCTGGCGAAGGCCTCGGCCTTGCCGTGGCCGAAGCGATGCCCGGCGTCGGGCGGGACGACGGCGTAGCGCACCGCCCCGAAGGTGACGAGCGAGGCGACGAGGTCGAGCGCCGAGTCGCCCAGCGAGGCGAGCAGCGCCACCGACCCGCTGGCCAGCCAGGCCGCGCCCTTCACCGCGATCAGGATGGCCGCGACGATGACGGACAGGGTGGTTATCCGCCGGGTCAGGGCGGCGTTCTCGGCGACCGTGTTCATGCCGCCGAGCATAGCATCTCAGGCGGCCTTGCGCGGGATCGGTCCGACGTAGCGCGACTGCGGCCGGATCAGGCGGCCGCCGGCGAGCTGCTCGCGGGCGTGGGCGACCCAGCCGGCGACCCGGCCCATGGCGAACACGCAGGTGAAGGTGGCGGGCGGGAAGGCCAGGGCCTCCAGCAGCAGGGCGGTGTAGAACTCGACGTTGGTGTCGAGCGCCCGGTCCGGCTTTCTCTCGCGCAGGATGGCCAGCGCCGCCTCCTCCACGGCCTCCGCGAACGCCACCCGGCCCGCTCCCGCGTCCAGTTTCCGCACGGCGGCCTTCAGCGCGTCGGCCCTGGGGTCGCGCACGCGGTAGATGCGGTGGCCGAAGCCCATCAGCCGGTCCCCCCGCGCCAGGGCATGTTCGATCCAGTCGCGGGCGTTCTCCGGGCTCTCGATCTCGTCCAGCATCTCGATGACCGGGCCGGGCGCGCCGCCGTGCAGCGGCCCCTTCAGGGCGCTGATCCCGGCCAGGACCGCGCTGGTCAGCCCCGCGCGGGTCGAGGCCACCACCCTGGCGGCGAAGGTCGAGGCGTTGAGGCCGTGGTCGCTGACCGTCACCAGGTAGGCGTCGAGCGCGGCGGCCTCGGCGCGCGACGCCGGGCGCCCGCGCGTCATGCGCAGGATGTCGGCGCTGTGCGACAGGGCGGGGTCGGGGGCGATGGGCGCCTCGCCGCCGCGCGCGCGGACCACGGCGGCGGTGAAGACCGCGGGCGCGGCCAGCAGCTTCAGCGCCGTGGCTAGGTCGTCGCCGTCGGGCAGCCGGGCCATCAGGGCGCGGACCGCCTCGACCGGCCCCAGGGCCAGCAGGCGCTTGTCCAGCTCGGCCACCTCGGCGAACACCTCGGCTCGGGCGGCGCCCAGGCCGGGGCCGAGGTCGTCGGGCAGGGCGTCGAAGAAGCCCTCGAACAGCATGCGGGCCACTTCCTCGAACCGGATGCGCCCGGCGAGGTCGTCCAGCGAACGCCCCCGGATCACCAGCCGCCCGGCGGCCCCGTCGACTTCGGACATCACGGTTTCGGCGGCGACGACGCCTTCGAGGCCATCGGACATGGCGGTTCTCCTTCTTCTCTTTCAACGGAAGGGAGGTTGATCCACACTGCGGTATCGTCAATCTTGATCAAGATAATCAACATATGGACCGGGGCTGGCTCACGGCGGACGAGGCGATGGCGCGGCTGGGGGTGCGCCAGCAGACCCTCTACGCCTATGTCAGCCGGGGCCGGATCGAGGCCCAGCCCGACCCGGACGACCCCCGCCGCAGCCGCTATCGCCTGACCGACGTGGCGGACCTCGCCGCCCGCAAGGGCCGGGGGCGCCGGGCGATGGACGTGGCGGCGAACGCCATCGCCTGGGGCGAGCCGGTTCTGGCCTCGGGCATCACCACCATCGGGCACGGGCGGCTCTACTACCGGGGCCGGGACGCGGTGGGGCTGGCCGAGGGCGCGACCCTCGAAGCCGTCGCCCGGCTCCTGCGCGGCGGCCACGGCGCGGCGCTGAAGGCCGCCGCCCGCGAGGCGCCGCCGCCGGGGCCGACCATGCGCGCCCGGATGTTCGCGGCCCTGGCCGCCCGCGCCGGGACCGACCCGCCGACGCGGGGCCGGGCGCCGCTGGCCCTGGCGGTGGAGGCGGCGGGGCTGCTCGACGCCGTGGCCGACGCGGCGGTCGGGAGCGCGGGGGAGGGCGCGATCCACCAGCGCATCGCCGCCGCCTGGGGCGCGGACGGCGAGCTGGTCCGCCGGGGGCTGGTGCTGCTGGCCGATCACGAGCTGAACGCCTCGACCTTCGCGGCGCGGGTGACGGCCTCGACAGGCGCGTCGCTGGCGGCCTGCGCCCTGTCGGGGCTGGCAACGCTGTCGGGGCCGCTGCACGGCGGCATGGCGGCGCGGGTGTGGAACTTCGTGGAGGAGGCGAGGCGCATCGGCCCGCAGGCCGCCGTCGCCGGGCGGCTGGCGCGCGGGGTGGGGGCGCCCGGCTTCGGCCATCCGCTCTACCCCGAGGGCGACCCCCGCGCGGCGGCGCTGCTGACCGCCTTCACCCCCTCGGCCGAGATGATGGCCCTGCGGTACGCCGTCGAGATGTCCACGGGCGAGGCCCCCAACATCGACTTCGCCCTCGTCGCCATGACCGAGGCGCTGGGCTTGCCCGAGGACGCGCCCTTCGCCCTGTTCGCGACGGCGCGGTGCGCGGGCTGGCTGGCCCACGCCGTCGAGCAGGCCCAGACGGGCCAGCTCATCCGCCCGAGGGCGCGGTACACGGGCCCCGCGCCGGGGGTTTAGGCCCGCTCGTGCGCCCGCTCCTCGGCCGCCAGCGGCTCGTCGACGCGGCCGACCATCTCCTTCGGCACGACCTGCCAGAAGAAGCCCCGCGTGCGGTCCCAGTCGCGCAGCAGACCCGCCGCGAAGGCCGAGCCGGTCTCGCGCACATGCTCCTCGACCAGCCCCTTCAGCAGCCCCTCCCAGTAGGGCGAGGCCAGCCGCTGGAGAAGCACCCCGTCGCGGTTCACGCGGTGTTCGAACCGCCCGTGCAGGTCCAGCACGAAGGCCATGCCGCCGGTCATCCCGGCCCCGAAGTTGTCCCCCGTCGGCCCCAGGATCACGACCGTGCCGCCGGTCATGTACTCGCAGCCGTTGGCGCCGACGCCCTCGACCACCGCAACGGCGCCGGAGTTGCGCACCGCGAACCGCTCACCCGCCTGTCCCGCCGCGAACAGCCGCCCGGAGGTCGCGCCGTAGAGGACGGTGTTGCCGATGATGGCGCTGGATTCCGGCGCGGCGAGGTGGGCGGAGGGCCGCACGATCACGCTCGCCCCCGACAGCCCCTTGCCGACGTAGTCGTTGGCCTCGCCGGTCAGCTCGATGCGCAGGCCCTGCACGGCGAAGGCCGCCAGGCTCTGGCCCGCCTGCCCACGCAGCTCGACGGTCAGGTGGCCGGGCGCCAGGCCCTCCATGCCCCACTTGCGCACGATGTGGCTGGAGATGCGCGCCCCGATGGCCCGGGCGGTGTTCCGCACGGTGTAGGTGAGCTGCATCTTCTCGCCCCGTTCGAGGAAGGGCGCGGCGTCGCGGACGATCTGGGCGTCCAGCGTGTCGGCCACCTCGTTGCGGCCCTCGGTCGTGCAGTAGGGCTTGTTGGCCCCCGGATCGGCGCGGACCAGCAGCGGGTTCAGGTCGAGGTCGTCCAGGTGCTCGCCGCCCCTGGAGACCTGGGCCAGCAGGTCGGTGCGCCCGACGATCTCCCGCAGCGAGCGGTAGCCCAGCCCGGCCAGGATCTCCCGCACCTCCTCGGCGATGAAGCTGAAGAGCTTCACCACCTTGTCCGGACTGCCGGTGAACTTCGCCCGCAACGCCTCGTCCTGGGTGCAGACGCCGACGGGGCAGGTGTTGGAATGGCACTGGCGCACCATGATGCAGCCCATGGCGATCAGGCTGGCCGTGCCGATGCCGTACTCCTCGGCCCCCAGCATGGCGGCGATCACCACGTCGCGGCCGGTGCGGATGCCGCCGTCGGTGCGCAGCAGGACCCGGTGGCGCAGGTTGTTCAGCGTCAGCACCTGGTTGGCCTCGGACAGGCCCATCTCCCACGGGCCCCCGGCGTACTTGATCGAGGTCTGGGGGCTGGCCCCCGTGCCGCCGACATGGCCGCTGATCAGGATGACGTCGGCCTTGGCCTTCGCCACCCCCGCCGCGATGGCCCCGATCCCCGTGGCCGACACCAGCTTCACGCAGACCCGGGCGTCCGGGTTGATCTGCTTCAGGTCGTAGATGAGCTGGGCCAGGTCCTCGATCGAGTAGATGTCGTGGTGCGGCGGCGGGCTGATCAGCGTGACGCCGGGCGTGGCGTGCCGCAGCCGCGCGATCATCTCCGTGACCTTGAAGCCGGGAAGCTGGCCGCCCTCGCCGGGCTTGGCGCCCTGGGCCACCTTGATCTCGATCTCGCGGCACTGGTTCAGGTACTCGGCCGTCACGCCGAACCGGCCCGACGCGATCTGCTTGACCGCCGAGTTGGGGTTGTCGCCGTTGGGCAGCGGCCGGTAGCGCGCCCGGTCCTCGCCGCCCTCGCCGGAGACGGACTTGGCCCCGATCCGGTTCATGGCGATGTTCAGCACGCCATGCGCCTCGGGCGACAGGGCGCCCATGCTCATGCCGGGGGTCAGGAAGCGCTTCCTGATCTCGTTGACGCTCTCGACCTCCTCGACGCTGACCGCCGCCCGGTCCGAGCGCCAGTCGAGCAGGTCGCGGAGCTGGATGTTGGGCAGCGAGCCCATCCCGGCCGAGAAGCGCCTGTAGGCGTCGTAGTCGCCCGTGTCGCAGGCGTGCTGCAACGTATGGATCATCCGCGCTTCGAAGGCGTGGACCTCGCCCGAGCGGCGGGCCTTGTAGAAGCCGCCGACCGGCAGGGTCAGCGCCGCCGTGTCCCAGGCCCGCCGGTGGACCTCGACCGCCTTGGCTTCGAGACCCGCCAGGCCGATGCCGCTGATGCGCGAGGGCATGCCGGGGAAGAACTCCGCCACCAGCGCCCGCGACAGGCCCACGGCCTCGAAGTTGTAGCCGCCGCGATAGGACGAGATGACCGCGATGCCCATCTTCGACAGGATTTTCAAAAGGCCCTGCTCGACGGCGCTCTTGTAGTTGCCGCAGACCTCGCGGAGCGTCCGCTCGCCGAGCAAGCCCCGCTCCAGCCGGTCTTGGAAGCTTTCCTGGGCGAGGTAGGCGTTGACGGCGGTGGCTCCCACCCCGACCAGCACGGCGAAGTAGTGGGTGTCCAGGCACTCGGCCGAGCGCACGATGATCGACACGTAGGACCGCAGCCCCTTGGCCACGAGGTGCGAATGCACCCCGCCGGTGGCCAGGATCATCGGCAGGGCGACGCGGCCCGCGCCGCATCCCTCGTCGGTCAGCACGATGGCGCCGCAGCCGCGCAGGGCCGCGTCCTCGGCCTCGGCCCGGATGCGCTCCAGCGCCGCGCGCAGGGCGTCGCCGGGGCGGGCGTCCTCGGCGGGCAGCGGCATGGCGCAGTCGATGACGGCGGTGTCCTTGGCCCCCATCAGCCCCAGGATGCGCTCGTACATGCCGCTGGTCAGCACCGGGCTTTCCAGCACGTAGACGTCGGTCTGGGCCGCGTCCTGCGCCAGGATGTTGCCGAGGTTCTTGAACCGCGTCTTCAGGCTCATCACCCCCGTCTCGCGCAGGGGATCGACGGGCGGGTTGGTGACCTGGCTGAAGTTCTGCCGGAAGAAGTGGCTGAGCGGCCGGTAGCGGTCGGACAGCACCGCCAGCGGCGCGTCGTCGCCCATCGAGCCGACACCCTCCTTGGCGTCCTCGATCATCGGCGCGAGGATCATCTCCATGTCCTCCAGCGTCATGCCGGCGGCGGCCTGGCGGCGGACCAGCTCCTCGCGGGCGTAGCGGCGCTCCTCCGGTCCCGGGCCGATCTCCTTCTCCAGGTCGACCATGTTGCCCAGCCATTCCGTGTAGGGATGGCGCTGGGCCAGTTCGTCGATGATCTCCTCCTCGCCGTAGAGGCGGCCCTCGGCGAGGTCGACGGCGATCATCCGCCCGGCGGTGATGCCCAGCTTGCGGACGATCCGCTTCTCCTCCAGCCCGAACAGGCCCGCCTCCGAGCCGAGGCAGACCAGGCCGTCGTCGGTCAGCGCCACCCGCAGCGGCCGCAGGCCGTTGCGGTCCTTGCCCGCCACCACCCAGCGTCCGTCGGTGGCGCAGATGGCGGCCGGCCCGTCCCACGGCTCCATCACCGCGTTGCAGTAGGAGTAGAGCGCCCGGTGGGCGGGCTTGATCTGCTCGTCGGTCTTCGACGCCCAGGCTTCGGGGATCAGCAGGGCCTTGGCCATGGGCGCATCGCGACCGGCCCGCGCCAGCACCTCGAAGGTGTTGTCGAGCGCGGCCGAATCCGAGCCGTCCGGCTGGACGACCGGCTTCACGTCGTCGCCGAACTCGCCGAACGCCTGGGCGGCCATGCGGATCTCATGGCTCCTCATCCAGTTGACGTTGCCCTTCAGCGTGTTGATCTCGCCGTTGTGGGCCAGCATCCGGAACGGCTGGGCCAGCCGCCACTGCGGGAAGGTGTTGGTCGAGTAGCGCTGGTGGAAGATCGCCACCGCCGCCGAGAACCGCTCGTCGCGCAGGTCGGGATAGAAGTCGTCGATATGCTCGGCGAGGAACATGCCCTTGTAGATCAGGGACCGGGCGCTGAACGAGCACAGGTAGAAGTCGGCGATGCCGCTTTGGCTGACGCGCTTCTCGATCCGCTTGCGGCACAGGAACAGGGCGCGTTCCAGCGCCTCCCCTTCCAGCCCCTCGGGACCGGCCAGCATGATCTGCTCGATCTCCGGCCGGGTGGCGTTGGCCTTCTCGCCGATGACGGCGGTGTTCACCGGGACCTGCCGCCAGCCGTAGATGTAGAAGCCGAAGCGCAGGGCCTCGCTCTCGACGATGGTCCGGGCGGCCTCCTGCGCCCCGAGGTCCGTGCGCGGCAGGAAGACCTGGCCCACGGCGATGGGGCCGGGGCGCAGCTTGTGCCCGGTGCGGGCCACCTGGTCGGCGAAGAAGTCCTGCGGCACGGACAAGAGGATGCCCGCCCCGTCGCCGGTCTTGCCGTCGGCGTCCACCGCGCCCCGGTGCCAGACGGCCTTCAGCGCCCGGATGGCGAGCGCCACCACCTCTCGGCGCGGCTGGCCGTCGATGGCGCAGACGAGCCCGACCCCGCAGGCGTCCTTCTCCGAGGCGGGGTCATAGGCGTGGGCCTCGACGAGGCGGCGGCGGTTCTCGAGGTAGCGTTCGACTTCGGCGCTCATGCCGCCCTCGCTTCGGCCTTGGCCTGCAAATGCTCGTGGATGGACAGCGCCGCGTCCCGGCCGTCGCGGATGGCCCAGACGACCAGCGAGGCGCCGCGCACGATGTCGCCCGCCGCGAAGACGCCCGGCAGGTTGGTCTCCATCGTCCGCAGGTCGGCCTTCACCGTGCCCCAGCGCGAGACGCGAAGTTCCGGCGCGCCGAACAGGGTCGGCAGGTCCTCGGGGTCGAAGCCCAGCGCCTTGATGACCAGCCCGGCGGGCAGGTCGAATTCGCCGCCCTCCACCTCCTCCGGCGTCTGGCGGCCGGAGTGGTCGGGCGGGCCGAGGCGCATCCGCACGGCGCGCACGCCGCTGACGCCCGAGGCGTCGCCCAGCACGGCGCGGGGCGCGGCCAGCCATTCGAAGACGACGCCTTCCTCCTCGGCATTGGCGACCTCGCGCATCGAGCCCGGCATGTTGGCCTTGTCGCGGCGGTAGAGGCAGGTGACGGACTTCGCGCCCTGCCGCACCGCCGTCCGCACGCAGTCCATCGCCGTATCGCCGCCGCCGATGACCACCACGTCCCTGCCGGTCGCCTCCTCCGGCCCGGCGGGATCGCCCAGGTTCCGGCGGTTGGAGGCGATCAGGTAGTCGAGGGCGGGCATCACCCCCGCCGAGCCGACGCCGGGAACGGTCAGGTCGCGGGCCTTGTAGACCCCCGTGGCGATCAGCACGGCGTCGTGTCGCTCGCGCAACTCGTCCAGCGTCGTGTCGCGCCCGACCTCGAAGCCCTGACGGAAGACGATCCCGCCCTCGGCCAGCCGCCGGGTGCGGCGCTCGACCACGTCCTTCTCCAGCTTGAAGCCGGGGATGCCGTAGATCAGCAGCCCGCCCGCCCGGTCGTGGCGGTCGTAGACGGTGACCTGGTAGCCCTCGGTCCGCAGCATCTCGGCCGCCGACAGGCCCGCCGGCCCCGCCCCGACGATGCCGACGCTGAGCGGCAGGTCACGCGCCGGGACGATGGGACGGACCCAGCCTTGTTCCCAGGCCGTGTCGTTGATGTAGCGTTCGACCGCCCCGATGGTGACGGTGCCGTGGCCGGACTGCTCGATGACGCAACCGCCCTCGCACAGCCGGTCCTGCGGGCAGATGCGGCCGCAGACCTCCGGCATGGAGCTGGTGGCGGCCGACAGTTCGTACGCCTCCTGCAGCCGCCCCTCGGCGGTCATCCGCAGCCAGTCGGGGATGTTGTTATGGAGCGGGCAGTGGGTCTGGCAGAAAGGCACGCCGCATTGCGAGCAGCGCGAGGCCTGCTCGGCCGCCTTGGCGCCGATGAAGTCGCGGTAGACCTCGTGGAAATCCCGCCCGCGCTCGTCCGCCGCGCGCTTGTCGGGCGTGCGCCTTTCGACGGTCGTGAACTTCAGCATCCGCTCGGCCATGGCCCGCTCCTTCGCAGGCGAAAGACCCTTCGCCGCGGAAGGCTATCTAACGGCGATGCCGAGAGGCCGAAAGCATATGATCTATTTTATAGACTATATAGAGGCGCTCTCCATCCCGCACCCGTATGGCCAGCGGCCGCATCAGCCCGTTTGGTCATATTTATAGACAATTGACCAAATCGGCCTGTCAGGGCAGGTGGAGGACCAGTTTCTGGAGACACACATGGCCGACTGGCTGAGCGCCATCATCCTCGGGCTCATCGAGGGTTTGACCGAGTTCATCCCCGTCTCCTCCACCGGCCACCTGCTCCTCGCCAAGACGGCGATGGGGCTGAAGGACCCGGCCTGGGACACCTTCATCGTCCTGATCCAGCTCGGCGCCATCCTGGCGGTGGTCGCCCTCTACTTCCGGCGGCTGTGGGACGTGGTGCTGCGCATCCCGACCGACCCGCAGGCAAGGCGCTTCGTGCTGAGCGTGCTGGTCGCCTTCCTGCCGGCGGTGGTGCTGGGCCTGCTGCTCCACGACTTCATCAAGGAGTTCCTTTTCGAGAGCCCCCGCATCATCTGCTGGTCGTTGATCGTCGGCGGGATCGGGTTGATCGCATTGGACCGCTGGAGCCCGACGCCGAGGTTCCACGACGCCATGCAGCTTCCCCTCCTCAGGGCGCTGGGCGTCGGCCTCTTCCAGGTGCTGTCGATGATCCCCGGCGTCTCGCGCTCGGGCGCCACCATCGTCGGGGGCGTGCTGCTGGGCGCGGACAAGCGGGCGGCGGCGGAGTTCAGCTTCTTCCTGGCCATCCCGACGATGGCAGGCGCCTTCACCCTCGACCTGTGGGAAAGCCGCGACGTGCTGTCGGCCGATCAGGCGGGGCTGATCGCCATCGGCTTCGTGGTGTCGTTCATCTCGGGCTGGGTGGTGGTCAAGACCATGCTCGACTTCGTGGCCAAGCGCGGCCTGGCCCCCTTCGGCTGGTGGCGGATCGTGGTCGGCGCTGCGGGGCTTGCCCTGCTGGGGTTCTAGGCCGCCGCCACCGTGATGTCGGCGTACTGGCCGCCCTTGCGGTAGCGGTAGAGGTAGGTCGAGGCCACCGCCTCCACCGCCGTCGGCTGGACGCCCAGTTCCGCCAGCCCCGGCAGGCCGCCGCAGACGTTGTCGGACTTCAGCAGCGCGACCTGGTCGGTGGTCAGCAGCGGCTTGAGGCCGATTTTCGCCTGCAGGTTCCCGGCCATGCCGATCACGCCCGCGAGCGGCCACGGCACGGGGACCAGGGCGCGGCCGCGTCCCGTCTCGCGCAGCACCAGCTCCATGATCTCGCGGAAGCTGTAGACGGCGGGGCCGCCCAGCTCGAAGGTCCTTCCGGCCGCGTCGGGATCGGCCACGGCGCTCGCGATGGCGTCCCCGACGTCCCCGACGAACACCGGCTGGGCGCGGTTCTCCCCCCCGCCGATCAGCGGCAGGGCGGGGGCCATGACCGACATCTGGCCGAAGCGGTTGAGGAAGTCGTCCTCCGGCCCGAACACGAAGGACGGCCGCACCACCACCGCGCCGGGGATGACCGCGCGCACGGCGGCCTCGCCCGCGGCCTTGGTGCGGGCGTACTCGGACGCCGCGTCGCCGGCCGCGCCCAGGGCGGAAACCTGGACGAAACGCTTCACACCCTGCGCGGCCGCCACTTCGGCGATCATCCGCGCGCCATCGAGGTGCAGCGCCTGGAAGCTCTGGCGGCCGCTCTCCCACAGGGCGCCGACGAGGTTGACGCACGCTTCGGCGCCCTCGAGCGCCCGCGCGACCGAGGCGTGGTCACGGACGTTTGCCTGCACGATTTCGATCTGGCCGACGTCGCCCAGCATCCGCAGGCGATAGCCCTGGCCGGGGTTGCGCGCGGCGGCCCGCACCCGCAGGCCCTTCCTGGCCAGCGCCCGCACCGCCTGGCGGCCGATGAAGCCCGTTCCGCCGAAGACCGTGACCAGTCCCTGCATCGTCTTGTCCTTGCGTGAGGAAGCCGGGGATAGACGAGGCCCGCGCCTCACGCAACGCCCGCCATTGACCGCCTGCGGCGGGCGCCCTATGTGAGCCGCCTCGCGCCGATCCGGCGGATCGGAAAGCGGGCCCAGGTGGCGGAATTGGTAGACGCGCTGGCTTCAGGTGCCAGTGGCTTAACGGCCGTGGAGGTTCGAGTCCTCTCCTGGGCACCA
>CAZOHI010000036.1:0-30587 GCA_964579695.1 uncultured Caulobacter sp. | reverse complement strand
CCTTCGTCTCGTTCATTGACTTTCAACGCTTTATGCCCCACATGGCCCTCGTGCGGGGCATATCCGCGCTATCCGGCTTGCAGCCGCGTGAGGGAACGAAGACTTCGTTCCACCTGCCGCTCGCCACGAATGATTCCCATAAAGACGTCCAGACACGCGGGGCGTCGCGACTTGACCCCGCGTCGACGATCCGCGCGCCCAATGGGCCGGCGCGGCGTTCGCCGCATACGTGAAAGATACCGAACTTGACCGATTTCCAATCGCTTGGCCTGGCCAAGCCGATCCTCCAGGCCCTGGCCGCCGAGGGCTACACCACCCCCACCCCGATCCAGGCCCAGGCGATCCCGCTGGTGATGGAAGGCCGCGACCTGCTGGGCATCGCCCAGACGGGCACCGGCAAGACGGCCGCCTTCGCGCTGCCGATCCTGCATCGCCTGGCCGCCGACAAGAAGCCCGCGCCCCGGCGCGGCTGCCGCTGCCTGGTCCTGTCGCCCACCCGCGAGCTGGCGACCCAGATCGCCGACAGCTTCAGGGCCTATGGCAAGAACCTCGGCCTGACCGTCGCCGTCGTGTTCGGCGGCGTGAAGTACGGCCCGCAGGTCCGCGCCCTGGCCGGGGGCGTCGACGTGCTCGTCGCCACGCCGGGCCGCCTGATCGACCACCTTCAGGAGAAGGTCGCCAACCTGTCGGAGACGGAAGTGTTCGTCCTCGACGAGGCCGACCAGATGCTCGACCTCGGCTTCGTGGCGCCGATCCGCCGCATCGCCAAGCTGCTGCCGCACCGTCGCCAGAACCTGTTCTTCTCGGCCACCATGCCGAGCGAGATCGGCAAGCTGGCGGGCGAACTGCTGAAGGAGCCCGCGCAGGTCTCCGTCACCCCCGCCGCCACCACGGTCGAGAAGATCGACCAGAAGGTCCTGTTCATCGAAAGCCCCCGCAAGCGCGCCCTGCTGAGCGAGCTGTTCGAGGACGCGGCGATGAAGCGGGTCCTGGTCTTCACCCGCACCAAGCGCGGCGCCGACCGGGTGGCCAAGCACCTGACCCAGCAAGGCGTCGAATCGGCCGCCATCCACGGCGACAAGAGCCAGGGCCAGCGTGAACGCTCGCTCGCCTCGTTCCGCGCCGGGGATGTCCGGGCGCTGGTGGCCACCGACATCGCCGCGCGCGGCATCGACGTCGACGGCGTGACCCACGTCGTCCAGTACGAGCTGCCCAACGTGCCGGAAGCCTACGTCCACCGCATCGGCCGCACCGCGCGGGCCGGGGCGACGGGCGTGGCCATCGCGCTGGTCGGCGACGACGAGCGCAACCTGCTGCGCGACATCCAGCGCACCACGCGCCAGACCATCCCGAGCTGGGACCGCCGCAACGACCGCACCCTGGGCGCGGCGGAAGCGGCCCTGCGCGCGGCGGAACCGGCCGAGAAGCCGCAAGCCGCCCGCTCGCAGCAACAGCAGAAGCGCAAGCCGCAGGGGCAAGGCCAGGGCCAGGCCCAGCAGCACCGCCAGGCCCACCGGCCCGACGCCTACAACCCGCTCAGCGACGCGGGCCAGCAGGCCAAGCGCAAGCCCCGCCGCCGCAACCGTGGCGGGTCGCGGACCAAGGGCGCGGCGAACGGAACGGGCGCTAGCGCCCTCTAGCGCCCCCTCCACTGAGGCGGCCGCTTCTGGGCGAAGGCCAGCGGCCCCTCCACGAAGTCTTCCGACGTGCGCAGCGCCTTCAGCGCGGGGTACTTCCACTGCGCCGTCATCGCCGTCTCCAGCGACGGCTCGTCCAGCCCCTTCATCACCGCCTCCTTCGAGGCGCGGATCGACATCGGGCTGCACTCGCAGATCATCCTCGCCCAGCGCCGCGCCTCGTCCATCAGCCCTCCGGCCGGGACCACCGCGTTGACGAAGCCCAGCGCCTCGCCCTCGGCGGCGGAGACGCGGCGGGCGGTCAGGATCATGCCCATCGCCCGCTTCACCCCCACGGCGCGCGGCAGGCGATGGACCCCGCCCGCGATCGCCGCCAGCCCGACCCTCGGCTCCGGCAGGGCGAAGACCGCCGTGTCGGCCGCCAGGATGATGTCGCAGGCCAGCGCCACCTCGAACCCGCCGCCCATGGCCACGCCGTTCACCGCCGCGATCAGCGGCTTGTTCAGGTCGAACCGGGTCGCCAGCCCCCCGAAGCCGGACGGCGGATAGGCCATCGCCCCGCCGCCCGCCTGGTGCTTCAGGTCATTACCCGCCGAGAAGGCCCGGTCCCCGGCCTCGGTGACGATGGCTGCCCACTGGTCCGGGTCGGCGGCGAAGGCGTCGAACGCCTCGGCCATCTCGAAATGCGCCGGGGAATGGAGGGCGTTCATCACCTCCGGCCGGTTCATGGTGATGATGGTGACGGGCCCTTCCCGCTCGACCTTCACATGTTCCATGCTCAGACCTCCCTCAGGTCGTGGACGTAGCGCCTCCAGTTGGCGACATAGTGCAGGGCGGAAGCCGTCAGCATCTGCGCCTGCTGGTCGCCGATCTCGCGCACCACCTTGCCCGGCGCGCCCATGACCAGCGAATTGTCGGGGATTTCCTTGCCCTCGGTGATCAGGACATTGGCGCCGATCAGGCAGTTGCGGCCTATTTTCGCGCCGTTCAGGATGATCGAGCCGATCCCGATCAGCGAATTGTCCCCCACCGTACAGCCGTGGAGCATCACCAGATGGCCCACGGTGACGTTCGCGCCAATGGTCAGCGGTACGCCCGCGTCGGTGTGAAGAACAGATCCGTCCTGGATGTTGCTGTTCTCGCCGATGGTGATGGGATCGTTGTCGCCGCGCAACGTGGCGCCCCACCAGATGCTGGCGCTCTGCTTGAGGATGACATTCCCCATCACCGACGCATTCGGCGCAATCCAGTATTCGCCGTCATCGGGTACCTGAGGAGCGACATCGCCCAGCGCGTAGACTGTCATCTATTTGTCTCGTTTCTTTGAACGCAAACGCGGGTTAACCGTTTCGAAATCCGGCTAGGATCATTCTAGTCGGGCGATTCGAGGGGGCGCCAGCCCTCCCACATCCCGCCGCGGGGGCCCTTCCCCGCGGTCTCCTCGAGACGGAGAGCCGGGTGTCGCGTTTTGCGTTCCGGCGGCTGAGGCCGCCGCCACCTTCGGAAGCCGCCAGCGGACCGCCCGGTCGCGCGCGCGCAGCCAGCCTTTCCATGAATCCCGATCCAAGGGCGAGCCGTTGTGGCCTCGCCCTTTTTTCATGCCCCCAATGGAGGAATGCATGACCAAGCGTGCTCTGAAGCGGATGGTGCGCGAAGGCGCTTTCGACCCCGCCCAGTTCCAGGACGACGCCAAGGTGCGCCGCCTGCCTGTGGGCTCGGGCTGGTCGCCGCTGGGGCATACCAACGACGATCGGGAACAGGGGTACCTGAAGACAATAAAAGCCAAGTCCCCCGGCCAGACCGAGATGATGGAGGCCATCGACGCCAGGAACCTCGTCATGGCGCTCGGTCCCGCCGGCACCGGCAAGACCTACATCGCCATCGCCAAGGCCGTGGAGGCGCTGGAGGCGGGCAAGGTCGGCCGCATCGTCCTGTCGCGCCCGGCGGTGGAGGCGGGCGAATCCATCGGTTTCCTGCCCGGCGAGATGGAGGACAAGCTGGCCCCCTACCTGCGGCCCCTCTACGACGCCCTCTCCGACCGGCTGTCGATGAAGCGGGTCCGCTCGCTGATGGCCGAGGGCGCCATCGAGATCGCCCCCGTGGGCTTCATGCGCGGCCGCACGCTCAACAACGCCTTCGTGGTCATCGACGAGGCCCAGAACTGCACCTACGTGCAGCTCAAGATGCTGCTGACGCGGCTGGGCTGGCACTCGACCATGGTGGTGACGGGCGACCCGAACCAGTCGGACCTGCTGCCCGAACTGTCGGGCCTGGGGCCGGTGGCCGAGAAGCTGGAGGCGGTCGGCAACATCGCCGTCGTGCGCCTGGCCGACCGGGATATCGTGAGGCACCCGCTGGTCGCGGACATGCTGCACGTGTTGTGAGTTAAGGGACGCCTTCGCGGAAAGCCGCCGCGAAGGCGTCCGCGTCTTCCAGGAAGGCCGCGTGGCCGCCGCGGAAGAAGCGGACCTTGCGGTTCGGATAGCGTTCGGCGGCGGCCTTCGACTTCGACCACGGGATGATCCTGTCGCCCGTCGTCCAGGCGAACAGGGTCGGCGCCGTGACCGTCAATCCCCGCAAATCGGCTTCGGGACGCGCAAAACCCGCCCACGCCTTCGCCAGCAGGGGCGCGATGTCGTAGGCCCCGGCGACGATTTCCCGGCGGCGCTTATCCGCCCTGGGCAGGACCAGACGATAGTAGAGGGCGAAGGCGGCCGGGAACCACCAGGCGCGGCGGGCGCCGGCATCGAAGAAGCGGACCAGGGCGGCGATGGCCCTCCGCTCTGCGGGACCGACAGGCGCGAGGCCGCCGCTGTTGCACAGGACCAGCGCCTTCACCGGACGCCGCGCCGCCAGCAGGATCGCCGCCGCGCCACCGAGGGAGTTGCCGATGAGGATGGGCGCCTCGCCCAGCAGCGGCTCGACGAGGTCGGCGTAGCGTTCCGGCGTCACCGGGCCGCCGTCGTTGGGGAAGTCAGGGGCGACGACCTCATAGCCCGGCCCCACCCGCGCGGCGAAGGCGGCGAAGTCCTCGCCCGAGTGGCCGACGGCGTGCAGGCAGACCACCCGTTGGCCGGAGCCCCAGCGACGGATATTCAGTGATTTGTTCATCACAAGCCATATGTGATAGGAAAATCACAATGTCCAGTGAAACCCGCGACCGCCTCATCGCCGCCGCCGCCGAGGCGTTCAACGCCCACGGCTTCCACGGCACCGACACCAACAAGATCGCCCGCGCCGCCGGGTTCGCGCCGCAGACCTTCTATCGCCACTTCACCGACAAGCTGGCCGTCTTCGTCGCCGTCTACGAGGCCTGGCAGGAGAGCGAGCGGACGGCCATCCGCGCCGCCGCCCGCGAGGCCGACCCCGACGCGGCCATCGCCCGCGCCTCGGTCGCCCATCATCGCGACTGGCGAGGGTTCCGCCGCTCGCTCCGGCTGCTGGCGGTGGAGGAGCCGCGCGTCCGCGCCGCGCGGGCGCAGAGCCGCGAGCGGCAACTGGCCGACCTCGCCAAGGCGCCGGGCAACAGGGGCCGCGCCAAGGCGGACCTGGCGGCCGCCCTGCTGAAGGTGGAAAGGGTGTGCGACGCGCTGGCCGACGACGAACTCGCCGACCTGGGGCTCACGGGCGAGGCGGCCGAGGCCCTCGCCGTGCAGGCGGTCCGCGAGGTGCGGGGCCGGGCGTCCTAGTCGAGGTCTTCGGCCAGGATGGCCATCTCGAACAGGAACGAGCCGTCCTCGTCCTCGTCCTCGTAGATGACGCCGATGAACTCGCCCGCCAGTTCGACCTCGCACGAATCCTTCTGCTTGGGCCGGGCCTTGAGCTGGATGTGCGGGTTGCCGAAGGTGCGCTTCATGTGCGCCTGCAGACGGGTGATGTCCTTGTCGTCCACGGTGAGGCGCTCCTTCGGGGTCGTTCTGACCGCGGAACCTAGCGGCATCCGCCGTCAGGGCAAGCCCTAGATCACGTAGTCGTAGACCACGTCGGCCAGCGTGTGATCCATGGTCCGGGCCGGCTCCTCGCAGCTCGGGCAGTTGACCAGCCGCGCGGGCACCCCGGCCGCCGTGCAGTGCGGCGGCACGGGCTTGAGCACCACCGAGCCCGACGCGATCTTGGCGTATTCGCCGACCTGGATGTTGCCCAGCACCTTGGCCCCCGCGCCCAGGAGGACGCCGCGGCCGATCTTCGGGTGGCGGTCGCCGCGCTCGGCGCCGGTGCCGCCCAAGGTCACGCCGTGCAGCATGGAGACGTCGTCGCCCACCACCGCCGTCTCGCCGATGACGATGCCGGTCCCGTGGTCCAGGAACACCCCCGCCCCCACCCGCGCGTTCGGGTGGATATCGACGGCGAAGATCTCGCTGGCCCGGCTTTGCAGGTAGAGGGCGAGGGTCTCGCGGCTGTGGGTCCACAGCCAGTGGGAGACCCGGTGCGTCTGGAGCGCCAGGAAGCCCTTGAAGAACAGGAACGGCTGGACGTAGCCCTTGCAGGCCGGATCGCGCTCGAACACCGCCTTCAGGTCGGCCTCGGCGGCGGAGATCAGGCCGGGATCGGCGTCGAACGCCTCCTCGCAGATCTCGCGGGCGCTCATGGCGCGCAGCTCCTGGTCGCCCAGCTTCCGGGCGAGCTGATAGGACAGCGCGTCGCTCATGCGGTCGTGCGACAACACCACCGCGTTGAGCAGGGACGCCAGCGCCGGCTCGTCGCGCGCAGCGCGCTCGGCCTCGTTGCGCAGGGACGCCCACACGGGCGGCGGCGCGGCGGGGGCCACCACTTCGAGATGCTTTGCCACAGGAAGCTCTCCCATTTCCCGGTCAACCTAACACAAGTGGGGCCAGGCCGTCCGGCAGCTCACCCTTGACGGCCATATGGTGCAATCGCAGCAGCATCGCCACCGTCAGCGCGTCCTCGATATGCCCCGCCACCGCCGCGTCCAGCGCCTCGCCGAACGGCACGCGGGCGAGGGCCAGGTCCTCCGTCTCGTCCGGCGCCGCGTCGGCAGGCGTCAGGCCGGTGGCGAGATAGCCGAAGGCCCGCTCGTCGGTGATGGAGTTGGAAAGCTGGAGGCGCAGCACCTCGCGCCATTCCGCCGCCCCCAGTCCCGCCTCCTCGCGCAGCTCGCGCTTGGCGCTTTCGAGCGGATCGACGCCCAGCGGCCCGCCGCCCTCCGGCAGTTCCCAGCTATAGCCGTAGATGAAGCGGTTCTGGCCGATCAGCGTGACCGTGCCGTCCTCGTGCAGCGGCAGGATGACGATCGCCAGGTTCTTGAAGGCCGCCACGCCATAGAGGGCCGCGCGCCCGGTCGGCGCGACGGCGTCATATTCCCGCACGGCCAGCCAGGGATTATCATAGGCGATCCGCGCCGGCCCGTGCGTCCAGGGCTTGCCGTGAGGCCGCAGCCAGGCGGGTTTTTGCGACATTCTCAACGGGCCATTGCTGTAAGGGCGACGCCTCCATAGGTGTGGGGCCGCTTTCATCTTCTTAACGGGGCTCGCCCTTTGACCGTTTCCCTGCCGAAGTTCGGCGACTTCCTCCCTCCGTCCCCGTCGCCGGAGGTGCTGGCCTTCCTGGCGCGGCGCCGCTCGGCCCCCGCCCTGACGCTCGCCGCCCCCGCCCCCTCGGCGGGGGAGGTCGAGGACCTCATCGCCCTGTCGGCCCGCGTGCCCGACCACGGCAAGCTCGGCCCCTGGCGCTTCGTGGTGCTGGAGGGCGAGGGCAAGGCCGCCTTCACCGCCCGGCTGGAGGCCATCGCCCAGGGCCGCCCCGACGCGGTCAAGTGCATGGCCAAGCTGGGCAAGCTGAAGGCCCCTCCCCTGGGGATCGCGGTGATCTCGCATGTCACGCCGGGCGAGATACCGGAGTGGGAGCAGGTGCTGTCGGCGGGCGCGGTCTGCACGACGATGGTGATCGCGGCGACGGCCATGGGTTACGGCGCCAACTGGATCACCGACTGGTACGCCTATGACGAGCGGGCGCGCGAAGCCCTGGGCCTGTCGGCAAGCGAGAAGGTCGCGGGCTTCGTCTTCCTGGGCACGCCGACCGAGGCGCCCCAGGAACGCGCCCGGCCGGACATCGCCCCCCGCGTCAGCCGCTGGGCGCCCTAACCGCGTCCACGATAGGGCGCGACGCCCTGGTCCGGGACCCACAGGCCCTCGGGCGCCGGGCCGGTCTGCCAGAAGACGTCGATAGGAATGCCGCCGCGCGGATACCAGTAGCCGCCGATGCGCAGCCAGCGCGGGGCGACCAAGTCCACGATCCGGCGGGCGACCGTCAGGGTGCAGTCTTCGTGGAAGGCGCCGTGGTTGCGGAACGAGGCCAGGAACAGCTTCAGCGACTTCGACTCCACCAGCCACTCGCCCGGCGCGTAGTCGATGACGAGATGGGCGAAGTCCGGCTGGCCCGTCACCGGGCACAGCGAGGTGAACTCCGGCGCCGCGAACCGCGCGAGGTAGAGGACGTCCCCTTGCGGGTTGGGCACGCGCTCCAGCACCGCCTCCTCCGGCGAAGCGGGAGCGGCGACGGACTGGCCGAGCTGGGTGAGGCGCGTCTCTTCCATAGGCGGCGATTTACGCGCGGAGGGCGGAGCGAACAAGCGCCGCCGCGACTCGCCCTGCACAACACTGTGGCGCCCCGGCACCACGCGAGCGCCCAATTATTGCGCAGCCGACCCGCGCCCCGCCTATTAACCGCTCAGTAATTCCCCCGGCGCGATCCGGGGCGCGGGCGTGCATTGGCTGGCCCTCCAGCCTTGCCGATGTTGCTCCCCGCATCCGCGCCTCAGGCGCCGGGCGAAACAAAAGGGGATAGACATGAAAGTTCTGAAGCTTGCTCTCGTCGCCGCCGCCGCGTCCTTCGCGATGGCCGGGACCGCCTCCGCCGAGGTGGACGTGTCCTTCAACGTCGGCGCCACCACCGACTACGTGTTCCGCGGCTTCACCCAGTCGATGGAAGACCCGGCGATCTTCGGCGGCGTCGATGTCGGCACGGGCATCTTCTACGCCGGCGCCTGGGCCTCCAGCGTCGATTTCGGCGACGACACCAGCGCCGAGTACGACCTCTACGTCGGCGTGAAGCCGACCGTCGGCCCGGTCGACGTGGACCTTGCGGCCATCTACTACGGCTACATCGATGCCCCGTCCGCCGCCGACTACGACTACTGGGAGTTCAAGGCCGCCGCCTCCGTGCCCGCCGGTCCGGTGACCCTGGGCGTGGCGACCTACTACTCGCCCGACTTCGGCGGCGTCGCCGAGGAAGCTTTCTACTACGAAGGCAACGTGGCCTTCTCCCCGGCCGACTTCGTCACCGTCAGCGCCGCCCTGGGCGAGCAGCGGTACGACGACTCCTCGGCCAACTACATGACGTGGAACGCGGGCGCGACCTTCGCCATCAACGACATGTTCTCGGTGGACTTCCGCTACCACGACACCGACATTTCGAACGCGATCTGCAAGAACGTCTGCGACGACCGCATCAACGCGACCCTCAAGGCCGCGTTCTAGGCCTCGCCGCCTGAACGAACCGAAGGGCCGTCGCGGGGAGCCGCGGCGGCCCTTTTCGTTTGCGCCGAGCCAGGCCAACCTGGCCGCATGAGCCAGGATCTCGGGACCGTCTACCAACTGCTGACCTACGCGGGCGTGGCCGTCTTCGCGGCCAGCGGGGCGCTGGCGGCGGCGCAGCGCAAGCACGACCTCATCACCTTCGCCTTCTTCGCGGCGATCACCGGGCTGGGCGGCGGCACGTTGCGCGACCTCCTGCTGCAACAGCCGGTCTTCTGGATCGTCGACCCCAACCAACTGACGGTATGCGTGACCGTGGGGGTCCTGGTCTGGCTCGTGGGCGCCCAGCCGTTCGCCGGGCGGGCGCTGCTGTGGCTCGACGCCGTGGGGCTGGCGGCCTTCTGCGTGCTCGGCGCCGCCAAGGCCGTGGCCGTGGGCGCCGCGCCCCCCGTCGCCATCGTCATGGGCGTGCTGACCGCCACGGCCGGAGGCGTCATCCGCGACATCACGGCGGGCGAGCCGTCGGTGCTGCTGCGCCGGGAGATCTACATCACCGCCGCCCTCCTCGGCGCGGCGGCCTTTGTCGCGGCGGCCGAGCTCGGCTATCCCGAGGCCGCCGGGATCGTGGGCTTTGGCCTGGCCATCCTGCTGCGCGGCGCGGCCTTGCGGTTCGGCTGGACCATGCCCGCCTTCTTCGGCGGCCTGCGGCTGCGGCGCGGCCCGCCGTCTTAAACCAGTGGTGCGGGCGGTCGGGGTCGAACCGACACGAGCCTTGCGGCTCTACGGATTTTAAGTCCGTTGCGTCTACCAATTCCGCCACGCCCGCGCACGCCGTCGAATGCCACGATCGGCCCCGCCGCTCAATCCGCGCGGGTGATCTGCGCCACGCCGGCGGCCGTCAGGGCCGCGACCAGCTCCTCGACCGCCGCCGCCACCTCGGCCCCGTCGCGGCCGCGCACCACGAGGTTGGAGCCGTAGCCCGCCGGGGAGAAGAACGGATAGCTGCCCAGCGACAGCGCCGGGTGCGCCTTGGCGACGGCCTCCAGAGGAGCGGCGATGGCGCCCTCGCCCGAGCCGTCCACGCGGACCGTGCGGGCGACCACCACCGCGCCGGTCTTCAGGCGCGGGCCGATATCCTCCAGCATCCCGCGCATGATCTGCGGCACGCCGGCCAGCACGAAGACGTTGCCGATGGAAAAGCCCGGCGGGCCGTTGACCGGGTTCTTCACCAGGACCCCGCCTTCCGGCACCCGCGCCATGCGGCGGCGGGCGGCGTTCAGGTCCTCGCCCCAGCGGCCCTGCATCATGGCCAGGATGTCGGGATGCTCGTACAGCGCCACGCCGAAGGCGGCGGCCACGCAGTCGGCGGTGATGTCGTCGTGGGTCGGCCCGATGCCCCCCGTCGTGAACAGGTAGTCGTAGCGCCCGCGCAAGGCGTTGATCGCCTCGACGATCTCGGCCTCCACGTCGCCGACCACCCGCGCCTCGGCCACGTCCACGCCGTAGGTGGCGAGGTAGCGGGCGATGGCGTTGAGGTTCACGTCCTGGGTCCGGCCCGAGAGTATCTCGTCGCCGATGATGAGGACGGCGGCCGTGACCCGATCGCTGCTCGCCATTGGTCCGGTCCTTCCCTACATCTGGCCGCCCGTTCCTTCCCGATTAGGCCGCCCATGATCTTCCCGCAACCGCTCGTCAGGGGGCGGCTCGTCCAGCGCTACAAGCGCTTCTTCGCCGACGTCGTGCTGGACGACGGGACGGAGGTGACCGCCCACTGCCCCAACCCCGGTGCCATGCTGGGGCTGAACCTGCCGGGCATGGGGGTATGGCTGTCGAGGTCGGACGACCCCAAGCGCAAGCTGGCCCACACGCTGGAGCTGGTGGAGACCGGCGACGGGCTGGCGGGGGTGAACACCATGCACCCCAACCGCCTGGTGGCCGAGGCGCTGGAAGCCGGCGCGATCCCCGAGGTCGCGGGCTACGACAGCATCCGGCGCGAGGTGAAGTACGGGGCCGCCAGCCGGGTGGACTTCCTGCTGGAGGGCGCGGGCCGCCCGCCCCTGTGGCTGGAGGTCAAGAACTGCCACCTGTCGCGCACGCCAGGGCTGGCGGAGTTCCCGGACTGCGTGGCGGCGCGCTCGACCCGGCACCTGGGGGAGCTTGAGGCGATGGTCGCGGCGGGCGACCGGGCGGCGGTGCTGTTCGTGGTGCAGCGCACTGACTGCCAGCGGTTCTCGGCGGCGGCCGATTGCGACCCGGCGTTCGCCAAGGCGCTGGACCGGGTGCGGGGGAACGGGGTGGAGATGTACGTCTACGCCTGCGAGATGAACCGCGAGGCGATCAGGCTGGAGAAACGCATCGCCTAGGACCTTCCGCCACGCTCGCGGGCGAAGGTCTGGGCGCGCGGCGTTGAAGTTCCGTGCTAGGCTTGCGACATAGAGCCGAAAGGACATTCCAACGCCGCCCGCCGCCCTTTCAGGCCGGGCGCCAGGAGCAGTTGATGGCGTTCACCGACGATGTGCTGGAGGCGGAGACCCGCACCGGCGCGATCAAGATCCACAAGCCCGAGGATTTCGAGGGCATGCGCCGCGCCGGCCGCCTGGCCGCCGAGTGCCTGGACATGCTGATCCCGCATGTGAAGCCGGGCGTGGTCACCGACCACCTCGACGCGCTGGCGCGGGAGTTCATCCTGGAGCGCGGCGGCCTGCCCGCCTGCCTGTTCTACAAGGGCTACGGCAAGACGACCTGCATCTCGCCCAACCACATCGTCTGCCACGGCATCCCCGGCGAGAAGACGCTGCGCGAGGGCGACATCGTCAACATCGACGTGACCGTCATCGTCGACGGCTGGCACGGCGACACCAGCCGCATGTACGGCGTCGGCAAGGTGGGGCCCAAGGCCCGGCGCCTGGTGGACGTGACCTATGAGGCGCTGGAGCGCGGCCTGGCGCAGGTCAAGCCCGGCGCCACGCTGGGCGACGTCGGCCACGCCATCCAGTCCTATGCCGAAGCCCAGCGCTGCTCGGTGGTCCGCGACTTCTGCGGCCACGGGGTGGGCAAGGTGTTCCACGACTCGCCCAACATCCTGCACTTCGGCCGCCCCGGTCAGGGTCCGGTCCTGAAGCCCGGCATGTTCTTCACCGTCGAGCCGATGGTGAACCTGGGCAAGCACCAGGTGAAGCTGCTGTCCGACGGCTGGACCGCCGTGACCCGCGACAAGTCCCTCTCGGCCCAGTGCGAGCATTCGGTCGGCGTGACGGAGACGGGGGTCGAGGTCTTCACCGCCTCGCCCACGGGCGCCTTCAAGCCGCCCATACAGTCCGAAGGCTGACCTGGGCGCATGGGGGAGGCGCACCAGCTCGGCCACCGCGAACGCCTGCGCGAGCGCGCCGCCAAGGGCGGGCTGGAGGCGCTGCCCGACTATGAGCTGCTGGAGGTCTACCTCTTCCGCACCTTCCCGCGCGGGGACGTGAAGCCGCTGGCCAAGGCGCTGCTGGCGCGGTTCGGTTCGTTCGGCGGGGTGATGGCCGCTTCCATCGACGAGCTGAAGACCGTGACGGGGATCGGCGAGGCGGCCGCCATCGACCTGAAGCTGCTGCACGAGGCGACCTTGCGGGTGGCGCGCGAGGCGGTGGGCAAGCGGACGGTGATCTCCTCGTGGTCGGCGCTGCTGGGCTATGTGCGGGTGGCCCTGGCCAACGAACCGCGCGAGCAGTTCCGCGTCATCTTCCTCGACAAGAAGAACCAGCTCATCGCCGACGAGGTGATGAACCGCGGCACCGTCGACCACGCGCCGGTCTACCCGCGCGAGGTGATGCGCCGGGCGCTGGAGCTGTCGTCCAGCTCGATCATCCTGGTCCACAACCACCCGAGCGGCGACCCGACCCCATCGCGCGCCGACATCGACATGACGCAGCAGATCGTCGAGGCCGGGCGCTCCCTGCGCATCTCCGTCCACGACCACCTGGTCGTCGGCCGCGAGGGCGTGGCCAGCTTCAAGGCGCTGGGGTTGTTCTGACGGAGGCGCTTGGCCGCTTCGCCGCGCCGTGCGATCGTACCTAATCACTTCCAATAGGACCCAATCATGGACAAGCGCGTCATCACCGCTCATGTCCCCCGGACCCTGGCCGAAAAGGTGGACCAACTCGCCGGAATGATGGACCGCTCGCGCGGCTGGATCATGAAGGAGGCGCTGGCGGCCTGGGTGGAACGTGAGGAGGAGCGCCACCGCCTGACGCTGGAGGCCCTGGCGGACGTCGAGGCGGGACAGGTCGTCGACCACGAGGATGTCGTGAAATGGGCCGCCAGCCTGTCCACCGACGCCCCACTGCCGGCGCCCACGCCCAAATGAGGCTGCGCTGGAACGCCAAGGCGCTTTCCGACCTTGAGCGGCTTCGGGCCTTCCTCGCCCCGGTGAACTCCAGAGCGGCCGACCAGACGGTTATGGCGCTGGTCCGGGCCGCCGGGCGGTTATCGGAACAGCCCAGGCTCGGCGTCCGCCTTGAGGAGTTCAAGCCCCGGGAAGTCCGCCGCGTTCTCGTCGGCGATTACGAGCTGCGGTACGAACTCACGCCCGACGCCCTCCACATCCTGCGCCTCTGGCACAGCCGCGAGGATCGCTAGGCCAGCGCATCCCGCTCCCATTCCAGGAACTCCGGCGTCTGGAGCAGGCGCTGCATGTACTCGCCCGCAGGGCCCGCGTCGCCGTAGTCGCTGGGGTGGACGCCGTAGCTGCGGAAGCGGGTGGCGACGGGGGTGTAGAAGGCGTCGGCGATGGACCATTCACCAAGCAGGTATGGTCCGCCGAAGCGGGCCAGGAGGTCGTTCCACACTTCCACGATGCGGCGGACGTTCTTCTGGGTGGCCTCCGACAGGTCCGCGACCTCGCGCAGGGCCAAGTCCATCGGGCATTCGCCGCGCAGGGAGGCGAACCCCGAGTGCATCTCGGCGGCGGCCGAGCGGCCGACCGCGCGGGCCACGGGGTCGGCGGGCCAGAGCCCCGCGGCAGGATACCCCTCCGCCAGGTACTCGCAGATCGCCAGGGAATCCCACACCACCGCCTCGCCGTCCTTCAGCACGGGGACGAGCTTCGAGGGGGAATGCGGGGCGATGGCCGCCTCGGTCCGCTCGGCCTCGCGAAGCTGGACCAGGGTTTCGGTGAAGGGCGCGCCGGTGCGCTTCAGGGCCAGCCACGGGCGCATGGACCAGGTGGACCAGTTCTTCGTGCCGATGACGATTTCCATGACCGGGACTCCCTTGCCGTTCGCGCCATCAAAAGGCCCCTGGCGCGACGCGCGTCAACGGCTAGAGTGGCGCCAGCCAATTAGAACAAGCGGTATGGGAGAAGGCGTATGACGGACACGACCGCGGGCGGGTACCCCGGCTGGGGGACCAAGCCCTATCGGGCCTATGTGCTGGGCGCCCTGCTCGTCGTCTACACCTTCAACTTCATCGACCGGGTGGTGGTGGGCATCATCCAGGAGCCGATCAAGACCGAGTTCGGCCTGACCGACTTCCAGCTCGGCCTGCTCGGCGGCCCCGCCTTCGCGGTGCTCTACACCTTCCTCGGCATCCCCATCGCGCGGCTGGCCGAGCGCAGGAACCGCATGACCATCCTGTCGATCTGCCTGGCGGTATGGAGCGGCATGACGGCCCTGTGCGGGCTGGCGACGTCCTACAGCTTCCTGCTGCTGGCTCGGATCGGGGTGAGCGTCGGCGAGGCCGGATGCACGCCTCCGGCCCAGTCGGTCATCTCCGACTACTTCCCGGCCAACAAGCGGGCGACGGCGATCTCCATCTATGCCCTCGGCATCCCGGTCGGGTCGCTGCTGGCGGCGGTGGGCGGCGGATGGCTGGCCCACACCTTCGGCTGGCGCTCGGCCTTCCTGATCCTGGGCGTGCCGGGGCTGGTCCTGGCGCTGATCGTCAAGCTGACGGTCAAGGAACCGCCCCGTGCGGCCTCCGCCGTCACCGCGACGACCGACGAGACGCCGACCCTGCGCCAGGCTTTCCGGGAGCTGATGCGCAAGCCGACCTTCTGGCATACGGCCCTGGGCGCGGCGATCGCGTCGTTCGTCGGCTACGGCGTCGGCCAGTACCTGAACTCCTTCCTGATGCGCACGCACGACCTCACGCTGCTGGAATCGTCGCGGCTGACGGGGGTGGTGCTGGGCGTGTTCTCGGCCATCGGCACCTTCGCGGCGGGCTGGATCGCCGACCGCATCGCCAAGCGGCACCCCAACGCCATCGCCTGGCTGCCGGCGCTGGGGTTCGTGATCGCAACGCCCTTCTACATCGTCGGCTACATGGCCCCGACGCTGACCATCGCCGTGCCGTTCCTGATCGTGGGGGCGCTGACCCACTACTTCTACCTCGGCTCGATGTACGCCATCACGCAAGGCATCGTGCAGCCGAGGATGCGGGCGACGGCGACGGCGGTGCTGCTGTTCATCGTCAACCTGCTCGGCTACGGCCTCGGCCCGCCGCTGATCGGGCTGCTCAGCGACTTCCTGGCCTCGAACAACCTGACGGGCATGGGGCTGACCGGCGCCGACTGCGAGGGCTCCAGCCTCGCGGCCAACGCGGGCGCCTGCGGGACGGCGTCGGAGTTCGGCCTGCGCTGGGCCATCTTCATCGGCCTGTTCGGCTACCTGTGGGCGGCGGCCCACTTCCTGCTGGCCTGGCGCACCCTGCGGCGCGACTGGGTGGGCTGAGCCCTTGACTTGCAGGCGGCGCGGGACGAAGGGGGCGCCATGATCCCTAGATATTCCCGCGCCGACGCCGCCGACATCTGGTCGCAAGCGACCAAGTACAAGATCTGGTTCGAGATCGAGGCCCACGCGGCCGACGCCATGGCCGAGCTGGGGACCATCCCCAGGGAATCGGCCAAGGCGATCTGGGAAGGCGGCAAGGACGCCGTCTGGAACGTCGAGCGCATCGACGAGATCGAGCGCGTCACCAAGCACGACGTCATCGCCTTCCTGACCCACGTGTCGGAGATCGTCGGCCCCGAGGCCCGCTTCCTGCACCAGGGCATGACCTCGTCTGACGTGCTGGACACCTGCCTCGCCGTCCAGCTCGCCCGCTCGACGGACCTGCTGATCGAGGACGTGGACATGGTGCTGGCGGCCCTGAAGCGCCGCGCCATGGAGCACAAGCTGACCCCCACCGTCGGGCGCAGCCACGGCATCCACGCCGAACCGACAACCTTCGGCCTGAAGCTCGCCGGGCACTACGCCGAGTTCCAGCGCGCCAAGGAGCGGCTGGCCATGGCGAAGTTCGAGATCGCCACCTGCGCCATCTCCGGCGCCGTCGGCACCTTCGCCAACGTCGACCCGCGCGTCGAGGCCCACGTGGCCGAGAAGATGGGGCTGGCCGTCGAGCCGGTCTCGACCCAGGTCATCCCGCGCGACCGCCACGCGGCCTACTTCGCCGCGCTGGCCGTCGTCGCCTCGTCCGTCGAGCGGCTGGCGGTGGAGATCCGCCACCTGCAACGCACCGAGGTGCTGGAGGCCGAGGAGCCGTTCGATCCGGGCCAGAAGGGCTCGTCGGCCATGCCGCACAAGCGCAACCCGATCCTGACCGAGAACCTCACTGGCCTTGCGCGCCTCGTCCGCTCGGCCGTCGTGCCCGCGATGGAGAACGTCGCCCTGTGGCACGAGCGCGACATCAGCCACTCGTCCGTCGAGCGCGGCATCGCGCCGGACGCCACCATCCACCTCGACTTCGCGCTGCGCCGGCTGGCGAGCGTGGTGGACCGGCTGGTGATCTACCCGGAGAACATGCTGAAGAACCTCGACCGGCTGGGCGGCCTCGTCCACTCGCAGCGGGTGATGCTGGCCCTGACGCAAAAGGACGTCAGCCGCGAGGACGCCTATGCCGCCGTGCAGGGCAACGCCATGAAGGTCTGGCGCGGCGAGGGCCGGTTCCTCGACTTCCTGAAGGCCGACCCGGTGGTGTCCAAGGCCCTGACGGACGCCGAGCTGGAGGCGTTGTTCGACCTCGGCTACCACTTCAAGAACGTGGACGTGATCTTCGGCCGGGTTTTCGGGGAGCAGGGTTGAGCCGCAAGCGCAGCTTTCCCCCCGTCGTCGACGCGAACACCCGGCTGCTGGTCCTCGGCAGCCTGCCCGGCGAAGCCTCCCTGGCCACCGGGCGCTACTACGCCCATCCCCGCAACCTGTTCTGGCCGCTGATCGGCATGGCGGTCGACGAGGACCTCGCCGCCATGCCCTACGAGGCGCGGCTGGAGGCGCTGCTGCGCCATGGGGTCGGGCTGTGGGACGTGGTGGCCGAGGCCAGCCGCGCCGGCAGCCTCGACAGCGCCATCACGGACGCGGCCGAGAACGACCTGCGGGGGCTGGTGGAGCGATTGCCGGCGTTGCGCGCGGTGGCCTTCAACGGCGGAACCTCGGCCAAGACCGGGATGCGCCAGCTTGCGGGCGTAGAGGGCGTGGCGCTCGTCCGCCTGCCGTCGTCCAGCCCAGCCTATGCGGGCCGGACGGAACTGAAGCGGCAGGCGTGGATGGCGCTCGGGGCCTTCCTTTGAGGCCCTAAGCCTCGTTCTTGATCTGGTCGCGGGCCTGGGCGAGGAGTTCGTCCATCTTCATGCGGACCTCGCCCTCGCTGACCGCGACGCCCGAGCCCTTCAGGTCGCCGGACACCTTGCGCAGCACGTCGTCGTCGCCGGGCTGTTCGAAGTCGGACTTGACCACCGCCCTCGCGTATTCGTCGGCGCTGGCCAGGCCCATCAGGCCCGCCGCCCATTCGCCCAGCAGCCGGTTGCGGCGGGCGGTCGCCTTGAATTCCTGCTCGGCGTCCAGGGCGAACTTCTTTTCAAAGCCCCGTTCGCGTTCGTCGAAGGTGGTCATAGGGTTCCCTTGAAGCCGTACTGGCCGGGTCAATATAGGGCCGAAGCCCCGCCCGCAATCACAAGACCGCACGAAAGCGCCGCACCGTGGCGGCGCCGCATCCATCATGCCCGGCTCCGTTTGCGCGCGTCGCCCTCATCGGCTAGTTTCCGGCCCGATATCCATGTGAGCGGCCCCCTTGAGTCGGACACCGCGCGCTGCAAACCCGCCGCGCGCGCTTTTCGTTTCCGCCAGGGGCTCCCACGCCAGGGGACGACCATGACCCGCCGCAAGAAGATTTACGAGGGCAAGGCCAAGATCCTCTACGAAGGCCCCGAGCCCGGCACCCTGATCCAGTACTTCAAGGACGACGCCACCGCCTTCAACGCCCAGAAGAAGGCCGTGCTGGAGGGCAAGGGCGTCATCAACAACCGCATCAGCGAATATGTGATGACGCGGCTGAACTCCATCGGGGTCCAGAACCACTTCATCAAGCGGCTGAACCTGCGCGAGCAGCTCATCAAGGAGGTCGAGATCGTCCCCCTGGAGGTGGTCTGCCGCAACGTCGCCGCCGGCAGCCTGTCCAAGCGCTTCGGCCTCGCCGAGGGGCAGGCCCTGCCCCGCTCGATCATCGAGTTCTACCTCAAGGACGACAAGCTTGAGGACCCGATGGTCAGCGAGGAGCACATCACGGCGTTCAACTGGGCCTCGACCCAGGAGATCGACGACATGATGGCCATGACGCTGCGGGTGAACGACTTCCTGTCGGGCATGTTCGGGGCGGTCGGCATCACCCTGGTGGACTTCAAGATCGAGTTCGGCCGGGTCTACGAGAACGACTACGCGCGCATCATCCTGGCCGACGAGATCAGCCCGGATTCGTGCCGCCTGTGGGACGCCCAGACCAACGAGAAGCTGGACAAGGACCGCTTCCGCCGCGACCTGGGCAATGTCATCGAAAGCTATACGGAAGTGGCTCGCCGCCTCGGCATCATGAAAGAGATGCCGACGGTGATCCAGGGAGGCATCCATTGAGAGCGACCGTCCACGTTTTCCTCAAGCCCGGCGTCCTCGACGTGCAGGGCAAGGCGGTCGAGAGCGCCCTGCACGGCCTGGGCTGGCCTGACGTCAGCCACGCCCGCGTCGGCCGCACCATCGAGTTCGACCTGCCGGGCGACGACAAGGCCGCCGCCGAGGCGCAGGTGAAGGCCATGTGCGAGAAGCTGCTCGCCAACACGGTGATCGAAAGCTACCGGATCGACGTGGCGTAGGTGCGTGGTTCGACACGCGCCGTTCGACAAGCTCACGACGCTGCTCACCATGACTTAGTCATCCTGAGCAGGCGCGCAGCGCCGTGTCGAAGGACGCACCGAGAACCACCCTGCCCGTCCGCGCGTTGACCTCCGCATGGACATGGATCGGCGGGGTTTCCTGACGGCGGCTGGCGTGACCGCCGCCGCGCCGGTGGCGAAGGCCGAGGACATCGGCCGCGACTGGAACGCCGTACGCCAGCAGTTCGTCGTCTCGCCCGGCTACGTCCACATGAGCGCGATGCTGTTCGCCTCGCACCCCAAGCCGGTGCGGGACTCCATCGACTACTACCGCCGCCAGCTCGACGCCCATCCCGTCACCTTCCTGGAAGACAACAACCGCCGGCTCCAGAACGAGTCGCGCGCCGCCGCGGGCCGCTATCTCGGGGTCCCGGCGGGCGACATCGCCCTGACGGACTCAACCACCATGGGCGTGGCGCTGATCTACAATGGCCTGCGCCTGAACCCCGGCGACGAGATCCTGACCACCGAGCAGGACTACTACGTCACCCACGAGAGCCTGCGGCACGCCTCGTTGCGCAACCGGGCCATCGTGCGCCGCATCTCGCTGTTCGAGGACATCGCCGCCGTCACGGCGGACCAGATCGTCGGCCGCATCTCGGGCGCCATCACCCCCCGGACACGGGTGCTGGCGCTGACGTGGGTGCATTCCTCCACCGGCCTGAAGCTGCCTCTGCGCCGCATCACCGACGCGGTGGCGCAGCACAACGCCGCGCGTGGCCCGCACAACCAGATCATCACCGTGGTCGACGGCGTCCACGGGTTCGGGGCACAGGACGTGACCCTCGCCGCGCTCGGCTGCGACTTCCTGATCGCCGGGTGCCACAAGTGGCTGTTCGGTCCGCGCGGGACCGGCATGGTGGCGGGCACGCAGAAGGGGTGGCAGGCGGTGGGGCCGACCATCCCCAGCTTCATCGATTCCACCTCGTGGAGCGGCTGGATCACCGGCTCGCCCGGCGCCTCGGCGGGCACCGGCGCTTCCATGAGCCCCGGCGGCTTCAAGGCCTTCGAGCACCTGTGGTCGATGCCCCAGGCCTTCGGCTTCCATGAGGCGATCGGCAAGGCCCGCGTCGCCGCGCGCACCGCCGAGCTGGCGGATTACCTGAAGATGGGGCTGGCCAGCCAGCCGCACGTCCGGCTGGCGACGCCGCGCTCGCCCGAACTGTCGGCGGGGATCGTCTCGTTCGACGTGAACGGCCTGAGCGCCGATCAGGCCGTGGACCGCCTTCGCCAGCGCAACGTCATCGCCTCGGCCGCCCCCTACGCCGTGCGCCACGTGCGCCTGACCCCCTCGATCATGAACACGCCGGAGGAGGTCCATACGGCCCTGCGCGAGATTCACGCACTCGCCTAAGGGCCGCGAACAATGCTAAGGGCGCGCGCATGAAAGCCGCCGTCGTCGTCTTCCCCGGGTCCAACTGCGACCGTGACTGCGCCGTCGCCGTGGAGCGTTCCACCGGCGCCAAGGTGGACATGGTCTGGCACACCGACACCAAGCTGCCGG
Source organism: uncultured Caulobacter sp. (assembly GCA_964579695.1). Classification (GTDB taxonomy): domain Bacteria; phylum Pseudomonadota; class Alphaproteobacteria; order Caulobacterales; family Caulobacteraceae; genus Caulobacter. The sequence continues at coordinate 9,776 of CAZOHI010000036.1, read as the reverse complement.
ACGGGCTGGACCTGATCGTGCTGCCGGGCGGGTTCTCCTACGGCGACTACCTGCGCTGCGGGGCCATCGCGGCGCTGTCGCCGGTGATGCGCGAGGTCAAGGCGGCGGCCGAGCGCGGGACCGCCGTCGTCGGCATCTGCAACGGCTTCCAGATCCTGTGCGAGACGGGCCTGTTGCCCGGCGCCCTGTTGCGCAACGAGAAGCTGAAGTACGTCTGCAAGCCGGTCGGCCTGGACATCGTCAACGGCCAGACCCGCTTCACCGCCGGCTTCCAGGGCCGGCGCGAGGCGGTGATGACGGTCGGCAACGGCGACGGCAACTTCTTCGCCGACGAGGCGACGCTGGAACGGCTGGAGGGCGAGGGGCAGGTCGTCTTCCGCTATCAGGACAACCCCAACGGCTCCGCCCGCGACATCGCCGGGATCGTGAACGGACGCGGCAACGTGCTGGGCATGATGCCCCACCCCGACCGGGCGTTCGACGCCGACCTCGGCTCGGCCGACGGCGCGCTGCTGTTCCAGAGCGCCTTGGCCAGCGCGTAGGAAGGCGCATGGCAAAAGGGCCGGGAGCTTTCGCTCCTGGCCCTTCGCATTCCGCGAATCGCGAACGAGACCTAGCGGCGTTGGTCCTGCTGGTCCTGACGCTTCTGCTGGTCCTGTTGTCCTTGCTGGCCTTGTTGGCCGCCCTGCTGGCCCTGGCGCTGCTGTTGGCCGGGGTTCTGACGCTGCTGGTCGTTCTGCTGCTGCGGGTTCTTACGGTTGTCGTCCTGGTTGGCCATCTGGTCTCTCCCTGGCTCGCCGCTGAGCGGCCTTACAAACACGGACCCAACCAAGCGGCCGCGCCGATTGTTCCCCCTCAAGAACGCCGCTAGAACGCGCCCATGAGCGCGCAGCCCACCAAGTCCATGGCCGAGACGGCCCTCGAATTCGGCCTCAAGCCGGCGGAATACGACGTCATCCTCCAGCGCCTGGGCCGCGAGCCCAACCACGTGGAGCTGGGCGTCTTCTCGGTGATGTGGAGCGAGCACTGCTCCTACAAGTCCTCGCGGATGCACCTGCGGAAGTTCCCGGTGACCGGGCCGCGCGTCATCTGCGGACCGGGCGAGAACGCCGGGGTCGTGGACATCGGCGACGGCCAGGCCGCCATCTTCAAGATGGAGAGCCACAACCACCCCTCCTACATCGAGCCCTATCAGGGCGCGGCGACGGGCGTGGGCGGCATCATGCGCGACGTCTTCACCATGGGCGCGCGGCCGATCGCGCTACTGAACGCCCTGCGCTTCGGCGATCCTTCGCACCCCAAGACCAAGCGGCTGGTGAATGGCGTCGTGGCGGGGATCGGCGGCTACGGCAACTGCGTCGGCGTGCCCACCGTCGGCGGCGAGACCAACTTCCACCGGGGCTACGACGGCAACATCCTGGTCAACGCCATGTGCGTGGGCTTGGCCGACGCCGACAAGATCTTCTACTCGGCCGCGCCGGCCGCCGGGCTGCCGGTCGTCTACTTCGGCTCCAAGACCGGCCGCGACGGCATCCACGGCGCGACCATGGCCAGCGCCGAGTTCGACGAGGACTCGGACGAGAAGCGTCCCACCGTCCAGGTCGGCGACCCCTTCGCCGAGAAGCTGCTGATCGAGGCGACGCTGGAGCTGATGGCTTCCGGCGCCGTGGCCGCCATCCAGGACATGGGGGCGGCGGGCCTGACCTCCTCCTCCGTCGAGATGGCGGGCAAGGGCGGCGTCGGCATCGAACTGGACCTCGACGCCGTGCCCCAGCGCGAAGAGGGCATGAGCGCCTACGAGATGATGTTGTCGGAGAGCCAGGAGCGGATGCTGGCCATCCTCAAGCCCGGCCGGGAGGAAGACGGCCACCGCATCTTCAGGAAGTGGGGCCTGGACGCCGCCGTCATCGGCCGCACCACCGACACCGGCCACATCGTGCTGAAGCACCAGGGCGAAGTGGTCTGCGACCTTCCCCTCGCGCCGCTGTCGGACGATGCGCCGCTCTACGACCGCCCGTGGGTGGAGCCGGCGAGGCAGCCGCGCCTCGACCCCGGCCAGATCCCCGCCCCCGCCGACTGGGATGCGGCGGTGCTGAGGGTGATGAGCTGCCCGGACGTCGCCTCCAAGCGGTGGATCTGGGAGCAGTACGACCGCCACGTCATGGCCGACACCCTGCAGGACAGCGCCACGGGCGCTGACGCCGGGATCGTGCGCATCCACGGGCAGCGCAAGGCCCTGGCCGTCACGTCCGACTGCACCCCGCGTTATGTCCAGAACGACCCCTACGAGGGGGGCAAGCAGGCCGTCGCCGAGGCGTGGCGCAACCTGACCGCCGTGGGCGCCGACCCCATCGCCATCACCGACAACCTGAACTTCGGCAACCCCGAGCGGCCGGAGATCATGGGCCAGATCGTCCGCGCCATCGACGGCATGGCCGAAGCCTGCGCGGCGCTCGACTTCCCGGTCGTGAGCGGGAACGTGTCGCTCTACAACGAGACCAACGGCGTCGCCATTCCGCCGACCCCGACCGTGGGGGCGGTGGGCCTGCTGGCCGACTACGGCTCGCACATCGGCTTCTCGCGGGTGAAGGACGGCGACGTGCTGGTCCTGGTCGGCGAGAACCACGGGGAGCTGGGGGCCAGCCTCTATCTGCGCGAGGTGCTGAGCCGCGAGGACGGCGCCCCGCCGCCGGTCGACCTGGCGCTGGAGCGCAGGAACGGCGACTTCGTGCGCGGACTGATAAACGCCGCGCAAGTCACCGCCGTGCATGACCTTTCCGACGGCGGCCTCGTGGTCGCGGCGGCGGAGATGGCGCTGGCGTCTAACATCGGCGTGACCCTGGCGGCGACGTCTGGCGCCCACGCCCACCCGTTCCTGTTCGGCGAGGACCAGGCCCGCTACCTCGTGGCGACGAAGGACCCCGAGGGGGTGATCGCCAAGGCCAAGGCGGCGGGCGTCCATGCGTCGGTCGCGGGCGAGGCGGGCGGGGATGCGTTCGCGTCGCGGGAGCTGTTCAGCATTCCGCTGGCCGCGTTGCGGACGGCGAACGAGGCGTGGTTGCCGGGGTTTATGGCGTAGCTATGAGCCGATGCTCCCCCTCCGGGGGAGCTGTCGCGAAGCGACTGAGGGGGCAAGTGTGGGAAGCCCCCTACCCCCGCTTCGCGGGTACTTCCCCCAGAGGGGGAAGATCCTAGAGCCCCTCGTCCAGCGCCCGCACCGCCGCGATCACCGTCTGCGTCGAACGGCGGAAGAAGTCCTGGTCGATCGCGGCGAAGTCGTCCGTCGGGCGGTGGTAGTCCGCATGGTCCTCGACGCCGAAGTAGACCCACGGCAACCCCCGCTCGTGGAAGGCCGCGTGGTCCGACTGTCCGGTCCAGTCCTGGTCGCCCCAGTCCGCGCTGTCATGGCCCAGCCGCAGCGGCGCCGGGGCGCCCCTCGCCGCCGCCTCCAGCTTCGGCTTCAGCCACGGAAAGTGGCTCGCCCCCGCCGCCCATAGCGCCTCGCCCCGGCTCAGCATGTCGAGGTTCACGCCCAGCGCGATACGGGCCAGCGGGACCGGCGGGTCGGCCAGCAGGACCCGCGCCCCGCGCGAGCCGCCCTCCTCCGCGTCCACCGCCGCCAGGATGACGTCGTGGCGCGGCGCGTCGTCGGCCAGCGCCTGAGCCAGGGCCAGCAGCGCCGCCACGCCCGAGGCGTTGTCGTCGGCGCCGTTGAACACCTGGCCGTCCATGACGCCGAGGTGGTCGTAGTGGGCCATGACCACCAGCACCTTGCGCGAGCGGCCCGTCCCCTCGACCCGGGCCACGACGTTCACGCCCTGGCTCGCCCCGGCCTTGCTGGCGAAGGTGAAGGGCTGTTCGGAGGTCTCCAGCCCGATGTCCTCGAACCGCTGGACGATATAGGCCCGCGCCTTCGCCGAGCCCTCCGTCCCCGGCGCCCGCCCCTGCATGTCGTCGGCCGAGAGGGTGCGCAAATCCTCGATCAGCCAGTCGATCGCCGCGGTCTGCGGCTCGGGCGGCGGCGGGACCGAGGCGCAGGAGACCGGCAGCCACGCCATCAGGACAATCGCCAACGCCCGCACAGCCGCACCTCTTCCGCTTGACGCCACACTGTCGGGCGCCGCCAGGGGAAGCAAGGTGTTAAGCATTCCCGAGCCATGAGTTTACTTAAAGAGGAAGCCTGCCGTGCCCATGCCCGCCGCCGACCTAGAGGCCCGCCTGAAAGCGGCCTTCCCCGACGCGGAAATCGTCATCACCGACCTGGCGGGCGACGGCGACCACTATCGCGCCCGCATCGTCTCTCCCGCCTTCAAGGGCCTGCCGCGCGTGCGCCAGCACCAGCTCGTCAACCGCGCCCTTGCCGACGTGCTGGGCGGGACGCTGCACGCCCTGGCGCTGGAAACGGCGGCGCCGGACTGAAGTCATGCGCTATCGCCCCTTCGGCAATTCCGGGATGGCGGCCTCGGTGGTGTCGCTGCGGCTGGGGGCGGAGCGAGCCCGCGAGGCGCACAGGCTGGTCCTGGCCGGGCTGGAAGCGGGGATCAACACCTTCGAGATCGACGGCGCGGCCCCCGCCCTGCTGGCCGGGGCGTCGGGCGCGCTGGCGGCCATCGACCGGCGGCTGGTGTTCGTGAGCTGGCGGCTGGACGTGCGCGGCCTGACCGCCGAGGCCGTCGGCGCGCGGCTGGTGGACATGCTGGAGCACGGCGGCTTCGACCACCTCGACCTGCTGCTGCTGTCGGGATTCGAGGGGCGGCCGGGTCTGGAGATGCTGTCGGGGCTGAAGGACCTGCAATCCTCGCGGCTGGTGCGGATGCTGGGGATCGCGGGGGACGAGGACGATGTGGACGACTACATCGCCACCGGCGCCTTCGACGCGCTGGCCACGAGCTACAACGTCTCCTCCGGCTGGAAGGCCCGCAACCGGCTGAAGTCGGCGGCGGCGCGCGACATGGCGGTGATCGCCTGCGATCCGTACCCCGCAGCCCTGGCCGAGGCGAAGGCGGCCTCGCCGGGCCGCCGCGCGGGCCTGTTCAGGCCCCGCGCCCATCCCCTGAAGGGCATAGGCGGCTACCGCTTCCTTGAGGACACGCCGGGCTGGACGGCGGAGGACATCTGCATCGCCTACGCCATGACCGAACCGGCGGTCACCACCATCCAGATCGACGCCGACAACCCCGCGCGCATCCATGCGCTGGCCGACCTGCCCGAGCGTGACCTGCCGGCGGGCGTGGCGGCCCAGATCGAGATGGCCCGCTTCTCGGCCACCGCTTGACCAGAGGGGCGACGGCGCCTAGCTGAAGGGCTCAAGATTTCCGCCGAAAGGGCGATCCCGTGACTGACGCCGCCGCCGACCCCGTCCATGACTTCATCGCCCGCACGGTGGGTGAGAACGCCGTCGTGGTGTTCATGAAGGGCGTTCCCGACCAGCCGCGCTGCGGCTTCTCATCGGTTGTGGTGCAGATCCTCGACCACCTGGGCGTCGATTTCGTCGGCGTGGACGTGTTGCAGAGCGAGGAACTCCGCAACGGCGTCAAGACATTCTCCGACTGGCCGACCATCCCGCAGGTCTACGTGAAGGGCGAGTTCGTCGGCGGCTCCGACATCGTGCGCGAGATGTTCCAGTCGGGCGAACTGAAGCCCTTCCTGCAAGAGCAGGGCGTGCTGGCGGCATAGGCCCAAGGCAAAAGGGCCCCGGTTCCCCGAGGCCCTTCGCGAAGCTCTGAAGTTCCGCCCTTACGAGGCGTAGAACTCGACCACCAGGTTCGGTTCCATCTTCACCGGGTAAGGCACTTCGGCCAGCTCGGGAATGCGGATGTACTTGGCGCTCATGTGCTTGGCGTCCAGCTCGATGTAGTCGGGCGTGTCCCGTTCGCCCGACTGCAGGGCTTCCAGCACCAGGGCCATGTTGCGCGAACGCTCGCGCACCTGGACCACGTCGCCGGGCTTGACGCGATAGGACGGGATGTTGACGCGCTTGCCGTTCACCAGCACGTGGCCGTGGTTGACGAACTGACGGGCGGCGAAGGGGGTCGGCACGAACTTGGAGCGGTAGACGACCGCGTCCAGGCGGCTTTCCAGCAGGCCGATCAGGTTCTCCGAGGTGTTGCCCTTGCGGCGCGTGGCCTCGGTGTAGATGCGGCTGAACTGCTTCTCGGTCAGGTTGCCGTAGTAGCCCTTCAGCTTCTGCTTGGCGCGGAGCTGGAGGCCGAAGTCGGACACCTTGGACTTGCGGCGCTGGCCGTGCTGGCCGGGACCGTAGGAACGCTGGTTCACCGGCGACTTCGGCCGGCCCCAGATGTTCTCGCCCATACGGCGGTCGATCTTGTACTTGGCGCTATGGCGCTTGGACATAAGTCTCTCTCACTTCGATCCGGGCCGGCTGGTCCCCTAGTGGACCGGCGATCTCAACGGCGGCTTCGCATCAATCCGTCATGGATTCCAGCGCCGTCCGGCAGGCCGGCGGCGAGGAAGGGGCGCTTATGGCGGCGCGCGTCCTCGGAGTCAACTTTCGCGGGCCTTCCGGGCCGCCAGCTTCGCCAGCACCCGCCCCCGCCCCTTCGACAGCGCCGTGACCACGCCCCGGAAGGTGCGGACCTCCTGCTCGCTCATCCGGGAGCGGCCGAGGGTGACGCGCAGGTTCCTGACCATCGAGGGCCGCTTCTCCGGCGGGTGGAAGAAGCCCGCCGCGTCCAGCTCGCCCTCCAGGTGCTCGTAGAGGCCGCTCATCATCGCCTGATCGGCCGGCTCGGGGCCGTCGCGGAAGATGGCGGGAGCGCCCGCATCCTCCAGCACCCGCCACTCGTAGGCGTTGATCGCCACCGCCTGGGCCAGGTTCAGCGAGCGGAAGCGCATGTCGATGGGAATGGTGACGATGGCGTGGCAGTGGGCGATGTCGGCCGTCTCCAGCCCCGCCCGCTCGCCGCCGAACAGCAGGCCGCAGGGCAGCCCCGCCCCGCGCAGCGACCCCGCCGCCTCGCGCGGGGTCAGGACGGGAAGCTGAGTCTCGCGCGGGCGGGCGGTGGTGGCGTAGAGCAGCTTCAGGTCCCCGATCGCCTCCTCCAGCGTCGCACACACCTTCGCGCCCTCCAGCGGCCAGTCGGCGCCGGACGCCGAGGCCCAGGCCCGCTCCTGGGGCCAGCCGTCGCGCGGGCGCACCAGCCGCAGGTCCGCCAGCCCGAAATTGGCCATCACCCGCGCCACCGCGCCGATATTCTCGGCCAGTTGCGGCTCGTTCAGGATCACGCAAGGGGCTTGCAACGTTTGGATGCTCCGATGGACCATGCCTCTTTCAGGGCATCGCGCGGAGAATGCAAAGCCCCATGCGCTTCCTGTTGCTGATTCCGCTGCTGCTGGGGCTGGCCGCCTGCGAGCCCGCCCAGCGCACCACCGCCGCCACGGCCCCGCCGCTGGACACCCAGATCCTCGACCGGGAGATCACCCGGATCGCCGCCCGCAGCCCGCCGGGGACCTTCGACATGGGGGTCCTCAGCATCGACGGCGGCGAGAGCTGGGCCTTCAACGGCGATCACGCCTTCCCGATGCAGAGCGTCTTCAAGGCCCCGCTGGGCGCCGCCGTCCTGGCCGAGGTCGACGCCGGGCGGCTGTCGCTGGACGAGGTGCTGGTCATCGAGGAGAAGGACCTTTCCCCACCCTACAGCCCCGTCGCCGACGCCTGGCCCGCCCGCCGCGCCTACGCCGTGCGCGAACTGCTGACCCTGGCCGTGGGCGGCAGCGACAACACCGCCGCCGACGTGCTGATGCGGCGCATCGGCGGGCCGGGCGGGGTCCAGGCGTGGCTGACCGAGAAGGAGATCGTGGAGCTGCGCATCGACCGCTTTGAGCGCGAACTCCAGCCCGACGTCTCGGGCCTGGCCTCCTTCCGTCCGGCCTGGAAGGGCGAGGCCGCCTTCGTCCAGGCCATCGAGACCCTGCCGCCGGCCCATAGGCGGGCGGCGCTGGAGGCCTACCTGGAGGACCCCCGCGACACCGCCACCGTGCCCGGCGCCCTGGCCTTCCTGCGGCGGCTGGCGGTGGGGGAACTGCTGTCGCCCGCCTCCACGAAGCTGCTGCTCCAGATCATGACCGACACCCGCACGGGACAGGCGCGGCTGAAGGCGGGCCTGCCCGCGGGCGCGCGGCTGGCGCACAAGACGGGGACCGGCCGCACCGTGCTGGGCGTCAACCCGGCCACCAACGACATCGGGATCGTCACCCTGGAGGATGGCCGCCGCTACGCCGTCGCCGTGTTCGTCGCGGGCTCCCCCGCGCCGGAGCCGGAACGGGACGCGATGATCGCCGACGCGGCCCGCGCGGTGATCGCGGCGGCGGGCTGAGATGCAATCCATCTAGACATCGGCATCCATACGGCCCATCTATTCGCAATCGATCTCTGTCGCGCACGTCTCTCTACTCCGCCTCGCTCTGCGCGCGGACCTCAAGAAGCCGGACTTTCAGACCTCGATATTCGCCTCCCGGGCAGTTCCGGGCGGCAAACACCAAACGGAGGCTGAAATGGCTACCGGTACTGTCAAATGGTTCAACACCACCAAGGGCTATGGCTTCATCCAGCCGGAAGACGGCGGCAAGGACGTGTTCGTGCACGTGTCGGCCGTCGAGCGTTCGGGCATCGGCTCGCTGAACGAAGGCCAGCGCGTCTCCTACGAGCTTGAGCGCGACCGTCGCTCGGGCAAGGAGTCCGCCGTGAACCTGAAGGGCGCCTGAGCGTTCCTCACCTCATAGACAGGCCTGGCAAGGGCCGGTCACGATGACCTGACGCGCGCCGCGGCCACGCCCGGCGCGCGTCTTGGTATCAAAGGAGCCAGGATGGCTAAGGAAGAATTCCTCGAATTCGAGGGCATCATCACCGAGCTGCTGCCGGAAGGGCGTTTCCGCGTCCAGCTCGACAACGACCACATCATCCTCGCCTACACGGCGGGCCGCATGAAGCGGAACCGTATCCGCTCGATGGTCGGCGACCGGGTGTCGGTCGAAATGACCCCCTACGACCTCGACAAGGGGCGGATCACCTTCCGCCACAAGACCGAAGGCGCCCGTCCGCCAGGCGCCCCGCGCCCGCAGTACCGCAGGCGGTAGCCTTCGCGGGCGGGCCGGTTTATAGCCGTTCCGCCCGCGCCGCCGCAGGCCCTGTGCGCCTGCGGCTTTCCGAGCGCGCCACCCGCCGGAGACCTACCCCCCGATGGCCAAGATCAAAGTCGCCAACCCGCTCGTCGACCTCGACGGCGACGAGATGACCCGCATCATCTGGAAGCTGATCAAGGACAAGCTGATCTTCCCGTTCCTGGACCTGGAACTGGACTACTACGACCTCGGGATGGAGCATCGCGACGCCACCGACGACCAGGTGACGATCGATGCGGCCAACGCCATCAAGCGCCATGGCGCGGGCGTCAAATGCGCCACCATCACGCCGGACGAAGCCCGCGTGAAGGAATTCGACCTCAAGAAGATGTGGAAGTCGCCCAACGGCACGATCCGCAACATCCTGGGCGGCGTCGTCTTCCGCGAACCCATCATCTGCCAGAACGTGCCGCGCCTGGTCCCCGGCTGGACCCAGCCGATCATCGTCGGCCGCCACGCCTTCGGCGACCAGTACAAGGCCACCGACTTCCTGATCCCCGGCAAGGGCAAGCTGACCATCACCTTCGTCGGCGAGGACGGCGCGAAGATCGAGCACGAGGTGTTCGACTTCCCCGGCAGCGGCATCGCCGACGAAGGTGATGGTCAGCTTGCCCTTGCCGGGGATCAGGAAGTCG
>CAZOHI010000035.1:0-30681 GCA_964579695.1 uncultured Caulobacter sp. | reverse complement strand
CGTCGAGCGCGCCGCGGAAGATGTAGGGGAAGCCCAGCACGTTGTTGACCTGGTTGGGATAGTCCGACCGGCCCGTGGCGACGATGGCGTCCTTGCGGATGGCGTGGACCTCTTCCGGGGTGATCTCCGGGTCGGGGTTGGCCATGGCGAAGATGATCGGGTTGGGCGCCATCGAGGCGATCATCGACGGCGTGAAGGCGCCTTTCACCGACAGTCCGATCAGGGCGTCGGCGCCCTCCACCGCCTCGGCCAGGGTGCGCTTGTCGGTGTCGACCGCATGGGCGCTCTTCCACTGGTTCATGGACTCGGTGCGGCCGCGCCACAGCACGCCCTTGGAATCGACGGCGATGACGTTCTCGGCCCGCACGCCCATGGCCTTGACCAGTTCCAGCGTGGCGATGCCGGCCGCCCCGGGGCCGTTCAGCACCACCTTGATGTCGGCGATGTTCTTGCCGCTGATGTGGCAGGCGTTGATCAGGCCGGCGGCGCAGATGATGGCCGTGCCGTGCTGGTCGTCATGGAAGACGGGAACGTCGAGCAGTTCCTGCAGCTCGGTCTCGATGCGGAAGCACTCGGGGCTCTTGATGTCCTCGAGGTTGATGCCCCCGAACGTCACCCCGATGTTCTTGACCACCGTGATGATCTCGTCCGGGTCCTTGGACGTGACCTCGATGTCGATGGAATCGACGTCGGCGAAGCGCTTGAAGAGGACGGACTTGCCCTCCATCACCGGCTTCGACGCCAGCGCGCCCAGGTCCCCAAGGCCGAGGATCGCGGTGCCGTTGGAGATCACCGCCACCAGGTTGCCCTTGGAGGTGTACTCGTAGGCGAGGTCGGGATCCTCGGCGATCTTCAGCACCGGCACGGCCACGCCGGGCGAATAGGCCAGGCTCAGGTCGCGCTGGGTGGCCATCGGCTTGGTGGCGGCGATAGCGACCTTTCCCGGCGTCGGGTAGCGGTGGAAGGCTAGCGCCTCCTCGTCGGTGAAGGTGCGTCTCTCGTCGGTCATGGTCCGGGGCGGGCTCGTGCTGGCGCTTGGAAAGGCGCGCAAACTAGCGATGAGGCCGCCCCCCCACAACCTAGCATCTCTTGCGGCCCCCATAGCCTGATTGACCGGACGGCGCGGGCGGGAGACTAGATGGGCGATTGCCCATGCCTTCAGGGGGAAAGCGCCTTGGCCGAAACCGCCGTGAGAATCGCCGTCGCGGGCGCCCTGGGCCGCATGGGCCGGGCGGTGGTCGCCGCCGTCGAGGCCGCCCCGGCGCTGGCGCTGGCCGCCCGCTTCGACCGGCCGGACGCGCTGGGCGACGGGATCGTCGCCGCCGAACGGGCGCTGGACGACGCGCAGGTGGTCATCGACTTCACCCTGGCCGAGGCGTCCGCCGCCCTGGCCGAACGCTGCGCCGAGCGGGGCGGGCCGGCGCTGGTCATCGGCTCGACAGGCTTTTCGCCCGAGCAGCTCGCGCGGATCGAGGCGGCCTCGCGCAAGGTCGCCATCGTCCGCTCGGGCAACTACTCGCTGGGCGTCAACGTCCTGACCGGGCTGGTGAAGCGGGCCGCCGCCATCCTGGGGCCCGAGGACTGGGACATCGAAGTCTTCGAGGCCCACCACAAGCGCAAGATCGACGCCCCATCCGGCACCGCCCTGATGCTGGGCGACGCGGCGGCGCAGGGGCGCGGCGTGCGGCTCGCCGACGTGGAGCAGCGCGCCCGCGACGGCATCACCGGCGAGCGCGCCACGGGCTCCATCGGCTTCTCGGTCCTGCGCGGCGGCGGCATCATCGGCGAGCACAGCGTGACCTTCGCGGGCGAGGAGGAGACCCTGACCCTGTCCCACTCCGCCCGCGACCGGGGCCTGTTCGCGCGGGGAGCGGCCAGAGCCGCCGCCTGGGTGGCGGACCGGCCGCCCGGCCTCTATGACATGCAGGACGTGCTGGGCTTTTCGGGGGAATAGGTCATGGGCAGCGAGCTTCTGGCGCTGGACGCGACGGCGCTCATCGCCGCGCTGTCGTCGAAACGGATCAGCAGCGTCGACCTGCTGCGGGCCGCCGTCGCCCGCAACGACCAGCTCAAGGGCCGCCTGAACGCCGTCGTCGTCACCGACGTCGAGCGCGCCATGGAGCGGGCGCGGGCCATCGACGACATGCGGGCGCGGGGCGATGCGCTGGGTCCGCTCGCGGGCCTGCCGATGACCATCAAGGACACCCTGGACGTGGAGGGGATGCCCGCCTCGGCCGGGCTGGAGCGGTTCCGCCGCCGCAAGGCCGACGACGCCGTGGTGGTCGAGCATGTGCGCCGGGCGGGCGCGGTGATCTGGGGTAAGACCAACGTCCCGGTGCTGGCCGCCGACCTCCAGAGCTACAACCGCCTCTACGGCACGACCAACAACCCCTGGGACCTGGAGCGCACGCCGGGCGGCTCGTCCGGCGGGGCGGCGGCGGCCGTGGCCACCGGGATCACGCCGCTGGAGATCGGCTCGGACATCGGCGGCAGCTTGCGCACCCCCGCCTCCTTCTGCGGGATCTTCTCGCACAAGCCGACCTGGGGCCTCGTCTCGCAGGTCGGCCACGTTCCGCCCGCGCCGGGCGTGCCCATCGAGGCGGACCTGAACGTCGTCGGCCCCCTCGCCCGGTCGGCGCGGGACCTGCGGCTGCTGCTCTCCGTCCTCGCCCCCGGCCCGATCACCGCCAAGGCCCCGCCCGCCGAGCTTGCCGGCCTGAGGGTGGGCCTGTGGATCGAGGACCCCTGCTTCCCCCTCGACCCGGAGGTCTGCTCCGTCATCGAGGCTTTCGCCGGGCGGCTGTCTGCGGCGGGCGCCGTCGTCGAGCCCGTGATCCCGGTGGACAGCACCGTCCTGTTCGACTGCTACGCCGTGCTGCTGCTGGGCCTGCTGGGCGCCGACCTGCCGGATGGGCGGCGGCGGGCGATGACGGCGATCAAGCCGCTGGCGCGCCTGGCCCGGAAGATGGGGGCGGGCTCGCTGTCGTGGGCGGCGATGGTGGCGGCCTACACCGCCACCCACCGCGAATGGTTGCAGGCCGACGCCGTGCGGGGCCACCTGAACCTGCAGATGAAGGCGCTGTTCGAGCGCTACGACGTGGTGCTGGCGCCGGTCAATCCGCTGCCCGCCTTCCCGCACGACCACTCGCTGTTCGAGGCCCGGAAGCTGACCCTCTCCACCGGCCGCAGGATTCCCTACACGACCATGCTGCAATGGATCAGCCTGGCGACGGCGCTGGGCCTGCCCGCGACGGCGGTCCCGGCGGGGCTGACGACCACCGGACTGCCGGTCGGCGCGCAGATCATCGGCCCGCGCGGCGGCGACGCCCGCACCCTGGCGGTCGCTCAGGCCATCGACGAAAATATCGGCGGCTTCACCCCGCCGCCGCCGCTCGACCTCTGACCCCTTGATCCGCTATGCCTTGGGAGAATGGACGAGCCGACACCCCCTAGGCCCTCCTGGACCGAGCATCCCGCCGTGCGCACGGGCGCGGAGGCGGCGGCCTTCGCCATGCTGGCGCTGGCGGCGGTGGGGCTCGCCCTCTTCGGCGGCCGCCGCGAGATCGCCCGGCAGTTCGCCGAGGACTGGCTGCGCGAGCGCGGGGTCGAGGCGGGTTTTTCCATCGAATCCGTGGACAGCGGCGCCTTCGTCGGCCGCGTGCGGCTGGGGCCCGAGCGCGATCCCGTCTTCTCCGCCGAGCGGGTGGAGGTCGCCTACGACCTGACGCCGCCGTGGGCAGGCGCGCCCTTCAAGCTGTCGACCAGGGCCGTGCGGCTGGTGAAGCCGCGCATCAAGGTCGCCTGGAACGGGCGCGAGTTCTCGGCCGGGCCGCTCGATCCGCTGATCAAGGAATTCCTGGCCCGCCCGCCCAGCGACGACCCCGGCCCCGCCGTGCTGGTCGAGGACGCCCACATCAGCCTCGCCACCCCGAACGGCCTGGTGCGGGTGACCGGCGACGCCGCCATAGACGACGGCGACCTGCTGCGCCTCGACGGGCGCCTGCTGCCCGCCCGGCTGCGGGGCGAGGACTTCGAAGCCGTCACCGAGGGCGGCTCCGTCCGCCTGAGGCAGGCGAACGGCGTCGTGACCGCCGACGTGCGGCTGGCGCTGGGCTACGCGGGCGGCGGCATGGTGCTGGCCGACGCCGAGGCCGCCGTCGAAGGGACGCTGCCCTACCCCGACATGAAGGCGAAGACCGTGAGCGGCCCCGTCGCCCTGCGCGCCGCCGTCGTCGCGGGCCGCGCGGCGGGCGAGGCGGGCTATGTCTCCGCCCCCGTCGCCAACGCCCGGCTGGCGGGGACGGCCTCGGGCGGCTTCGACGCGCTCGCCTTCACCGGCCGCCTGACGGGCGCCGCCCGCGCCGGGGTGGCGGTGGCCGAGGCGGGCCGCGCCGCCGACCTGCGGGCCGGGCTGGACCTCGCCGGACTGACCCTGCGCCGGGACGGCGCGGCGGGGAGCGGCAAGCTCACCTTCGACACCGGGCGGGCCGAGGCGGCGGGGCTGGTCCTGGCCCGCACCGCGACCCGCGCCGACCTGCGCTTCGACGGCGCGGCCTTCAACGCCGACGCGGCCCTGAGCGCCCAGGGCGGCTATCCGGCCGCCGAGGCGCGGCGGCTGGCCGAAGCGGTCCCCGTCGTCTCCGGCGACCCGGTCCAGGCCGCCGCCATCGCCGCCGCCCTGCGCGACTTCGACCTCAGCGCTCCGCGCGTGCGGCTGACCTACGGCCAGGGGAGCATGATCGTCGCCCTGCGCGCGCCCGCCACGGCGACCAGCGCCTCGGGCGGGCGGGCCGTGGTGTCGCCGCGCGGCGGGCCGCTGCTGGCCGACGGGCGCGGGGCCTTCGACCTGGCGCTGGCGGGCGGCGGCCTGCCTCGGATCGAGGCCGAGGTCGCCTCCTACGCCCTGGAGAACGGCGGGCTCGACGCGCGGCTGGCGGTGCGGGCCAAGCTCGACGCCCCGCCCGCGCAGGACGCCGAGGCCGATCTCGACGGTCGCCTGCTGATGGGCGGCGGGCGCACGGTCTTCACCCTGTCCGGCTGCGGGGACGCCGGGGCCGCCCGCGTGGCGTTCGGCGAAACCCCCGTCGAGCATGTCCGCGCCCGACTGTGCCCCGTCGACCTGCCGCTGGTCTCGGCGGGCGGCGGAAGCTGGCGGCTGGCCGGGCGGTTCGAGCGGCTTCAGGCCGCCGCCGTCGACGTGCGGGCCGAGGGCGCCTCCGGCCGCTTCGACATCACCGGATCGGACGAGATGGACACGGCGGCGGTGGAGCTGGCGGTCGCCCAGGTCTCCGACACGCAGGGGCGCTTCAACCCGCTGCGGGTCGGGGCACGGATGACCCTTTCCGGCGGCGTCTGGCGCGGGACCCTGCCGGTCGAGACCGCCTCGGGCCGCCCCCTCGCCCGCGTCAGCCTCTCGCACGACGTGGCCGCCGAGCGCGGGCAGGCCGAGGTCGACGCCACCGGCCTCGCCTTCAAGCCGGACGGCCTGCAACCGGCCGACCTCAGCCCGTTGGCGGCCACCTTCGGCGCCGCTGACGGGACCGCCGCCTTCACCGGGCGGCTGGCCTGGACCAAGGGCGTCATGACCAGCGGCGGCGTCCTCGACGCCCGCAACCTGACCTTCTCCAGCCCGGCGGGCACGGTTATGGGCCTGAACAGCAAGGTCGCCTTCACCAGCCTCGCCCCGCTGGCCACCGCGCCGGGGCAGGTCGTCACCGTCGACGGGATCAACGCCATCGTCCCCCTGTCGAGCGTCTCGGGGACCTTCGCTATCGCCGACGACGCCATCGGCATCGCCGCCTTCACCGCCACCGCCGCCAAGGGGACCGCCTCGCTGGAGCCGATGAGCATCCCCCTCAAGGCGGGCGAGACGATCCGGGGCGTGATGGTGCTGGACGACGTGGACGTGGGCGAGATCGTCGCCGGCTCGACCATGGCCGAGAAGATGAAGATCGACGCCATCGTGGACGGCCGCCTGCCCTTCGCGGTCGGGCCGGACGGGGTGCGGGTGCAGGACGGCAGGCTGGCGGCCATCAAGCCCGGCCGCATCTCCATCGACCGCACGGCCCTGACCAGCGTCGAGACCGGCGAGCCCGCCAACCCGATGGACGCCACGCCGCCCGCGGCCGAGGTCAACGCCATCCAGGACTTCGCCTACCAGGCCATGGAGAACCTGGCGTTCGAGACGCTGGAGGCGGGGGTCGACAGCGTGGACGGCGGCCGCCTCGCCGTCCTCTTCCGCATCAAGGGCCGGCACGATCCGGCGGTCGCCGAGCAGGCGCGCGTGGGCCTGCGCGAGCTTCTCAACGGCAAGGCTTTCCAGCGGCGCATCCCGCTGCCGAAGGGCACGCCCGTCGACCTGACGCTCGACACCTCGCTCAACTTCGACCAGCTTCTCGCCGATTGGCGCAACAAGTGGCGTTCAGACGCGGTTCAGCCGCAGGGCCTAGAGATAGGCGCGACAGGGAGACCCGAACCATGATGATCCGATGCGGACTGATCGCCGCGCTGGCCCTGGGGGCGGCCGCCTGCACCCCGACGGTGCGGGTGAAGGTCGACCCGATCAACATCTACGCCAAGCTCGACGCCGACGTGCGCATCCGGCTGGACAAGGAAGTCCAGTCGCTCATCACCGAAAACCCCGACCTGTTCTAAGGAGCCGCAAAGATGCGCAAGACCATGATCGCCATCGCCGCCGGCCTGACGATGATCGCCGGCGCCGCCGTGGCCCAGTCCCCGGCCCAGAAGGCCGCCGTGGACGCCGCCAAGGTCGCCGGGACCGTGGGCGAGCAGGGCGACGGCTTCCTCGGCTTCGTCACCCCAGGGGACGGGAGCCTGCAAGCCGCCGTCGCCGCCATCAACTCGGCCCGCGCCAGCCTCTATGGCGACACCGCCGCCAAGACCGGCGTGACGCAGGACGCCGCCGGCCAGGCCACCGCCCGCCAGCTCTACGGCCGCATCCCCTCCGGCCAGTGGTACAAGCCGCTGAACGGGGCGTGGACCCGCAAGCCCTAGGCGCCGCGCGCCACGAACCAGCCGTTGAGGAAGCGCTCGGACGCCTTGCCGTAGACCAGCGGCGAGCCGTCCGGCGCGGTCATCCTCCCGCCCGCCGCCTCCAGCACCGCCTGGCCCGCCGCCACGTCCCACTCGCTGGTGGGGCCGTGGCGCGGGTATATGTCGGCCGCGCCCTCGGCGATGCGGCAGAGCTTGATCGACGAGTCCATCGGCGTGCGCAGGTCGAAGCCGTACTCCGCCGCCAGCTTGGCCATCGTCTCCTCGCGCATGGTGTGGCTGACCAGGGCCACCGCCTCGCCCTTCGGCCAGGGGCGTGCGCGGACGGGGACGGTGCGCGTCTCCCCCGCCAGCCGCTTCACAGCGCCCTCGCCCGTCGTGAACCAGATCTCGCCCGAGGCCGGGGCGCCCACGGCCCCCGCCACCGGACGGCCGTCCGCGATCAGGCCGATGTTGACGGTGAAGTTGGGATCGCCCCGCACGAAAGCCTTGGTGCCGTCCACCGGATCGACGGCGAAGAAGCGCGGGCCGATCGCGTCCGGCGTGCCGAACTCGCTGGCGTGCTCCTCCGACAGCACGGGAATGTCGGGAAACTGCTCGGCCAGCCGCTTCAGGATCAGCGTCTCGCCCTGGCGGTCGGCCTCGGTCACGGGGCTGGAGTCGGCCTTCTGGACCACCTGCAGCTCCGAGCGCCAGAAGGGCAGGATGAGGCGGCCCGCCTCCTCCACGATGTCGGCGAGCGCCGCTCCGATATCCGCGTCGTTCATCGCCGGTCCCTGGGGTTGTCGCCGGAGTAGACGAGCGGGACGACCGAAACGTCGATCGTCTGCTTGCCGGCATGTTCGAAGTTCACCGTGACCTTGCGGCCGACGACGGTCTGCACCTGGCCTATGCCCCAGTCCTCGCGGGCCGGATGGCGCACCAGCGCGCCGGGTTCGATCATCAGGTCCATGGCGCGCTCCTCTAGGCCCTCGGAGCCGTTTGCCAAAGCCTCAAATCAAGGCAGATTTCCCGGCCATGAGCGATCCCAACCCCGCCGATCTCGCCGCCCTGCTCGCCGGGCGCCTGTGCCACGACTTCATCAGCCCGGCGAGCGCCATCGCCTCGGGCCTCGACCTGCTGGAGGACGAGTCGGCCCAGGACATGCGCGAAGACGCCATGAACCTGATCACCCAAAGCTCGAAGAAGCTGGTGGACCTGCTGGCCTTCAGCCGGGTGGCGTTCGGGGCCTCGGCCTCGGCCGAGCAGTTCGACAGCCGCGACCTGGAGACCCTGGCCCAGGGCGTCTTCGCCCATGTGCGGCCGGACCTGGAATGGGCCGTCGAGCCCGCCACCCTGAACAAGCCCGCCGCCCGCGCGCTGCTGAACCTCGCCCAGGTGGCGGCCGGGGCCCTGCCGACCGGCGGGCTGGCCAAGGTCCGCGTGGTCGAGGGCGACGGGCGCATCGCCATCACCATCGACGCCACGGGAACCCGCGCGCGCCTGCGCCCCGAGGTGCTGGGCGGACTGAAGGGCGAGCCGCTCGGCGAGGGCGAGCTGGGCGGCCACTGGGTGCAGGCCTTCTACCTCCACAGCCTCCTGAAGGCGGCGGGCGGGCAGGTGGCCGCCGAGGTCGCCGAGGAACGCGTCACCCTGGCCGCCTGGGTCCCCGCCTGAAGGTTGTGGATAAACCCTGCCGCCACACCGCTCCTTAACCAACTCAGGCCAAGAACGGTCTGAATCGGGGAAGGAGCGTTCGCGCTTGAAGACCTGTCTCGTGGTCGACGACAGCCGGGTGATCCGCAAGGTGGCCCGCCGCATCCTGGAGGAGATCGGCTTCGACATAGCCGAGGCGTCCGACGGGATGGAGGCGCTCGCCTGGTGCCGCGCGGCCATGCCGGACGCGATCCTGCTCGACTGGAACATGCCGGTGATGAACGGGATCGACTTCCTGCGGCAGCTCCGCCGCGAGCCCGGCGGGGAGGCGCCGGTGGTCATCTTCTGCACCGTCGAGAACGAGGCGGCCAACATCCTCGAGGCCCTGCAGGCCGGGGCCAACGAGTACATCATGAAGCCCTTCGACGGCGACATCATCGAGGCGAAGTTCGCCGAGGCGGGAGTGATATGACCCCGGCCGACATCGAGCTGCTGGTCGCCCTTTGCCGCAGCCGCGCGGGGCTGAAGGTCGAGCCGGAGAAACCCTACCTGATCGAGAGCCGTCTGGCCCCGCTGGCCCGGCGCGAAGGCTATAACTCCATCGCCGACATGATCCAGTCGCTGCGCATCAACCGCGAGGAGCGGATGATCTGGGCGGTGGTCGAGGCGATGACTTCGAACGAGACGGCCTTCTTCCGCGACCGCACCCCGTTCGACCAGTTCCGCGACGACGTCCTGCCGACGCTCGCCCGCCTGCGGGGGGCCAGCCCCGTGCGCATCTGGAGCGCCGCCTGCGCCACCGGCCAGGAGGTCTATTCCCTGGCCATGATCGCGGACGAGACGCGCAGCCAGCTTCCGGGCGCGAAGATCGAGCTGTTCGGCTCCGACATCTCCGAGCGCTGCCTGGAGAAGGCCCAGGCCGGGCTCTACACCCAGTTCGAGGTCCAGCGCGGCCTGCCGATCCGCCAGCTCGTGCGCCACTTCGAGAAGACCGACGAGATGTGGGCCCTGTCGCCGCGCATCCGCCAGATGGTCCGCTGGCGGCGCATCAACCTGATCGCCGACCTGACGCGGCTGGGCCAGTTCGACGTCGTCTTCTGCCGCAACGTGCTGAGCCAGCTCCACGAGCCGATGCGCAAGAAGGTGCTGGAGAACATCGCCGCCCTGCTGCCGGAGGACGGATATCTCGTCCTCGGCCTGCGCGAGACGGCCGGCGAGATCACCGAGGCCTTCAAGCCGGTGGCCGGCAAGCCCGGCCTCTACGCCCGCGACCCGGCCTTCCGCGCCGCCGCCTGAGCCTTTTGGAGGCGACGGCTCAGGCCGCTAACTGCGCCCGCGATGAGTGAACCGGATTCCCTGGCCGGGCGTCCGCCCCCGCGCGAGCGGGAATGCCTGCTCCTCGTCCGCCAGCACCTGACCTACAAACGCGAGTAGCCGGACACTTCTCTTCCGCAGCGTCAGGTGATCATTGTTCTCCCAGCCACAGGGAGAGCTGGCCATGAACGACGCCGTCATCGACCGGGACCTCGCCTGGTCCGTCCTCGATCCGCAGTCCTACGCCGACGACAAGGGGCTGCACGCGGCCCTGAGGCGCCTGCGGACCGAGAACCCGCTGGGGCGGGCCGAGCTTGAGGACTTCGACCCCTTCTGGATCGTCACCAAGCACGCCGACATCCTGGAGATCAGCCGCAACAACGACCTGTTCCACAACGGCGACCTGTCGACGACCATCGTCCCGCGCGACATCGACCGGAAGGTGCGCGGCATGACCGGCGGCAGCCCGCACCTGGTGCGCACGCTGGTCCACATGGACGCCCCCGACCACCCCAAGCACCGGATCATGACCCAGGCCTGGTTCATGCCCCAGAACATCCGCAAGCTGGAGGACCGCATCCGCCAGATCGCCCGCCAGCACGTCGACCGCATGGCCGACCTGGGCGGCGAGTGCGACTTCGTGGCCGACGTCGCCCTGACGTTCCCGCTGCGGGTGATCATGGAAATCCTGGGCGTGCCGGAAAGCGACGAGGCGCGCATGCTCAAGCTGACGCAGGAGCTGTTCGGCGCCACCGACCCGGAGCTGAACCGCACCGGCGAGCAGCCCATGGACTTCGAGGCAAACCTGGCCGCCATCCAGGGCACGCTGGCCGACTTCTTCATGTACTTCAACGCCATGACCGAGGACCGGCGCGCCAACCCGACCGAGGACCTGGCCAGCGTCATCGCCAACGGCAAGATCGACGGCGAGCCGCTCGGGCCGTTCGAGGCGATGAGCTACTACACCATCGTCGCCACCGCCGGGCACGACACCACCTCGTCCTCCACGGCGGGCGCGATCTGGGGCATGTGCGAGCACCCCGGCGAGTTCGCCAAGGTCAAGGCCGACCCGTCCCTGATCCCCAGCCTGGTGGACGAGGCGATCCGCTGGACGACGCCGGTCAAGCACTTCATGCGCTCGGCCACCGCCGACACCGAATTGCGCGGGCGCAAGATCGCCAAGGGCGACTGGCTGTTCCTGTCCTATCCGTCCGGCAACCGCGACGAGGAGGTGTTCGACGACCCCGACGCCTTCCGTGTCGACCGCAGCCCCAACAGGCACCTGGCCTTCGGCTACGGCGCGCACCTGTGCCTGGGCCAGCACCTGGCCAAGATGGAGATGCGCATCCTGTTCGAGGAGCTGATGGGGCGGCTGGCCTCGGTGGAGTTCGGCGGCGAGCCGACCCGCGCGGCCGCCAGCTTCGTCGGCGGACCCAAGAAGCTGCCGATCCGCTTCGAGCTGGCCTGAGCAAGGGAAAAGGCCCCGCGCCTTGCGGCTGCGGGGCCTTGCGAGCAGGCCGGGTCGGGGGGGAAACCGGCCGGCTCGATCCGGTTGAAGTCGTTAGTTCTTGGCGTCGTTGGCGGTATCGGTGACGGCCGCGCCGGCGGCTTCCACGTCGCGGCCCGCGCCGGCGACGGTGTTGCAGGCGGCGGTGGTCAGTCCGGCGGCCACGACGGCCATGATGATCAGCTTGCGCATAGGATGTCTCCGGAAGTTCGGGATTGTTGAACTCGCGATCTGGAAACGCCTGCGGCCTAGCTAGGTTCCGGCCGGGCCCGCCTCCGGCGTCGGGAATGTGAGGCGCACGGTCAGCCCGCCCTCGGGATTGGGCTCGAAGGCCACCTGGCCGCGGAGCTGGCGGGCGAAGGCGGTCATCAGGGTGCGCCCGACGCCGCCCGCGCCGACCTCGGCCCCCTCGCCCTTGCCGCCGCCGTCGTCGCTGATCGCCAGTTCGGCCTCGGCCCCGTCGACCTGGAAGACGACCCGCAGCGCCCCGCCCGATCCGGCGAAGGCGTGCTTCTGGGCGTTGGTCACCGCCTCGACCGCGAACAGCGACAGCGGCGCCAGCTTGTCGGGGTCGATGACCAGGGTGTCGGCCCTGACCTCGGTGCGCACGGCGCCGTGGGGCTCCATGTCCCCGGTCAGCAGCTGGGCGACCAGCTCTTCCAGGAAGGGCTTGAGGGCCACCCGCTTCAGGTCCGGTCCCTGGTAGAGGGCGCGATAGACCAGCGCCAGGGCCGAAATCCGCTGGCGGGTGTCGCTCATCGCCAGCCGCGCGCCGGGATCGGTCAGCGCCCGCTGCTGCATGTTGAGCAGCGACGAGATGACCTGGAGGTTGTTCTTCACCCGGTGATGGATCTCGCGCATCAGCGCGTCCTTCTGGGCCAGGCTGTCGCGGATGGAGGCGTCGCGGGCGACGATGGTCCCCGCCATGGCGTCCAGGGTCTCGGCCAGGTCGCGGATTTCCGGCGGCGCATGCGCGGCCTGCAAGGGCCGGATGGTGAACCGGCCCCGCGCGTAGATGGCCGCCACCCGCTGGAGGTAGGCGATCCAGCGCACGACGCCGCGCTCGGTGGCGTACATCACGGCCGCCAGGGCCAGGGTGAAGGCCAGCAGCGGAAAGACGACGCCGGACAGCGGATTCAGCCGGGCCCAGGAGAACAGCCCGTCGGCCGGCGCGGACAGCACCACGAACAGGTCGTCCTTAACCAGCGGCGCGGCCGAGAACACCCGCCGCCGCCCGTCGGTGTCGCGGGCGTAGCCGATGAAGGAGCCGCGCAGGGCCGCCGCCTCCACCCAGGCCGGAGGCACGCGCGGGAAGGCCGCCGGGTCGGTGACGCTGAAGAAGGCGCCCTGCCGGTCGACCAGCGCCACCTCCGCGCTCTGGGGCAGCATCCGCTCCTCGGTGGTCGGGCGCAGGCTGGACAGGTTGATGATCGCCACCAGCGCGCCGTCGAACCCGACCTCGGGGTCGTCCGTGCGCGCGGCCGTCAGCAGCGCGGGCTCGGCGGCGTAGGAGGCGCCGGGCTCGGTCGTCACCACCGCCCGGTCGCCCGCCGCCAGAGCCCGGAACCAGGGCCGGTCGGCCCGGCGGGGATCGGCGGGCACGGTGGCGGCGGCGCAGGCCACCCGCCCCCGGCGGTCGAAGCGGATCAGGTTCTCATAGCCGGGGATGCGCCGGGCGACCTGGGCAAGCCGCTGCGCGCACTCGAAGCCGACGGAGCCGGGGGCGAGGGTTTCCAGGAGGATGCCGGCCGCCTCCATCCGCGCGCGGGCGGTGGCGGCGCTGCGCTGGGCGGCGCGCTCCAGGCTGGCGCGGCGGTCCTGGGCGTCCCGCTGGAAGGAGAGGGCCGACTGGCCCACGCCCAGCAGCAGCACCGGCAGCAGGGCCACAGCCAGCGCTACGCCGAGGCGGACGCGGATGGTCGTCGTCGGCCCCCAGCCTGGCCTGCCCAGTCGCCTCACCGCGCGGTGCTCAGCCGCTCCGCGTCAGCCAGGATGGAGCGCATCGCGTCGCCGGCGGACCGGCCGTCGCGATCGTAGGCTCCGTCCTCTAGGATGGAGTGCAGCGCCTTGCGCGCCCGGCTGACCCGGCTCTTCACCGTGCCCACCGCGCAGCCGCAAATGTCGGCCGCCTCCTCGTAGGCGAAGCCGCCCGCGCCGACCAGGATCAGCGCCTCGCGCTGTTCGGGCGGCAGCATGTTCAGGCCAAGCCGCAGCTCGTCCAACGCCACCGGCGATTCCGGGTCGTCCACGGCCACCAGGGTCCGCTCGGCCGCTTCCTGGTCGAGTTGGCTCTGGCGCCAGGACCGGCGCTTCTCCGAATAGAACTGGTTGCGCAGGATCATGAAGGTCCAGGCCTTCATGTTGGTGCCGAGCTGGAAGCTGGCCCGCGCGTCCCACGCCTTCATCATGGCGTCCTGCGCCAGGTCGTCGGCGGCGGTGGCGTCGCCGGTCAGGGTCCGCGCGAAGGCGCGCAGGTGGGGGATCAGCCCGACAAGCTCGCGCTTGAACAGGTTGTCGCGTTCGGGCCCGCCGACATCGTCGCGGGTCCGGTCGGAAGGACCGCTCATGCGCTCAGCCCTCCCCGGTCGCGTTGTCTGCGCGGCGGAGGATGTCCAGGAACTCATCCGGGACCGGCTCATTGACCACCTCGTCGAACATCTGACGAAGCTTCACGCCAATAGCCTGCTGACGCAACCGCGCTTCGTCCAGCGCGGCCGAGCCCTTACGACGATTTTCCATAGGTCGCTGTTCGATCATGCCCTTGGCGTCCATGTGCAGGGACGCCGCCCCCTGTTGTTGCCTCGACTGGCTTACCGCCCCGTCAACGTCGCAAACCGGGTCGAGTTCCCGGCGCCGATCATATTATGCTGCTTCTCCAGAGGGCGAGATGGAACCGCCACAGTCGCCGCGCGTTGCACAGTTTGTCAGGGACCAGGGCGGGCGTGATCTTCGCGCGCCTCCTGTTCCGCCAGCAGTTTATTTTTCGGGAGGGGTCATGAGTCTTCTAGCCAGACTGGCGCCGCATCTGCCTTACGTGCGCAGGTATGCTCGGGCGCTGACCGGCGACCAGACCACGGGAGATCAGTACGTGCGTGTGGCGCTGGAAGCCCTGGCGGCCGGTGAGCGGTCGCTCGAGGAATCCTATTCGCCGCGCGTGGCGCTCTATCATGTGTTCCACGCCATCTGGTGCACTTCCGGCGCCCAGCTGGAGGAGCGCCGCGACGAGGCGCCGATCAACGAGGACGCGGCCGGGCGGCTGATGCGGATCGCGCCGCGCTCGCGCCAGGCGTTCCTGCTGACGGCGCTCGAGGGCTTCACGCCCACCGAGGCCGCCCAGATCCTGGACGCCGACTTCTCCGAGGTCGAGCGCCTGATCTCCGAGGCTCAGGCCGAGATCGACGCCGAGCTGGCCACCGACGTCCTCATCATCGAGGACGAGCCGGTGATCGCCGCCGATATCGAGGCCCTGGTCCGCGAGCTGGGCCACGAGGTCATCGACATCGCCGCCACCCGCACAGAGGCGGTGGACGCCGTGGCCCGCCGCACGCCGGGTCTGGTCCTGGCCGACATCCAGCTCGCCGACGGCTCGTCGGGCATCGATGCGGTGAAGGACATCCTGGCCCGGCTCGATGTGCCGGTGATCTTCATCACCGCCTTCCCCGAGCGGCTTTTGACCGGTGAGCGGCCCGAGCCGACCTTCCTGATCACCAAGCCCTTCCAGCCGGAGACGGTGAAGGCCGCCATCGGCCAGGCGCTGTTCTTCCACCCGCGCCGCAACAAGAAGGCGGCCGCGTAAAGAACCTCAAGCCCCGCTTCGGCGTTGGAGAGATGCCGGGCCGCCTCGCGCGGCCCCTTTTCTTTCCAGGAGGAACACATGCTCGGTTGGGCTCTCGTCTTCGCCATCCTCGCCCTGATCGCCGGCTGGCTGGGCTTCATGGGGCTCGCCGGCGCGGCGGCCACCATCGCCAAGGTCCTGTTCGTCGTCTTCATCGTGCTGCTGGTGGTCAGCTTCATCATCCGCGCGGTGCGGGGCCAGTCGGTGGTCTGACAAAGGAAACGGCCGCCCTTGAAGGGGCGGCCGTCTGGCTTCCGCGAGGCCGGGCGGATTCAGCCGGCCCCGGCCGCGACTTCCTCGGTGGTCACGCGGCTGTTGTGGTCGACGGCGGCGAGGTCGCCCGATCGCATCGCCCAGGTCCCCATCAGCGCCGCGAAGACCAGCACCAGGCTGGCCAGCAGCACCCAGAGCATATGGCGGCCCCAGCGGCCTTGGCGCGCGTCGGTGGCTTCCAGTTCCGGGCCGTGGTCGTGTTGGTCGCTCATGGCCATGTCGGTTCTCCTGACTTGCCTGAGTAAACGTCCCGGCGCCCCCGCCGTTCCGCGCAAAGAAAAGGGGCGGACCGCGAAGGCCCGCCCCAGTCTGCATCATCGAGAAAAGGGGGTGCGGAGACGGCTGGCCGGGGCTAACCGGCCTCAAGTCGGGGGGGGCGTCGCCGCCTCCGCAGCACAACAACGCACGTCCCACGCGAATCGTTCCGGGCCGGCGCGAAATTTTTTGCGGCCTTCAAGACGCCTTCGCGGGGCGGAAGATGACGTCGGCGCGGCGGCGCATCGGACGCACCTCGCCGGTCTCAGTGACCGCGCCCGTATCGCCCGCCGCCACCAGGCGGAAGTTGACGCTGTTGAAACCCAGGCGCCCCAGTTCCGCCGTCACCACCTTGGCCCGGGCGTCGGAGACGACGAGGTTGGCCTGGGGTGAGCCGACCGGATCGGCGAGGCCGTAGACGTCCACTTCGGCGAAGCTGCAGCCGGAGGCCTGGGCCGCCGCGCCCCTCAGCACCGCCCTGGCCTCGCGGGTCAGCTGGGCGGAGTCGCGCTCGAAATAGATCGACACCGTCAGGTCGGCGCATGGGTTCAGTACAGCCACCGGCCCGGCCGCGGGCGTGGCCTCGCGCGTCGTCTGGCAGGCGGCGAGAGCGAGCGTGGTCAGGGCCAGCGCGGCCCCGGTAAAAGCGGTCTTCATAGGATACAGCCCCTTGCTTCACGATCCAGCGCCAGCCCCGGCGCACACGAAAGGGCGGCCGGCGCGAACGCCGACCGCCCGTCTCTTCGGGTCAGGTCGCCGCGCGCCTAGTAGCGGGGAGCGCCGTCTTCCCAATAGTATCGGCCCGTGCCGGGGTCATAGTAGTAGTAGCGCCGTGCGCCCTCGTCATAGAATTGGCGGCGGTTGACGTTGTCCGCGCCGCAGCCGCCGTCTTCCCGGCAGCCCTTCACGGCGCCCGCGGTGCCGCCGATGGCCGCGCCGATCGCGGCGCCCGTGCCGGCGTCGCCGGAGCCTACGTTGTTGCCGATGACGGCGCCCGCGAGAGCGCCGAGGGCGGCGCCGCCGGCCGCGTTGCGCTCGACGTTGCCGGTGCTCGTACAAGCCGCAGCGAGCACGCCGGCGCCCGCCAGGGCGATCCAGGTCTTATACATCTGCCTCTCCTTGTATTGCTCCCCGCAACCCAACGCTTCCCGCTGGCGCCGGTTCCCACGGAACCCGCCCCGCGCGCCGCCGTTCTTTCGGTAACTTTTGTGAAGACGGAGAGACTGGCCATGAGGTCATGGTTGAACGCTCGGCGGGCTAGGGCCGCCGAGACGCCTGCCGAACCCGACCTGCGCGCCGCCTACCAGCGAGGCCGCCGCGACGAGCGCGCCCGCCACCGCCAGCGCCCCGTCCTGGCCCTGGTCGTGGCCGGAACCGCCCTTGTCGGCGGCGCGGCCCTGGCGCTGGCGGCGATCCAGGGGTCCTTCCAGAGCGGCGGCGAGATCATGGACCGCCAGCTCGCCACGGCCGCCGACCGGGCCGAGCCCGTGCTGCGCGACATGGCGGGCGACGCCCGGCAGACCCTGCGCACCGGCGCCTCCGACGGACAGGCGGGCGGCTGACCTTGGCAACGGGGGCGGGCATCACCCTGCGACGGATAGAGGTCGTCGCCAACGCCGCCTCGGGCAGCGTCGGCGAAGGCGCGCGCGAGAAGATCGAGGCGATCCTTTCGCAGGCCGGGGTCGAGGGCAAGGTCCACCTGCCCTCGGGCGCGGAGTTGAACGCCTGCCTGCGCAAGGCGGTGGACGCCGACCCGGACCTGCTGGTGGTGGTGGCCGGCGACGGCACCGCCCGCTGCGCCGCCGAGATGGCGGGCTTCGACGGCCCGCCGATCGCTCCCCTGCCCGGCGGCACCATGAACATGCTGCCCAAGGCCATCTACGGCGACCGCGACTGGGCGAGCGCCCTCGCCGACACCCTGAAGGACCCCGCCATGCGGTCGATCTCAGGCGGCGAGGTCGACGGCAAGCGCTTCTATGTCGCCGCCCTGCTGGGCGCGCCCGCCCTGTTCGCCCTGGCCCGCGAGGCCATGCGCGAGCGCGACCTCCTGCTGGCCGTGCGCCGCGCCAAGCGGGCGCTGGAGCGCACCCTGGCCGGGTCGCTCCGCTTCTCCATCGAGCAGCAGCCGCACCGCAAGACCGAGGCCCTGGCCCTGATGTGCCCGCTGGTCTCGGCCGCGCTAAGCGACGACGATCGGGTGCTGGAGGCCGCCGCCCTCGATCCGAAGGGCGCCGCCGAGGCCATGCGCCTTGGCCTGCGCACCCTGGTCGGCGCCTGGCGCGAGGACCCGGCGGTGGAGATATGGCGCTGCCGCCAGGCCCGGGCCTGGGCCAAGGGCCGCATCCCCGCCACCCTCGACGGCGAGCCTGTTCTGCTGGGCCGGACGGCGGACATCCGCTTCCACCCCAAGGCCTTCCGCGCCATCGCCCCCCTGCCGCCGCCGGAGCCCAAGGACAGCCCGGCGGCCGCGCTGGGCTAGGGTGGCGGCGTGCGCATAGCCCACCTTTCCGACATCCACTTCGGCTGCGAGAACGCCCCCGCACTGGCGGCCGCGACCGAGTGGATCGTGCGCGAGGCCCCGGACCTGGTGGTCATCACCGGCGACATCACCCGCGCCGGCACGCCTAAGGAGTTCGCCGATGCGGGCGCCTGGGTCGCCAGCCTGCCCACGCCGCCGCTGATGACGCCGGGCAACCACGACGTGCCCTACTACAGCATCCCCGGACGGCTGCTGGTCCCCTGGCGGCGCTATGAGAAGACGTTCGGCGAGGCCCGGGACCACAACCTGACGGCGCCGGGGCTGAGGCTGGCGGCGGTCAACACCGCGCGCGGCGCCCAGCCCAGGGCCAACTGGTCGAAGGGCCAGATTTCCCCCGGCCAGATCCGCCGCACCGCCGCCGCCATGGCCCAGGCGCAGGACGGCGCCCTGCGGGTCATCGCCTGCCACCATCCGCTGATGGAGATGACGGGCGGGCCGATGACGGGGAAGGTGTGGAACGGCCGGGCGGCGGCGGAAGCCTTCTCCATGGCCCGCACCGACCTGGTCATGACCGGCCACGTCCACGCGCCCTTCACCCTGGCCTATCCGTTCGGCGACGGGCGGACATATGCGGTGGGAGCCTCGACCCTGTCGCTGCGCGAGCGCGGCGTGCCGATCGGGTTCAACTGCATCGAGGTCGACGAAAAGGCCATCGCGGTCACCGCGATGGCCTGGTCGGGCTCCCACTACGAAGCCTGGCGGAACTGGCGGGTGGACCGCCGGTCCCGGTGACGACCTGCTTCGTCAGGGTGCGCCGCGCCCTCTGATCATGTGCATGACCAGCGAGACCACGAACAGCACCACGAAGACGTAGAACAGGATCTTGGCCACATCGATCGCCGCACCGGCGATGGACGTGAAGCCCAGGATGGCGGCGACCAGCGCCACCACCAGGAAGATCAGGGCCCACCTGAGCATCTTGCGCTTCTCCTTCGAAAGGAGGGCGCAAGTCGCGCCCTTCCTGCGAAAGCGAACGTCTCAGGCGCTGCGGCGTTCCGCCGCCTGCGGCGCGGGATAGCGCCACGTCCGGCCCGCGAGTTGCTCGGCGGCGAAGGCCCAGTTCGCCAGCCCGTCGAACCAGGCTTCGACGAAGCCCTTACGGTCGTTGCGGTAGTCGACGTAGTAGGCGTGCTCCCACAGGTCGCAGACCTGCAGCGGCGTCTGCTCCGGCCGGGTGAGCAGGTTGTCGCCGTCGTGGGTGGACAGCACCTCCAGGCCGCCCGGACCGGCCGCCAGCCAAACCCAGCCAGAGCCGAAGTGGGCGACGCCCTCCTCGACCAGAGCCTTCCTCAGCCCGGCCATGTCGCCGAACGCCTTGCCGATGGCGGCCTTCAGCTCTCCCTCCGGCGCGGACGGACCTGGGCTCATGGCGTCCCAGAAGAAGGCGTGGTTCCAGGCTTGCGCCGCGTTGTTGAACAGCTTCCTCCCGTCCTTCCCCTTCGCCGCCGCCTCGCGGACCACCTCCTCCAGGCTCGTCGGCGAGGCCCCGGCCTTGGCCAGCAGCTCGTTCGTCGTGTCGACGTACTTGGCGTGGTGCTTGTCGTGGTGGAGCTTCAGCGTCTCGGCCGACATGGCCGGCGCCAGGGCGTCATAGGGGTAGGGAAGGTCGGGAAGGATGAACATGGTACTCAACTCCACCGGCCGGACCGCCCGGCCGGAAACTCGGGCTCACGGCTTGCGCGAGCGATTCTGCATCACCGCGCCGATCACCGCCGCCACCAGCGCCGGATGGCGGATGGCGTAGACGCCGGCCGCCACGGCCGCGCCGGCGGCCAGCATCGGCCGCTCCTTGGCGACCTCGATGATCTTCTGCACGATGCCCGGATCGGCCTCGGGCGCGCCGGTGACCGGCTTGCGCCCCTGGGCCTTGCGCTTGGCCAGCGTGCCGCAGACGCCGACCAGCAGGGCCGCCACCGCCGCGACCACCGCCGCCGCGCCCGCCGGGCCGAGCCATGGGGCGATCAGCGCGTAGAGGGCGAAGGCGGCGGAAACGACGCCGACCGCCGCCGCGGCGGCGATGGCCGCAGCGGCGGCGAGAGCCGTCAGCGCCCTGTCCATCGGTATCAGCGCGAGTTGTGGTTGCGGCCGGCCAGCAGCAGGCCGAGCAGGAGGCCGACGCCGACGCCGGCGAGGGTGGCCGTCATCGGGCGTTCCTTGACCCGCTCGGTCACATAGCGCTGGGCGATGTCGAACTGCTGTCCGGCGTTGTCGACATAGGTGCGGCTCTGGGCCCGCAGGGTCTCGAGCGTGTCCTGCACCGCGCGCTGGGCGCGGACGGCCGTCTCGTTGATCGACTGCCTGGCCAGCTCGGCGGCTTCCGAGAAGCTGTGCTGCTCGCTGTTGGCGGCGGCCGGAGCGGTCTTGGCGGCCTGGGTCAGGCCATCGTCGAGCGTCGGATTCGTGGGGGTTGTGGGCATCGCGATTCTCCGGGTGTTCGCTTCGGCTCCAGACCGGGAGCGGCTGAAGGGGGATGCTGGCTCAACGCGGCCCCTGTGAACTGGTTCCAGTGTAATGTCCCCGGCCAAGCTTAGCCATAGGACCTGCGACGAATCACCACACCTTTGCTCGCATCGCGCGCGCCGAGGCGCTATGAAGCCCGCATGGACGACGCCCTTCCATCGGCGCGAGAGGCCGCCGAGGCGGCCCTGCTGCTTCCGGGCCTGCACGCCGGACGCGATCCGCGTTTCGACCGGATCGCCCGCACGGCGGCCACGGCCCTGCGCGCGCCCAGCGCGTCCATCGTGCTGACCTACAAGGACCGCCATTGGCGCAAGGCCGAGGTCGGGACCCCACCGCCGCCGGAAGGCCCGATGGCGGGCTGCGAGGAGCCGGTGATCGTCCCCGACCTGCGCGCCGTTCCGGTCCTGAACGCGCGGCTGACCCCGGCCGAGGCGGCGGATACCCGCTTCTACGCCTGCGCTCCCATGCGGCTGCCGGACGGCGAGGTCGTCGGCTATCTCGTCCTGTCCGACCCCGCCCCCCACGCCGAGACGACCGACGCCGAGCGCACGGCGCTGGCCGACCTCGCGGCGCTGGCCGTCGAGGAGCTGCTGCGCGAGGCCGAACGGCGCCTGGACGAGGAGCAGCGCGACACCCTGATGGCCGAGCTGGACCACCGGGTGAAGAACGTGCTGGCCGCCGTCCAGTCGCTGGCCGCCCAGTCGGCCCGCAAGACCACCTCGATGGACGCCTTCCTCAAGACCTTCGCCGGACGGCTGAAGGCGATGGCCTCCGCCCACGAGCTGCTGACCGCCACCCGTTGGCGCGGCGCGGCCCTGGGCAACATCGCCACCGCCGAGCTGGGGGGCCTCGCCCCCGGCCAGGCCCGCTGGGAAGGGCCGGAGATCTTCCTCTCCCCCCGCGCCGCCAACGCCCTGTCGCTGGCCCTGCACGAGCTGGCCACCAACGCGGTGAAGTACGGCGCCCTGTCGGTCGAGAGCGGCCGCGTCCACCTGGGCTGGCGCCCGCGCGAGGGCGGGGGCTTCGTGCTGGACTGGATCGAGGAGGGCGGCCCGCCGGTCGCCGCCCCCGCCCGCCGGGGCTTCGGCGCCACCATGCTGGAGCAGGTCGCCGGACGCGAACTCAACGGCGAGGTGAAGGTCGACTATCGCCGCGAGGGCGTGCGCGTCCACATCGAGGCCGCCGCCGACGCCCTGGCCGAGACGCCCGCCGACCTCGTCCCGCCCGCCCCTCAACCGGCGTCCGAGACGGCCGGGGCCTCGGAGGGCGAGGCCGTCCCCGCGGGTGGCGTCGAGGGCCTGCGCGTGCTGATCGTCGAGGACGCGGTGCTGCTGGCGCTGGAGCTGGAGTCCGGCCTGCAGGAAGCGGGCGCCCAGGTCGTCGGCTGTGCGGCCGAGGTGGACGAGGCCATGGCGATGCTGTCGCGCCCCATCGACGCGGCCGTGCTGGACGCCAATCTCAACGGCCGCATGGTCACGCCGGTCGCCGAGGCGCTGCGGGCCAAGGGCGTGCCCTTCGTCTTCGCCACCGGCTACGGCGACAAGGCCGCCCCCGAAGGCTTCGACGCCCCGATCATCCGCAAGCCCTACAACATCCACCAGATCGTCGGCGCCCTGGCCGAAGTGGCGCGGCGCTAGGACCTTCCTTCTCGCGCGGGGAGAAGGGCCCTACATCCTCCGCCGCATTTCCTCCCAGGCGTTGGCCAGCCCGTCGCGGTGCTGCGGCGCCGCCACGGCGATCAACGCCGCCGCCCGCCCGTCCAGCGACAGGCCGCGCAGGTCGGCCGCGCCGTGTTCGGTCGCCACCACGCCCATGTCGGCGCGGGGGACGGAGACAGCGTCCGGCGACAGGCGCGGGACGATGCGGCTGACGCTCCCGCCCTTCGCGG
The DNA here is from genome assembly GCA_964579695.1 of uncultured Caulobacter sp. Taxonomy (GTDB): domain Bacteria; phylum Pseudomonadota; class Alphaproteobacteria; order Caulobacterales; family Caulobacteraceae; genus Caulobacter. Next base: position 7,964 of record CAZOHI010000035.1, on the reverse strand, counting down.
TCGCGCCCAGGGCGACGATGGGGACCCCGCCCTCCGACAACCGCGCACCGCGCAGGAAGTCCGTCAGCCCACCGACGCCGGAAACCTGCCGCCCGTCCATGAATTCGGCGTTGGCCTGGCCGAAGAGGTCGACCTCCAGCGCCGAGTTGACCGCCACCAGACGCGGGATGGCCGCCAGCACCCGTACGTCGTGGGTGAAGGACACCGGCTCGAAGCGGATGCGCCGGTCGGCGGCGCAGCGGTCGTAGAGGCGGCGGGTCCCAAGCGCCAGCGCCGTCACCGCCTCGTCCACGGCGCCCGAGTCCAGCACCTCCAGCAGCGGATCGGTGACCATGCCCGTGTGGATGCGCAGGCCCTTGCGCCCGGCCAGCCCCGCCAGCGCCGCCACCCCGACCTTGCCCAGACCGAACTCCACCGTCGCGCCCTCGGGGGTCAGTTCGGCGACCGTTCGGGCGATGGCGTCGAACACCGGGTCGAGCCGCCCGGCGTCGTATTCGAGCAGCGGGCTCTGCGCCTCCGCCACCACGTCGAAGGCCGACAGCGGGACGCGCGGCCCGGCGACGTCCGGCATCAGCGGATTGACCTGCGCGACCTTGAAGATGTCCCGCCCCAGCACCGCCGGGGCGAAGTCGCCGGCGACGCCCAGGGAGCAGAGCCCGTCCGTGTCCGGCGGCGAGACATGGAACAGGCCCGCGTCCAGGGGCGTGCGCTCCAGCCAGCCATAGGCCTGGTAATAGGTCAGCGGCCGGAACGAGAAACGCCCGGTCTCGAAGCTCGCGCGCCAGTCGGGACAGACGAAGGTCCCCTCGGCCCGCGCCTGCGGATGCAGCCCGGCCCAGTCGGTGCGGTTCACGCCGGGGATGGAGGCGCCGACGAAGGTCAACCCGGCCGCCAACCCCGGATCGGCCCGGAACGCCGCCGCCAGCGCCGGGGGCTCGCCCGCCCCGCCGGGCAGGAACACCCGCCCGCCCCTCGCGCGCTGGGCGAGCAGCGACAGCGCCTGATCGGCCGCAAGGCGAATCATGTCATCCTTCATTCATGCGCCATGCCGCAACCAAGGTGGCGCTCTGCGTGTTCTCGCTTTCAAGAAGCCCCCCGAGGAACGCCTCCCATGCACGTCACGGCCGACCATCCCGCCCACATCCTGCGCCCGTTCATCTGGGTGGCGGGCCTGGCCTTCTCGACCGGTTTCCTGGGCTACCTCGCCATTGGCGGGCGGATGATCCAGGGCGGCTAGCGCCCGCCCGTCGAGCCGAAACCGCCCGCCCCGCGCGCCGTCTCGTCCAGGCTTCCCACTTCCGACCATGCCGCCTGCACGACGGGCGCGATGACCAGCTGGGCGATGCGGTCGCCCCGGCGGATGGCGAAGTCCTCCTCGCCCAGGTTGGCCAGGATCACCTTCACCTCGCCGCGATAGTCGCTGTCGATGGTGCCGGGGGTGTTCAGGCAGGTGACCCCCGCCTTGGCCGCCAGCCCCGAGCGCGGCCGCACCTGGGCCTCGAAGCCGGCCGGCACGGCGAAGGCGAGGCCCGTCGGGACCATCGCCCTGGCGCCGGGCTTCAGCACCATCTCCTCGTCCACCGCCGCGCGCAGGTCCATGCCCGCCGCGCCCCCGGTCTCGTATGCGGGCAGCGGCAGGTCGGTGTTGTGGGCCAGCCGGGTGATCGGGATGGTCGGGTTCAAGCAAGGCTCTCCGCTATCTTGCGCGCCAGCCGGTCGGCCACCGCGTCCTTGGGGGCGCGCTCCCAGCGTTCGGTCGCGTCCTTCGAGATGATGAGGACGGCGTTCTCCTCGCCGCCCATGACGCCGGGTTCGGTAACGTCGTTGGCGACGATCCAGTCGCAGCCCTTGCGCGCCAGCTTGGCCCTGGCATGAGCCTCGACGTCGTTGGTCTCGGCCGCGAACCCGACCACCAGCTTCGGGCGCTGGGGACCGGCGGCGGCGAGGGTGGCCAGGATATCGGGGTTCTCGACCAGCCGGATGGCGGGCGGGCCGTCCCTGCCCTTCTTCAGCTTGGCCTTGAAGGCCTCGTCCGGGCGCCAGTCGGCGACGGCGGCCACGGCCACCAGGGCGTCGGCGGGCAGGGCGTCGCGGCTCGCCTCCAGCATCTGGAGGGCGGTCTCGACGTCGATGCGCGTGACCCCGGCCGGGGTCGGCAGGGCGACGGGGCCGGAGACCAGCGTCACCTTCGCCCCCAGCCTGGCCAGGGACCCGGCGATGGCGAAGCCCTGCCGCCCGCTGGAGCGGTTGGTGATCAGGCGCACGGGATCCAGCGGCTCGGCGGTCGGGCCGGCGGTGACGAGGACGTGGCGGCCCTTCAGGGGCCCGCCGTCCAGCATTCCCATGATCGCCTCGAAGATCGCCTGCGGTTCGGCCATCCGGCCGGGGCCGTACTCGCCGCAGGCCATGGCGCCTTCGTCGGGGCCGACGAAGGAGACGCCGTCGCCCTTGAGGGTCGCGAGGTTGCGCCGGGTCGCCGGGTGCAGCCACATCCGCACGTTCATGGCCGGGGCCATCAGCACGGGCTTGTCGGTGGCCAGCAGGGTGGTGGAGGCGAGGTCCCCGGCCAGCCCGTTCGCGGCCTTGGCCATCAGGTCGGCGGTGGCGGGGGCGACGACCACCAGGTCGGCCCGCCGCGACAGCTCGATGTGGCCCATCTCCGCCTCGTCGGTCAGGGAGAAGAGGTCGGAATAGACCTTGTCCTCGGCCAGGGCCGACAGCGACAGGGGCGTGACGAACTGGGCGCCCGCCTGCGTCAGCACCGGCCGCACGGCCAGCCCCGCCTTGCGCAGCAGCCGCACCAGCTCCAGCGCCTTGTAGGCCGCCACGCCGCCGCCGACGATCAGGAGTATCCGCTTCTCGTCCATCGTCCGGTCCTTACGCGAAAGGCGGACGCTGGACAAACGGCCGCGCTTGTTCCTATTTTGTTCGAAACAACCTGGGGGTGAGACATGAAACCGTTCGATCCGCGCCGGCTGGCGGCCCTCGCCACGCTGGTCCTGATGGCCTGCGACGGGGGCGCTTCGGCGACGCCCGCCCGCGACCATGCCGCCGGTCCGCCGCCTCAGGCGCAGGCCAACGCCACCCTGCCCGAGGAAGACCCGCGCCTGGCCCCGATCCCCAAGGTGGACGGCCGTCCCATGTGGTCGGCCAACCGCCGCTACACCGCCGAGCAGAACGCCGCCCGCCACTTCGAGCGCAACGGCGAGGCGTTCGGCGCGGCGACCGTGCGCGAGTACGTCGCCACCGCCCACGCCTTCGTCAATTCGCCGCCCAAGGGGGCGCTGACGCTGAGGCGGGCCAACGGCGACCGGCTGGTCTACGACCCGGCGCGGAACATCTTCGCCGTGGCGACCCGGGAAGGCGCGCCCCGGACGATGTTCAAGCCCGACGACGGCATGGCTTACTGGGAACGGCAGAAGGAACGCGAGGCCGAACGCGACGAGGCGGCCTGAACGTCCCTTCTCCCGCGAGGGAGAGGGGCGCCTTCCCGCCCGCATTTCCGCCTCGTTAACCGGCGCGCGCACAAGGTGGCACGCAAGATTCGGGCCATGAGGAGGGCGCGTTGGCGCTCACGCCAAGACTGGAGCTTCGGCAGGGCCAGGGCCTTGTCATCACGCCGCAGCTGCAGCAGGCGATCAAGCTGCTGCAGCTGTCGAACCTCGAGCTGGAGGCCTACGTCGAGGCCGAGCTCGAGCGTAACCCCCTGCTCGCCCGCGACGACCGCGACGAGCCGGAGCCCGAGACCCGCACCGAGACCGCCGAGTATTCCGCCGACGACGCGCCGGACGCCACCGCCGCCGCCGAGATGGACGCCCCGTCCGACGACTACTCCCCCGGCGAGCGCGCCACCGGCGACACCGCCGACGAAGCCTCCTCCGGCGGCCAGATCGACTGGTCCCGCGCCGGCAAGGGCGGCGGCTTCGAGAGCGAGGACGACTTCGAGGGCCGGCTGTCGCGCGAGAAGACGCTGAGCGAGCACCTGCACGACCAACTCGCCGTCGCCGGCATGACGGAGGCCCAGAACGCCGTCGCCTCGGTGCTGATCGACGCCGCCGACGAGGGCGGCTACCTGCGCGCCGACCTCCATGAGATCACCGAGCGGCTCGGCTGCGGCCTGCCCTTCGTCGAGGAGGTGCTGGGCGTCCTGCAGGGCTTCGAGCCGACCGGGGTGCTGGCCCGCGACGTGCGCGAGTGCCTGTCGCTGCAACTGAAGGAAAAGAACCGGCTGGACCCGGCCATGGCCGCCCTGCTCGACAACCTCGACCTGCTGGCCCGGCGCGACATGGCCGCCCTGCGCAAGGTCTGCGGCGTCGACGCCGAGGACCTGGGCGACATGATCGCCGAGCTGAGGGGCCTGACGCCCCGGCCCGGCGCGGCCTTCGGCGGCGAGCCCGCCCAGCCGGTGGTGCCCGACGTCCATGTCCGCGAGGGCGCGGGCGGGCTGTGGCACGTGGAGCTGAACACCGACACCCTGCCCCGCGTGCTGGTCGACCAGCGCTATCACGCCAGGGTCTCGGGCGGGGCGCGGACGGACCAGGATAGGACCTTCGTCTCCGACTGCCTCGCCTCGGCCAACTGGCTGGTCAAGAGCCTGGACCAGCGGGCGAAGACCATCCTGAAGGTGGCCAGCGAGATCGTCCGCCAGCAGGACGGTTTCCTGGCCTTCGGGGTGGAGCACCTGCGGCCGCTGAACCTGAAGACCGTCGCCGACGCCATCGGCATGCACGAGAGCACCGTCAGCCGGGTGACCTCGAACAAGTATCTGGCCACCCCCCGCGGCGTGTTCGAGATGAAGTTCTTCTTCACCTCGTCCATCGCCTCCTCCAGCGGCGGCGAGGCCCACTCCGCCGAAAGCGTGCGACACAAGATCCGCGTGCTGATCGACGCGGAGGGCAGCGAGGCGGACGTCCATTCCGACGACCGCATCGTGGAGATCCTCAAGGAAGCGGGCGTCGACATCGCCCGCCGCACCGTCGCCAAGTACCGCGAGGCCATGCGCATCCCATCGTCGGTCGAACGGCGCCGGATGCTGCGCGAGGCGGTCTGACATCCTATCCGCCCCCTGCGCGTTGAGCGCAAGGGGGCCACCACTCTGGGGACGAGGGGCGATGGCGCCGGAGCAGACCGAGCTGGAACGGCCGTTGTCGGCGATCCTGCGGGACATCTGCGCCCAGCCGGGCGAGCGGCTGACCATCGGCGAGATCGCGGGCAGGTTCGGCGGCCGGGCGTTCGGGGCGCTGATGTTCGTCTTCGCCATCCCCAACCTCCTGCCGCTGCCGCCGGGCTCCTCGACCGTGCTGGGCTTTCCGCTGCTGATCCTGGCGCCGCAGCTCGCCATCGGGCTGAAGAGGCCCTGGCTGCCCCGGTTCATCAATGACCGGCCCCTGAAGCGGGCCGACCTGGCGCGCGCCTTCGAGAAGGTGCTGCCGACCCTGGAGCGGATAGAGAAGGTGTCCGGCCCGCGCCTGGCCTTCCTGTTCGGGCCGGTGGGCGACCGGCTGATCGGGCTGATCTGCACCGCGCTGGCCTTCGTGCTGATCCTGCCCGTGCCGCTGGGCAACCTGCTGCCGTCGGCGGTCATCGGCCTGTTCGGCCTGACCTTGGTGCAGCGCGACGGCGGACTGGCGGTCGTTACCTACGCCCTGACCCTGACCAGCGCGGGGCTGATCGTGGTCGGCGTGCGGGCGGCCTGGGCCATGACGCGGCACTTCCTGACGGTCGTCGGCTGGCTTTGAGGCCGATTTAATTCGGCGCCGCTTGACACCCGGCGGGCTCCGGCGCGTTCATAGGGCATGGCCCTTCAAGTCCATGTTTCCGGCAAACATGTCGACGTCGGTGAGGCCCTGCGTTCGCGGGTCGCCGACGAAATCTCCACCAGCATCTCCAAGTATTTCGAGCGTGGCGGCGAGGCCGACGTGGTGGTGGCCCGAGAGGGTCACTCCTTCCGCGTCGACTGCGCGGTGACGCTCGCCTCAGGCCAGCTTCTCAACAGCCACGGCCTGGGCGGGGACGCCCATGCAGCCTTCGATTCGGCGCTCCAGAAGATCGAAACCCGGGTCCGCCGCTACAAGCGGCGCCTGAAAAGCCATACGGCCGCCGCCACCGCCAGGCAGCAGGAGACGGCCGCCCTCTACGTGCTGCGCTCCCCCGACGACGACGAGACGGACGGCGGCTGGGACGACGCGGTCCAGGCCGACGGCGGCGCGCCCTCGGCCATGGTGATCGCCGAGACGGAGGCGGCCCTGAAGACGATGACCGTTTCGATGGCTGTCATGGAACTGGACTTGACTGAATCTCAAACAATCGTGTTCAGGAACGCCGCCCACGGCGGATTGTCCGTGGTATATCGCCGGCCCGATGGGAACATCGGGTGGATCGATCCGCAACGCACCCATAATGGGCACGAAGCGCGGGCATCGAACGGGAGCGCCTGACGCTATCGCGCGTTTCCGGCGATCAAGACCAATGCCAGGGGCGTCGGGGTCCTAACTGCGAGCGTACAAGCGTGATGAATCTAGGAGACCTGCTGGACCTGCGCGCCATAGCGCCGCGCGTGGGCGGCGGCAGCAAGCGCCAGGTGCTGTCGGCCATAGCCGACCTCGCCGCCCGTTCGGTCGGGCGCGAGCCTGAAGTGCTGCTGGACGCCCTGCTGGAGCGCGAGGCCGCCGGATCGACCGGCGTCGGCCACGGCGTCGCCGTGCCCCATGCGCGGCTGGAGGGCCTGGACGGCCTGCATGGGGTCTTCGTAAGGCTGGAGCAGCCCGTCGCCTTCGAGGCGGTGGACGAGCAGCCGGTGGACCTGCTGTTCGCCCTGTTCGCGCCGAAGCAGGCCGGGGCCGCCCACCTGCGGGCGCTGGCCCGCATCTCCCGCCTGCTGCGTCAGCCCGATATCCGCCAGCAACTGCGCCAGGCCAAGACTGCCGACGCCATCCACGCCCTGCTGGCGCATGAGGCGCAGCCGTCGGCGGCTTAACTCAATGTACGGAGACCGGCGCCAGTTCGTGCGCCAGCGCGGCGGCCATCGCCGAATCCTTGTCCGTCAGCACGGCCAGCCGCTCGCCGTCGGCGCGGTGGACCGCGTACAGCGTCTGGTCCGGATCGAGCGAGAAGCCCTGGATGGCGGCCACGGGGGCGTCGGCCAGGATTTCGGCGGCCTTGATCGGGCGGACGTAGACGAGGTCCGGCGCGCCAAGGGCGGCGAAGGCTTCGGTTGAGAGTATCGCGGGCGTCATTACGACCACCTCCTTGAAAAACTGAACGCGCCGGACGGTCGCCGGTTCAGCCGGCCGTCCGCGGGTCCCTTGCGCTGCCTGGCTCAGCGGGCCCTGATCGGGATCCGCTTCACCGCCCGTTCGGGCTGGGGCCGGGCGAGATCGACGTGGAGCAGGCCGTGCTCCAGCGTGGCGGCCTCCACCTCCATGCCGTCGGCCAGGACGAAGGTCCGCACGAACCCCCGCGCCGCGATGCCGCGATGAAGGAAGGCGCGGTCGCCGTCGTCGGAGATATCCCCGCGCTTGCCGGCCACGGTAAGCTGATTGCCCTCGACCTGGACTTCCAGTTGGTCGGGAGAGAAGCCCGCCACCGCCAGGGTGATGCGCACGCCGCCGCCGTCCCGCCCCTCGACGTTATAGGGCGGGTAGCTCTCGGACGCGGCCTTGGAGGCCCGTTCGATGAGGCTGCGGGTATGCTCGAAGCCCAGCAGGAAAGGGCTGTCGAAAAGGAGCGGCGGTCTGTTCATCGGCGAAGCCCTCGCATCAAGCGACTTCGCATCGCGGCCGGGGCCCAGGAGAGGCGCCCCGCCCGACGACGCCCTTCATAGGTGGCGATTGGGAGGCGGCGCCGCAAGCGGCGGGTCGGACGGCGCCGGATGTGGAAAGGGCCGCTTCCGTTAGGAAGCGGCCCTTGTTGGTGGAGCTAAGCGGAGTCGAACCGCTGACCTCTTGAATGCCATTCAAGCGCTC
>CAZOHI010000034.1:0-31278 GCA_964579695.1 uncultured Caulobacter sp. | reverse complement strand
TCCTGGCCCAGCGCGATCACGCCGCGCCGGATTTCCCGCGTGCGGGTGAAATGCTCGAACAGCGTATCGGCCTCGCCCCAGCGGATGGCGCGGGACATGGCCTGGAGGTCCTCGGTGAAGCGGCCCAGGATCTCCAGCACCGCCTGCTTGTTGGCGATGAAGATGTCGCGCCACATGGTCGGGTCGGAGGCGGCGATGCGGGTGAAGTCGCGGAAGCCCCCGGCGGAGAACTTCATCACCTCGGCCTGGGTCACCTCCTCCAGGTCGGCGGCGGCGCCGACGATGGTGTAGGCGATCAGGTGGGGCAGATGCGACGTTACGGCCAGCACCAGGTCGTGGTGGCGGACGTCCATCATCTCGACCTGGGCGCCCAGCGCTTGCCAGAAGGCGCCCAGCCTCACCACGGCGTCGAGGTAGGGCTGGTCGTCCCGCGCCTGGGGCGTGAGGATGGTCCAGCGGTTCTCGAACAGTTCGGCCAGCCCCGCGTCGGGGCCGGAATGCTCGGTGCCGGCGATGGGGTGGCCGGGGATGACGAAGACGCCCTCCGGCGCGGCGGCGGCCAGGGCCTCGGAGATCGGACCCTTCACCGAGCCCACGTCGGTTACGGTCGCGCCGGGCGCCAGCGCGGCGGCGGCGGCCTTCATCGCATCGCCCACGGCCAGCACCGGGGTGGCGAAGACCACGAGGTCGGCGCCCGCCACCGCGTCGGCCACGTCGGCTGTCACCCGGTCGGCGATGCCGAGTTCGGTCACCCGCGCGCGGACGTACTCGCTGGCGTCGCCGACGACGATCTCGCCCACGGCCCCGCGCTCGCGGGCGGCGCGGACGATGGACGAGCCGATCAGGCCGCAGCCGATCACCGCCATGCGCTGGTAGATGGCGCTCATCGATCCAGGAACCGGGTCAGCGCCTCGATCAGGGCGCGGTTGTGCTCCTCCAGCCCCACGGTGATCCGCAGGTGGTTCGGCAGGCCGTAGTTGCCGACGGCGCGGACCAGCAGGCCCTGCGACGCCAGGAAAGCCTCGGCCTCCACCGCCGTCCTGCCCGGCGTGTCAGGGAAGCCGACCAGCACGAAGTTGGCCTGCGAGGGCGTGGGCTCCAGCCCCAGCCCGCCGAGCTGTTGCGCCAGCCACGGCAGCCACTGCCGCACCAGCTCGACCGACCGCGTCTGGAAGTCGTCGTCGGTCAGCGCCTCGACGGCCGCGAGCTGCGCCGGGATCGAGACGTTGAAGGGCAGGCGGATGCGGTCCATCGCCCCGATCACCGCCTCCGGCCCATAGCCCCAGCCGACCCGCAGGGCGGCGAGCCCGTGCAGCTTGGAGAAGGTCCGGGTGACGACGATGTTCTCGGCCTCGCGGGCCATGGCCAGGCCGTCCTCGAAGCCGGGGTCGGAGGCGAACTCGGCATAGGCGCCGTCCAGCACCAGGATCACCGAGGGGGGCAGCCCCTCGTGCAGGCGCCGGACCTCGTCGCCCGCGATGAAGGTGCCGGTCGGGTTGGCCGGGTTGGCGATGAAGACCAGCCGCGTGCGCTCGTCCACGCGCCGCAGCACCTCGTCGACCTCGATGCGCAGGGCGGGCTCGGGCGCCATCCGCACCTCGGCCTGGCAGGCGCGCGCGCCGATGGCGTAGGCGGCGAAGCCGTGGCGGCCCTGGATGATGTTGTCGCCCGGCTCCAGGAAGGTCTGGTTCAGCAGGGCGAACACCTCGTCCGACCCGCAGCCGAAGATCAGCCGCTCGGGCTCCAGCCCGAACCGCTTCGACACCGCCTCGCGCAGCACCATGGCGCGGCCGTCGGGATAGAGGTTCAGCTTCCCGGCCGCCGCCACATAGGCTTCGCGCGCCTTGGGGCTGCACCCCAGGATGTTCTCGTTGGCCGACAGCTTCAGCGGATGCTCGATTCCCTCCACCTTCGACTTGCCCGGCGTGTAGTGGGCGATGTCGACGATCCCGTGCTTGGGGACGGGACGGGGGGCGGAAAAGCGCGGGTCGGCGGTCATAGGTCGAAGGGCTCGGGCGCGGCGCCGATGACGCCGGACAGGCGCCCCGGCGCGCGGGCCAGGCGCTCGTCGTTGGCCTGGTAGAAGCCCGCGAGTCCGAACAGGCGCAGGCCCCCGGCCTCGGCGATCTGGCGGGCGGCGACGCCGTCGCGGCTCAGGGCGCCGGCCACGTCGCCGCCGGCGTCGGTGACCCAGAAGGTCTGGTCGGCGCCGGTCGGCTCGATGGCGACAGCGGCGACGGCGAAGGCGGAAAGGGGCCCCCATTCCATCAGGCAGGGCAGGGTGGCGAAGACCTTCAGCTTCGGCTCGGCCAGCAGGCGGCCCCACCAGGGAACGTCGGGCGCCAGCGCCAGAACGGCGACGCCGCCCGGGGCGCGGGCGGCGGCGATGGCCTCTTCCGGCTTGGCGGCGATGGTCATGGAGGGCGCGGCGCCGAAGCGCAGGCGGGCCAGCTCCACGGCGCGGGTCTCGGACTTGCCGCCCCAGACCGTCAGGTGGAACGGCCCCTGCCGCGACAGGCTCTCGGCCATCAGCTCGCGCCAGACGCGGATGACGATGGCGGGGTCGGCGGCCTCGCGCGGCATGGCCAGCAGGCGGCGGATCACCTGGGCCTCGCGGCCGGGACGCAGGCCGAAGGTGTCGCCCTCGCCGCGCGCGCGCTTGGCCTCGGCGACCGCGGCGGCCAGGGCCGAGCGTTCGTCGATCAGGCGCAGCAGCTCGCCATCGACGGCGTCGATGCGCGCCCTGACGGCCTCCAGCGTAGGCGGGGTGTCGCGACCCATATGGCCCCCGGTTTCAAGCGGGCGGACCATAGTCATTGCAGGCCATCACGCAATAGTGCGGTCAGTAGATGCGGGGCGCCGGCGCGATGGGCAGCGGCCCCAGGAAGGTCTGGCCGGCCGCGAAGCTGACTCCCGCCGAGGCGATGGGCATCCCCAGCGCCTGGGCGGCCTGCCGCAGGTCGGCGTCGAGCCGCCCCTGCACGCGCCCGTCCGTCCCGACCGTCAGGGCCCCGGTCCGGGCCTCCAGCACCGCGTCCCCGGCGGTCAGGCTGGCCTTGCGGACGGTGATGGTCCCGCCGGATGCGCTCCAGGCGCTGGCGGACGTGCGCCAGTCGCGCCCCGAAAAGCCGCTCATCCGCGACAGGATCATGTCCCAGGTCAGCGACACGGGCCGCCCGTCGGCGATGCGCTCCAGCAGGCCCGGCAGCCGCGCCTGCGCGCCCTCGGCCCGCAGCAGCACCGCGCCCTGGTCGTCCGGTCCGGCGCGGGTGTGCAGCTCCAGCTTTTGGGCCGATTGCAGGAAGAAGGGCTGGGCGCCCGGCGCAGGCGTGAAGGTCAGGTCCACGCCCTCGAAGGAGATGCGCGGCGGCCGTTCTTCGAACCCGGCCAGGCTGGCGCGCAGCACCGGCCCCGTGATGGTCACCGGCCCGCCGATGGGGCGGTCCAGGGTCAGTCCTTCGGGCGCGACGGCGATCCAGTGGTCGATCGCGTAGACGAAGGCCTCGCCCTTCAGCCGGGGCGCCGACAGGCCCCAGCCGGACGGCTCGGCCACCCGCACATCGGTCAGCGCGATATCGAGGCGGAAGGGAAAGCCCCCGAGCGTGCGGCTTTTCCACTCGACGGTGTAGCCCGCCTTGCGCAGCGCCTCGGCCGACGCGTCCATCCGGTCCGCCGCCTCGATGCGCAGCCAGAACCATCCCGCCGTCCAGCCGACGACCAGCAGCAGGAAAAGCGTCCAGGGAAACCACAGCCAGCGGCGGCGGGCTTTACGGGGCGAGGGCGGATCGGGCAGGGTCATCGGCGGGGCGCGGGGCTTTGGATTCTCGGATGGACCGGTGGGTGTTCGGCTACGGCTCGCTGATGTGGCGGCCGGGCTTCGACTTCATAGAACGTCGCACGGCGGTTCTCCACGGCAGGCGTCGGGCCTTCTGCATCTATTCCGTCCACCATCGCGGCACCTATGAACGCCCGGGGCTGGTGCTTGGTTTGGCGCCCGGCGGCTCGGTGCGCGGCGCGGCCTATCGCGTGCCCGAGGCGGTGTGGCCGGAGGTCTACGCCTACCTGCGCGAACGCGAGCAGCCGACGGAGACCTACTTCGAGGCGTGGCGCGAGGTGAAGATCGACGGGAACGGGCGCGGCCAGGCGCTGATCTTCCTGTCAGACATGGGCCATTCCCAGTGGGCGGGCGACCTGACGCTGGAGCAGCAGGCCGAGCTGATCGCGGGGGCCAAGGGGCTGTCGGGCCGCAACATCGACTACCTGCGGGATCTGGTGATGCACCTGCGCGAGGACGGGGTCCGCGACCGGGGCATGGAGCAACTGCTGACGATGGTCGAGGAACGCGAGGGCTAGAGGAGGGCCCCCGACGCCGTCTCGATCCGCGCCTGAAGCTCCTTCATGAACTCCGCCCGCTTCAGCCCCGCCGGGATCGGCTCCAGGAACTCGAACACCACCGTCCCCGGCCGCCGCAGGAGGCCCTTCGACGGCCAGTGGACGCCGGAGTTCGTCGCCATCGGCACGCACGGCAGCCCCAGGTCGCGGTAGAGCGCCGCGATGCCGGGCTTGTAGTCGGGAGCCGCCCCCGGTTCCTTCCGCGTGCCTTCGGGGAAGATCACCACCTGCCGGTCCTCGGCCATCCGCTGGCGGGTGTCCTTGACCAGCTTCTTCAGGGCCGAGGCGTGGCCGTCGCGGTCGACCGCGATCATGCCGCCCTTGATCGAGTACCAGCCGTAGAAGGGGATGATCAGCAGCTCCTTCTTCAGCACGAAGCAGGCGTCCGGCAGGAAGGTGAAGGGGGCGACGGTGTCGAACATCCCCTGGTGCTTGGCCGCGATCAGCGCCGCGCCCTGCGGAACGGTCCCGCGCACCTCGACCTTCACGCCGCAGATGATCCGCAGCAGCACCATCGTCGCCCGCGCCCACCAGCCGATGACCTGCACCACCCACCGCCGCCGCCCGAGCAGCAGCGGGGTCATGGCGATGGCCGCCACGGTGGACAGGGCGTAGAAAACCGCCGCGAACAGCAGCGAGCGCACCCAGATCACGCCTTCTTCTCCTTCGGCCCGAGCGAGAGGAAGGCCTCGCGGCCCAGGATCGCCAGGTACTTGCAGTATTCCATCACCATCAGCCGCGCGCCGCGCGTGGTGCGCCACCAGTTGGCGGTGTCCAGCGTCTCGGTGACGACGGGATAGCGGGTGACCTGCGCCTCCGGCATGGCGGCGTGCAGCTCCAGCGCCGCGCGGGGCATGTGGAAGTCGGCGGTGACCAGGATCAGGCGGCTGTAGCCCTTGGACCTGGCCCACTCGGCCGTCTCCTTGGCGTTGCCGACCGTGTCGGCGGCCTGGAACCCCAAGTCCACGCAGCAGTCGTAGATCGGCTTGACCGCCTTGGTCACGCCCAGGATGTCGTCGCGGCTGGCCTTGCGGTTGACGCCGCTGACCAGCAGGCGGCGGCCCTTGCCCTGTTCGAGCAGCTTGGTCGCCTCCTCCAGCCGGATCACCGAGGCGCCGGTCAGGGCGACGATCCCCTCGGCGGGTTCGGGTTCGGCGGCCGGGGTCGAATGGTCGACGCGCGAGACGAAGGCGGCGAGGCCCACCGCCCACAGCATGACCGCGATCAGCAGGGCCGCCAGGCTTTTCATCCCATCCCCTTCAAGAGGCCGACCGCCGCCAGCCTCGCCGCCGACGCCGCCACCAGCGCCGCCAGCAGCGGGGCGGGCAGGACGGCCGCGAGGTCCAGCCAGGCCACCGGCAGCACCGGCGTCAGGCCCTCGCCGCCCCCTGCGAGTCGCACGAGGCCGCCGATGATGGCCGCCGCCCAGGCCCCGAACAAGCCCGCCACCGCCGCCGTGCGGGCGAAGCGGACCTGGAACAGCCGGGCGATGAAGCCGGGCCGGGCGCCCGACAGGTGCAGCACCTCGATCACCTCGTGGTGCGCCGCCAGCCCCGCGCGGGTGGCGAAGCCGATGACCGCCGCCGCCGCCGCCGCGATCAGCAGGAAGATGGCCAGGGCGAACCAGCGCGCCGTCCTCGCCGACCGCTCGATATCGGCGATCCAGATGCCGTGGTCGTCCACCGTCGCGTCCAGCCCCGCCGCCTTCAGCGCCCGGTCCAGCGCCGCGGCGTCGGCGGGGGCGGCGGGGTCGAGGTCCACGGTCACCAGCCGGGGCACGGGCAGGTCGTCGAGGATGGCGTCCTCGCCCAGCCAGGGTTCGAGCAGGGCCTCGGCCTTGGCCTTCTCCAGCGCCCGGGCCTCGGACACGCCTTTCACGCCCGCCAGCGCCTCGGCGGCGCGTCCAGCGGCGGTGTCGGGGCTCTCGCCGCCCTTGGCGCGCACGACGACGGTGGCCGCGCCCTGGAGCTGGCCGGTCCAGCCGCTGGCGGCGCGGTCGGCGGCGATGGTCCCGATGGCGGTCAGGCAGGCCAGGAACACCAGCACCGCGACGACGAAGGTCAGCGCCCCGTCGCGGTTGTCGCGCGGCGGCAGCAGGGGGCCGGGCTTCCAGCGGGCGGGATCGAACAACTCGCTCACGCCTTGCCCCTCCCGAACGCCTTCAGCCGCCCGCCGTCGAGGTGCAGCACCGGCTGGCCGGAGCGGGCGACCAACTCCTCGTCGTGGCTGGCGATCAGCACGGTGGTCCCCAGCCGGTTCAACTCCACGAACAGCCGCAGGATGCGCAGGGCCATCTCGTGGTCCACGTTCCCGGTCGGCTCGTCGGCCAGCAGGATGTCGGGCCGCCCCACCACGGCCCTGGCGATGGCCAGCCGCTGCTTCTCGCCGCCGGACAGGGTCGCGGGCAGGGCGTGCATCCGGCTTTTCAGCCCCACCCAGCTCAACAGCTCGGCCACGTCCGCGCGGTAGCCGTCGGGCTTGCGCCCGGCGATGCGCAGGGGCAGGGCGGCGTTGTCGAAGGCCGACAGGTGCTCCAGCAGCCGGAACTCCTGGAACACCACCCCGATGCGGCGGCGCAGGAAGGGCCGGTCGGCGGCGGCCACCGTCTCGACCGTGCGGCCGAACATCTCGATGTGGCCGCGAGACGGTCGCTGGGCGAGGTAGATGAGTTTCAGCAGGCTGGACTTGCCCGCCCCCGACGCGCCGGTCAGGAAGTGGAACGAGCCCGGCTCCAGCGCGAAGGACACGTCCTTCAGCACTTCGGGCGCGCGGCCATAACGCATGGCGACGCCTTCGAAGCGCAGGATCGGTCCCTCCAGATCGGGAGGCGCGGCGTCAGGGTTTCTGGACATGGAAGCCGAAATCGGCGACCTCGATAGAGGTTGCGGGAGCGTCCGATTCGCCGGCCATGATACTGACCTGTCCTGACTGCGCTACCCGGTATTTCGTGGCCGACGCCAAGGTCGGCCCGGAAGGGCGCGGCGTCAAATGCGCCGCCTGCGGGGCCCGATGGACCGCCCACGCCGAACCGCCGCTGGAACTGGGCGCCTCGCCGGAAGAAGGCGCGGTCGTCGTCGATCCGCCCGCGCCCGAGCCCGAACCGATCAGCGCGCTGCCGGGCGAGGAACTGCCCAAGGTCTTCCGCGCCCGTGCGGTGAACGAGCGCCGGGCGCGCGAGGCCGCCGCCACGGGCGTCATCTGGGCCGGGATGGCCGTGGGGCTGGCGGTGATGATCGCCGTCGCCGTGGTCTTCAGGGTGGAGATGGTGCGGGTGTGGCCGGGCTCGGCCGCCGCCTTCGCCAGCGTCGGCCTGCCGGTCAACCGCATCGGCCTCGTCATCGAGGACGTCAGCGCAGAGCCCGCGCTTCAGGACGGCCACGCGGCCCTGTCGGTGTCCGGGGTCATCCGCAATATCGAGGACCGCGAGATCAAGTCCCCGCCGCTGCGCATCACCCTGGTCAACCGCGAGGGCAAGCGGGTGATGGGCAAGATCGCCGCCCCGGCCGACCCGAAGATCCCCCCGGGCGAGACCCGCCACTTCGCCATCGCCCTGCTCGACCCGCCGACCACCGCCTCGGACCTGGAGGTCGACTTCGTGCTGGAGCCCATCAAGGCCCAGCCGTCCCAGGCCGGCAAGCTCGACCTGCGCGGCTCGAAGGCGCCGAGCCCGGTCGCCCCGGTGATGGCCGCCGACGCCGCGCCGCTCGCCGCCGACGATCCGCACGCCATCGCCCCTCCGGCGCATGAGTGAGCCGACGGTCCTCCTGAGCGAGGCCGAGGTCGCCGAACGGGTGGAGGCGATGGCGAGGGCGATCGCGCCGCGCATCGACGACGAGACGGTGGCCGTCTGCCTGCTGACCGGCGGCATCTGGTTTTCCGCCGACCTGACCCGGGCGCTGTCGCGGCGGGGGCGGCAGGTGCGGTTCGACGCGCTGTGGTTGTCCTCCTACCGCGACGAGCGGGCCAGCCTCGGCCGCTGCGAGGTCCGCGCGGACCTGCAACGGCCCCTGGCCGGACGCCGGGCGCTGGTGCTGGACGACGTCTTCGACACCGGACTGTCGCTCAGCGAGGCCGCGCGGCTGGTGAAGGGCGCGGGGGCGAGCGAAGTCCTCACGGCCGTCTTCGCCCGCAAGCCGTGGCCGACCGCGCGGGCCATCGAGCCGGACTTCGTCGGCTGGGAGGCGCCGGCGAGATACCTCGTCGGCTACGGCCTC
This sequence comes from uncultured Caulobacter sp., assembly GCA_964579695.1. Classification (GTDB taxonomy): domain Bacteria; phylum Pseudomonadota; class Alphaproteobacteria; order Caulobacterales; family Caulobacteraceae; genus Caulobacter. The sequence goes on along the minus strand of CAZOHI010000034.1, from coordinate 22,672 downwards.
GACGCCGGCGGCGCCATGCGCGCGCTGCCCTACGTCGGGGCGCTGGACTAGCCCCTCCCTTTCCCCTGGATGGGGGAAGGGCTTCAGAGCACGATCTCCCCCCGCCTCACCCCGCCGTAGCACCGCCACAGCAGATGCGCCGCGACGCCCCGGTACGGCTTCCACGCCTGTGCGCGGATATAGGCTTCCTTCTCCGTCGGCCGCACTTCCACGCGATCAGCCCAGCGCATGGCCTCCTGCAAGGCCACGTCGCCGCCGGGGAACACGTCCAGCCGTCCGTGGCAGAACATCATGTAGGTCTCGGCCGTCCAGCGGCCGACGCCCTTCAGCGCCGTCAGCGCGGCCACGGCCTTGTCGTCGGGAAGGTGGGGGAGGGCGTCGAAGTCGAAAGCCGCCGCCGCGATCTCGCGGGCGTAGCGGGCCTTGGGGCGGGACAGGCCGAAGGCCTTCAGGCCGTCCTCGTCGAAGTCCAGCACGCGGGCCGGGACGATCTCGCCCAGGCCCTCCTCGAAGCGGCGCCAGATGCTGGCGGCGGCGGCGACGGAAACCTGCTGCTCGACGATGAACTTCACGAGGCCCGCATAGCCGCCGGGCCTGAGGCGCCATTCGAATTCCGGCGTCGCCGCGTGGAGCGGGGCGAGCGCCGGATCGGCGGCGGCGAGATGCTCGCGCGCCCGGCGGATCAGGTCCGCGTCCGGCGCGTTGTGCGGTTTCGGTGTCACACACGGTGACTGACACCGCCGCCCGCCCCGTTCAAGTGGGGCGGGCCCGTTCGGTCAGGGCCTTAGAGGCCGATCAGCGCGGTCGCGCCGCCGAGACCCAGGCCGAGGATCAGAAGGAACACGGTCGCCGTGCGATCGAAAGCGCGTTCGAAACGGGTCAGGTTGGCGATGGTCATCACACACACTCCTAAGTTTCAGGTTCCGGGCGCCTTCTGGAGCCCCCCAGTCGGCCCCCGGGGGAGCGGGGCCGGTCCGATCTGGACGATGTTTAGATATCAGCTATCTGAGCGCCGTCAAGATCAATCTTTACATTGCTTGGATTTAATTTTAGAGTGAGCTCCATCAGAGAAGCTGCAAGCCGTGCGAAAGCCCGACAGCAGCCGCTGGAAACGCCAGGAAGACGAGTAAAATGACCTCCGCCGCCGAAGCCCGGCCCTATCATCACGGGGACCTGCGCCGCGCCCTCGTGGACGCCGCCCGCCGCATCCTGGAAGCCGAGGGCCAGAACGCCATGTCCCTGCGGGCGGTGGCTCGCGAGGCGGGGGTCAGCCCGGCCGCGCCCTATCACCACTTCAAGGACAAGGGCGAGCTGTTCGAGGCCATCGCCATGGAGGGTTTCGAGGAGCTGGGCCACGCCCTCCAGGCCGCCAAGGACAGGGCCGACCCGGACGGCATCCTGGTCGCCCAGCTCGGCGTGGCCTATGTCGCCTTCGCCCGCGACAACCCCGCCCTCTACCGCGTCATGTACGACCGCGCCCGCGACAAGGACGCCCTGCCCGAGGACATGAAGGGCGACAGCCACAGCGCCTACAACCTCGTGCGGCAGACCTTCAAGGACATCGCCGGAGAGGAAATCTCCGAGATGGACGTCGAGCTGGCGACCATCGCCGCATGGTGCGCGGCCCACGGCCTGGCCGAGATGACCAGCTTTCGCCAGTTCGAGCCGCTGAAGGCCGAACTGGGGGGGGAGGAGAACTTCCTGCTCGCCGTCCTCGCGCACCTGGGCATGTTCGCCCGGTTCGCCCGGCCCGATTAAACGGGTAAGAGGGGGCGTGAACACGCCCTTCGTCACCCGCTTCGCCCCGTCCCCCTCCGGCTACCTGCACCGGGGCCATGCCTTCTCGGCGCTGACCGCGTGGAACGCGGCGCGCGAGGCGGGGGGCCGCTTCATCCTGCGCATCGAGGACATCGACACCGTCCGCTGCAAGCCGGAGTACGAGGCCGCCATCTACGAGGACCTCGCCTGGCTGGGGATCGCGTGGGAGGAGCCGGTCCGCCGCCAGTCGGAGCATCTGGCCGACTACGAGGCGGCGCTGGAGAGCCTGAAGGCGCGGGGCCTGCTCTACCGCTGCTTCCGCACCCGCAAGGAGGTGCTGGACGAGATCGCCCGCGCGCCCCACGGCCCGGTCGAGGCGTTCAAGGCCGGCCCGCTCTCCGACAAGGAGGAGGAACGGCTGCTGGCCGAGGACCGGCCCTACGCCTGGCGGCTGTCGCTGGCGGCGGCGCGCAAGGCGGCGGGCGGCTTCACCCACCTGACCTTCACCGAGAAGGGCGAGACGGTGCAGGCTCACCCGGAAGCGGCCGGCGACGTGATCCTGGCGCGCAAGGACGTGGGCGTGGCCTACCACCTGGCCGTGGTGGTGGACGATGCGCTGCAGGGCGTGACCGAGGTCATCCGGGGCGAGGACCTGCTGGAGGCGACCCACATCCAGCGGCTGTTGCAGGTGCTGCTGGGCCTGCCCGAACCCGCCTACCGCCACCACCCGCTGCTGCTGGGCCCGAACGGCAAGCGCCTGTCCAAGCGCGACCGCGGCGAGACGCTGCGGGAACTGCGGGCGCGGGGCGTAAGCCCCGCCGACATCGCCCCCTAGACGAAAAAGGGCGCCGGCCTTTCGGACGGCGCCCTCGGATTTCGATGTCGCGGAGACCTACAGCGCCTTCAGGTCCACCGCCGCCGTCTTGCCGCGCTCCTCCTTGAGCTGGAAGCTGAGGCGCTGGCCTTCGTTCAGGGCGGTGAGGCCCGCCCGCTCGACGGCGCTGATGTGGACGAACACGTCCTTGCCGCCGTCTTCGGGTTGGATGAAGCCGTAGCCCTTGGTGGTGTTGAACCACTTCACGGTTCCGGTGGACATTGGGGCGTCTCCTCAGACAAGCCATTCCAGAGTGGACCGCCCCTGTTGGCGAGGCTGGCCCGGCAACAATCGCAGGCGTCTGGGGCAGGCCCGAGGTCTAGGATTGCGGGCCGAAGGGTGTGCATGGAGGGGCTAGGCGGTCAACCCCGTTAGCGCTCCGCCAGCAGGCGTTCCACCAGCTCCCGCGCCTCGGGCGAGGACCAGTCGGCGTCGCCCGACAGCCGCGCCCGCTCCATGCCCTTGCGGTCGTAGACGACCGTCGTCGGGAAGCCCTGCGCGCGCGGCTGCATCGAGAACGGCACCTTGTATGACGGGTCGCGATAGAGCTTCAGCGGCCCATGCCTGGCGATGAACGAGGCGGCGAGGTCGGCGTCGCCCTCACGGTCTACGCTGAGCGCCACCACCCGCACCGGCTGGGTCGCATAGACGGCCTGGAGCTTCGCCAGCGTCGGCATCTCGGTCACGCAGGGGGCGCACCATGTCGCCCACAGGTTCAGGACCACCACCTCGCCCTTGAAGTCGGCCAGGGTCACGTCCTTGCCCGCCGCGTCCTTGAACGGCGTCGTGGGGGCGGGGAGGGGCGTTTTCGGCGCCTCCAGCTTCACCAGCGCCCCTCGCCGCAGGTCGGCGAGCGAAGCGCGATCCTTTGGTTTGATGGAAGCGGCGCCGATGACGTATAGAACCGCCGCGACGCCGACGATGGCGGCGCAGAGAATGGCCCACCTCAACAGATCGGGCCGCGCCTTCGCCGCCTGGACTTCGCTCATATGACCGACGACGCCTCCGACGCCTCTGTGAAGCCTGCCGGGCAGGCGATGTGGGGCGGGCGGTTCTCCGCGAAACCGGCCGAGCTGATGCAGGCGATCAACGTCTCCATCGGCTTCGACAAGCGGCTGGCCCGCCAGGACCTGGCCGGATCGCGCGCCCATGCGGCCATGTTGTGCGCCGCGAAGGTGATTACTAGCGCCGACGAGGCCGAAATCCAGCGCGGACTGGACGCCGTCGAGGCCGAGATGGACGCCGGGACCTTCCCCTTCCGCGACGAATACGAAGACATCCACATGAATGTGGAGGCGCGGCTGCGCGAGCTGATCGGCCCGGTGGCCGGGCGGCTGCACACGGCCCGCTCGCGCAACGACCAGGTCGCCCTCGACTTCCGCCTGTGGGTGCGGGAGGCGTGCGACCGCACGGCCGGGCAGATCGAGGCGCTGCAACGGGCGTTCCTGGCCAAGGCCGAGGTCCACGCCGACACCCTGATGCCGGGCTTCACCCACCTGCAACCGGCCCAGCCGGTGACCTTCGGCCACCACCTGATGGCCTATGTCGAGATGTTCGGCCGCGACGCCTCGCGGTTCCGTGGCGCGCGCGAGCGGATGAACGAGTGCCCGCTGGGCGCCGCCGCCCTGGCCGGCTCGCCCTTTCCGATCCGGCGGGAGATGACGGCCGAGCACCTCGGGTTCTACGGCCCCACCGCCAACTCGCTGGACAGCGTCTCGGCCCGCGACTTCGCGCTGGAGGCGCTGGCGGCGGCGACCATCTGCGCCACCCACCTGTCGCGCTTCGCCGAGGAACTGGTGCTGTGGACGACGCCGCAGTTCGGCTTCGTGAAGCTGTCGGACGCCTTCACCACCGGCTCGTCCATCATGCCGCAGAAGAAGAACCCGGACGCGGCCGAGCTGGTCCGGGCGAAGGTCGGCCGCATCCTGGGCGCCTTCACCACCCTGGCGGTGGTGATGAAGGGCCTGCCGCTCGCCTATTCGAAGGACATGCAGGAGGACAAGGTCCCCACCTTCGAGGCGTTCGACGCGCTGGAGCTTTCCCTGCTGGCCATGACCGGCATGGTCGCCGACCTGGAGCCTGTCCCCGAGAAGATGGCGGCGGCGGCGGGCGCGGGGTTCTCGACCGCCACCGACCTCGCCGACTGGCTGGTCCGCACGCTGGGGATGCCGTTCCGCGACGCCCACCATGTGACCGGCTCGGCGGTGAAGCGGGCCGAGCAGCTCGGCTGCGACCTGCCGGACCTGCCGCTGAAAGAGCTTCAGACGCTGGACCCTCGCGTCACGCAGGACGTTTACTCCGTACTGACCCCGGCCGCTTCCGCCGCCAGCCGGACAAGCTATGGCGGAACGGCTCCAACCCAGGTCCGCGCCCAGGTCGCGCGGTGGAAGGAAATGCTGGGATGACCCGCAAGCTGACGATCCTCCTCGCCGCCCTGGCGCTGGCCGCCTGCGGCCGCATGGGCGACCTGGAACGCCCCTCGCCCCGCGCCAGCGTGGTCGTGCCGCCGTCGGACCCGGACGAGAACGTCGCCCGCACCGCCGACCGCCAGGACGTGCGCGACCGCGACGTGGCCCCCGCGCCGCCCCGCACCCTGCCCATCGGCGGGCAGGGCTCCGATCCGTTCGCCGTGGCGCCGCAAGGCGCGCTGCCCGACCCCTACGCCAATCCGCAATGAACCACTTCGAGCCCCGGGGGGGGCGGCTCCATTGCGAGGACGTGTCGCTCGCCGCCATCGCCCAGGCGGTGGGCACGCCCGTTTACGTCTATTCCACCGCCACCCTTGAGCGGCACTTCACGGTGTTCCGCGACGGCCTCGTGAGCGCCGGGGTCCGGGACCCGCTGATCGCCTACGCCGTGAAGGCCAACTCCAACGTCTCGGTGCTGAAGGTGCTGGGCGACCTGGGGGCAGGGGCCGACACCGTCTCCGAGGGCGAGATCCGCCGGGCGCTGGCGGCGGGCATCCCGCCCGAGCGCATCGTCTTCTCCGGCGTCGGCAAGACGGCGGACGAGCTGGCCTACGCCCTCGACATCGGCGTCGCCGAGATCAACGTCGAGTCCGAGCCCGAGCTGGACCTTCTGGAGCAGGTGGCGGCGGACAAGGGCGTGCGCGCCACCCTGGCCTTCCGCGTCAACCCGGACGTGGCGGCGGGCGGCCACGCCAAGATCGCCACCGGCAAGTCGGACAACAAGTTCGGCGTCTCCATCGCCGAGGCCGAGCGCCTCTACGCCAAGGCCGCCGCCTCGCCGCACCTCAATCCCGTGGGCGTCGCCTGCCACATCGGCAGCCAGATCACCGAGCTGTCCCCGCTGGAGGCCGCCTTCGGCAAGATGGCCGACCTCGTCGAGCGCCTGCGCGGCCGGGGGCTGACGGTCGAGCGGCTGGACCTCGGCGGCGGCCTGGGCGTGCCCTACTTCAACATGCCCGAGCCCGCCTCGCCCGCCGACTACGGGGCGATGGTGGCCCGCGCCACGGCGCGCCTTGCGCCCATCCAGCTCGCCTTCGAGCCGGGGCGGGTGATCGCGGCCAACGCCGGGGTGATGCTCTCGCGGGTCATCCACCTGCACGAGCGGCCGGAGGGGCGGCGGTTCCTGATCCTGGACGCGGCGATGAACGACCTGATCCGCCCGGCCATGTACGACGCCTTCCACGACATCCGCCCGGTCGAGCCGCGCGAGGGGCCGCTGGAGCCCGCCGACGTGGTCGGCCCCGTCTGCGAAACCGGCGATACCTTCACCCGCCAGCGGCCCCTGCCGCCGCTGCTCGCGGGCGACCTCGTGGCCTTCATGTCGGCCGGGGCCTACGGGGCGGTGATGGCCAGCGAGTACAACACCCGGCCGCTGGTCCCCGAGGTGCTGGTCAGGGGCGCCGAGTGGGCGGTCATCCGCCGCCGCCCGACCTATGACGAGATGCTGGCGAACGAGACCCGCGCGCCCTGGCTGTAAAGCCGTCTTGGAGCTGTCACCGAAAGGCGTATCCTTAAGACGGCTTCGGGAGTCGATCCTGATTCCCGATCCGCGCGGAGGAGGCTCGTCTTCAGTCCGTTTGCGTGTCTGACATCGCCGGGGGCGCGCCATGCAGGTGCATAGCCGCCCGCTGTCCGGCTGCCCCGCCCTGGTGCTGAACGCCGACTTCCGGCCGCTCAGCTACTACCCCCTGTCGCTGTGGCCGTGGCAGGAGGTGGTCAAGGCCGTGTTCCTCGACCGCGTCGAGGTGGTCTCGACCTACGACAAGGTCATCCACTCCCCGTCCTTCGCGATGCAGCTTCCCAGCGTGGTGTCGCTGAAGCAGTACGTGGCCCAGGACCGGCCGCCGGCCTTCACCCGCTTCAACCTCTTCCTGCGTGACGCCTTCGCCTGCCAGTACTGCGGGGACGGCGACGACCTGACCTTCGACCACGTCATCCCCCGCTCGCGCGGCGGCCGCACGACCTGGGAGAACATTGTCACCGCCTGCGCCCCCTGCAACCTGGCCAAGGGCGGCCGCACGCCGCGCGAAGCCCACATGCAGCCGCACCGCCACCCGAGGCGGCCCAGCATGTGGGAGCTACAGGAACACGGCCGCCGCTTCCCGCCCGGCCACCTGCACGAAAGCTGGCTGGACTACCTGTACTGGGACATCGAGCTGGAGGCGTAGGCCGAGCTTGCGCAACTAGTCTTATCCTGCCCTTATGCAACCTGGGGAGGAGTCCATGAACGACACGGATCAAGACCTCGATATAGGTTGGGGAGGCGGCGGCTTTGGCGGCCTGGGCGCTGACGGCGGGGATGGCTACGGCGAGGACAGGCGGGCCCTGATCGGATTCCTGAACACGCTGGATCAGGACCTCGAAGCCATGCTCGAGGACACGCGATTCCTGGAAGAAACGCTCCGTGAGCAAGCCAGAAGGGCTTACGACCATGGCCCGAAGGCCCAGATCGCCTATATGATCCTGCTGCTGGAGCGGGGGTGGCTCAGTCTTCTGCCGGGCTTGGCGCAGCACGGCCTGGTCGGCCCGCAGCTCGATTTCAAGCTCGCGGTCCACGAGCAATCCAGGCGCTACTACGCGCAGGCCGAGGATGCCTGGGCGGAGCCCCTCGCGAAAGACTACCTCGAATGCTCCGATATCATCCTCGAGAGCCTGTCCTCGGCGCTGGGGGGCGCGGGCCCGGCCGTCGTCGAGTTCAAGAAGATGATCGAATGGCTCAAGGGGGCCGGTTGGAGATGGTTGCGCAGGCTCATCGGGTAGCCCGCAGCCGCCCGAGCCTTCCTACCGCCCCGACTTCTTCGCCTCGCGCTTGGCGCGGGCTTCGGCCTTGGCCTCGGCCTTGCGGGCCTTGCGTTCGGCGCGCTTCAGCTCGAGCTGGACTTCCTCGTTCATCAGCAGGGCCTCGCGCGCCGCTTCCTCGGCGGCGACCTTCGCGTCGCGGCGGGCCTGCTTTTCGGCCTCGCGGGCGGCGCGCGCGGCTTCGCGCTCGGCTTCCTTGGCCGCGGCGCGCTGCTCGAAGTTGGGATCGGTCTTCGCCTGCTTGGGCTGGAACTTGGCCAGCATAGCCTTTTTGGCTTCGGCGGCGGTGGACAGGCGGTCGGTGAAACTGGTGTTCTTCAGGGGAGGTATCGCTTACGAGGCAAGTGGATGGAGCCGTGCGTCTACGGCGCCTTGCGCTCCAACGCCAGTGGGAAGGCGGAGAAACACGATGAAACGCTATCTTGCCGCGGGGGCGGCCCTGGTCCTTGCGGCCTGCAGCTACAACCAGACTCTCGGCCGCCAGCAACTCGTCCTGGTGGACGATTCCGCCCTGGCCAGCGCGGGCGCGCAGACCTGGGCCCAGACGCTCAAGAGCGAGAAGCGCTCGACCGACAAGGCCGCCAACGACCGCGTGCGCCGGGTCGGCCAGCGGATCGTGGACGGGGCCGGGCTCGGCGGACGGCCGTGGGAATACGCCGTCTTCGACAACGACACCCCCAACGCCTTCGCCTTGCCGGGCGGCAGGATCGGGGTCAACACGGGCCTGCTGAAGCTGGTCCAGAACGACGACCAGCTCGCCGCCGTCATCGGCCACGAGGTCGGCCACACCGTCGCCCGCCACGCCGCCGAGCGCATGAGCCAGAGCGCGGCCACCCAACTGGCGCTCGGCGTGGCGCAGGGCGCGGTCGGCGGCTCGGGGGCCGAGCGGATCGCGGCGTTCGGCGGGGCGGGGGCGCAGCTCGGCATCCTGCTGCCCTTCTCGCGCCAGCATGAGCTGGAGGCCGACCGCCTGGGCGCGGACTACATGAACGCCGCCGGCTACCGGCCCTCCGAAGCCGTGCGGCTGTGGGAGATGATGGCCGCCCAGCGCACCGCCCGTCCGGCGGAACTCACCTCCACCCACCCGTCCGACGCCACCCGCATCGCGGCGCTGCGGGGCTATATCCAGAGCCGGGGCTGGCAGTAGCGGCCCATTCTGGGCCGATTGCGCGAGCGGCTGCGCCCGCTCAACCCCTTGGAAACTTCCGGGGCGCATCCTTCGCCCATGGAAGCCCATGACGCCCGCCCGGTCGAACGCCGCCGCCAGCCGCGCCAGCGGGCGCTGCTGGCCGGGAAACTGTCGACGGAAGGGGCGAAGGTCACCTTCGACTGCACCATCCGCAACATCAGCCCGGAAGGGGCGATGATCGAGACGGCCTCGCCCCAGATGGTCCCCAACGAACTGCACCTCGTGCAGATCAAGGAGGGCATCGCCTGGGACGCCGAGGTCATCTGGCGGCGCGGCAACAAGATCGGGCTGGCGCTGAAGGAGCGGCACGACCTCAGGCAGCCGGTCGCCGACCAGCTCAAGGCCCTGCGCGCCGTCTGGAGCCAGATGGCCCTGCGCTAGCCGCTAGAACGGCGACCCCGGAGAAGAGGGATCACCTCGGCTCGCGCCACATGTGCCACATGGTCGGCGCGCCGGGGGCGGGCGGTGCTTCGTGGATCACCTCGAAGCCGTGGCGGCAGTAGAGGGCGACGTTGCGGGTCGTGCCGGTTTCCAGGAAGGCGGGGGTTCTGGCCGCGTCCAGCCGCTCCGTCGCCGCGGCCAGCAGGCGCGAGCCGATCCCCTTGCCCTGGAGGCGCGGGCTGACGCCCAGCAGCCACAGGTAGGCGTGCGGCCGGTCCATCGGGTGCTGGCGGTCCATGGCGGCGCGCAGGGCGATCAGCCGCGACAGCCGCCGCGTCCCGGTCGCCCGCAGCATGACGGGCAGGCGGCGCAGCTCGTCGGCGATGGGGCTGGGCTTGAGGGCCGCGAACGGCATCCAGACTGCGGCGGCGCCCTCGACGCGGTCGATGCGCGCTTCCGGCCAGGCCATCTTCGCCAGCATGAAGCGGAACATCGCCTCGCGCGCGGCCTTGCGATGGCGATCGACCCGCAGGAACCAGTCGAAGTGCGGGTCCGCCGAGAAGGCGTCGGAAAGGTCCTGCGCGATGGCCGGCAGGTCGGCCTTCTCCCCGGCCATCTCAGACCTTTTCGCTGATCTTGATGGCGGCCCGGCATCCGGCGCGGACGACCGCGGCCAGCAAGGCGTAGCCCGGCGCTTCCTTCGCCCCCTCGGCGACGGCGAGGTCGCGGTGGGCCAGTTCCTCGTCGCGGAACTTCGACAGCTCGGCGGCCAGTTCCGGGTCGCGCTCGGCCAGTTCGGCGACCTGCCCCGCGTAGTGCTCCTCGATCACCGTCTCGACCGCCTCGGTGCAGGCGTGGGCGGCCTTCTCGCCCAGCAGGGCCGTTCCGGCGCCCAGCGCGAAACCGGCCGCGCGCCAGAGCGGGGCCATGAGCGTCGGACGCACGCGGCGCTCGTTCAGCAGGGTGTCGAAGCGGGCGAGGTGCACGGCCTCGTGGCCTTCCATCTCGGCCAACTGCCCGGCGACCCGGCCCTTGCCCGGCGCCCGGTCCAGCACCGCCCGCTGGCCGCGATAGATGTGGACGGCGCCCAGCTCGCCCGCATGATCGACGCGCAGGATCTCGGCCAGCCGCTCCGACGGCGCGCCGCGTCCGGGGCGGGGGGGCGTGGTCATCGCCGCGCCCTCGCCGCGAAGAGGCCGAACGCGGCCAGCGCCAGTGAGGCCAGCCCGTTCCAGAAGGCCATCGACAAGCCCAGGAAGAACCACACCGCCTCGTCGCAGGATGGCGGCTTGATCTCCGCGCCTCTGAGCAGGGCGTCCAGCGAGGCGGCGGTGGCCGTCCCGGTGGCGGCGCAGGTGTCCGGCCCCGGCCACCACTTGAACTCCACGCCGACGTGGAAGAAGGCGACCGCCGCGCTGGCCAGGAACAGCACGGCCAGCAGGATGCCGAACGCCCGCGCCGACCGTGCGCCGAATGGCGTGCGGCCGACCGCCAGCGCCGCCACGGCCGCCGCGATCACCGCCCAGTGGACGGCCCGCTGCTTCAGGCACAGGTTGCAGGGCGCATAGCCCTGGGCCTCGAAATAATGGGCCGCCGCCAGCAGCGCCGCCGAGGAGGCGAGCGCGATGACGGGCCAGTATCTCGAAAGCGTCTTCAGCATGCCGACGGCGCGCCCTGTCCCAGGAAGTGGCTCAGCGCCAAGCCTAGCACGATCAGGCCCATGAAGATCATCGCCACCGTCGCCAGCCGCCGCTCGATGATCGGCAGCATGGCCGGGCCGAACCGCTTGACCACCCAGGCGACCAGGAAGAACCGCGCCCCGCGCGTGGCCACGGACGCGGCGATGAACACCGGCAGGCTGAAGGCCGCCATCCCCGAGGCGATGGTCACCAGCTTGTAGGGGATGGGGGTCAGTCCCTTGACCAGGATCACCCACAGGCCCCACTCGGCGTACCAGCACTTGTACTCGTCCATCCGGTCGGCGTTGCCGGTCAGGGACAGCAGGTGCCCGGCCAGGTCGGTCAGGTAGTAGCCGATGGCGTAGCCCAGCATCCCGCCCAGCACCGAGGCGATGGTGCAGATGGTCGCGTAGGTCCACGCCTTCTCCGGCCGCGCCAGCACCATCGGCGCCAGCATCACGTCCGGCGGCACGGGGAAGAAGGAGCTTTCGGCGAAGGACACCACGGCGAGCGCGTGCGGGGCGCGGCGCGAACGGGCCAGGCCCATCGTCCAGTCGTAGAGGCGGCGCAGCATGGAGGCTCCGTGAACCGGCGTTATGGCGCCTGCTAGCAGGCCCGCGCGTTGTTGTCTCGCCCGCCCGCATGCGGCAGGTGGTTTCCTTCCACGACACCAGAGGACGCCGACGCCCGTGACCTGCGATCCCGACCTTGCGGAAATGGCCGAGGACGAGCTGCGCCGCGCCCTGACGCTGAGCTGGCGCGACCTCTCCCCCATCACGCCGTGGGGCGACACCTACGAGGGCGTCTCGCCCGCCGGGCGCTTCGTGAAGGTGGAGCGCAGCTACATCTGGTCGGCGGCCGAAGGCGGCGACATCCTGTGCGAGGTGACGGTGTTCTCCAACGACGTCCTCTACGACCGGGGCGCGAAGGCCCGCGCGGTCATCATCCGATGAGGCGGTGGACGGCGGCATGAACGAAGCGGCGGTCCGGCCCGGCGGGGACGACGGGGTGAAGCTCGACGAATACCTGCCTTATCGCCTGTCGGTGGCGTCGGGCGCGGTCAGCCGTCTGATCGCCCGCGCCTACGAGGACCGCTTCGGCGTCTCGATCCCGCAATGGCGATTGCTGGCCGTGTTGGCCGAAGCCCCCATGACCCAGCGGGCGATCGTCGCCCGCACGGCGATGGACAAGGTGACGGTCAGCCGCGCGGCGCAGGGGCTGGTCGCCCGCCGCCTGATCGGCCGCGAGGCGCACCAGGCCGATGGCCGCTCCCGCGTGCTGTCGCTGACCGAGGGCGGCGCGCTGCTCTACGCCGAGATCGCCCCCATGGCGCTGGCCTACGAGGCGGCCCTGCTCAGCGGCCTCAGCCCTGGCGAGGCCCAGACCCTCAAGCGCCTGTTGCTGCGGCTGGAAGCGGCCGCCAACCGCCTGTCGGGCGAGGCGCCGTGAGCCCTCCCGCGCGGCGCGCGAACGCTGCGCACGGCGCAAAAAGTGAGTGCGGACAGGGCGCTGGTGAAGTAGGGGTTGTCGCCGTCGGAACGCTGGCCTGCGGGTTGGGCGGCGACTCGCGGGCGTGGTGAAACTGGTAGACGCGCCGGATTCAAAATCCGGTTCCGAAAGGAGTGTCGGTTCGAGCCCGACCGCCCGCACCATTACGAATCTGAGGGCGCGGGCTCACGCTTGGCGACGAAGAGAATGGCCAGGCCCAGCAGCGCCGACAGGCCCGAGCCCATCAGCACGCCGATCTTGGTCTCCACGATCAGGGTGGGGTCCGTGAAGGCGAGGTTGCCGACGAACAGGCTCATCGTGAAGCCTATGCCGCACAGCACCGAGACGCCGTAGAGCTGGGCCCGGCTCGAACCGGCCGGAGCGTCGGCCCAGTTCAGCCGGATGACCGCCAGGCTGGTCAGGAAGACGCCCGCCTGCTTGCCCAGGAAGAGACCCAGCGCCACGCCGAGCGGCGCGGGCGCCAGCACCATCCCCGTCGTGATCCCCGCGAACGACAGCCCGGCGTTGGCCAGGCCAAAGACCGGCACGACGAAGAAGGCGACCGGCTTGTGCAGCCCATGCTCCAGGCGATGCAGAGGCGAGCGTTGATCGTCCGGCCGCGCCGGGCTGCGTCGCATGGGAATGGTCATGGCCAGCACCACCCCGGCCAAGGTGGCGTGGACGCCGGACTCCAGCACGCAGAACCACAGGACCAGCCCGACCGCCAGGTAGAGCCACAGCGGCTCGACCCTCAGCCGATTCAGCGCAACGAGCGCCGCGGTCGCCAGGCCGGCGCCGGCCAGCGCCGGCCAGTGCAGCTCGGCCGTGTAGAAGACCGCGATGATCAAGATGGCGGCCAGGTCGTCGAGGATGGCGATGGCGGCCAGGAAGATCTTTAAGGACGGGGGCACGCGGCTTCCGGCGATGGCCAGCACGCCGAGCGCGAAGGCGATGTCGGTGGCCGACGGGATCGCCCAGCCGGGGGCCCGTTCCGGCGCGCCCGCATTGAGGCTGAGATAGATCGCCGCCGGGACCGCCACCCCGCCCAACGCCGCCAGTCCCGGCAGCAGGATGCGGGAAGGGCGCGACAGTTGGCCGTCCAGCACCTCGCGCTTGATCTCCAGCCCGACCAGCAGGAAGAACAGCGCCATAAGCCCGTCGTTGATCCAGTGCAGCAGGCTCTCGCGCAGATGCAGCGGGCCAAGCGCGAACCCCAGCTCGACGCGAAGGACGGCGAAGTAGCCTTCGGCCAGGGGGGAGTTGGCCAGGACCAGCGCCAGCGCGGCGGCGGCCATCAGGACGTAGCCTCCGGCCGCCTCGCTGCCGACGAAATTGCGCAGGGCCGAACCGGGTCGGCGGTAGGGCGTCACGTTGTCCTGCATGGAGGCGCTTCTAGCGTATCGGCGGCGATGAGGTCAGCCTCAATCGGTCAAACTGGCCCGTCGCGGCGGCGCGAATAGTATAAAATAGTATTGTGTTTCAGTAATTGAGACTACCTTTGCAATCCGATGGCATGCACGATCATTTGAATGGTTGAATCTTCGGTAATAACCCGAAGTAATTGCCCGATGGTCGCATGACGTTCAATCATATGCTTGACCGAAACTGGACGGCCTGATAGGAACTCTCTCCATCATCGGGGCCGGCCGGGGCGGGCTTCCAGATTCATCTGGCGGCATAGGCGTCGCTTACACAGAACAGCGGAGGGCTGCCGTGGTCATCAACGGAGCATCCGCGCGGTCTTGCAGCGACGACTTGGGGCCGGCGGTATTGGACATTGTCCTGGCGGTGTCGCCATGAGGCGGCCCGGCCTGGTGCTGGCGACGGACCTCGACGGCACCTTCCTCGGCGGTTCGGACGACGAGCGGCGGCGGCTGTACGACCATCTCGCCGCCCGCGACGACGCGATGCTGATCTTCGTGACCGGCCGCGACATCGACTTCATCGCCGGATTGGTCGCCCAGCCGGGGATGCCGCGCCCACGCTACATCGTCGGCGACATCGGCACCTCGGTGTTCGACGGCGAGACGTTCGAGCCGGTCGCCGAACTGGAGGCGCCGATCGCGGCCTCCTGGGCCGGCGCCAACGCCCGGGTCACGGCCCTGCTGGCGGGTGAGCCGGGGCTGAGGTTGCAGGCCACGCCGTTCCGCCACCGGGTCAGCTACGACTACGACCCCGCCTGCCTGTCGCCCCGCAGCGTGGCCAAGGTCGAGGCCGCGGGGTTCGACTGCCTGCTGTCGGCCGACCGCTTCTTCGACGTCCTGCCCAGGGGGGTCTCCAAGGGGCCGACCCTGTCGCGGCTGGTCGAGGCCCTGGGGCTGGACCGCGAAAGCGTCCTGGTCGCGGGCGACACGATGAACGACCTGTCGCTGTTCCAGGCCGGCTTCAAGGGCGTGGCGGTCGGCAATTCCGAACCGAGGCTGAAGGCCGCCGTGGCGCGCCTGCCCAATGTCTACAGCAGCCCTTCATCCGGCGCGGCGGGGATCGCCGACGCCATCCGTCACTTCGCTTTCAAAGGGGGCGTGAGCCATGAGAAAGTCATCGCTGGTCATCGTCTATCACCGGCAGCCCAATGAAGAGGTCGTCGAGAACGGCCGCATCGTCTATCGCACCCACAAGAGCCCCAACGGCATCATTCCGACGCTGAAGAGCTTCTTCAACCGGCTGGACCCGGACGCCGGCGCCTGGGTGGCCGCCAAGACCTACGATCCCGACGTGGGCGTCGACTTCGAGCGGGTGATCCACGTCGACGACCCGAACGGCGGCTACCGGGTTTCCCGCCTGCCGCTGACGGCCGAGCAGCTCGAGAGCTTCTACCACGTCACCTCGAAGGAGGCGCTGTGGCCGATCCTGCATTCCTTCCCGCGCCTGTTCCAGTACGAGAACGTCGACTGGGCGACCTTCCGGGAGGTCAACCGCCTGTTCGCCGAAGCCGCCGCCGCGCAGGTCGAGGACGGCGGGCTGGTATGGATTCACGACTACAACCTGTGGCTCGTGCCGGCCTACCTGCGCCGCCTCAAGCCCGGCGTGCGCATCGCTTTCTTCCACCACACGCCGTTCCCCGGCCCGGACGTGTTCAACGTGCTGCCTTGGCGGCGCGAGATCGTCGACAGCCTTCTCGACTGCGACCTCGTGGGCTTCCACATCCCGCGCTACGCCAAGAACTTCGCTGATGTCGCCCGCGCCCTGAACGCGGCCGAGATCGGCGGCTGGGAGGACGTGGAAGAAGGGCTGGCGCCCCAGGGCGCGGCCCTCTCCGAGCCGAGGGTTCCCGGCTTCGTGCGAACGGACGAGCGCGCCGTGCGCCTGAGCGTCACGCCGGTCGGAGCCAACCCCGAACTGATCGAGCGCATCCTCGCGTCCGAAGAAAGCTGTGACCTCCAGGCCCAGCTCCTGGAGGAGCTGGGCGGGCGCCGGCTGCTGATGGCCGTCGGCCGCACCGACTACACCAAGGGCATGATCGAGAGCCTGCTGGCCTTCGAGCGGCTGATGGAGCGCAGGCCCGAGCTGGCCGGCGAGGTCAAGCTGCTGGTCACGTCCGTACGCGCGGCCTCGACCATGAAGGTCTATGAGGAAACCCAGCGCGAGATCGAGGCGCTGGTCGGGCGCATCAACGGCCGCTTCTCCAAGCTGGACTGGACGCCGGTGGTGCTGTTCTCCAACGCCATACCGTTCGAGCGGCTGATCGCCCACTACCGCATCGCCGACGTCTGCCTGACGACCCCGCTGCGCGACGGGCTCAACCTCGTGGCCAAGGAATATGTCGCCGCCAAGCAGGGGCGGGCAGGGGCGCTGGTGCTCTCGGAGTTCGCCGGCTGCGCCGTCGAGCTGCCGCAGGCGGTGCTGACCAACCCCTACTCCAACCGCGACATGGACCGCGCCCTGGAGGAAGCCCTCGACATGCCGGCGGCGGAAGCCGAGGCGCGCATGGCGCAGATGGACGCGGCCGTGCGCCGCTATGACCTTGGGCGCTGGGCCGATCAGGTGGCCGGGCAGTTCGACGACATCACCCTGGTCCCTCGTCCCGTGGACGCCCCGGCCGCCGCCTGACGCGCGGGCTGCTCAGCTCAGGACCTGCCGCAGGAGCGAGGCCGCCTGCCGGCCAAAGAAAAAGAGGCCGGCGCGGACGCCGACCTCTTCTGGTCTTCGCAGGTGTGGGCCGGATCAGCTCGCCTGGAGCTGACCGGCGGACATCTTGCCGCTGCGCGCATCGCGCTCCAGCTCGAAGCTCACCTTCTGGCCTTCGTTCAGCGAACGCAGGCCCGCGCGCTCCACCGCCGAGATGTGCACGAACACGTCCGCGCCACCTTCGTCAGGCTGAATGAAGCCGAAGCCTTTTTGGCCGTTGAACCACTTGACGGTGCCCGTCGCCATGCTTGTCCCCTTCCGGGTCTAAATATTCACGCACCCAATAGGGGTTGCGAGATCAAATTTTCGGAGAGGATCGAGGCGGGTCCGGGGCCGGATCGTGAGATCGAGCTGTGAGATCGGCCAAGCCAAAGCGATATTCGATGGGGGCTCATATCTCATCCAGGCGTTCCTATTGCAAGAAATATTCTATAAAGAAGGCTCATCGAGCCAAAAATACACATGCTGCGCCAGCGAATTGACTCTCGCCGTGCGCCAGACGGAGTTGTCATGCGGAACGAACCCCAACGAGAGATCTTCACCGTCGCCAGGCACGAGGGCCGCTGGGCCGTCGAGCACGAAGGGGTCTTCTCCGACCACTCGATCGACAAGGAAGAAGCCAAGGCCGCCGCCAACAAGCGCGCCCGCGTGCTGATGGACGCGGGCCGTCCCTGCCTGGTGCGCGTCAGCGGCGAGCACGGCTTCTTCGCCGCCGCCTGAAATCTCTTATGCTTTCCAGTGCTTAACCCTCTCGGTTGAGGCTATCTAAATCCGCTGCCGCCATTCTCTCGGCCGTCGAGGGTCGAGGAGGGTGTCATGCGTCTTTCCGTGACGGCGGGACTGGTCGCGTCCGGCGTGCTGGGCGTGGCCGCCCTGCTGGTGGCGAAGGTGTGGCTGCCGCAGGTCGAGACGAAGGACGCCCCGAAGCCGGCCGCCTCCGTATCCGCCGCCATGGTCCCCGTCGTCGCCGCCAAGGCCGCCATCCCGGTCGGCGCCAGGGTCGAGGCCGGCAGCCTCACCCTCATCCGCCTGCCCGCCGCGGCCGTGCCGCAGGGCGCCTATTCCAGCATCGACGCCGTGATGGCCCGCGAGGGCGGGGCGCCGGTGGCGATGTCCGCGCTGGCGGCGCGCGAGCCGCTGCTGGCCGCGCGGCTCAGCGGCGTGGGGGCCAAGCCCTCGGTCGCGGCCATCATCGCGCCGGGCAAGCGGGCCTACGCCATCGGCGTCGACGCCATCGGCGGCGGGGGCGGCCACGTCCTGCCGGGCGACCGGGTCGACGTGCTGCTGACCCGCGACACGGCCGCCTTCACGCCCGAGGGGGGCAAGGGCAAGAGCGTGCGTGCCGATATCGTGCTGCAGGACGTGCGGGTCCTGGCCATGAACCTCAACGCCGACTTCGCCTCGACCGAAAAGGCCGAGCCCGACACCGCCACGCTGGAGGTCAGCCTGGAGGAGGCCGGGCGGCTGGCCATGGCCTCGGAGGCCGGAACCCTGTCGCTGGCCCTGCGGCGGCTGGGGCAGGGGGGCGAGGAACAGGTCCGCACCGTCTCCGCCGCCGACCTGTAAGGTAACGGCCAGGTTTACCCTGCCCATAGGCCGGTTCGTTTACTGCGCCGCCTGATACTACCGCCTTGAATCGGGGCGATTTTCCGGGGCGTGGGCATGAAGATGCGATCCTTGGTTGCGCGGCTGGGCCGTGATCGCCGCGGCGCCGTCGCGGTGCAGTTCGCCGCCGTGGCCGTGCCGCTGATGGTGGTGGTCACCGGCGCCATCGACGTCAGCCGCGCCTCGGCGCTGAAGGTGAACCTCCAGGACGCCCTGGACAGCGCCGCCCTGGCCGCCGCCCGCTCCAACGCCGACACCGAGGCCGAGCTGCAGCCGGTCGGCGAAAAGATGATGAGGGCGAACTTCTCCTCCCCCGACGCCGAGATCGTCGCCTCGCGCTTCTATCCCGAGGGCAGCAGGATCATCGCCTCGGCCAAGGCGGCCTACCGGCCCTACTTCGCCAGCATCTGGCGCGACGGCGACACCTATGTCGCCGCCAGCGCCGAGGTCTCGCGCTCGGTGAACAAGATCGAGCTGGCCCTGGTGCTCGACAACACCGGCTCGATGTCCGGGACCAAGCTGTCGACCCTGAAGACCGCCTCCAAGAAGCTGATCGACACCCTGTCGGAGGCCGCCGGCCGCAGCGCCGAGCCCGAGCCGGTGAAGATCGCGCTCGCCCCCTTCTCGATGACGGTGAGGGTGGGGTCGGCCTACAAGGACGCGGCCTGGCTGGACACGGCGGGCGCCGCGCCGATCACGACCAGATCTTCTCCGGCCACGCCAACCGCCTGACCCTGTTCAACCAGATGAACACGCCCTGGGCGGGTTGCGTGGAAAGCCGCCAGCATCCCTACGACGTGCAGGAGACGGCGCCCTCGGCCGCCGACCCGGCCACCCTGTTCACGCCCTTCTTCGCGCCGGACGAGCCGGACAGCTCGAACGCGGGCTATGTGAACAACTACCTGGCCGACGGCGTCTCCGGCGGCTGGCAGGGACGCCAGGGCAACCCGGCCAAGTACGTCAAGAAGCCCAAGAGCGGCACGAACGGCGCGGGCTACGCCTTCGGCCCCAACGCCGGCTGCGCGCTCCAGCCGATCCGCCGCCTGACGACCGACTTCGAGGGGCTGAAGGACGACATCGACGACATGACGGCGGTGGGGGACACCAACATCCCGATGGGGCTGGTGTGGGGCTGGCACCTTCTGTCGCCGGGCGCGCCCTTCTCGGACGGGGTCCCCTACGGCGCGCCGAAGACCCAGAAGATCGTCATCCTGATGACCGACGGCGATAACACCCACACCAGCTCCAGCAACAGCAACGCCTCGATCTACGCCGGGGCGGGCTACATCTGGCAGGGGCGGCTCGGGATCACCGGCGGCACGACGACCCAGCGACGCACGGCCATGGATGGGCGGCTGGCGACCCTGTGCTCCAACATGAAGGCCAAGGGAATCATCATCTACACCGTACGGGTCGAGGTCAGCGGCGGCTCCAGCAGCGTGATGCGCGACTGCGCCACAACGCCCGACAAGTTCTACGACGTGCAGAGCGTCAGCCAGCTGACGGCGGTGTTCGACAGCATCGCGGCGGCCATCCAGAATCTGCGGATCATCAGGTAACGGGCAAGGCCGCCTGACGCGAGAAGCTCGGCCTTAAATCGGCCATTTACGCCGCTGTAAATCCGATCATCGGCTGGGGTTTTCGAGTAGTCTGCCGACAATGAACAAGCCCCTCGGGGAGGAAACCATGGGCAGCAAAGCTATCTTCGCCGGCGTCGCTTCCGCGATCGCCCTTTCGCTCGTCGCCGCCGATGCTTCGGCGGCCGTGTCGGTGCTCGGCAACGGGCTGGCCAACACCTGTTCGGCGGCGGCCCTGTCGGGCGACGCCGACGACGAGGCCATCTCGACCTGCACCCAGGCCCTGCTCGAGGTGAATACCGACAAGGACAAGGCCGGAACCTACGTCAATCGCGGCGTGTTGATGCTGCGCCGCAAGAACTTCGTCGCCGCCCGGGCCGACTTCGACAAGGCGCTGCAACTCATGCCGGACATGGGCGAGGCGGTCGTCAACCGCGGCGCCTCGCTCGTCGCCGAGCGGCGCTTCGCCGAGGGTCTCGCCGAGATCGACCGGGGCCTGGCCATGAACCCGGAAGAGCCGGAGAAGGCCTATTACAACCGCGCCCTCGCCAACGAGGGACTGGACGACATGAAGGCCGCCTACCTCGACTACATGAAGGCCCTCGAGCTGGCGCCCGGATGGGAGGACCCCCGCCGTGAACTCGCCCGCTTTACCGTCGAGGGCAACCAGTAGGCTCATCGTGACGGCGGGCGCCCTCCTGGCGCTCGCCGGTCCGGCCTTCGGGCAGGCGGGGCTGACCCCCGCCGAGAGCCTGAGGCTGGAAAATCAGCGCGCCATGGAGCGGTCGATGGACCGCCAGCGGTCCCTCTCCGCCGAGCGCGAGAGTTTCGCCCGCGAGCAACGCGCCCGCACCGGTTACAACCTGCAAAGCCTCAGGGGTTCTGTCGCCGTCGGCGCGCCGGACGCCCGCATCGCCGCCGACGAAGAGGCCATGGCCCGCCGCCGGGCCGAGGCGCTGGCCGCCAGCAACGCCCGCATCCTCGCCATCCGCCCCGCGTCCGAGTAGCCTTGCCGCACGAGGCAAGGAGATAGCCCATGCGCTGGCAAGGCGGACGCCGTTCGGGGAACATCGAGGACAGGCGCGGCATGGGGGCCGGCGCTGTCGGCGGCGTCGGTGTCGGCGGCGTGGTGCTGGCGCTGATCGGCTACTTCGTCTTCGGCATCGATCCGCAGCAGACCATGAGCGTGATCGGCGGCGGCGCCCAGCAGGAGCAGCAGGCGGGCCAGCAGGGATCCCCCGGCGATGAGGCGGGCGCCTTCGTAGACGTCATCGAGACCTCGACCACCGACGTCTGGAAGCGCCACTTCCAGGCCGCCGGCCAATCCTACGAGCCGCCCGCCGCCATCGTCATCTACGACCGCCAGACCGGCACCGGCTGCGGCATGGGCCAGGCGGCGATGGGGCCGTTCTACTGCCCGGCCGACCGCAAGGCGTACCTCGACCTGACCTTCTGGAACGACCTGGAGGGCCGGTTCGGGGCGGGTGGCGACTTCGCCCGCGCCTATGTCATCGCCCACGAGATCGGCCACCACGTCCAGAACCTGACCGGCCAGATGGAGCGCTCGCGCCGCCTGGGCGCGCAGGGCGCCGAGAGCGGGGCCGTGCGCCTCGAACTCCAGGCCGACTGCTACGCCGGGGTCTGGGCGGCGGGCGCCTCGGCCGCGTCCGGCGGGCAGGTGGCGCTGGAGGCGGGCGACCTGGAGGAGGGGATGGCCGCCGCCTCCGCCGTCGGCGACGACACGATCCAGAAGAGCACGCGCGGCCAGGTCGTGCCCGACAGCTTCACCCACGGCTCGTCCGAACAGCGGGTGCGATGGTTCCGGCGCGGCTACGAGACCGGCGATCCCGGCCAGTGCGACACCTTCGCCGCCGGGCGGTTGTGAGGCGCGCCTTCGTCGCCTAGGGTGGCTGCGTTCTCCGGGGGGCTCCGCTTGAGGAGCTGAGATACGGCTGAGGCCGTGACCCGACGAACCTGATCCGGTTCACACCGGCGTAGGGAGAGGAGCCCCACCCAATGACGATCCACGCCCCCATCGCGTCCGACGCGATCCCGACCGGCGAGCGCCCCGGCTCGCGCAAGGTCTACGCCCAAGGCGTCATCCACCCCGACATCCGCGTGCCCTTCCGCGAGGTGGCGGTCCACCCGAGCGCGAACGAGCCGCCGGTGACCATCTACGACCCCTCCGGGCCGTACACCGACCCGACCGCGACCATCGACATCGAGAAGGGCCTCGCGCGACCCCGCGACGCGTGGGTCCTGGCGCGCGGCGACGTGGAGGAGGTCGCCGAGCCCCGGCTGGTGAAGCCCGAGGACAACGGCTTTGCGCAGGGCAAGCACCTCGCGCCCCAGTTCACCGCCCCCCGCCGCGTCTTCCGCGCCAAGGCGGGCCAGGCCGTCACCCAGCTCGACTACGCCCGCCGGGGCCTGATCACGCCGGAGATGGAATACGTCGCCATCCGCGAGAACCTGCGCCGCGAGCAGGACCGCCCCTGCGTGCGCGACGGCGAGAGCTTCGGCGCCGAGATCCCCGACTTCGTCACCCCCGAGTTCGTCCGCCAGGAGGTGGCGCGCGGCCGGGCCATCATCCCGGCCAACATCAACCACGGCGAACTGGAGCCGATGGCCATCGGCCGCAACTTCCTGGTCAAGATCAACGCCAACATCGGCAACTCGGCGGTGAGCTCGACTGTCGCCGACGAGGTCGACAAGCTGGTCTGGGCGAC
>CAZOHI010000033.1:0-34551 GCA_964579695.1 uncultured Caulobacter sp. | reverse complement strand
CCGAGTGCGAGAGCGAGCCGTCGGAGCGCAGGAAGGCCATCATCCTCGGCGGCGGACCCAACCGCATCGGCCAGGGGATCGAGTTCGACTACTGCTGCTGCCACGCCGCCTTCGCGCTGGCCGACATCGGCGTCGAGTCGATCATGGTCAACTGCAACCCCGAGACCGTCTCGACCGACTACGACACTTCCGACCGCCTCTACTTCGAGCCGCTGACGGCCGAGGACGTGCTGGAGCTGATCGCCGTCGAGCAGTCGCGCGGCGCGCTGCTGGGCGTCATCGTCCAGTTCGGCGGCCAGACGCCCCTGAAGCTGGCCCACGCGCTGGAGCAGGCGGGGGTGCCGATCCTGGGCACCAGCCCGGACGCCATCGACCTGGCCGAGGACCGCGAGCGCTTCCAGCAGCTCCTGCACCAGCTTCAGATCGCCCAGCCGGTCAACGCCATCGCCCGCTCGCGCGACGAGGCGTTCGCGGGGGCGCACCAGGTCGGCTACCCCGTCGTCATCCGCCCGTCCTACGTGCTGGGCGGCCGGGCGATGGAGATCGTCCGCGACGACGAGCAGCTCGACCGCTACATCCGCACCGCCGTGCAGGTTTCCGGCGACAGCCCGGTCCTCATCGACCAGTACCTGAGCCGCGCGACCGAGGTGGACGTCGACGCCCTGTGCGACGGCGAGACGGTGTTCGTGGCCGGCGTGATGGAACACATCGAGGAGGCCGGGGTGCACTCGGGCGACTCGGCCTGTTCCCTGCCACCCTTCTCGCTGAAGCCCGAGACCATCGCCGAACTGAAGCGGCAGACCGAGGCCATGGCCTTCGCGCTCAAGGTGCGCGGCCTGATGAACGTGCAGTTCGCCATCGAGGAGCCGCACTCGGAAAACCCGCGCATCTATGTGCTGGAGGTCAACCCCCGCGCCTCGCGCACGGTGCCGTTCGTGGCCAAGACCATCGGCAAGCCGATCGCGGCCATCGCCGCCAAGGTGATGGCGGGCGAGAGCCTGGCCAGCTTCGGCCTGACCGAGACCCCCTACGACCACGTCGCGGTCAAGGAAGCCGTCTTCCCCTTCGCCCGCTTCCCCGGCGTGGACACGGTGCTGGGGCCGGAGATGCGCTCCACCGGCGAGGTCATGGGCCTGGACTGGCGCCGCCCCGGCGAGAGCTTCCTGCCCGCCTTCGCCCGCGCCTTCGTCAAGAGCCAGCTCGGCGGCGGCGTGACCCTGCCGTCCGAGGGCTGCGCCTTCGTGTCGGTGCGCGAGGACGACAAGCCGTGGATCGTCGAGCCGGTGCGGCTGCTGAAGGCCGCGGGCTTCCGCGTGCTGGCCACGGCGGGCACCTGCGCCTACCTCAAGGCGCAGGGCATCGAGGTCGAGCCGGTCAAGAAGGTGCTGGAAGGCCGTCCCCACATCGTCGACGCGATGAAGAACGGCGAGGTCCAGCTCGTCTTCAACACCACCGAGGGCAAGCAGTCCCTGGCCGACAGCTTCGAGCTGCGCCGCACGGCCCTGATGGGCAAGATCCCCTACTACACCACCGCCGCCGGGGCGCTGGCGGCGGCGCAGGCGATCTCCGAGGTCCGCACCAAGCCGCTCGACGTACGGCCGCTGCAGGACTACGCGACGACCTAGTTCACCCGACCGAGAACCAGCTTGAGCTGGGCGTAGTCCGGGTCGTGCTTGTCGCTGTCGTAGGCGAATCCCGTCCAGCCGCCGCCCTTCGACACCGGCGGGGTGGCGCGCCACAGGCCCCAGTCCCAGCTCACCAGCTTGGGTCCGATGCGATCGGCCACGCGCGCCTCGACGTGGAAGTCGAGCGTGCTGACGATGGGCGTGGCGTTCGGATAGGTGATCAGGCCGATCGAGAAGGTGTCGGGATCGTACTCGTCCATGTCGCTGGCGGGCGCCGTCTCGGCCCACACCGGATGCGGCTGCTTAGGGTTGAAGCCCTTCATCAGATGGCTGATCGGCGGCGTCAGGCGCGCCGCGCCCTGGCCCGGTTCGTTGAAGTCCTTGGCGATCAGGCCGATGGCGAAGTCGTGGTTGACCCACTTGTTGGGCCTGACGTCCATGTGCACGGCGATGGCGTCGGGATCGTAGTGGTCCTTGTCGACCGCGAAGTTGGACCAGCCCTGCTTGCCCTCGGACGCCCAGGGCGTCCACTGGATGGCGCCGGAGGCGTCCGCCCAGTCGATGACCTGGATGCCCAGCCGAAAGTCCCAGTAGCCGCCGGGAAGCGGAAGATCGTTCGCCATTGGTGTTCCCCCTGTGAAGCGGGCGACCCTAGGGCAATTGCAGGTTGAGCACATACCCCGTTCGGGGGGTCTCAACCACTGGCCACCAGCACCCCCGCCCCCGCCGCGATGGCCAGGACGCCCGCGAGGCGGCCCGGCGTCAGCTTCTCCTTCAGGACGAAGACGGCGATGGCGGTCGCGAACAGGATCGAGGTCTCGCGCAGGGCCGCCAGGCGCGGCGTGTCGGCGAGGCGGAAGGCGGCGAGCGCCAGGCCGTAGGTCATGATCGACAGGACGCCCGCGAACAGGCCCGCCTTCCACTCCGCGCGGGCGGCCAGCAGGAACCTCGGCCCACGCCAGAGGGCGAACAGCAGGGCGATGCCGCCGCCGAGGCTGAGGAAGACCCAGACGATGTAGCTGGCCGCCGAGGGCGCGGCCCGCACCCCTTGCGCGTCGAGGACGGTGTAGACGGCGATGGACGCCCCCGTCGCCAGCGCCCAGCCGAGCGAGCGGCGGTCCACGTGGCGGCCCAGCGCCACCGCCAGCACGCCCGCCGACACGCAGGCGATCCCCAAGGCCACCGGAAGGCTGATCGGCTCGGCGAACAGCAGCACCGCGCCCGCCGCCGCCAGGGCGGGCGCCACGCCGCGGGCGATGGGGTAGGCCACGCTCATGTCCGCCGCCTCGAACGCCTTCACCAGGCAGACGAGGTAGATCAGGTGCGTGGCCCAGCTCGCCGCCAGCCAGCCCCAGGCGCCGTGCGGGAGGGGCACGAGGAAGGCGGCGGGCAGGATCAGGATGGCCGAGAAGCCGTCGATCAGCGCCCGGCTCGACATCTTGTCCCGGCCCGACTTCAGGACGGCGTTGACCACCGCATGGAGGGCGCCGGAGGCGACGATCATCAGCGAGGCGGTCTGGGCGAGGGTCACGTTCGCACCCTGCCCCCGCCTCCCCCGCGTCCGTCAACCCGGCGGGTTGTGCTTTTCGACGAAGGCGACCATGGCCTTCAGCATCTGGAGCCGGGTGTCGCCGCGCGACAGCCAGTGGTCCTCGCCCTTCAGCTCGATGTGCTCGTAGGGCTTTTCGGCCTCGCGCAGGGCCTTGGCCATGCGGCTGCTCTGGTCGGGGGGGACGAGGGTGTCGTCCTTGCCGTGGATCAGCAGGATCGGCGCGTCCGCCCGTGCGGCGTGGCGCAGGGGAGAGACCTCGCCGAGCGTCGAGAACGGCCCCATCTTCACCTCCCAGAACCGCACCAGCGGGCTGCCGCCGCCGTAGGCCGTGCGCCAGTAGCTCATCTGGGTCGGCAGGTCGGCGGGACCGGCCACGGAGACGGCGCAGCGGTAGAGGCCCTGCTGAAGGGTCACGCCCGCCAGCGCCGCGAAGCCGCCGTAGCTGCCGCCCGCGATGCAGGCGCGGCCGCCGTCCACGATCCCCTGCCGCACGAGGTCGGCGAGACCCGACGAGATGTCCGTCTGCATGGCCCGGCCCCACTGGGCGTCGCCCGCGTCGCGGAAGGCCGCGCCGTAGCCTTCTGAGCCCCGGTAGTTGGGCTGGAAGACCGCATAGCCCCGGCTGGCCAGGGCCTGCGGCCACCACTCGAACTGCGGATAGTCGCGCATCCACGGCCCGCCGTGGACCAGCACCACCACCGGCAGGGCCTTCGCCTCGCGGCCGGGGGGAAGGGTCAGGACGCCCTCGATCGTCTTCCCGTCGGGCGCGGTCCACGACACCATCCTCACCGGCGCCACGTCGGCGGCGCGGACCATCGGATAGGGGCGGCCGATCTCCTCGGCCTTGCCGGTGCGGATGTCGACCAGCCACCAGGTCCCGGCGTCCTGCGGGCCGTCGGCGCGGACGATCAGCCGGTCGAAGGCGTCGTTCCAGGCTTCCAGCTTCACGTTCTGGCCGGGGAAGGCCCGCTCGGCGGCCTCCATCCGCTTCTGCTGCTCGGAGTCGAAGAAGCGGGTCTTCGGCCGGTCGGCGTCGGAGACGTAGCCGATCAGCAGGCCGGTCCGCCGGTCGCGGAACTCCTGGATCACCCGCTGGCCGCGGAACAGGGGCTCGGCCACGCCGCCCGGCGCCAGGGAGGTCTCGAACCACAGGTCCTCGCCGTCCTTGTCGCGGTAGCCGTAGATGATGGTCCCCTCGGTGCGGCCCTTGCCCGACAGCCAGACCTGGCCCATCGGGTCGACGCCCTTGACGATGTCGGCGCCCCGGCGGCCCTCGCGCATGCGCCAGTCGCCGGTGCGGGTGTTGAACTGCACCGTGGCGACGTAGCCGCCGTCCGGGCCGATCACCCAGCTCTTGGCCACCCGCCGCCCGCTCTCGCGGCCGACGAGGTGCTCCTCGCCCGTCTCCAGGTCGATGCGGTAGAGGTCGGGGTGCGTGTCGCCGACGTACAGCTCGTCGCCGTACTTGGCCCGCTCCATCGTCACCCCGCCGAAATAGGCGTACCAGCGCCCGTTCTCCTGGGTGATCCCGTAGCTGCCCTGCACCCCGTTGCCCGCCCGGCCCACGGTCAGCGGCCAGAAGCTCTTGCCGGTCTTCAGGTTGAGAACCACGACCTGCGTGACCTCGTACTTCTGGAGGTCCGCCGTCGGCCCCATGCTGACCGAGGAGCTGGTCCACACCAGCACGATGTCCTCGCCCGCCCAGGCGACGCGGCGGACCTTCTGGTCGCCGACCGGCGAGGTCATCACCGGCTTGCCGTCCTGCACGATGACGAGGCGGCGGTCGTAGCCGACCGAGCCGACCACGGCGTAGCGGTCGCCCGACGGCGACAGCGCCGCCATCTCCAGGCCCGGCAACTGCCCGTAGGCCTCCAGCGGCGGAGCAGCGCGGGCGGCGCCCGCCAGGGCCAGGAAGGCGATCAGGGCGGCGAGAACTCTAAGCATCGGTCACTCTTACTTTCCGGGAGGGTTGTGCCTCTCCACGAAGCCGACGGCGGCCTTCAGCATGGCCAGCCGCGTCTCCTCCCGCGACAGATAGTGGTCCTCGCCCTTCAGCACGACCAGTTCGACGCCCTTGCCATTTCGACGCAGGGCCCGTTCCATCGCCTTGCTCTGGTCGAAGGGAACCACCGTGTCGTCCTTGCCGTGGACCAGCATGACCGGCGCATCGGCGGCGACCGCGTTGTCGGCGGGGGAGATGGCCTTCAGCTCGGGGCCGGAACCGATGTCGTCCTCCCAGTTGCGCTTGAAGGTGCTGGAGCGGCCCGTGGCGTCCATGTCGTATCGGTAGAGGCCCGGCAGATCGCTGACGCCCGCCACCGAGACGGCGCAGCGGTAGAGCCCCTGCTGCAGGGTCACTCCCGCCAGCGCGGCATAGCCGCCGTAGCTCGCGCCCATGATGCAGGCGCGCTTCGGATCGACGATCCCCTGCCGGGCCAGTTCGGCGACCCCGTCGGAGATGTCGGTCTGCATCTTGCGGCCCCACTGGCGCTCGCCCGCCTCGATGAAGGCCTGCCCATAGCCGGAGGAGCCACGGAAGTTGGGCTGGAAGACGGCGTAGCCCCTGGAGGCGAAGGCCTGAGCCCACCAGTCGAAGTGCGGATAGTCCCGCGCCTCCGGCCCGCCATGCGGGAAGACGACCAGGGGCAGGTCCTTGGCCTCGCGCCCCGGCGGCAGGGTCAGCACTCCCTCCATCGCCAGCCCGTCGGCGGCCTTGTAGGCCACCATCTTCACCGGCCCCACGTCGGCCGAGCGGATCTGGGGGTAGGAGCGGCCGATGTCCTCGGCCTTGCCGGTCTTCAGGTCGACCATCCACCAGGTGCCGGAATCGCCGTTGCCGTCTGTCTTGACGATCAGCCGGTCGAAGGCCTCGTTCCAGGCGGCCAGGGTCATGTTCAGGCCGGGGAAGGCCTTGCGCGTGGCGGCGATCTTGGCCTGGCGCCCCGCGTCGAAGAACACCGGCTCGGGCATGTCGGCGTCGCGGACGTAGCCGATCAGGAGGCCCGTGCGGATGTCGTGCAGGGGCCGGGCGATCTCCTCGCCCTCCAGGATCTCCACGCCCTCGCCCCCGGCCAGCGGGGCCTCGATCCAGTGGTCCTGCTCGTCCTCGTCCGGCAGGTTGTAGACGACGGTCCCTGGCGTGCGGCCCTGGCCGACGATGCGGGCGCCGCCCAGCGGGGTCACGCCTGAGGCGATCGTCTCGCCCCGCTTGTCGGCCCGCAGCCGCCAGGCGCCGGTGCGCCTGTCGCGATCGAAGGTGGCGATCACCCCGCCGTCGGGCCCCACCAGCCACGAGCGGGTGGCGTCGTCCCCGTCCGGCCGCCGCGCCACCAGGCTGGGCGAGCCCTTTTCCAGGTCCACCTTGTAGAGGTCCGGGTGGCCGCTCTCGAAGAACAGCTCCGGCCCCTTGGTGCGGGCCAGGGTGATGGCCCCGAAGTAGCCGTACCAGCGGCCATTCTCCTCGGTGATCCCATAGCGGCCCCAGACGCCGTTGCCCGCCGCCCCGCGCGTGAACAGGGGCGTGGCGTCGCCGCTCGCCAGGTCGATGACGTAGGCGTGGCCGATCTCGTACTGGGTGAGGGCGAACTGCGGCCCGAGCGCATAGGTCTCGCTGCCGAACATCAGCACCTTGTCCTCGCCCGCCCATTCTATGTCGCGGACCTTCTGGTCGCCGACCGGGGCGGTGAGGAGCGGACGCCCCCCGGTCTGGAGGACGACCATCTGGCGCGCCTCGCCCACCGCGCCGACCACGGCGTAGCGGTCGCCCGACGGCGACATGGCGGTCATCTCGAACCCCGGCAGCTTGCCGTAGGCCTCCAGCGGCGGGGCGGCGACGGCCGCTCCCGCACAGGCCAAGGACGCCGCGAGCGCGGCCTGGATGATGCTGAACTTCATGCTATTCCCCCCGAACTCAAGGACACTTCGCGGTTGAACTTCGTCATGCATCGTCGCCCGGTCAAGCAGCCTGCGGCGCCGCATCGCAGCGAATCC
Source organism: uncultured Caulobacter sp. (assembly GCA_964579695.1). Taxonomy (GTDB): domain Bacteria; phylum Pseudomonadota; class Alphaproteobacteria; order Caulobacterales; family Caulobacteraceae; genus Caulobacter. Next base: position 27,384 of record CAZOHI010000033.1, on the reverse strand, counting down.
TTGAAATCGGGAAGCCTAGCGACTAGCTTCGACGCCCCGGACGTCCGCGCCCGCGGCCGGAAACAAACCTCAGGGCCAAGAGCTAAAATCCGCCAATGGAAAAAGTGCCGATGACCGCCGAGGGCTATCAGGCCCTCGACGAAGAACTGAAGCGTTTGAAGACGCTGGAGCGGCCCGCGGTGATCGCCGCCATCGCGGAGGCGCGCTCGCATGGCGACCTCAGCGAGAACGCGGAGTACCACGCCGCCAAGGAGCGCCAGGGCTGGATCGAGGGCCGGATCGCCGAGATCGAGGACAAGATCGCGCGCGCCCAGATCATCGACGTCTCCAAGCTGTCCGGCGGCCAGGTGAAGTTCGGCGCCACGGTCAGCGTGGTGGACGAGGACACCGAGGAAGAGGCCCGCTACCAGATCGTCGGCGAGCATGAGGCGGACGTGAAGCAGGGCCGCATCTCGCTGACCTCTCCGCTGTCGCGCGCCATGATCGGCAAGGAGGTCGGCGACGTCGTGGAGGTCAACACCCCCGGCGGCGTGAAGGCCTACGAGATCCTCAAGGTCGAGTGGCTGTAGCCACGCCAAAGCCCCTGCTGATCTGGGCCGTTTCCGACGGCCGGGCGGGCATCGAGGCCCAGGCCGTCGGCCTGGCCGAAGCGCTCGCCCGCCAGCGCAAGGCCAGGGTCGTGGTCAAGCGCGTGGGCTGGAAGGGCCGGACCGGCCGCCTGCCCTGGTGGCTGAACCTGCTGCCCCGGCGCTGGCTGACGCCCGAAAGCGACCTGACGCCGCCGTGGCCTGACATCTGGGTCGCCGCCGGGCGTGCGACCCTGCCACTGTCCATCCGCATGAGGAAGTGGTCGGGCGGCCGGACCTTCGTCGTCCAGGTCCAGGATCCGCGCGTGCCGCCCAACATGTTCGACGTGGTGGTCCCGCCCCGGCACGACCGGCTGAAGGGCGACAACGTCGTCTCCATCACCGGCTCGCCGCACCGGGTGACCCGCGCCCGGCTGGAAGCGGAGTACGAGAAGTTCCGCGAGGCGATCGATCCCCTGCCCTCGCCCCGCGTGGCGGTGCTGATCGGCGGGCGGTCCAAGTCCTTCGACATCTCGCCCAAGCGGGCGGCCGCCATGGCCCACGAGATCCAGCTGCCGCTGGAACAGGAGGGCGGTTCGCTGATGATGACCTTCTCGCGCCGCACGCCCAAGCCCGCGCGCGAGCTTCTGACCGCCCGCCTTCGCCACGCGCCGGGGATCGTCTGGGACGGGACGGGCGAGAACCCCTACTTCGCCTTCCTGGCGGCGGCGGACTACATCCTCGTCACCGAGGACAGCGCCAACATGGCCGCCGAGGCCGCATCGACCGGCAAGCCGGTGTTCGTGCTGAGGATGGACGGCTCGTCCTACAAGTTCCGGCTGTTCCACGAGGAGCTGGAGGCCCACGGCTCGGCCCGGCCGTTCGGCGGCGCCTTCCACGGCTGGTCCTACGAGCCGCTGGAGGAGACCGACCGGGCGGCGAGGGAGATCCTGGAGCGGCTGGACGCCGGATGATCCTCGCCATCCTCCAGGCCCGCATGAGTTCGACCCGGCTGCCGGGCAAGGTGCTCATGCCCCTGGCGGGCGCGCCGCTGATCGTGCGGCAGATCGAGCGGGTGGCCAGAAGCCGGCGCATCGACCGGCTGGTGGTGGCGACCAGCACCAACCCCTCCGACGACGAGCTGGCGAAGGTGGTCCGCCGCGAGGGGATCGCGGTTCATCGCGGCCCGCTGGACGACGTGCTGGCCCGCTTCGTCGGCGCGCTGGACGCGTACCCCGCCGACCACGTCGTGCGCCTGACCGCAGACTGCCCGCTGGCCGACTGGACGGTGATCGACGAGACCGTCGCAACGCTGCTGGACACCGGCGCCGACTACGCCAGCAACACCCCGCCGCACCGGACCTTTCCCAAGGGGCTCGACGTCGAGGCGATGAAGGCCGAGGTGCTGCGGACGGCGGCGGCCGAAGCCACGACGCCCGAGGAGCACGAGCACGTCACCTGGGGCGTCCACCAGCGGCCCGAATGCTTCCGCCTCGCCTTCCACTCCCAGCCGGTAGACGAGGGCGAGGTGCGCTGGACGGTGGACCGGCCGGACGACTACGCCTTCACGGCGGCGGTCTACGACGCCCTCTATCCCAAGGACCGGGCCTTCACCTCCGACAGGGTGCGGGCCTTCGTCCGGGGGCGGCCGGACCTGCACATGTACGGGGGGGACAGGCGGATATGATGCGCCCGATGACGGCCGACGACGGCGAGCGGGTCCTTTCCTGGCGCAACTCGCCGGGCGTGCGGGCCTACATGTACACCGACCACGTCATCTCGGCGGACGAGCATGCGCGTTGGCTGGACGGCGCGCTCGCCGACCCGCGCCGCCGCTACTGGATCGTCGAGGCGGACGGGCGGCCGGTGGGGCTGGCCAACCTCTACGACATCGACGAGCGCCATCGCCGCTGCGCCTGGGCCTACTACCTCGCCGATCCGGCGGCGCGGGGGCTGGGGCTGGGCAGCGCCGTCGAGTTCCAGGTCATCGAGCAGGTGTTCGGGCCGATGGGCCTCGCCAAGCTGTGGTGCGAGGTGCTGGCCTCGAACGAGCCGGTCTGGCGGCTGCACCTGAAGCACGGGTTCAGGGAAGAGGCGCGGCTGCGGCGGCACGTCCTGAAGGACGGCGAATGGCAGGACGTGCTCGGGCTTGGCCTGCTCGCGGAAGAATGGGCCGAACGGCGCGAGGCGATGGCCGAGAGGCTGCGCTCAAAGGGTTTCTAGGGCCGCCGCGACCCGCTCGGCCCCGCGCCCGTCGCACAGCGCCAAGGACGTCGCCGCCAGAGACGCCCGCAAGCCCTCGTCCCCGACCAGCCGCGCCCACAGCGCCGCGAGCCTTCCCTCCAGCCCCGGCCACCGGGCATCCAGCGCCAGGGTCGCCCCCGCCTCGTCCAGCTTCATCGCCATGTCCCGCTGGTTGTCGGCCACGATCAGGGTGATCGACGGCAGGCCCGCGCAGGCCCGCTCCCAGACGCTCGACCCGCCCGCGCCCACGGCCACGTCGGCCGCCGCCATCATAGCCGCCATCTCGTCCGGCGAGGTCCGCCCCCGCGTCACGTCCAGCACGACGCCGGGCGGCAGGGCCTTCGCCACCCGGTCGGTGATCCCGCCGACATCGGTCAGGCCCAGCGACACCAGCGCCCGCTTCACCGGCCCGCTCCGCTCGCGCCGGGCCTCGCGGAACTGCGGCCGCACCAGCGCATAGTCCGGCCCCACCAGCGCCGGGACGGCGTACTCCTCCGCCCGCCGCCCGAACGAGGGGTCCACCACGAGCTCGCAGTCGTGCGCCCGGGCGAGGTCGTCCAGCACCACCAGCCTGCCGACCTTGCGGCGCAGGGACGCCTCGTCCGGCCAGCGATAGTGGTCGAGGACCAGCACGCCCCCCCCGTCCGGCGCCGCCACGCGGGGCATGTCCGGCGCGAAGGCGTCCAGCACCGCCGCCACTTCCGGCGTGTCCACGAAGGCGCATCCCGGCCCCACCGCCTGGGCCAGCGTCAGGCAGCGCATGACGTGGCCGCCGCCGACGCTGGGACCGGCGTCGCACAGGAAGACCACCTTCGACTCGGAGCGGGGCGGAATCATCACTAAATAGTCCCCCATGACCCAGCCTCGCACCACCCGCTGCCTGATCGTCGGTTCAGGCCCCGCCGGCTACACGGCCGCCATCTACGCCGCGCGCGCCCTGCTCCAGCCCGTGCTGATCGCCGGCATCCAGCCCGGCGGCCAGCTCACCATCACCACCGACGTCGAGAACTATCCGGGCTTCGCCGACGTCATCCAGGGCCCGTGGCTGATGGAGCAGATGCAGGCCCAGGCCGAGCATGTCGGGACCGAGATCGTCCACGACATCGTGCTGGAGGCTGACCTGTCCCAGCGGCCCTTTCGCCTGAAGTGCGACAGCGGGCAGGAGTGGCTGGCCGAGACCCTGATCATCGCCACCGGCGCCCAGGCCAAGTGGCTGGGCATCGACAGCGAGGCGAAGTTCCAGGGCTTCGGCGTTTCCGCCTGCGCCACCTGCGACGGGTTCTTCTACCGGAACAAGGAGGTCGTGGTTGTCGGCGGCGGCAACACGGCCGTCGAGGAGGCCCTCTACCTGACCAACTTCGCCAGCAAGGTCACCCTGGTCCACCGCCGGGACGAACTGCGGGCCGAACGCATCCTGCAGGAGCGCCTGTTCGCCCACGAGAAGGTCGAGGTGGTCTGGGACTGCGCCATCGACGAGGTGGTCGGCCAGTCGGACCCGATGGGCGTGACCGGCGTGCGGCTGAAGAACGTCAAGGACGGGTCGGTCCGCGAGGTCCCCTGCGACGGCGTCTTCATCGCCATCGGCCACGCGCCCGCGTCCGAGCTGTTCAAGGGCCAGCTCGAGATGGACGGGTCCGGCTACCTGAAGGTGAAGGCGGGCTCGGCCTCGACGGCGATCAAGGGCGTCTACGCGGCCGGGGACGTCACCGACGACGTGTACCGCCAGGCGGTGACGGCGGCGGGCATGGGCTGCATGGCGGCGCTGGAGGCGGTCCGCTTCCTGGCCGAGGAAGACCACGCCAAGGCCCACCACCCCATCACCCACGCCGAAGCCGAGAAGATCGGGGCCTGGTGATCGTCCGGCCCGCCACGCCCGCCGACCACGCCGCCATCCGCGCGGTGGAGATCGCGGCGTTCGGGCAGGAGGACGAGGCGGCCCTGGTCGACCGCCTGAGGGCCGACGGCGACGCGCTGGTCGAACTCGTCGCCGAGGACGAAGGCGCGATTGTCGGCCACATCCTGTTCAGCCCGATGCAGGCGCGGCCCGCCATGAGCGTCGCCGCCCTCGCCCCCGTGGCCGTCATCCCGGAACGCCATGCGCAGGGAGTGGGCTCGGCCCTTGTCCGCGCAGGGCTGGACGCCTGCCGGGCGGCGGGCGTGGAGGCGGTGATCGTCCTGGGCCACCCGGACTACTACCCGCGCTTCGGCTTTTCGGCGGACGCGGCGCGGGGCGTCGAGGCCCCCTTCGACGGGCCCGCATTCATGGCTCTGTCGCTGAAAGGCGCGCTGCCCGCCGCCGTGGGCTACGCCCCGGCCTTCGGCGTCTAGGGCGCGCGGGTCGTCTGCGGGACGTCCGGGTCGGCGAGCGGGCGTTCGGGCGCGGGTTCGGCGACCGAGGGCAGGCGCGGCGGGGGCGGAAGCTCCAGCGGCGGCGGGGCGGCGACGACCACCGGAGGCGGCGCTGCGGGCGTCTCGGCGACGGGCTCCGGCGCCGGACGGGGGACGGGCGTCTCGGCCTTCGGCGCCGGCGCGGGTTCGGGCTCGGCGGGTGTTTCAGCAACAACGACCGGCGGCTCAGGCGGGGGGACCACGGCGGGCGCCGGGGCCTCGGCCGTGGGCTCAGGCGCGGGGGGCGGCGGGGCCTTGGGCCGCAGCAGGGTGGCGGCCGCGGCGGCGGCCAGGGCGCTGATCGCGGCGCCGGCGACGATCATGGCCGGGAAGCGGCGCTTGGCGGGCGGCTTCGGCCTGGGGGCCATGACGGGCGCGGCCGCCGGGGCGGGCGCCGGGCGCACGGGCTCGGGCGGCGGAGGGGGCGGCGGCTTCGCCGGGGCGGTCGGCAGGGCCGAGCCGCTGAGGATGCCGCCGCTCGGCGGCGGCGCGACAGGCCGGGGCGGGGGCGCGGCCGCCTTGGGCAGACCGCCGATCTGGAACGCGCCCTGCGGCATCCGTCCCCAGGCGGTGGGGCGGGCGTAGGGGTTCTCCTTGCGATCCTTGTCCGAGGGCTGCATGGCGTCCTTCTGGCCGCTGACTTGGCCGATTTGGTGACCTCAACGTGTCCCGATGGGGAGCGTGTCCGAGAATGCGGGCGCGGGCTCGCCATAGCGCGGCGCGGTCGAGACCGGCGCGTCCGGGTCGGACTCGATGGCCGCCAGCTTCTCGTTGATGCGGGCGACTTCCTCGGCCGTCGGCGCGCGGCGCACGGGCGCGAGGGTCCCCGCCACGCGAAGCTGCGGCGCGTCGCCCGGCGCGGCGGGGTCGGCGACGGCGTAGGTGCGGACCTCGCCCGCCACCTGGAGGGTCACGGTCTCGCCCGCGCGGCCGGGCCGGACGGTCACCCCCGGCGCCAGCTTGTCGCCCTGGGTGCGGGCGTCGAAGCCCTGGAGGATGTCGAGCGACAGGTTGGCCTCCCCGCCCCGGTAGCGGCCGACGAAGGCCGCCGCCCGGCCCGACGGCCCGGTCCAGCGGTAGAAGATGTGCGCCCCGACCTGGACGATCTTGTAGAGCGTCGGCGCCCAGTAGGGGGCCACGTAGTCGGCGTGGTAGTGGGTCGCCGTCCCCACCCCCTTGGCCACGTAGCCGGCCAGCGCCCGCCGCGCCACACCCTCCGCCCGCGCCCAAAGGCCGGGCTCGGGCGCGAACATCAGGGAGCCGTCGCAGGTGAAGCTGAACTGGCAGCCGGTCATCCGCTGCGAGCCCTCGTAGACCACCCCGCAGACCGACTTCGGATACTCCGGGTGGCGCAGCCGGTTCAGCACCGTCTGCGCCACCGCCTGCTGGCCCTCCAGCGACTCGCGGGCGGCCTCGTAGTAGACGGCCTGGGTCAGGCAGCGCAGCGCCTGGGTCCGGTCCGCCGCCCCCGCCTTCAGCACAAAGGGCTGCGCGGGCTCCGGCGCCTCGGGCGCTGCGGGCTTCAGCGCGTTGATCCGTCGGGCGTCTTCCCAGGTCAGGCTGCGCAGGCCGAGGGTCGGGATGCGGGCCAGGGCGTAGGTTTCCCATCCCGCCGGACGGCCCCAGTAGTCCTTGCGGCGAGCGTAGGGGTCGTGGCGGCGGGCGAGCGCCAGCATCGCCGGGTCCATGTCGGCCGCCAACCGCCCGAGCGCGGCGCCCGAGCGTCCCTGGACCACGGCCGCGAGCGCCCCCAGGCGGCCCTCGCCGCGCGGGACGTAGTAGGTGGTCGTGCAGGCGGCGGCCCCCGCGGCCAGGGCCGCGAGCGCCAGGGCTCGCAACGGGGAGCGGGCCGCCTGCCGCAAGCGCTACTTGCCGCCGAGGGTCGAGCGCAGCATCCAGGCGTGTTTCTCGTGGGCCTGGAACCGCTGGGTGATGAGGTCCATCGTCGCCTGGTCCCCGGCCTTCTCGGCGGCGGGGAAGATGGCGCGGGCGGTGCGGCAGACCTCCTCGTTGTCCTTCTGCAGCTCGCCGACCATCGCTTCCCAGCCGTTCTCGGGATTGCCGTCCTTGATGCCGGTCAGGTTGGCGAAGGCGGCGTAGCCCTGGGGGGCCAGTTCGCCCAGCGCCCGGATGCGCTCGGCGATGTCGTCCAGCGCGGCCCACTCCTCGCTGTACTGCTCCATGAACAGCGAGTGCAGCGAGGCGAAGTTCGGGCCGCGCACGTTCCAGTGGTAGCCGTGAGTCTTCATGTAGAGCGCATAGCTGTCGGCGAGCAGCCGCGACAGGCCCTGCGCCACCTCGGCCCGCTCGGCGGCGGAAAACCCGGTGTCGATCGTATCGGCCATCTTGCGTCTCCTTTGCTTGCACGCCCTAGGTAGGCTCGTCCATGATCGCGGCCAAGCCGCTACGGAACGCAAAAGTAAGCGAAAGGCGCAGCCCTGTCCCCGATCCGGCCTGAACCCCTGGGTGAGCGGCTGATCCCGCAATCTCCGGGCGTGGTCCGCGCCCTGCTGGCGGCGGTGCTGCTGCCCGCGCTGGCGCTCGCCCTGCGCTGGTCGACGCTGCCGGAGGCGGGGCCGGTCTATCCCGCCGCGCCCTTCTTCCCCGCCGTGACCATCGTGGCGGTCTATGCCGGGTGGCGCTGGGGACTGGCGAGCCTGGCCGTCAGCATGGCGATGATCTGGATCCTTCTGCGCGGCCCGGAGGGGCTGGGCGACGACCGCCCGGCCGGGGCGATCCTCTTCGCGGGCTCTTCCATCGTCTGCGTGCTGGTGGCAGCGACCCTGCGGCGGGTCGTCCTGAAGATGCGGCGGCTCAGCGGCGAGCGGATGCTCACCGAACAGTCCCTGGCCCAGGCCCAGGAGCGGCTGAAGCTGGCGCAGGACGTGGGCGGGGTCGGCCTGTGGGACTGGGACCTGACCACGGGCCAGGGCTACTGGTCGGAGACCGTCTACCGCAATCTCGGCCTCGACCCCGGCCAACCGCCGAGCATGGAGGCGATGTTCGCCGCCATCCATCCCGAGGACCGCGACCGGGTGCGCGCGGCCAGCCGCATCGCGCGCGACCACGGCCGGATGGAGCCGACCGAGTACCGGCTGGCGACGCCCGACGGCGGGGTCCGATGGCTGCTGTCGCGCGGGGAGGTGCTGCGCGACGAGACCGGCCGCATCGTCCGCGCCGTCGGCGTCAACATCGACGTCACCGAGCGGCGCCTGGCCGAGGAGGCTGTACGCGAGAGCGAGGCCCGCTTCCACGCCCTGGCCGACAGCGCCCCCGCCCTGATGTGGGTCTCGCGGCTGGGCGGCAGGCGGGAGTTCGTCAACCGCACCTATGTCGAGTTCGCGGGCGGGACCTACCAGGAAGTCCTCGACCTCGACTGGCGCGACCGGCTGGAGGCGCACGACCTGCCGCGCATCCTGAAGGAGCAGATCGCGGGCGAGACCTCGATGCAGCCCTTTACGCTGGAGGCCCGCTACCAGCGGGCGGACGGCGAGTGGCGGTGGCTGAAGTCCTATTCCCAGCCCCGGCACGGCCCGGCAGGCGAGTTCCTGGGCTTCATCGGCATCGCCTTCGACGTCACCGAGGCCAAGCAGGTCGAGCACGACCTGACGCGGATCAACGACCTGCTGGCCGAGCGGATCGAGGCCACCCTCTCCGAGCGCGACCAGGTCCAGGCGGCCCTGATCCAGGCCCAGAAGCTGGAGGCCCTGGGCCAGTTGACCGGCGGGGTGGCGCACGACTTCAACAACCTGCTGACCGTCATCATCGGCGCGCTGGACATCCTCCAGCGCCACCCGGAGGACACCGCCCGCGTGGCCAAGCTGTCGGCGGCGGCGCTGGGGGCGGCGCATCGGGGCGAGCGGCTGACCCAGCAGTTGCTGGCCTTCTCCCGCCGCCAGCCGCTGCGGCCGGAGGTGGTCTGCGTCGACGCCCTGCTGCGCGAGAGCGAGCCCCTCTATCGCCGCGCCGTGGGCGAGGGGACCGGATTCGAGCTGCAACTGGGGGCGGGCGAGGCGCGCGCGCGGCTGGACGCGGCCCAGCTCGAGGCGGCCCTGCTCAACCTGCTGGTCAACGCCCGCGACGCCATGGACGGGGCCGGCAGGGTGCGGCTGGAGACGGCGGCCGTCTCTCGCGACGAGGCGCGGGGCGACATCGGGCCGGGCGACTATGTCTGCGTCAGCGTCTGCGACGAGGGCTCGGGGATGGACGCCGAGACGCTGGCCAAGGCGTTCGAGCCCTTCTTCACCACCAAGGCCGTGGGCAAGGGCACGGGGCTGGGCCTATCGCAGGTCTACGGCTTCGCGCGCCAGACCGGCGGCGGGCTGGAGATCGAGAGCGAGCCCGGCAAGGGCACCACCGTGCGGCTGCTGCTCCCCGCCAGCCGCGACGAGGTGCGGGCGGTCATGTCGCCGGTGGCGCGGGCCAGGCGGCGCCCCCTGACCGTGCTGCTGGTCGAGGACGACGTGGTGGTCGGCGACACGGTGGAGGCGATGCTGAACGAGTTGGGCCACACCGTCCTGCGCGCCGACAACGCCGACGCGGCGCTGGAGATCGCGGGGCGCGAGCCGCGCATCGGCCTGGTGCTGACCGACGTCATCATGCCCGGCGGCAAGACCGGCGTGGACCTGGGCGCGGCCCTGACCGGGCTGCGGCCCGGCCTGCCGATCGTGCTGTCGTCGGGCTATACCGGCGAGGCGCTGGCCCAGGCGGAGGCGGCCCCCTGGCCGCTGCTGCGCAAGCCCTACTCCATCGAGGGACTGGCGACGGCCCTGGCCCACGCCGTCGACCACCCCGCCAGGGGGTTCGAACCCCAAGGGTGAGAACGCCGGGGGTTGGCGCCGGGCCTCGGCAGGTTTATATGTGACTGGCAGGTTATGCTCAGTTTCAGCATAACTCGCGGCGCCGAAGGCCGAGCGTTCAGGCCCGGCGTTTTTTGAGGCCCCAATAATGCTCACTTTGAGCATAAGGAGGCAGGGAATGGCCGACGGGTTCGCCCATCTGCACTTCACGCCGGAAGTCGAGGCCACCACCGCCTCGCTCTGGGAAAAGGTCCGTGGCCATGTCACGCCGATGGAATGGCGGCTGCAGGCCCCGTTGATCGCCGAGATCAACCGCCTCAAGCGCGAGAAGAACGCGGTCATCCTGGCCCACAACTACATGACGCCGGAGATCTTCCACGGCGTCGGCGACTTCGTGGGCGACAGCCTGGGCCTGGCCCGCGAGGCGGCGCGCTCGGACGCGGCCGTCATCGTCCAGGCGGGCGTCCACTTCATGGCCGAGACCAGCAAGGTGCTGGCGCCGGAAAAGAAGGTGCTGATCCCCGACCTCCGGGCCGGATGCTCGCTGGCCAGCTCGATCACCGGCGCCGACGTGCGGCTGATCAAGGAGCGCCATCCGGGCCTGCCCGTCCTCACCTACGTCAACACCACCGCCGACGTTAAGGCCGAGACCGACATCTGCTGCACCAGCGCCAACGCCGTGCAGGTCGTCGAGTGGGCCGCGCGCGAGTGGGGCGTCGACAAGGTCATCCTGATCCCCGACGAGTTCCTGGCCCGCAACGTCGCGCGCCAGACGGACGTGAAGATCATCGCCTGGCAGGGCCGCTGCGAGGTGCACGAGCGCTTCACCGCCCAGGACATCCTCGACATCCGCGCGGCCTGGCCCGATGCGGAAGTGCTGGCCCATCCCGAATGCCCGGCCGAGGTGCTGGAGGTGGCGGACTTCGCGGGCTCGACCGCCGCGATGAACGACTACGTCGTGCAGAGGAAGCCGAAGCAGGTGGTGCTGATCACCGAGTGCTCGATGGCCGACAACGTGGCGGTGGACGCGCCGGAGACGGAGTTCGTGCGCCCCTGCAACCTGTGCCCGCACATGAAGCGCATCAGCCTCGAGAACATCTACGAAGCCCTGCTCCACGACCGCTACGAGGTCACGGTCGATCCGGCCGTCATCGAGCGCGCCGCGCTCGCCGTGCAGCGGATGATCGACCTGCCGCCCCCGGCGGTCCCGGCCCGCTACGACCTCGTCAAGGCGCGCCACCACGTCGACGTGGAGCTGATCTGACGATGGAGCGCCTGCGCCACGACGGGGTGCTGATCCTCGGCGCGGGTCTGGCGGGGCTTTCGGCCGCCCTGTCGGCCGCGCCGCGCAAGGCGCTGGTGCTGACCGCCGCCGGGCTGAACCAGGGCTGTTCGTCGGCCTGGGCGCAGGGCGGCATGGCCGTGGCGGCGGGAACGGACGACGATCCCGCCCTGCACGCCGCCGACACCGTCGCCGCCGGGGCGGGGCTGGTCGATCCCGCCATGGCCAGGCTGCTGGCCGAGGAGGGCGTCCTGGCTGTCGAACGGCTGATCGCGCTGGGCGCCCCCTTCGACCGCACCGCCTCGGGCGCCCTGGCCCAGAGCCTGGAAGCCGCCCACAGCCGCGCCCGCGTCGCCCGCGTGAAGGGCGACCAGGCGGGCAGGGCGATCATGGAGGCCGTGGCCGCCGCCGCGCTGGCCGCGCCCAACGTCGACATCCGCCCCAACGCCCGCGCCCGCGTGCTGTTGCAGGACGCGAACGGCCGGGTGCGCGGCGTGGTCGCGGAGATCGACGGAAGGCTCGTGCGCATCGTCGCCCCCGCCGTGGTGCTGGCGACTGGGGGCCTGGGCGGCCTCTACGCCGTGACCACCACCCCCGCCGAGGTGCGGGGCGAGGGCATGGGGCTGGCGGCACTGGCCGGGGCGCTGATCGCCGACCCGGAGTTCGTGCAGTTCCACCCCACCGCCATCGACATCGGCCGCGACCCGGCCCCGCTGGCCACCGAGGCCCTGCGCGGCGAGGGGGCGAAGCTGATCAACACGGCGGGCGCCTCGTTCATCGACGAGCTGGCCCCGCGCGACGTGGTGGCCCGCGCCATCCACGCCGAGCGCGAGGCCGGGCGCGGGGCCTTCCTCGACGCGACGAAGGCCGTGGGCGCGCGCTTCGCCCACGAGTTCCCGGCCGTCTTCGCCGCCTGCATGAGCGGCGGGATCGACCCGCGCCGCGAGCCGATCCCCGTCGCCCCCGCCTGCCACTACCACATGGGGGGCGCCGCCACGGACGCCGACGGGCGGACCTCGCTGGCCGGGCTCTATGCGGCGGGCGAATGCGCCTCGACCGGCGTGCACGGCGCCAACCGGCTGGCCTCGAACTCGCTTCTGGAGGCCGCCGTGTTCGGCGCCCGCGCAGGCGCGGCCGCCCGCGACGAGAGCGCCCGCACCACTCCGCTGGCCGCCGAGCCCCTGCCCGACCTGCCGGACCTGGCGCTCCAGGCCCTGCGCCGGGGCATGAGCCGCCACGCGGGCGTGGTGCGCGACGCCTGCGGCCTGACGCATCTGGCCGCCGAGATCGAGGGCATGAAGGCCCGCCATGGCGCGGGTCCGGTGCTGGCGGCGGCGGAGCTGGTGGCCATTGGCGCGCTGAACCGGCGCGAGAGCCGGGGCGCGCATTTCCGCAGCGACTTCCCGGCGCTGGCCGTCCCGGCCCGCACGCTGACGACGCTGGCCGAGCTGAAGGCGGCGCCGAGGGTTCAGGCGGCTTGAAGCCTCGCGCGGCCCTTCGCGAACGCCGCGATCCGCAGGGCGATGGCCAGCGCGATCAGGCCGACGCCGTAGAGGCCGACCAGCGGCTTCTCGCCCAGCAGCCGCCCGAGGTAGCTGTTGAGGAAGATCACCAGCACGTACCAGCCCCCGACCTGATGCAGCAGCTTCCAAGCCTTCGGCCCCATGGCGCGGACCGAGGCGTCGTTGGAAGTGACGGTCATCGCCGCGATGAAGGCATAGCCCAGCCCGCCGCCGACGATGGTGACGAGGCTGCGCTCGGTCCCCATCGCCATGGCGGCGATGAAGAAGCCCGCATGGACGAAGTGGCCGGCGGCGAAGCCCAGCCCCACCGCCCGGCGTCGGCGCAGCAGCACGGCGCGCCAGCCGCCCGGCCACAGCCTGGCGACCGACGAGGCGCTCCAGGCGACGATGAACCAGGCGAAGGCCCAGCGCGCGGTGATCCGCGAGCCCGCCAGGAGGCCCTCCTCGCTCCAGCCGCCGGACAGCGACAGGTTGGCCAGCCCCAGCAGCAGGGTCGCCGCCGCCGCCATTCCCACGATCACGGGCGTCTTCATCCGCGCCTCCCCAGACACGGCGCCAGTATGCTCAAGGAGGCCGCCCGATGATACCCGACCTGATCGTCGAGCCGATCGTCCGCACAGCCCTGGCCGAGGACCTGGGCCGGGCGGGGGACGTGACCTCGCTGGCCACCATCGACGCCGATGCGCGGTTCTCGGCGGTGTTCGCAGCGCGCAAGGACGGCCGGGTGGCGGGGATCGCCTGCGCCCGGCTGGCCGTGGCGGCGATGGACCCCACGGCGCGTTTCGAGGTCGTGGTCCCGGACGGCGCCGACTGCGCCCCTGGCGCGGTGCTGGCGCGGGTTGAGGGCGACGCCCGCGCCCTGCTGTCGGCCGAGCGGGTGGCGCTGAACCTGCTGGGGCGGCTCTCGGGAATCGCCACCCTGACCCGCACCTACGTCCGCGCCGTCGAGGGCACGAAGGCCCGCATCGCCGACACCCGCAAGACGACGCCGGGGCTGCGGGCGCTGGAGAAGTACGCCGTGCGCTGCGGCGGGGGCATGAACCACCGCTACGGCCTCGACGACGCCATCCTGATCAAGGACAACCACGTCGCGGCCTGCGGCGGGGTGGGCGAGGCCGTGCGCCGGGCGCGGGCCTTCGCCGGGCACCTGATGAAGGTCGAGGTGGAGGTCGACGGCCTGCACCAGCTTGCCGAAGCCCTGGCCGAGGGGCCGGACGTGGTCATGCTCGACAACTTCAGCCTTCAGGACCTGCGCGAGGCCGTGGCGCTGACCGCCGGGCGGGCGGTGCTGGAAGCCTCCGGCGGGGTCAGCCTCCAGACCGTGCGGGCCATGGCCGAGACCGGAGTGGACGTGATCAGCGTCGGCGCCCTCACGCACTCCGCGCCGTCGCTGGACGTGGGGCTGGACGCCGCCTGAGCAGCGGCGCGACCGCCGCCTGGAGCGGCGTGTCCACGATCCGGTGGAAGAGCGCCGCCGCGACCAGGGCGATGGGGAAGGACGCCGCCCACCCGGCCCATTGCGCCGCCACGGGCAGGTCGAACTGGTTCAGCGCCCCGAACCACACCATCCCCGTCAGGCCGTGGGTGATGAAGAGGGCGAACGACAGCTTGGCGCCCTGCTCGACCAGCCGCGAGGGCCTGGCCACCGGCATCGAGCCGCAGGCCAGCACGCCCGCCGCGATGGCGGCGATGCTGGCGACGTCCAGCCGTCCCATGCTCTGCAGCCCGACGAACCAGACGCCGGCCACGATCACCAGCTCCCGCGCCCGCCCGGCGCCCAGCAGGCCGCTTTCCACCGCCCGCGCGATGGTCAGGCCCAGGAAGAACAGCGGCGCCGCCCGGACCACGCCGAGGTGGAACGGCAGGTCGTAGATCACGTGGTCGAAAGCGGCGCGGGTCGCGAGGTCCCCGACCATCACCGCCAGAAGCCCCGCCGCCAACGCCGCCGCCCCGCCCAGGCGGCTCGCCATCCGCCACAGCCACGGGAAGGCGGCGTAGCAGACCAGCAGCGCCGACAGGGACCAGGTCGGCATGTTCCAGCCTGCCTGCGACGGCCAGCCCCACGCCTGGATCAGCAGCGCCTGTGGCGCGAGGTCGGCGAGGCGATAGTGTTCCGGGTGGTTGATCTGGGCGCCGATGGCCGTGGCCCCCGCCACCACGACGACGAACCCGGCCAGCACCGCGATGTGCCCCGGCCATATCCGCGCCGCACGCCGGGCCAGGAAGGCGCCGGTCCCGACCATGCCCTCCAGCACCTGCCGGCCATACGCCCGGCCCAGCACATAGCCGGACAGGATCAGGAAGAAGTCGGTCGCCAGGTATCCCCGCTCGAACACCGGATGCAGGCTCTTCAGCGTCTGCGGCGCGGTGTCGCCGTAGTGGTAGAGGACGATCACCATGGCGGCGACGAAGCGCAGAGCGTCGAGCGTTCCGCCGCGTCCCGCATCGGGACCGGCGATAGGCTTGCGCGCCGTTTGGGGGGATGACTTGCGCAACTTTGGGGGCCTTTCGAGTGTCGAAGGCCCAGGGTTGCAATTGAAACGCCAGTTCCTAACTGTATCAGTTACTGTTGCATAAAGGATGTCTTGAAATGCCGCCCCGCATGCCCGCCCTGTTCCTCGGCCACGGCTCGCCGATGAACGCCATCGAGGACAACGCCTGGAGCCGGGCCTGGACGGAAGCGGGGCTGCGCCTGCCTCGCCCGAAGGCGGTGCTGATGATCTCGGCCCACTGGGAGACGCGCGGGATCGCCGTGACCGCGTCGGAGCGCCCTGAAACGATCCACGACTTCGGCGGCTTCCCGCAGGCGCTGTTCGACGTGCGCTATCCGGCGCCGGGCGATCCGGCCCTGGCGCGGCGCGTGGGCGAGTTGCTGGCCCCCGATCCGGTGTTCCAGGACGCGGCCCGCGGCCTCGACCACGGCGCCTGGAGCGTGCTGCGGCCGATGTATCCGGCCGCCGACGTGCCGGTCGTGCAGCT
Organism: uncultured Caulobacter sp.; assembly: GCA_964579695.1. GTDB lineage: Bacteria > Pseudomonadota > Alphaproteobacteria > Caulobacterales > Caulobacteraceae > Caulobacter. The sequence continues at coordinate 11,603 of CAZOHI010000033.1, read as the reverse complement.
CAGCCTCGACCGGACGAAGGACGCGCGCTGGCACTACGAGGCGGGACGGCGCCTGGCGCCCCTGCGCGACGAGGGGGTGCTGATCGCGGGCAGCGGCGACATCGTCCACAACCTGCGCGCCGCCGACTTCCGCCGCCCGGAGGCCCCGGCGTGGGCCGACCGCTTCAACGCGGAGGCCAAGCGGTTGATCGAGACCGGCGGCCACGATGCGCTGATCGACTACGCCGGGCTGGAGGACGCCGGGCTGGCCGTCAACAGCGCCGAGCACTACCTGCCGCTCCTCTATGTGCTGGGCGCCCAGGCGCCGGGCGAGGCCGCGAGCTTCTTCAACGACGACGTCTTCGCGGCGATCTCGATGACCTCGGTGGCGGTCGGGGCGGCGGAACTGGCCTGAGCGGCGGGCGGTTGACCCCTGAGAGCAAGGAGCACCGCATGTCCAAAGCCCCGCCCGTCCCGCCGGAACAGCGCGCCTTTCGCGGCGAGAAGCCCGACATCGAGGGCGCGACCCAGGGCCGCCGGGACGAGAAGACCGGCGTCCAGTCGAACGAACCCGGCGACGGCGACGTGAACCTCAAGCAGCAGGGACGCCAGGGCAACGCCTGGCAGAACACCCACCACCAGGGCCACCAGCAGGACCGCTAGAGGAAACTCCTCCCCGGCAGACGGGCGGAAAAGATCAGAGGAGGGCCGCCGCCTTCTCGGCCGCCGCGCGCCTGTCCGGCTCGCCCTGCGCGAACGTCGAGCGCACGAAGGCCAGCACTTCGGGCGGCGCCGTTTCCGGCCGCCCGGAATCGAACGGCGGGGCGGGGGCGTATTCGAGGCCGAGCTGGATCGCCTGCGCCCCCGCCGGCCCGACGATCTCCGCCGCCAGGGTGAGGGCGAAGTCGATGCCCGCCGTCACCCCGCCGCCGGTCAGCAGGTTGCCGTCGCGCGCCACCCGCGCCGGATCGGGGATCGCCCCGAACAGGGCGAGCTGGTCGCGCCAGGCCCAGTGGCAGGCCGCGCGCTTGCCCTTCAACAGCCCCGCCGCCCCCAGGATCAGCGACCCGGTGCAGACGGAGGTGACGTACTTCGCCCCCGCCGCCAACCGCTTGACCTCGCCCATGAACACCGGGTCGGCCATCGCCGCCGTCGTGCCGAAGCCGCCGGGCACGCAGATCACGTCGCACGCCTCGATGTCGGCCAGCCTCTTGACGCCCGCGAACACCAGCCCGTCCGCTTCGATGTCCTCTCCCGTGGCGCTGGCGCAGACGATCTGCGCGCCCGGCAGGCGGGCGAACACCTGGTGCGGGCCGGTGAAGTCGAGGTGGGTGACACCGGGATAAAGGGCGAAGACGATGTGCATGACGGGGCTCCAAGGGCGTTGACGGGGCCACCATGCGCCCATAGCGTCTCGTCTGGAATGACGAACATCCCTCAATTTACGCCATGACCCGCCAGATTGACGTCCTGCTCTTTCCAGGCTTCCAGATCCTCGACGCGGCCGGCCCCGTCGCCGCCTTCGAGATCGCCGCCCGCCTTGCGCCGGAAGCCTATCGCGTCCGCGCCGTGGCCAGGAACGCGGGCCCGGTGGAAAGCTCGTCCGGGGTGACGATGAACGCCGCCGCCATCGACGCGGCCGAGGTCCCCGACATCCTGATGATCGTCGGCGGCGACGGCACCCGGACGGCGGCGACCTGCGCCCGCACCCTGGCCTATGTGACCGCCATCGCGGGCAGGGCCGAGCGGACGGCGAGCGTCTGTTCCGGCGCCTACGTCCTGGCGGCGGCGGGGCTGCTCGACGGGCGGCGCGCCACGACCCACTGGAGCCGCAGCGACGACTTCACCCGCCGCTTTCCCAAGGTGAAGCTGGAGCCCGACCGAATCTTCGTGCGCGACGGAGCCGTGTGGACCAGCGCGGGCATCACGGCGGGCATCGACCTGGCGCTGGCCATCATCGCGGAAGACCTGGGCGAAGCCATCGCCCGGGCCGTGGCCCAGCAGCTCGTCGTCTACCACCGCCGGCCCGGCGGCCAGTCGCAGTTCTCGGCCCTGCTGGAACTGGAGACCGGCGGGCGGTTCGAGGCGCTGCTGGCCTGGGCGCGGGAGAACCTGAACCAGCCGCTCACCGTCGAGCAGCTGGCCGAAAAGGCGGCGATGAGCCCGCGCCACTTCGCCCGCGCCTTCGCCGCCGAGAAGGGCGTCACCCCCGCCAAGGCCGTCGAGCGCCTGCGCGTCGAAGCCGCCCGCGCCCTGCTCGACAGCCAGCCGCTGCGGGTCGAGGACGTGGCGCTGGAGGCGGGCTTCGGCGATGCGGAACGGATGCGCCGGGCCTTCGTCCGCGCCTTCGGCCAGCCGCCCCAGGCCCTGCGCCGCGCAGCTAGAGCGTAGGAACCACCAGCCGCCGGGGGGATTGCAGGAAGCGGCGGCGCGTGCGTGCCGCTCAAGCTTACGGACCCGACCGATGACGATCCGCATCCTTTCCGTGGCGGTGGCCGGCCTGCTCGTCGCCGCCTGCGAGACGACGCCCAAGCAGACCGTCCTCGACCTGGACACCACCGATTCCCGATGGGCCAGCCGCGAGTGCGTGGCCGCCCGCAAGGCCGTCGCCCAGTACAAGGACAAGGGCGGCGTGCGTACCGCCGCCGGGGTCGCGGGCCTGGCCGCCGGAATGCCGGTGGCGGGCGCGGCGGCGGCCCTGGCGCTCAACGCCGCCCAGGACGACGAGCGCGAGGACCTGAACAACCAGGTCAAGGCCGCCTGCATCTCCGACCCGCTGAACGGCAAGGGCGGGTGACGGAGGCGAAGCGGCGCCTTAAGCGTTGCGGATGTCCGTCTACGAAAAGCACCGCCTCGTCCCTGCCCGCCGCTTCGCCGACCTGAAGGTGGGCGAGCGCTATCCCCTGCCTTCCCGCACGCTCGGCGACGGCAACTTCGCGGCCTTCCAGGCGGTGAGCCTGGACAACCATCCCATCCACTACGACGTCGAATACTGCCGCGAGCTGGGCCACCCGGCGCCGCTGGCTCACGGCCTTCAGGTGCTGTGCTTCACGGCGGCGGGCGCGGGTCTCTTCCCGCACGAGATCGGCGACAGCCTGCTGGGCATGATCGAGGTGCGGGCCAAGGTGCTGAAGTCCGCCTTCGTCGGCGACACCCTCTATCCGGTGCTGGAGATCACCGGCCTCGAGCCCCAGCGCACCACGGGCGTCGTGACCATGCGGGCCAGCGTGACCAACCAGAAGGGCGAACTCGTCCTCGACGGCGAGCACGTCTATCTCCTGAAGCTCTAGGCGCCGTCGGCGAGATCGGCGACCTGCCTGCGCAGCAGCTCCAGCGCCTCGTTCTGGGCGCGGAGCATCTCGACCATCTCCTTGTCGCGCATCCGGTCGAGCTTGTGGTGCAGGCGCATGACCTCCAGCTCGGCGCGCAGGTTGACGACATAGTCGTGCTCGGCCGCCTCGCGGTCCTGCGACGCCTGCCGGTTCTGGCTCATCATGATGACCGGGGCCTGGATCGCCGCCAGGGTCGAGAGCAGCAGGTTCAGGAAGATGAAGGGGAAGGGGTCGAAGGCCAGCCCCAGCGGCCTCAGCGCCACGTTGATCGCCATCCACAGGACCAGGGCCGCCCCGAAGCCGAAGATGAAGCTCCACGAACCGCCGACCCGCGCCACCCTGTCGGCCAGCCGTTCCCAGAAGTCGCGGCCGTCGACGGCCAGTGTCGGGTCGTGGTTGGTCGGCGCCCGGTCGGAAACGAGGTCGATGACGCTCTGCTTCACCGGCGGCAGGTCCTTGTAGGCGGCCCCCAGGAGCTGGCGGGCCATCTCGTCGCGGACGTCTTCGGGCATCGGCGGCTTTCTCCGTGGCCGGTGCAGCTTGGGACAAAGTCCCCTGCTTGACGCAAGGTTGCGAAAAGGCGTTTCTGAACGCTGATAACCAGACAAGCAGGGGAAGCGCCATGTCGCGCAAGGCCATCTTCATCACTGGCGGGGCCAGCGGCATCGGGCTGGCGGCCGCCAGGCGGTTCGCGGCCGAAGGCTGGTTCGTCGGGCTGGCCGACATCGACAAGGCGGGCCTGAAAGGGGCGCTGGCGGCGATCGGGGCGCAGAACGGCTCGACCCACGTGCTGGACGTGCGCGACCGTCCGGGCTGGACGGCGGCGCTGGCGGACTTTTCCAAGGCCAGCGGCGGGCGGCTCGACGTGCTGCTCAACAACGCCGGCATCGCCAGCTTCGGCTGGCTGGAGGAGGTCTCGGTCGAGGACGAGGACCGGATGGTCGACATCAACCTCAAGGGCGTGCTGAACGGCGCCCGCGCGGGGATCGAGCACCTGAAGAAGACTCCCGGCTCGCGGCTGGTGAACATCGCCTCGGTGGCGGGGCTCTACGGCGCGCCGCGCATCGCGGTCTATTCAGCCACCAAGTTCGCGGTGAAGGGCCTGTCGGAGGCGCTGGACATCGAGTTCTCGCGCCACAAGGTCAGCGTCGCCTGCGTCATGCCCTGGTTCGTCGACACCCCGATCCTGAACGCGGGCGCGCAGGGGTCGAACGAGAAGATGTCGGACACGCTGCGCAAGGACGGCCTGCCGGTCTACACGGTCGAGGAAGCCGCCCAGGTCATCTGGGAGGCGTCCCACGGCAAGGCGCTGCACTACACGGTGGGCAAGCGGGCCAGACAGACCCGCTTCGCCTCGCGCTTCATCCCCGGCGCGATCAGGAAGCAGATGATGAAGTCGGCGCTGCTGTCCTGACGGGCGCGTCGGCCGCGACCTTGACCTCCGCCGCGGGCTTCGGGGCGGCGGGCTTCGGGGCCGGGGGCGCGGAGGCCGGTTCGACCGGATGGCCCGCCGGGCCGCCCATGCCGCCCGCGACGATGGCGGGCGCCTCGGCCTTGCCCTCCAGCACCGCGCCGGCCAGACGGAACACCGCCTCGCCCGCCGCTTCCGCCGGCCCCGTGACGGCGGGCGGCGCGAAGCTGGCGTAGATGGGGGCGTTGGCGATTTCCGGCGTGTCGGTCGAGCGCTCCGGCTCCACGGAGAAGGCGCCCGGCCGCCCGGCCTTGCCGCCGAAGCGGTAGAAGACGTGCAGGCCGACCTGGCCGACCTTCATCAGGCGCGGGCCCCAGTTGGGCGCGACGTTGATGGTGTGGAAGTGGGTGGCGTTGCCGACCGTCTCCATGACCGCGCCGGAAAGGGCCTTCTCGGCCACCCGCTCGGCCCGGCGCCAGGCGCCCGCCTCGCGGCTCCTGCGGGTCGAGCCGTCGCAGGCGAACGAGAACTGGCAGCCCTTGCGTCCATAAGCGCCCTGGAAGACCACGGCGCAGACCGACTTCGGGAAGGCGGGGTGGCGCACGCGGTTCAGCACCACCTGGGCCACCGCCGCCTGTCCGGCCGGGCCCTCGCCGCGGGCTTCGTAATAGACGGCCTGGGTCAGGCATTCGAGGTCGCGCGAAGCGTCCAGCGCCCCGCCGAGCCGGAAGGGCTGGGCGGCGGGGTTGAAGGCGCCGCGCAGGCTGGCGCGCAGCAGCATCCCGCCGGTGTCCTGCCGGCCGCGCTGCCGCTCCAGCCGGGCGGCGATCAGGGAAGCCTGGCGGTCGCGCTGGGCGTCCCCGGCGACGGTGAAGGGGTCGTGGCGGCGGGCGACGGCCAGGACGCCGGCGTCCATGTTCAGCGCATTGCGCACCAGCGCGTCCTCGGAAAAGCCCTGCTCGGCCACGGCGGCCAGGCGGGTGACGCGGGCGTGCTGCTCGGCCGACTGGGCCAGGCCCCCGGCCAGATAGGCGATGGCCAGGCCGACGCCGACCGCCGCTCCCGTGCCTACGGCGCCCGTGAAAACGGCCGCGTTTTTCAGCGCGCACGCCGAAGCGCGCGTCTGGGAAAGGATATTCAAGGTGCTTCGTGCCCTTACGACGAGGGCGATGCGCCCCCCGACTTCGACACCCGCGGACCGCCCTTGCAGGCCCGAAGGTGGAGACTCGGCCGGTTCACGAGTTGGCCGAGATCGTGGTTATGGCGGGCTTTATGGCGCCAGTGTGGCTGATTCGCAAGCACATGCCGCAGTGCAGCACAAGCAAAGGTGGGGACAACAGGTGCTTTCCCCTCGCCCAACAGGAGAAAACGTCTCGGCGACTGCGCGATAATGCCGCAATGCAGCGAACAGCGTTTCCAGGCCGGGCCGGAACTTGCCGCCCCCCTTGCCGTTAGCAGCCAATACCCCCGGGGAACTTGGAGATATGACGATGAAGACGCAACACCTGCTGGCCCTGGCCGCCGTGAGCCTCGCCCTGGCCGCCTGCGGCCACAACATGGAACAGCGCGCCGCCACTGGCGCGGTCGCCGGCGCCGTGGTCGGCGGCCCGGTGGGCGCCGCCGTCGGCGCGGCGGGCGGGGCGGCCGTCGATGCGGTCGACAAGAAGAACTAACCCCCACGGGGGATGACGTCCGCCGCCGCAACGTGGTTCTCTGGCCTGGAAGAACACGGGTCGGGGAACGGCGATGCGCAGGACGATGTGGATAGCGGCGGCGCTGGCGGCGGGGGCCGCCCCCGCCATGGCTCGGAACGCGGCGGAACTGGCCGCGAACTACGCCTCCCCCCTGGGACAGGCGCAGGCTTGCGGCTGGCTGTCCGCCGCCGAGCGGGAAGCCCTGCGCCTCGCCGCCGACGAGCAGGTGATGAACGCCGCCGTCAAGGACGGCGAGACCGCTAGAGCAGCCACCCAGGCCGCGCTCGACGAGGCCAAGGCCGATGGCGCCCGCAAGCCCTGCGTCGCCGACGACAAGATCCGCGTCCAGGGCTTCGCCGCCGTCACGGCCAAGGACTGGCTGATCCGCTCCGTCGCCATGCTCGACGCCGAGCAGCAGCCCCACGCCGCCCGCTTCACCACCGTCGGGGAGCACGCCGCGCCGCTGCGGGCGGGCTACCAGGCCATCGTCGGCCAGAGCGGGACCGATCTCTACAAGAAGGTGCGCGACGCCCAGGCCGTCGCCGCGACCCGCCGCGTCTGCCCCGAGCGCAGGACCGTGCGCTGGCCGTCGGGCCAGCGGCCCTGCCCGCCTCCCCTGGCCGACGACGAGAAGCACCTGGCGAGCAGCCGCGCCTTCGTGGCGGGAGTGGAGTCCTTCGCCGCCCTCTACGCCGCCGGGCCGTCGTCGCCGCCCGCGGCGGCGAGCGCCCACCTCTTCAAGGCCGGCCCCAAGCACCCGCTCGGCCGCCTGAGCGGCAAGCCGCTGTGGCAGGTCTACAACGACTGCTCCTGGGCTTACTTCGATGAACTGAGGAAGGTGCAGGACGACGACGCCAAGGCCAAGGCTGCGAAGGCCGCCAAGCCCCAGGCCGTAGTCGGCAGCGACGCATGGATGGACGGCTACGCCGAGGAAATGGCGGGGATGGCCGCCCTCGGCAAAGGCATGGAACTGGTGGAGCGGGGCGAGGCCTTCACCGAGAGGGCCGTGGTCGCCTACGCCGCCCAGACGGGGAAGCCCCGCGCCGAGAGCGAGACGTTCGTCAAGGACGCCCCGGCCGTGACGAAGCTGACCACCAGCCAGTGCGCGGCGCTGAGGTAGCGCCGCCTACATGTCCGGCGGGCCGTTCTCGACGGCGGCCTGGTCCATCCACGCCAGTTCCCAGACGTGGCCGTCGAGGTCCTGGAAGCTGCCCTGGTACATGAAGCCCATGTCGTTGACCGGCTTCCAGTCGCGGGCGCCGGCCGCCCTGGCCTTGGCCAGCAGGTCGTCCACCTCCTCGCGGCTGGAGCAGGACAGGCAGTTCAACACCTGGGTCGCCTTGAACGGGTCGCTGATCGCGCCGTTGATGAAGCCCTGGAAATGCTCGTGCGTCTGGAGCATGGCGAAGATGTTCTCCTCGATCACCAGGCAGGCCGCCTCGTGGTTGGTGAACATCGGATTGAACTCGAAACCGAGGGCCGCGAAGAAAGCCTTGGACTTCTCCAGGTCCTTCACCGGCAGGTTGACGAAGATCATGCGCATCGAGGCTCTCCTTGTTCGTGCGTCTCGCCCCTAGGACGCACGGAAAGTCATCCCGCCGACAATCGCGACGAAAAAAATTCTCAGCCGCAGCGGCGCCAGGCGGTCTGCTTTTCGCCGTTGATGGACGCGGCCTGGGCCCGCGTGTGGAACTCGTCGAGGTAGTCCGTCTCGATCGGGCCAAGGCCGGCCCAGCTCATGTCCTCGCTGGGCGCGGGGGTCTCGAAGGCCTTGCGCACGTCGGCGGGCTGGAAGCCGTCCGTCCTGATCTCGTGCGCCTTCACCACCGTCCCCTCCGCGCCGAACGTGCGGCTCTGGGCGAAGACCTTCCACACCGGGGCCGCGCCCGGCTTGCCCACGGGCGCGTAGATCATGGTGATGGTGTCGTAGTCCTGGCGCAGCGCCGCCTTGCCGAAGTCGGCCAGCAGGTCCTGCGCCGCGCACTGGGCGCGCGCATCCGCCGGCTGCGCCGCGCCCGTGTCGGCCTTCCAGTAGCCGGAGAGGTCGATGGCGGCCTTCTCGGCGGCGGCGTGGGCGGCCTGTGCCGCCCGCCACGTCGCTTCCCTCTTGTACTCTTCCGCGAAGAGGGGCGCGAAGGTCTCGGCGCTGGCGATCAGGGCGCGGGCATAGGGCGCCTTGGCCGCCTCCGTGGCCGCCACCGCCGGACAGGCGCGGGGACCCTTCCGGGTGCGCACGGTCTTGCGTTCGTCGCAGAGGATGCCCACCGCTCCCACGGCCTCCGCCTGGGCGTGGGCGCGAAGCTGGCCGAAGGCCGCGGCCTGCCCCTGCGCCGCCGTGGCCTGCCGCAGCCCCTCCGCGCCGCCGGCCAGCTCGGTCTTGCTCAGGTTCACCGTGGTGATCCCGTAGGCGTAGGGCTCGGTCATGCCCGCCAGCGCCTCGGCTCGCAGCATGAAGCGGTAGCGCCACTGCTCGGCCTCCCGCATGGCGTTGGACAGCACCACCTGGGTGTCCGGGAGATGGCAGGCCCGGTTGCGCGCCCGCCCCGCCTCGAACTCGGCGCTGGAGGCCACCCCCGTCTTCACCGTCGCCCCCTTGGTCACCTCCACCAGCGCAAGCTGCTCGTCGCGGGCCAGGCGCAGGACCTCCTGGTCGAGGGGCGTCACGCCGGAGCACGCCTTGGCCAGCGCGTAATAGGCCGCCAGGTTCTTGGCGTCGGACGAGGCGTCCTGCGCGGCGGCCGGCAGGGCGGGGACAAGGGCGCAAAGACCCGCCGACAGGACCAGTATGGAACGCAGGGACACGCGGAGACCTCCAACGGGGCGACAGGCGAGATCGCACGGTAGCGCTCCACGCCCGCCGCCGCATACCCCGTTCGGGTGGGGCCCTAGCCTTCGGCCCCGCGTGCGCCTACCTTCCCGTTCATGCCCCGTTCTCCCGCCCCCGAAGGCGTTTCCGACGTCTCCGCCAAGTTCGTCTACGACGAAGCCGCGCCCATGCTGTGGACGCCGCACCGCCCCTCGCGCCCGCCGAAGTCCGAGGGCGGCAAGCGGTTCAAGCTCGTCTCCGACTACCAGCCCGCCGGCGACCAGCCGACCGCCATCAGGGAGATCGTCCAGGGCCTGGAGGGCAGCGAGCAGGACCAGGTGCTGCTGGGGGTCACGGGCTCGGGCAAGACCTTCACCATGGCCAAGGTGATCGAGCAGACCCAGCGCCCCGCCCTGATCCTGGCCCCCAACAAGACCCTCGCCGCCCAGCTCTATTCCGAGTTCAGGAGCTTCTTCCCCGACAACGCGGTCGAGTATTTCGTCAGCTACTACGACTACTACCAGCCGGAAGCCTACGTCCCGCGCACCGACACCTACATCGAGAAGGACTCGTCGATAAACGAGCAGATCGACCGGATGCGCCACGCCGCCACCCGGGCGATCCTGGAGCGCGACGACGTGATCGTGGTGGCCTCGGTCTCCTGCATCTACGGCATCGGCTCGGTCGAGACCTACACGGCCATGACCTTCGACCTGAAGGTCGGCCAGACGGTGAACGAGAAGCAGCTCCTCGCCGACCTCGTGGCCCAGCAGTACAAGCGCAACGACCAGGCGTTCGAGCGCGGGACCTTCCGCAAGCGCGGCGACACGCTGGAGATCTTCCCCGCCCACTACGAGGACCGCGCCTGGCGCGTCTCCATGTTCGGCGACGAGGTCGAGGCGATCAGCGAGTTCGATCCCCTGACCGGCAAGAAGACCGCCGAACTGGAGCAGGTGCGCGTCTACGCCAACAGCCACTACGTCACCCCGCGCCCGACCCTGATCCAGGCCGTCAACGGCATCCGCGCCGAACTGAAGGAGCGGCTCGACTGGCTGGTCGCCAACGGCAAGCTGCTGGAGGCCCAGCGGCTGGAACAGCGCACCCGCTTCGACCTGGAGATGATCGAGACCACCGGTTCCTGCGCCGGGATCGAGAACTACAGCCGCTACCTCACCGGCCGCCGTCCGGGCGAGCCGCCGCCGACCTTCTTCGAATACATCCCCGACAACGCCCTGCTCTTCACCGACGAGAGCCACGTCACCGTGCCGCAGATCGGGGCCATGTACCGGGGCGACTACCGCCGCAAGTTCACCCTGGCCGAATACGGCTTCCGCCTGCCCTCCTGCCTCGACAACCGCCCGCTCAAGTTCGAGGAGTGGGACGCCATGCGGCCGCAGACGCTGCACGTCAGCGCCACCCCCGGCGGCTGGGAGATGGAGCGCACCGGCGGCGTCTTCGCCGAGCAGGTGATCCGCCCCACCGGCCTGATCGACCCGCCCGTCGAGGTGCGGCCGGTCTCCACCGGCGGCTTCTCCCAGGTGGACGACGTCATCGACCAGGCGCGGCAGGCGGCGCTGCGCGGCTACCGCACCCTCGTCACCGTCCTGACCAAGAAGATGGCCGAGGACCTGACCGAATACATGCACGAGCAGGGCCTGCGCGTGCGCTACATGCACTCCGACATCGACACGCTGGAGCGGATCGAGATCATCCGCGACCTGCGGCTGGGGGCCTTCGACATCCTGGTCGGCATCAACCTGCTGCGCGAGGGCCTGGACATCCCCGAGTGCGGCCTGGTCGCCATCCTGGACGCCGACAAGGAGGGCTTCCTGCGCTCGGAGACCAGCCTGATCCAGACCATCGGCCGCGCGGCCCGCAACGTCGACGGCAAGGTGATCCTCTACGCCGACAAGGTGACCGGCTCGATGGACCGCGCCATGGCCGAGACCGGCCGCCGCCGCGAGAAGCAGCTCGCCTACAACGCCGAGCACGGCATCACGCCCGAGAGCGTGAAGAGCCAGATCAAGGACATCCTCGCCAGCCCCTACGAGCGCGGCGACCGGGTGACGGTGGACGCGGGCGTGGCGGAAGCGGGCAAGCCCTTCGTCGGCGACAACTTCAAGGCGACGCTGCGCGACCTGGAAGCGAGGATGCGCGCGGCGGCGGCGAACCTGGAGTTCGAGGAAGCGGCGAGGCTAAGGGACGAGGTGAAGCGGCTTAAGCTCCTCGACCTCGAATTCGCGGCGGACGCTTTGGCTCCAGCGGGCGAGCGCGGCGACCGGGAGGCGGTGAAGCGGGTGAAGGCCGAGGCGCGGGCGGAGAGCGTGGAGCGGTTCAGGAAGGGGCGGCGGTAGGGGGCGATTAATTCAGACCAAATCTAC